>NZ_JAKSYD010000048.1 GCF_022829605.1 Methylobacterium sp. E-065 | reverse complement strand
AATGGCCAACGGCCTGCTGGTGGCGGTGCTGGTGCGCCTCGCCGAGCCGGAGCACGACAAGGTCGGAAGCTGGTTCTTCGAGGTTGGCTTCGGCCGGCTGCAGGGGAAAAAGGCTCCGACCTTCCCGAGCCTGGAAGAAGCGACGCGCTGGCTGCGACGGCATCTGAAGTCGGTGTGAGCGATCTCGCTGGCGACCAGATAGGACATGCTGCCCTCAGAAGCCGAAAGGGACGCCACGGGCCGGACAACGGGGGTAGATCATGAGCCAACCCGAACAAGGTAGCCCTGAGGCGGTGTACGTGTTGGCCATGGTCGGCGAGATGATGCGGCGCGTTCTTGAGGATGTCCTCGTCGATCTCGCGCGAACCAGGGGAGCCTCCTACCTCGACCTGTTCATGGAGCGTGAGCTGACCCGCTACGCTGATCTGTTCCGCGAGCGATCGGACGACACGCCTGAGACCACCAGCATGTTGCGCGCCTGGTTCGGGATGGAAGGCAGTGCGGCGTTGCGGGCAGTCGTCGACCGCGCGAGCGCGCAAGCGAGGCGTGACTGATGCCGCGAGCTAGGCCGACAGGCGTTTGGTGTTGAAGGCGACGTGCTCGCGGTAGCGGGCGATGACCGTCTCGGGCGATCCGCCGTGCATCAGCGTCGTCATCGCTTCGCCAGCGGCCTGCCTTGCCGTTCGCTCCTCGTGGATGGGTTGGTGTGCCCCCACATGGTGGAGATGATCACCTTCAATCCGAACCCGCACACCCTGCGCGTGACGCCCTCTGCGAAGGAGCCCGGACGGTTCGAGTGGTCGATCACGCGCGATGGTGTGGTAGTGCGTCAGTTCGTTCGATCCTTCGGCCCGGAAGACGAATCGGACGCGACTGGCGACGTGGCCTACGGAGCCGTCACGATTCGATGGCAGAACGCACGGTAAGATCGACCGTAGATCGCACGCTTCAACGTGGTCGGTCTGTGGCTGTACCCGCCACGATCC
>NZ_JAKSYD010000047.1 GCF_022829605.1 Methylobacterium sp. E-065 | reverse complement strand
TCATGCCAGCCTTCACCGCTTGGCCGGCTGCGCTCGCCCGACCAGCTCCGCCGGCCAAGCTAACCGTGGTGGAGCGGCCTACTGCGCACTAACTTTAACCTTGGACCACCCTGTGGGGGCCGATCACCTGGACCTGCACGTTTGGATAGGCCGCCTGGAACGCGCCCACCAGCGGAGCCACGAGCGTGTCGGAGATGCTCGGCAGCGACGCGATGCGCAAGACACCCGATACGTCGGTCATCCGGTTCGAGACGAGGCCTAGCACCCCATCGCTGATCTCAATGCTTCGTCGCGCCTGCTCCAATACAACTGACCCAACGTCGGTCAGGCGCAGGCTCCGTGTCGAGCGCTCCAAGAGGCGAACGCCGAGTTGGCTCTCTAGTTCGGCGATGCGCCGACTGACGGTCGAAGTCGGAATGCGCAGCAAACGAGCGGCCATCGCGAAACTGTTAGCTTCAACGACCTTGGCGAAGATGAAGAGCGCATTCAGGTCAAGCATCATTGTCCCATATGTGGGATAGGCCATCCCAAAATGAACGGCTTATGGGGTAATGCGATATCACATACTCATGGAGCATCCTAAGCAGACGCCGGAGTATCGTGAATGAGGGTTCGTATGACTGCAGCCTGTTTCCTTGCTGCTTTTGCCATGATCCCGTTTCAAGCCAGCATAGCGCAGTCGTTCGGCGGTCCATCGACGACCGTAGCTAAGGACACCAGTGACGAGGCCGCAATCCGCGCCGCGCTGTCGTCGTATAACTCCGCCTTAAATGGCGGTCAGACTGCCGACGTGCTGCCGCTCTACACACCCGACGGCATCTTCATGGCACCTTACACGCCCTCCTTCGTTGGACAGGCGGCGGTACGTCAGGCCTACGACGCGGTGTTTAAGGAGCTAAAGTTCGACGTGAGGTTCGACATCGTCGAGGTCGTCTCAATGGCCCCGACCTGGGCGTTCGTGCGCACGAACTCGGCCGGGTCGACGCTCCACCATTCCACCGGAAAGACGACCCGCGAAGCGAACCAGGAGCTCTTCATCCTGCAAAAAGGCAACGACGGACGCTGGCGGATCGCCCGCTACAGCTTCTCGCCGACCGATCCTCCCGCGCCATAGCAACCCAACGGACTCGGGGCATTGGACGGGTCGGTCCCGGTTGTCGTGAGCGCCGAAGCCGTCCCCCAATTCGGCTATTCAGGATTGATCAGCATGACCGGCAAGCTTTCCGGGAAGGTTGCGCTCGTCACCGGTGGTTCCCGGGGCATCGGCGCGGCAATCGTCCTTTTGCTGGCCGAGAACGGCGTCGACGTGGTGTTCAGCTACGCTGGCTCAGCCGACGCGGCCGAGAAGGTAGTCCGGCAGGTTGAATCGCTCGTAGTGCGTTCCCTCGCGGTGAAGGCCGCCTGAAGCCGCATCGTGATGATGCCTATGGCCATCGGCAGATCACGGGATGGCGTACGCGACATGAGCAGGAGCAATCGTGCGATGTAGTCCGCCTTCCCGAGATGGGTCGACGTACCAGCCAGGGCTTTGATGGTGGCCCTGTTCCTGGTGTCCGGCATCGGCAAGCTCACCGCCGTTGCCGCCACTCAGGGCTACATGACCGCCTATGGCGTCCCTGCCATGCTGGTCTGGCCGGCCGCCGCCTTCGAGATCGGCGCAGGCGTGCTGCTCCTGCTCGGCCTCTGGACCCGGCCGCTCGGCTTGTGCCTGGCAGGGTGGTGCCTACTCACGGCGGCGATATTCCATACTGCTTTCGCCGACCAGAACCAGCTGATCAACTTCCTGAAGAACCTCACCATGGCCGGCGGCTTTCTGCTGCTCGCCCGCGCCGGCGCGACCGGGTTCAGCCTCGACGCACGCCGCGCCCTCATCCGAACGGAGGTATGAAGGCATGCCGGTCCATTTGTGCGTGCGCATCCTCTTCCTTGCCGCGACGCTCGTCGGCACTCCCCTCGTATCGGTCAATGCGGCGGATCAGAGCGGGGAGCCCTTCGTGTTTTCAGCCGAGCCGACGGTCGCGGCAGGGCAGCGTGTCGCCTACGACGTGGTCCACCGCTATGAAACGTTCCTCAATGCCGGCGACACTGACGGCATCTTGAACCTGTTCGCACCCGACGGCGTCACGGAGTGGAACGACAAACCCACCTTCGCCACGCTCCAGGAGAAGCGGGATGCCTACGCGGCCCTGTTCCGGGTCGCCCGGTTCACGACCACGTTCGGCTACGCCGGCATCGACGACCAGGGCGAGACAGCCGTCGTGCGGACTTACCACCACAAGGGAGCGACGGTGCTGGAAGACGGCAAGCAGGTCGTCGACCTGAACCGTGAGTGCTTCGTACTGCGCAGGATCGATGGCGCCTGGAAGATCACCCTGTACGTCTTCAACACCAACCTCTTGCAGGGCGAAGGTTGAACGGCGTCCGCTACACGTGCGTCTCAGGAGTACGACGATGGCAACGATGAGAGCCGCGGTCATCCGCGAGGCCGGCGGGCCGGAAGTGTTGAAGGTCGAGACGGTAGCGAAGCCCGAGCCCCACGCGGGCGAGGTGTTGATCCGGGTGGGCGCCTTCGGCCTGAACCGCTCGGAGCTGTTCACCCGCCGCGGCCAGTCACCGGGCGTCGCTTTCCCGCGCGTGCTCGGCATCGAGGCCGTCGGCACCGTGGTGGCCGCGCCCGAAGGCACCTTCACGGTGGGCGACACGGTCGCGACGGCAATGGGTGGCATGGGTCGCAAGTTCGACGGCAGTTATGCCGAATACGTCCGCGTCCCGGCCGGGCAGGTGCAGGCCTTGAGCACCGACCTGTCCTGGGAGGTCTTGGGCGCGTTGCCGGAGATGCTACAGACCGCCTGGGGCTCGCTGTTCACCGCCTTGCGGCTCCAGCCCGGTGAGCGCTTGCTCATCCGCGGTGGCACGACTTCGGTCGGACTTGCCGCAGCGGCCATCGCCAAGGCGCACGGCGTCCACGTCGCGGCCACCTCTCGCCGCGCCGATCGCGCGCAGATGCTCCGAGACAACGGCGCCGATCAGATCTTCGTCGATACCGGCGCGATAGCCGCGCAGGTCTCTGAGGTTTGCCCAGGCGGCGTCGACAAGGTGCTCGAACTGGTCGGCGCGACGACGCTGGAGGACTCGCTTCGCTGCGCCAAGCCCGGCGGTATCGTCTGCATGACCGGGATGGTCGGCGACCGATGGTCATTGCCGGACTTCAGCCCGATGGACGTGATCCCGAGCGCGGTGTGCCTGACAACCTACGATGGCGGCGTCACGGACTTCATGCGCACGCCACTCCAGGAACTCGTGGAACAGGTCGCGGCGGGCAGCCTGCGCGTGCAGGTCGGCCGCACCTTCAAGCTCGATGAGATCGCCGAGGCGCATCACGCCATGGAGGAGAACAGCGCCGGCGGGAAGATCGTCGTCCTGCCCTGACAGGGCACGATCCCTTTCGCCTCACCGACCGCCACGGATCATCGGGCGCGTTCCGCGGCAGCAACGAGGGTAAGACACGATGCGCACACCGGTCGAAACGGTCCTGGCCCTCCTGGCAGATGCTGCCAATCCGTCGACGGTCGCCGAGTTGGTGGCGCCCGACGCCACCTACGTGTCGTTGAACTACGACAATCCCGACTTGAAGCAGATCATGCCCTGGTGCGGATCGCATACCGGCGCGCAGTCCATCGTGGAGACGTTCGTGAACGTCAATCGGCATTGGGAAATCCTGGCCTTCGACGTGCTGGAGGCCTTCGGTTCCGATGAGCGGGTCGCCGTGTTCGTGAGCTGCACCTTCCGCTCGCGTGTCATGGACCAGACGCTGACCTCGCCGGTCGCCATCTTTGCGAGGTTGGCAGAAGGTAAGGTCACGCACATGCAGTTCATGGAGGATACGTTCGGGACGGCTTCAACCTTCAGAAGCGGCGGCGCCTGGACTTTCCGCGCCGATCCAGGTGGCGCTGAGGTCACGATCTAGGCCGATCCGATGGCATAATAGCCAAGCTCGTGTAGGAGCGGCTGCGTGCTGATCCGGAAAGGTGACGTCCGAACCATCCTGCGGCATGGAGCAGGTCTGAAGTCCATGCGTGTGCGTTGGCCGTGGTGAGATCCCACCTCCGATCCCTTTTGGTTGTTGTCGCCCTTTCGACCTCCACAACCGCAGTTTGGGCGCAGACCCCCGCAGTCGGGCCGAGCAATCTCAGTCTTGGCCGCGATGTCGACCAGCACCTTCGTGCCGTTCGTGAACGGGCGAGGGAGTTGGCAGCGACGGCGCCCAGTGTCCCGGATGCAACGGGAGTGGCAGCTACCAGGCTCCTTGCCGACGACCGAACGACGCTCTCCGCGCTCGTCATCCGACTGCTTCTACTCTGGTTCGGAGCCTGGCTTGCGGAACGGCTGTTCTGGCGTTGGGCCGCGACTTGGATGCAGCGGATCGTCGACAGTCCCCTTGCAACGGCCCGACAGAGGTTTGGGGCGCAGGCACAGCGTCTCCTGTTCGCTCAGGGCCTCGTCTTCAGCTTCGCGACCGGGGCCTGCCTCACCTACCTCATCGCGGCCCCGCCGGGGGTGGCGGGCGTCATGGCTCTCGATGCACTCCTTGCCATTGTCGCCGTCCGGAGTGCGCGCGTCTTTAGCCGCTTCCTGTTCGCTCCGGGAGGCTCGCGGCTGCGTCTAGTCGGGCTGCCTACGATCGCAGCTTGGCGAGCCCAGCACGGGGTCACGGTTCTTGCTCTCGCGGCGGCGGCTGGGTTCCTCCTGTCGACACTGCTGCGATTGGGAGGGGCGGATCAAAAGGTGGCGGATGCAGTCACCAGCGTAACGATGCTCGTCTTGGTGATCCTAGCTCCGATCGTCGTCGGTGCCGTGGTGCTGTCCCTGCGCTCCACCGACCAACGGTCTCCGCGCCCGGCCGCGGTTGCCCTCGGGCTCGTGCCGGGAGCGTCGTGGTTGCTGGCTCAAGCCGATCTGTCGACCGCCGCTTGGGCGGTGCTGGTGCTTGGATTGGCGCCGGTCCTGTCGCTGGCCCTGGGCGATATCGCGCGAACCATCGTGTTCGGGCCAAACCGCACCGGTGCTCTGACGCGCGAGGAACGTATTGTCTCGCGCGCGACCCGCAACGTCGCGCTGATCGCGGCCCTTCTGCTGCTCGTCGAAGGCCCGCTTGGAACGGACGATGGAATCGGACTGCCGCTGACGACGGAGATCGTGTCCGCCCTGCTGATCCTCCTCGGAACCGACCTGGCTTGGCAGGTCGCCCGTACCCTGATTGATCGCGGCCTTGCCCGCATCGGAAGCGAACCGCGCGCGGACCGTCTCGCCACGGTCCTGCCCGCTCTGCGCACAGTCGTGCTCGTCACGCTCGTCGTCACGGCCGGCCTGAGCGTAGCATCCACGTTCGGCCTGCGGATCGGGCCCCTGCTGGCGGGTGCGGGCGTAGTCGGCCTGACGATCGGCTTCGGTGCGCAAGCGCTGGTGCGGGACATCATCGCCGGTTTCTTCCTGTTGCTGGACGATGCCTTCCGGGTCGGTGAGATTATCGAGAGTGGCAGCCTGCAGGGTCAGGTGGAGGCGTTCTCGTTGCGCTCCGTACGTTTGCGCGACGACAACGGGCATCTGCATACGGTCGCATTCGGCGAGCTCAAGGCTGTCACGAACTTCTCCCGCGACTGGGCGGGACTGGAAGTGCCTATCTACGTGCCGCACGGCGTGTCCTACGACGCCGCCGTCGCGGTGATCGAGGCGGCGATTGCAGCAGTCGAAGCCGACGAGATGCTCAGTACCCTGCTCATAGGGACCCCGAGGTTCCTGGGGGCGACGGCTTTATCGGAAGTGTCTATTCGGCTTGCGGTGTTGGTCCGGACAATCCCGGGAAGCCAAGCCAAGGTGCGGTCCGCGCTGCTCCATCATGTTCTATCGGGCGCTGCTGAGGCGAACGTCCCGCTTGGCAAAAGCTTGTCTTCGGGTTGATCACGATACAACCCCTGTCCGTAAGACGGCGATCCATCAATGGCCGCTTCCGGGATCCGTGTTTCGACCATTGAATGGCCGACTTGGGTCGGAAGCAGGATGGCCGTTTAGGGTGGATTTCTGCCGATTCGCTTCCGGACGATAGTGTAGGTAAGCCGACGTCATCGTCGCGCTGGCTTCTGACGCAACTCAAAAAGACAAAATGCCTGCTTCTAGGCAGTCTAGTGGCCTCGTGCTGGCATATCCTGGCGGAAGAAGTCGTCCCGCGTCGAGGCTCGGTAGGTGCGGGAGCGGCTTTTTAGTGCAGTGGGCTGTGTTCCTTCACCGGATTGCGGGTAGGCAGACTGGACGTCGCGAGGCGAGCATGGTCCTCATCTTGTCCATGTAGATGTAGACGACCGGCGTGGTGAACAACGTCAGCGCCTGGGACACGAGCAGGCCTCCGACGATGGCGTAGCCGAGCGGCTGGCGGATCTCGGAACCCGTGCCGGTGCCGAGCATCAGCGGCACGCCGCCGAGTAGAGCGCACAGCGTCGTCATCAGGATCGGGCGGAAACGCAGCAGGCAGGCCTCGTGGATCGCCTCCTCGGCGGACTTCCCGCCGGCGCGCTCGTGCACGATGGCGACGTCGACCAGCATGATGCCGTTCTTCTTGACGATGCCGATGAGCAGGATAATCCCGATGATGCCGATCATGTCGAGGGGCCGCCCGACCAGCATCAGCGTCGCCAGAGCGCCGAGACCCGCCGAGGGTAACGTCGAGAGAATGGTCAGGGGGTGGATCGTGCTCTCGTAGAGCACCCCCAGGATCACGTAGACCGCGAACAGGGCCGCCAGGATCAGCGGCGGCGTCGAGCCGAGCGAGGTCTGGAACGCCTGGGCGTTGCCCTGAAACGCGGTGGCGACGGAAGTCGGCATGTGCAGGTCGGCCGCCGCCTTCTGCACGGCCGCAACGGCGGCCCCGATGGTGGCGCCCGGGGCGAGGTTGAAGCTCAGCGTCACGGACGGGAACTGGCCCTGATGGTTGATCACCGCCGGCATCGTGCCGATCTCGATCCTGGCGATCTGGCTTAGGGGCACCGCGGTGTTGTCCTGCGACCTGACATAGATCCGCTGCAGGGCATTCGGCCCGAGCTGATAGTGCGAGTCGACCTCCAGGATGACGTAGTAGTAGTTCAGCGGCAAGTAGATGCGCGCGACGTGCCTTTGCCCGAATGCGTCGTACAGAGTGTTGTCGACAGCAGCCGGGTCGATGCCGAGGCGCGAGGCGGCAGTGCGGTCCACCACGACGTTGAGCATGCGCGCCGACGATTGCTGGTCGCTGGCGACCGCGGTCAGCTCGGGCAGCTTCTGCAGCGCGTCGAGCAGCTTCGGACCGTAGAGGTCGAGTTCCGACAGGTCGATGTCGGTCATCGTGAACTGGTACTGCGTCTTCGAGACGACCGCGCCAATGGTGATGTCCTGGGCGGCCTGCATGTAGACCTTCATGCCCTGGACTTGGTCGAGGGCTGTCGAGAGGCGCCGGATAACTTGATCGGCGGTGACGTCCCGCTGTTCGCTCGGCTTCAGGGTGATGAACACCCGGCCGTTGTTCTCGGTTACGGTCGGACCGCCGGGGCCGATGTAGCCGGCCACATCCGCCACGGCCGGATCCTTCATGATGATGTCGAGGATGGCCTGCTGGCACTGCTTCATGCCGGCGGGCGAAACGTCCTGGGCCGCCTCGCTGATGCCGACGATCAGGCCCGTGTCCTGCTGCGGGAAGAAGCCCTTCGGGATCGTCCAGAACAGGTATCCGGTGAGAACGATGGTGCCGAAGAAGGTCAGCAAGGTCAGGAAGCGGTGGCGCAGTGCGACCTTCAGGCCGTCGTCGTAGCGGTCGTTGAGCCAGGTGAAGAAGCTTTCCAGCCGGCCTGAGATGCGCCCGGGCGGCTTAACCGCATGGCCGGGAAGCAGGCGCGCGCACATCATCGGCGTTAGCGTCAGTGAGACGACCACCGAGACGAGGATCGACACCGCCACCGTGACGGCGAACTCGCGGAACATCAGCCCGACGATGCCGCCCATCAGGAACAGGGGGATGAAGACCGCGACGAGGGAGATCGAGATCGACAGGATCGTGAAGCCGATCTCGCCGGCCCCGTCGAGCGCCGCCCGCATCGGCGTGGCGCCCCCCTCGATGTGGCGGACGATGTTCTCGACCATGACGATGGCGTCGTCGACCACGAAGCCGATGGCGATGGTCAGCGCCATCAGCGACAGGTTGTCGAGGCTGTAGCCCAGCACGTACATGACCGCGAAGGTGCCGATGAGGGAGATCGGCACGGAGATCGCCGGGATTACCGTCGCCCAGAGCTTGCGCAGGAACAGCGCGATCACGCCGACTACGAGCGCGATGGTCAGCAACAGGGTGAACTGCACGTCCTTGACGCTGGCCTGGATAGTCTGGGTCCGGTCCGAGGTGATCTTCACGTCGATGCCCGGCGGTAGGGAGGCCTGGAGCTGCGGCAGGGCCTTCTTGATTGCCGCCACCGTCGCGATGACGTTGGCCCCCGGCGCCCGTTGTACGGCGAGTGCCACCGCCGGCTTCTCGCCGACCCAGCCCGCGATGGTGACGTCCTGAGGTGCCTTCACCGCGCGGCCGATGTCCCGGACCCGGATCGGGGCCCCGTCGCGGTAGGCCACGATGGCATCCTCGAAGTCGGCCGCGGTCGTGAGCTGGTCGTTGGTCTGCAGGGCCACGGCCTGCTGGCCGCCGTAGAGCTGCCCTTTGGGCTGCAGCACCGTGAGGTTGGAGAGGGCGGTGCGCACCGTCTCAAAGTCGAGGTTCTCAGCCGCGAGCTGAGCCGGGCTGACCTGAATGCGGATGGCCGGGCTCTGCAGGCCACCGACGCCGACGATGCCGACGCCGGGGATCTGCGAGATCTTCTGGGCCATGAGCGAGGAGGCGTAGTCGCTCACGGTCGTGATCGGGAACACGTCCGACGACATGGCAATCAGCAGGATCGGCACGTCGGCCGGGTTGGTCTTGCGGTAGGTCGGCGGGTTGAGGAGCGCTGTCGGCAACTGGCCCTGCGTGGCGTTAATCGCCGCCTGCACGTCGGAGGCGACCGAGTCGATGGTCCGGTTCCGGTCGAACTGCAGCGAGACTTGGGTGAAGCCGGTGCCGCTGCTCGACGTCATCTGGGTCAGGCCGGGGATCTGGCCGAACTGGCGTTCGAGCTGCGTCGCCACCGAGGAGGCGACCGTCTTCGGGTCGGCGCCGGGCAGCTGCGCGGTGACCTGGATCGTCGGCGAGTCGACGTTCGGAAGCGAGGCGACCGGCAGAAGCGTGTAGCTGATCGCGCCGAGCACCACGACGGCGAGCATCAGCAGGCCGGTGGCGATGGGCCGCCGGATGGAGCCGGAGGAGATGTTCATGGCAGCATCCCCGCCGAGGCGTCCGGGACCTGGTCCGGGGTTGCAGGCGTGATCCGCGTGCCGGGCTTCAGCCGGTATTGGCCCTGGACCACGACCGTCTCGCCGTCTTTCAGGCCCTCCGCGACCAGCGCGACGCCACGGGTGCGCTGCTGGACCTTGACCGGCCGGACCGCGACCGTGTCGTCGGCCCCGACCACATAGACGAACTGACCCTTATCGCTGATCTGCAAGGCGTTGGTTGGGACCGTCAGCGCCTCCTTCTCAACGGAGGTAGTCACCTCGGCATTTACGAAACTGCCGGCCCAGAGTTGGCGCTCGGCGTTCGGGAAGATCGCCTTGAGCTGCACCGTCCCGGATTTGGGGTCGGCCTGGTTGTTGATGAGCAGCAAGGTGCCGGTGTCGAGCTTTCTGTCGCCGGACTGGTCATAGGCGATCGCGGCGATTGGGCCATGCGTCAGGGCGGCCTGCACGGCCGCGATGTCCCTGGTCGGCAGAGTGAAGAGCACGCTGATCGGCTGGACTTGGGTCAGGACGACGATGCCGCCCGGGTCCGTGGGATTGACGATGTTGCCGATGTCAATCCGGCGGATGCCGGTCACGCCGTCGAAGGGGGCTCGCAAGGTCGCAAAATCGAGCTCGGTCTGCGCGTAGTCGATGGCAGCCTGGTCGCCCTTCAAGGCGCTCTCGGACTGCGCGATCATCGCCCGCTCGCTCACCACCTGCTGGTCCGTCGCGAAGCCCTTTTGCAGGAGGGGTTCATTGCGGGCGAGGTTGGTCTTCTGATTGGCGAGCAGCGCCTGATCCTTGGCGAGCTGAGCCTGCGCCTCCTCCAGGCGGGCCTGGTAGATGCGCGGGTCGATCCGAGCGAGTACGTCGCCGCGCTTGACGAACTGGCCTTCCTTGTAGTCAGCGCTCTGCAGGTATCCCGTAACCTGGCTGCGGATGGTGGCGACGTTCAGAGCGTTGACCGTCCCGACCCCCGTCAGGGTGATGGGAACGTCCTGCTTGCGGACTTGGACTGTCACGGCAGGGACCGGAGCCGGGGCGGCGGCGCTCGCGGTGGACGGCGGCGGAGGCGATGCTCGGTAGAGCGCGGCGACTCCCCCGGCGACGCACAGGACCAGGGCCATCATCACGAGCTTGCGGCGGCCGGACCGGCGCGGGCCGACCTGGGTCGATTGCAGAAGCTCCGTCGCGCCACGGGTCGTATCCCTTGGCCGGCCGGTTTTAGCGGATCGTTCAAGGCTCATCGGGGTGCCCCCGCGCGCCGGAGGGTGCTTTCGAGGAGGATCGCACCGGGTCCGGCGAAGAGCAGGATGGCGCCCCACGGGCTCGGCGGCAGGACGAGGGATGAAAGCAGCCACGCCAGGATGATCCAGCCGACGATGGCGGCGGCGAACCCGACGTCGTCGACAAACAGGCCGACGAGTTCGCGAAGGATGGTCTTGAGGGTATCCATGGCAAGCGTCTCAGCGAAGGATCAGGGTGGGACCGGCCGACGCGCGGCGCCGGCACAGCGGGACTGCGAGCGCGCCGACGAGCAGGTATCCGATGGTCAGACCGAGGATCGACCAATCGCCACCGGGCCAAGCCAACAGAAGACCTTCGCCGACCCAGAACGTCCCAAAGGCGGCGAGCAGCACCCCGACTGAGAACTTGAGCGTGTTCTCGGGCACCATGGACAGGGGCCGGTGCAGGACGAGCCCGAGCGCGACCACCGCGAGGAGCGCGGCCGCGGCACCGATTGCGACGGGTACAAGCAGGCCGACCCCACCCGTACCCACCGCGACGACGATGAACACGACTTCCAGGCCTTCGAGCATGGTGATCTTGAAAGCGGTGGCGATTGCGACCGCATCCCAGGAACCGGAGGGCGGTCCGGCCGTGCGCAGGCTGCCCGTCTCTCTGGCGTAGGCGGCGGCCTCGTCGTGGAGCGGGATGACGCCGGCCGCCCGCAGCACCGCCTTCCTGAGCCAGCGGAGCCCGAACAGCAGCAGGAGGCCGCCAACGACGAGTTGCACGTCCTCCAGCGGGATGCGGGTCAGAAGGGGGCCGAAGAGCAGGACGACCGCCAGAAGGACGACGAGGGCCGCTGCGGTGCCGGTCAGCGCACTTCGCCAGCCGCGCACCGCACCGACAGCCAGCACCACTGTCAGCGCCTCGACGAACTCGACGGCGGAGGCGAGGAAGGCCGCGAGGGCTGTCGGCCACGCATGCATCCAGTCGATTGTCATTCCGAACGCCTCAATCGATAGGCCACGGACGAGCGGATCGCTCGGCTACAGAATTGTAGCTTGAGCTACCGGAGTCAAGTTTCCTGATTGTAACGCTACATTGGTCGTGGCAGTCTGGGCTCCAACGGAGCGAGGAGGCGACGGTCATGGAAGAGGAATTCGGCGCTCTGGTCAGCCGCCTGACCCCGTCGCTTTCTCCGGCCCTGGCCCGCGTTGCGAGCTACCTCGACCAGAACCGCGCGGTCGCCGTGGCAAGTTCTGCTGCTCAGATCGCGGCACAGCTCGGAACCTCGGACGCGACGGTCATCCGGACCGTTCAGGCGCTCGGGTTCGATGGGCTACCGGATCTCAGGCAGGCGCTGGCGGCCGGTCTCGACGACCGGAGGACGCCCGCGGCCGACATGGGTCGCACCCTCGCCGAGGTTGGGGACGACGTGGGTCAGGCCATCGACGCGGTCCTGGACGCCCATCGCGAGGGGATGCAGGCGCTGCGGACGGAAGCCGGGCGAGCCGCCATCCTCGCCGCGATCACGGCCCTGCACCCGGCCACACGCATCGGGGTGTTCGGGATCGGTCCCTCCGCGCACCTCGCCCGGTATCTTGCTTTCCAGCTCACACGTTCGGGACGGCGCAGCTTCCTCCTCGACGCCACCGGGTGGGCCATGGCCGATCAACTTCTCGGCCTGCAAGCCGGCGACGCGGTCCTGCTGCTCGCCTACGGCCAGCCCTATCGCGAAGTTCAGGCCGTGATGGCCGAGGCTCGCCGCCTTGGCCTACGGGTCGTCTTGGTGACCGATACGCAGGACAGCGCCATCGCCCAACAGGCCACGGTGGTATTGCTGGCTCGGCGCGGTCGTGCCAACCAGGTCGCGCTGCACGCCACCACGTTGATCGCCCTGGAAGCGGTGATCCTCGGCCTCACCGCCGCCGACCGCGACAACGCCCTCCAGCAACTCGCCAACCTCGACCGGTTGAGGAAGCTTGTCGGTCCCTGAACGCCGTCACCGTCCCCGGTCTCGAACAGGCCGTTGAGCAGTCCCACAGACCTAGCCGCTGCCAGATCCGTTCCATAGTAGCGGCACAACATACGTCCGCTTTCGGGAGCTGCACGACTGCGCGTGAGCGACTGGGTTGGGTCGAAGGCGGAACGTCAGCTTCAGGGTTAGAGGTCAGGGTCCGCTTCCCACCCAACTCGGAAGCTCAGAATGTCTGCTCACGGGTCAGGCGGCTTCTGGCTGCTTCAGAGTCTGCTCCGCCCACGCCCGGAAGCTGGTCGATCCCGTAATCCCACCTCTTTGCGCTGCTACATTGTCCATGCCTTCGTTCTTGGCGCGCATCATCGCGATATAACCACTGGCGAACTCGGCCGGCATTCCGCTGTTGACCAGCTGCGCCTGGAAGGCATCGAACGGCACTTGCTGGTAGCGGACCTCCCGGCCAAGCAAGTCCGAGAAGATGGCAGCGATGTCGTTAAACGACAGGTCGTCGGGACCGAGTACCGGCACATCCTCCTTGCCGGTCCAGCTCCGGTCGGTCAGCAGGCGCGCGGCTGCGTCCGCCATATCGCGTGTGGCTGTATGAGGTAGCTTCTTGTCAGCATCGATGGGACCGAAGAACTGGCCCACGCGGATCGCATCGAGCTGCATCAAGTTATTTTCCATGAAGCTGGGCATGGCGATGCCGCGAACAGCGGCGTTCGTTGCACGAAATAGATCGACCATTCGAGCCGAGGCAGTCGCCAGGCCGGCCTGGTCCTCCCACTGCGTGCCACGCGCAATCCCCGTCACTACGACGACATGCGGCGTCCCGTGGCGAGCGACCGCGTCCGCCGCCGGGCGGGTGAAGCCCGAATAGGTTTCCTCCATCGTCAGCCGGGGTGCAGGCGGCACGCACCAGAAGAGCGCGTCCGCACCATCGAGTGCCCGGTCGATGGTCCCGGCATCTCCATGCGAGCCTTCGATCACCTCGACGCGTCCACGGACGTCTGCCGGAAGTTTCGCGGGGTCGCGAACGATGACGCGGACTGCCTGACCGTCCTCGACAAGAGCGCTGACAAGTTTGCTGCCGATGTGGCCGGTGGGCGTGGTGACGACGATCATGGGGGTCTCCGATAGGTTTGCTGCCGATGACGACGCCCATGTCAGGTGTCCCAGCCGTGGTGCCAAGACGATTGGATTGGGACGGCCGTCCCGATTATGGTCCACCCCGATGGACCTCGACGCGCTTGCCCTTTTCCATTCGGTCGCAACTCACGGCGGCTTCGGACGCGCCGCCCGTGCGATGCGGCGCTCGAAAACCACCTTGTCGCGCCGCGTCGCCGACCTGGAGGTGGAACTCGGCACCCGGCTTTTCGAGCGCGGCGGTGCGACACTTCGGTTGACGCAGGAAGGCCGCGAGCTGCTGGCCAGCACCCAGGAACCCCTGGACGAGCTGGCTGCCGCGGAGCGGACCTTTCGTGGCGGCGGCGTGGAGCCGAGGGGCAAGCTTCGTGTCAGCGTACCGTTGATGTTCGGCGCGCAAGTCATGGGCCCGTTCGCGGCGCGGTTCGTGGCACGCTATCCGCTGGTCGGGCTGGAGGTGATCACGGACGACCGTTATGTCGATGTCGTCGAGGAAGGCTTCGACATCGCCATTCGCGCGAGACCGAAGCCGGAAGAGGAGCTTGTCGGGCGCCCTGTCCTAAAGGATCGTCTCGTCGTGGTCGCGCCGCCCGACTGGACGCGGCCGGGGCCCGACGCCGACGGCAAGCCGCCAACGGTGCCCGCAGTCGTACGCGCAATCGGCGAGGAGGCGCGCCAGTGGGTTCTGGACGATGATGGCCAGCGGATCGTGATCGATCCAAAACCCGTCCTCCGGCTTTCGACCCTCATCATCCGCGACGCCGTGCGCGCCGGTGCAGGCGCCGCCCTCTTCCCGAGCTTTTTTGTGCGCGACGATATCGAGGCAGGCCGCTTGGCAGTCTGGGGCACGATCGTCGGCGAGCCGCTGGAGTTTTGGGCGCTTCATGCATCGTCTCGTCTTGCCAGCAGAAGGGTGCGCGCCTTCATCGACATGTTCACGCAGACATTCGAGTGAGGGTCACGACTCCCTGACAGCGGAGCCTTCACAGTGTTGGCCAATTGAATTCTAAGGCGGCCAAATACGGGCGAATGGCTAGCACGGGCGCAAAGCTGACACGCGACCGATCTGTGACCGGTACATGCTGCTCCCGGCGCCTGCGACGTGGGGAGCAGCGCCGGCCCTCTCGAATTCAGGGCTACGAAGTGGGCTCGGGCTTACGAGCGTAAGCTACGGAGATCCGCAGCCGCTCCCGCGAGCAAATGCCGAAATGCCGTTCGCGGATGCGGAGCTTACCGCGGGCAAGATGTTGCTGTTCAAGGCATTGTTCGCCCGATGAAAGCAGTGTGGCGGCACCCGGAAGGGCGTCGCCACACGTTACTCTAAGTTGATTATGCGCGGAACTTTGGGTGCCGAATTCGGAAATTCGGGTCGGCTATCAGCACGCGCATGGTTGGTAGGTACATCGCAGCAGGGCGATGATGTTGATGATCTTGATCGCTGGGTTCACGTCGTGATTCGCATCACCGGGGAAAGGTAGTTGCCTCGGTTCAAAGAACACCACGTTGATCAACGCAGCGTTCAAGACAGCGGGAAACGTCCGCATTTCTGCAGCCTGGGCTCCAAAGCGGACCAGCCGCTTACGGCCAGTTCCGGTCAGTTGCCCCGCGTCCATGGTGAACCCAGGGCGGAAGGTCGCCTTCTGGGAAGCAGCGGCCTCCACATCGCAGAACCAGTCAATGACAAGCTGTCGATCACTCCGGTAAGGGCAATCGTGGCGCGCGACACTCAAGATCATTGGTCGACGGGCCTGTAGAGATCCTCAGCACTCTACTCAGCTGCCTGCCGTACGATCTGTGCGCCCGGCACACCGAGGCCGATCGCCTTTGCAAGTGCCGAACGTTTAGCCGCGTAGTCCTGAGCGATCATCGGGTAATCGGCGGGCAGACCGAACCGCGCGCGGTAGCTCTGGGGCGAGAAACCGTGAGCAGTCAGATGCCGCTTGAGCGTTCGGTACGCACGCCCGTCGATGAAGCTGGTCAGCGCCTCAGCTCTTATGGACCGTCGGATTTCGGCCGCGGTGGGTGAGCTGGGTTCGTTATTCAGCGCGGTCTCGACGACAAGCCCGCGATCCAACGAGCACAGGGCACGATGAATGTCCGCGATGAGCTGCGGAAGCTGAGCGCGCGCGAGATGGTTTTTCGAGACGTAGGCTGAAATTATAGCGACAGTGATGTCTGCGTATCTAACGTCCTGTGTCTCGTGTTCGCGGTGATCAAGCATAACTCTTTCCCTTTCGCGGCCTGGCTTGAACATCGGCCCCGCTCACAGAGGACGGGTGTCGTGGTGATAAGCTCCTCCGCCGGATCGTCCCTTCGATCCGGCGGAGGAGGCGGTTGAAATGCGGCGACGCCCGGCCGGCGCATCGATCCTCATTCGATGCGTCAGCTCAGTTTGGATCGTCGGAGCGTCTGCTCGGCCACACGACGCCCGAGTTCGATCAGCACGACATCGACAATCTCGCGCAAGGCGGGATCCTGAAGCTCCACGATCGTTCGGCGAAGATCGATGGCTTGCTCGACCGCTCGCTCTAAACGCGATCGTATGCCGTCCTGCGGATCAATATCGACTGGTGTCGTTCGTGGCACGGCAGGACCTTCTTCAGCTCGCCAAACGGGCCGAGACTCGGCTCTCGGGGGACAGGACGGACTCCGTGGTCCCACGCATCTTCTGCAGCTGGCGCAGGCTCCGTGCGTCGAAGCCCGCGTTGACGGCGACGATCTCCACATCGTCGATCATCTGCGGAAGTCCGAGGGGCAGTGCGTGGATGTGCAGTTGGAGCAGCCGCAGCAGCCAACTCGTCGGCATCTCGGAGACGAAGCCCTTCAGCCCGCGCGGTAGTCCCCACTCGACGATCGCAGTGAGGATCGCCAGCGCGGTCGGGTTGAGCCGTCGACCAGACGTACGTGCCGGGCCGGCGACGCCGATCCGGCTCCATTCGACGATGTGCGGGGACGATGGAGGGGCGGCCTCGCAGAGCTGGGGAAGATGCTTCGACATGACGTAGGGGCGTACAGTCGGCAGCAAGCGGGAGTATCCGACCACCTCGTCATCTTCCACGGCTAAGAGGTGGACGGCGTGCTCATCATCGAATTCATCGATTTCGCGCTTGTCGTCCCGTGCGATCGCAGACCAGCCCATCTCTTCGACAAAGATCTTGTGGCGTAACCGCCAAACTTGTTCCATCAGCTCGGCGTTCTGCGCGATATTAGCTGCAGTGATGACTTGGATCATGGAAACACCTCTGTACGTGGTGTGCCCGCCCGTTCGGACGCGCGACACCACGCGAACGCGTGGTGTCGGCATGTTCGTTGCGCGATCGCCGGCTTCGTCTGGATGTATGGCGTCTCATCCCCTAACTTCGTCCGGGATGGGCGCCCTCAGCGTTCGTGGTCAGGATATGCCGTGAGCAGAAAGTCCCTCGATCACACGCTCAAGCTGCTCAAAGAGCTCGATCGAGCCGGGAGCATCCCGGAGGTCATCGCCGCCGTGCAGCGACAGCTCACGGGCTTCGGCATCGACGCGATCATCGCGGGGCTTCTCCCGACGCCGACGAGTTTGGTCAGCTTCAACCGCCAGTTCCTAGTCATGGAAAGCGTGCCGGCGGAATGGCGTTCACGGTACCTCAGCCGGGGGTACGCCACGCACGACCCGATCGTCGCGCTGACCTTCCAGCAACAAGCCGGCTTCCGTTGGAGTGATCCTGTTCTGCCCCCGCCCGCGACGACGACCGCCAGCCGGGTCATGCATGAGGCGGCAGATTTTGATCTTCGTGATGGGTACACGGTACCGCTGACGACCATGGAGGGCGAAGTCGGGGGGATGAGCTTTGCCGGATCCCAGCTCGAAATCGCTCCGGAGCATCGCGGCATGCTCACGCTGATCGCGAGCTACGCCTTCGGTCATGCTCTGCTGATGCGAGGCCAGCCTATCGCTACGCGGTCAAAGCTCTCACCACGGGAACGTGAAACCCTGCAGTGGGCGGCCGAAGGCAAAACGGACTGGGAAATCGGAGAGATCATGGGCATCTCGGAACACGGGATCGACTCCCATCTCCGCCGTGTGCGCACCAAACTGAGAACCCGCAACCGGGCTCAGTCGGTAGCTGAGGGTTTTCGGTTAGGCATAATCGTCTAGGTAGCTAGGTAGGCATGGGGGCAGCCGGGCTCCGGAGGCGCGACGTTGACGGATGACGAGCGGGACGAACGCCTCATAAATTCAATCTCGGCCGCGCTCGGCGTGAACATGACCGTGTTTCACGACGGGTATGCCGAAACACAGAACAGTCCTGCCGATTATCATGACTTGATCGTTCTGGCGCGTCTGATAAAGGCATTTCGATCGCTCTCCGATGAGGAGCGTATGACCGTACTAAGGATGACAGAGAAAATAGCTACGCATAAATCTTAACCAAGGGCAGGCGTGTCTAGTCTTCAGGTTCGATGAAATGGGGCACGAGCTGCGACGTATCGTTCGAGATGACCCCTACGCTCTCGCGTAGGATCATCCCAGCTGACTCGTCGCCCACCACCCACGATCCGATCACGACACGGCGGCCGTCGAACTCGGGGACGTTCGCCAGCGCTTGGCGGACATAGCCGCTCCGGGCGTAGGGGCCGTCCTCAGCAGCCGCGACCTGCCCGTTCGTGACAATGGTGACGTTGGCCCCCTCGCGCCCCAGCAGCGGCTTGAGGACGAAGCTCTTCCCCAATTCGAACTTGCGCGGGTCGTCCTCGAAGTAGGCCGGCAGCAGGTTCGGGTGGCCGGGGTGGCGCTCCCAGAGCAGGGGCAAGATGCCCTTGTTGCTCAGGACCATCTTCCACGCCGGCTCGAAGAAGGTCGTGCCGCTGGCGACGATCGCCGGCCCGAAGCTGTCCCGTAGGAGCCACTCCCACGGGTAGAGCTTGAACAACAGGCGGATTGGCTCGCCGCCGAGATCGACGAAGGTCTGGCGATCGACATCCTGGCGCAGGCCGATGTCTGACACGTCGACGAGGCGCACCTTCAGGCCGGCCTGCGCGGCGCAATCCGCGAGGTACCCAACCGTGCCGCGGTCCTCGGGGAACTCCGTCATGCAGGTCAGATGCAGCGCATTGCCGACCCGGGCCCGGATCTCGACGAGGCGGGCGAGCAGGCGCTCGTGGACCGAGTTGAACTGGTCCGCGCCCGGCGGCAGCGCGTCGCTCGCACGCTTGTCCTCCAGCCATCGCCACTGGAACACCGCCGTCTCGAACAAGGCAGTCGGCGTATCGGCATTGTACTCCAAGAGCTTCGCCGGCCCGGCGCCGTCGTAGGCTAGATCGAAGCGGCCGTAGAGGTGCGGCTCGCGGGCGCGGTGGCTGCGCGTCACGAGGCTGTGGGCCCAGTCCGGGATACCGAGGCGCGTCATCAGCGCCGGGCTCTCTGCGACCTCGGCGGCGAGGTCGAGGCACAGCCGGTGCAGCTCGGCCGTCGGCGCCTCAAGGTCCTGCTCGATCTGCTCGAGGGTGAAGGCGTAGGCAGCGTCCTCGCACCAGACAATGTGAGCGTCTTCGCTGGTGTGGAAGTCGTAGCCGGCCTCCGCGGCGATCGTGCGCCAATCTTCACGTGGGTTGAGGAGGTGGCGGCGCATCACCCGCCTGCGCCGTGCGCGGCCACCGCACGACCCGATCCGCCGAAGCCGCCGAACGTCGTGGTGCCCGTGGCGGTGCTCGCTCCGGATGCCCCGGACGATGCGCCACCATGGAAGGAACCGATAGATCCACCAGGACCGCCGGATGACGATGACCCAGTGCTCCTGTCGGTGGGATCCTGCGCCGGTGATCGCCCATCGCCGCATCCCGGTGAGGCGGAGCTCCCGCCACGATCACACCTCGGTTGGGCCGGGCTTTCCACCACCTGCTGTGGTTGGTGGCTCGGCGGGGCGGTCCGACTGTACTGCCAGCCGGCGAGTGCAGTTGAGCCGAGCAGCACGAGGGTGACCTGATGCGATCGCTTCAGAATCGGCCTGCTGCGCTCGCCTAATGGGCTCGGACCCGGTGACGAAACAGCGCGACGGCCGAAGATCGGTTGAGCACCGCGCCGCAGCATCGGGGATCCTCTGTTTTCGACTCAGACGCTACCAAAATGTCTGTTACTTTTCTCGTTCTGAATGCGATTGCGGCGCTGAAAACCCAGGTTGGCACTACCATGGATAATCAAGCGCTCACGCAGCATGTGTAACTAACAGCAACACCGTGGGGGAAATCCAACCCGGAACGACAGAGCGTCGTGGCGATCGGCGACAGCACCACCCGTCCGATTGCGCGTCGTGCGCAGCTCGCCAGCGGAACGTCCGCATTTCCGGCTGACCTCATCCAAAGCAGCCATTCCGCTTTCGGCCAGACTACGTCACGCCAGATCGCTTGAGCGCGCAAAACCGGACGTTCGGCTGTGCGCCCGTTCCGGTCATTCAGCCCGGTCATGCGAAAGCTCGAAAGCGGACATTCCACCAGCAAGGATTCCAGGTAGGAATGACTCCTGCCAATCGAACACTGGAAGTCCTCGACAGGTCGTCACTTACAGGCACCGGCACGGATCGGGCCGGCGCCGACCGCGGGGTTCTAGCTATCGACCGAACCCTCGTTGATGCAGTGCCACACAGCAATCCCGACACACGGCTCGCGGGAGGTCGGCCGACGGCACGCCGCCGCTCACTTAAGGCGCCCTTAAGCTGAGAGGTGTGGAGGACCGCGCGCCGGCCAGATGGGCTTGGGCTCAGCGGAACCGTCAGTTCGATGCCGAAGCATTCCACATTATCAACTCCGAGCCGCCGTGGGCTGCTGTCGGCCGCCGCCTTGGGCGGAATGGGCCTGCTGGCTAGCCGCGCCCACGCCGAGACCGTCGACCTTCATGTCCCAGGCGGTCCGAGCACCCGCCCCTTGACTGCGACCTATCCCGAGAAGGGGCGGATGATCGTCCAGCGCACCCGGCCGCCGTGGCTGGAGACGCCGTTCGAGGTCTTCGACACTGGCGTATTCACGCCGAACGATCGGCATTTCGTGAGCTGGCACTGGGCCACCTTCCCGACCCACGTCGACACCGACCGTTTCACCCTGAAGGTCCGGGGCCTCGTCGAGCGTCCCCAGGCGCTGTCGCTGCAGGAGCTGATCCGCGACCTGCCACGCTTCGAGATCGCAGCAGTCAGCCAGTGTGCCGGCAATTCGCGCCTTTACGCGCAACCTCGGGTCGCGGGCGCTCAGTGGGCCAACGGCTCGATGAGCAACGCCCTCTACACGGGCGTGCGCCTCCGGGACGTTCTGGACCGGGCAGGCGTGAAGGGCGGGGCCACCCATGTGCGGTTCGGCGGGCTCGATGAGCCGCTGCTGCCTGACGCCCCCAAATTCGTCAAAGCCTTGGACATCGATCACGCCCGCGACGGCGAGGTGATGCTGGCCTTCGCGATGAATGGCGCGCAGTTGCCGATGCTGAATGGTTTTCCGCTGAAGCTCATCGTACCCGGCTGGTCCGCCGTCTACTGGATCAAGATGCTCGACGACATCGCGGTGATGGATCACCCCGACACCAGCGTCTGGACCACGCGGAGCTACCGTGTGCCGGACACGCTCAACCACACGGTCGAGCCCGGACAGACGGATTACAGCCTGATCCCAATCACCCGGAACCTGCCTCGTTCGTTCGTAACCAATCTCAAGCCGTCCGACACCATCCCGGTCGGCGTTCCGCAACCGGTGCGCGGCATTGCCTTCGGTGGCGACCGCGGTGTCGCCGCCGTGGACTTGTCGCTCGACGGCGGTCGGACCTGGCAGCCTACGATCCTTGATAAGGATGAGGGCACCTATGGCTTCCGGCAGTGGCAATCCACGATCAGCCTCGCCGCCCGCGGGGCGCATACAGTAATGACTCGCTGCACCAACACCGATCGGCTGGTTCAGCCGATCCGGCGCGTCTGGAACCCCGGGGGCTACATGTCCAACCCGGTCGAGGCCCTCGACCTCGTGGCGGCCTGAGGGGTGAGCGCAACCATGTACCGATTCATCCGCACCGCTGCGCTGGCCAGCCTCCTCGCAAGCGCGTCATCCGCCCTCGCCGCAACGCCGCTGGAGCTTCACCCGACGCCTGAGGTCGACCTGCCCGTCGGTGACGATGTCGCCTTCCCCAATGGATCAGGCTCCGACGTCATCGCGTCGAACTGCACGGCTTGCCACTCCGCCGACCACACCCTGAACCAGCCGGCCCTCTCCCGGGAGGAGTGGCATACGGTCGTCGACAAGATGATCAACGCCTACAAGGCACCAATCACATCGGAGGATGCGCGGGTGATCGTCGACTACCTCGCTCGAATCAAAGGCGAGCCGTAGCAGGCGTCGCACGTCTGGCGAGCCGTGGGCCGAAGATCGCGCTCGCCCTGAGGCCCGGGCTGCCGTCCCGTCCCGCGAGTTGCAGGCGGGCACCCGATTGCTCCAGCGCCATGGTGACGATCGAGAGGCCGAGGCCGCTACCGAGCTTCGCCCGTCGGCTGCCGCGCACGAAGCGCCGGATCACCAGGGCCCGCTCCGCCTCGGCGATGCCGGGCCCGTCGTCGGTGATCGACAGGATGGCGCCTCCGTCCGCGCCGAGCGCGGCGTCCCAAGTGATCACCCCGTCCGGCGGGGTCATCAGCAGGGCGTTCTCCATCAGGTTGCGCATGGCGAGGTCGAACAGGTCCTCGTCCATGCGGATCTCGATTGTCATGACGCCGGGACCGAAGGCGACCCGCTCGAGCGCCGGCAACCCGCCCATCGCGGCGAGCAGGTCGCGCAGGCGCTCCTCGACAGGGATCCAGACGGTGGCGATCGGGCCTACGCTGCTGTCGAGGCGCGAGACGGTCAGGAGCTGCTGGACGAGGCGCGCCGACTGATCGACCGCGCTCAGAGTCTGGGCGAGGGCAGCATCCCGCATGGTGGCATCGGGCGCCTGCATGGCGACCTGGACCTGCGTCTTCAGCCCGGCCAGCGGCGTGCGCAACTCGTGCGCCGCATAGGCCAGGAAGGTGCGCTCGTGTTCGCGCGCCGCCACGACCTTGCCGAACAGCCGGTTCAGCGCATCGACCAGGGGGCGGATCTCCGACGGCATCTGGCCGACCTCGACCCGTTCCAGGTTGTCGGCGTCCCGGGCAGCGAGATCGCGGGTCGCGCGATTCAGCGGTCGCAGGCCACGGCCGACGCTGAACTAGATCAGCGGCGCGAGGATCGGCAGCACGCAGCCGGCGGTGAGCAGAAGGCTGCCGACGAGGCCGCGCTCCAGCTGGCGCCGCTGCCCGAGATTGTCGCCCACGAGGATGCGGAAACCCTTGGCCGGGTCGGACAGGGCGAAGACCCGCCACGCCTGTCCATCGACGACCCTAGTGGAGAACCCTTCGCGCTGATCTGACAGGCTCGGATCCGGGGCTCCGGCGGAGGCCCCGATGAGGCGCCCATCCAGCGACCAGATCTGGCAGCTGAGATGTCGATCGTAGCTCACCATCCGGCCGGGCGCAGCGCCCGCGCCATCCGCCTGCCGCGCGACCCCTGCCTGAACCGGGGTGAACAGACTGTCGACCATGCGGGCCGCCTCCATCAGGCGGCGGTCGAGGATGTTTTCGAACTGGGCGCGGCTATCAACATAGGCCCAGGCGATGGCGGCGAACCAGACCAGCCCGGTGGCGGTGACCAAGGTCGCGAACAGGCGCATGCGCAAGGACTTCACGCGCGGTCCTCTCGGATGCGATAGCCCAGGCCGCGTACGGTCTCGATTGCATCTCGGCCGATCTTGGCACGCAGATTATGGACGTGGACCTCAAGCGCGTTGCTGCCGATCTCCTCGTTCCACCCGTAGAGGCGTGCCTCAAGCTGGCTTCGGGACAGCACCCGACCGGGCCGCTCGATCAGCGCCTCCAGCACCGCGAATTCACGGCGCGACAGACTGAGAACGATGCCCGCGCGGGTGACCGACCGGTGGCTCAATGCGATCGTGAGGTCACGCCACGTGAAGATCGGGTTGGCGCGTCCGGCCGCTCGTCGGATCATGACACGGAGCCGAGCCGCGAGTTCACCGAGGTCGAACGGCTTTCCCATGTAGTCATCCGCCCCCCGATCGAGCCCTGCGATGCGATCGGCGACAGCGTCGATCGCGGTGAGGATCATGACCGGCATGGTATTGTCCCGCGCACGGATGTGGCTCAGCACGTCGAGTCCGGAGCCGTCCGGCAGCATGAGATCCAAGATCGCCGCGCTGTAATGCGCCGCATCGAAGATCGAGACGGCATCCGAGCATGTCGATACGCACTCCACGGACATCCCATGCAACGATAATCCCGAGGTTAAACCATCCGAGAGCATCGGATCATCTTCGAGAACGAGGATGCGCATAGGTCGTCCACGTCAAGGTAGGATCCTGTGCCGCAATTCCAGCATTTGAGGGCATTGCGGCTGTTGCTGAGCAATATCATTCACGCCGTTTCGTCTCCTAACAAATGCCGAGATCTGCCGCAGATCGTATACACATACCAAAATCAAGAAATATAAGTCCGATCTGAAGCCTATCTTAGAATTGTTTCTCAATTTTTCTAATGCGCGCTCGGCAGCAAGACCATCAAATTGCCGCACTGGCCAGATGAATGCATTATACGATACGTTGGCGTTCGCAGCTCGTGGTTCCGACGCGGGCATCCATCACGGCAGAGGTAAGGCAATGGCGGCGATCGTCCGACTGGCTCTGCTTCGACCCTATACCTTCGTTGTGATGTCGATCCTGATCCTGATCTTCGGGGTCATGTCGGTACTCCGGACACCAACCGATATCTTTCCGAGTATCGGCATTCCCGTGATCAGCGTCGTCTGGCAGTATACCGGTCTTCCGCCGGAGGACATGTCCGGACGCATCGTGTCGGTGTTCGAGCGGTCGCTGACGACCACGGTCAACGACATCGAGCACATCGAGTCACAATCTGTCCCTGGCTACGGGATCGTGAAGATCTACTTCCAGCCCAACGTCGACATCACGGCCGCTCAGGCGCAGGTCACCGCGATCTCTCAAACGCAGCTCAAGCAGCTCCCGCCGGGAATCACGCCCCCCCTGATGCTCGCCTACAACGCGTCAAGCGTGCCGATCATCCAGCTGGCCCTGTCGAGTGACACCCTCTCACAGTCGGCGCTGAACGACTTGGCCCAGAACTTCATCAGGCCGCAGCTCACCACGATCCCGGGGGCTCAACTTCCCTACGCCTACGGCGGCGCGGCACGACAGGTGCAGATCGACCTCGATCAGTCGGCGCTCCACGCCCATGGCCTCTCGGCGGCGGATGTCGGCGCGGCATTGGCCCGGCAGAACCTGATCACTCCGGTCGGGACCCAGAAGATCGGCACCTACGAGTGGATCGTTGATCTCAATGACTCCCCGAAGACGATTGAGGCGTTCAACGACCTGCCGGTCAAGGTCGTGGACGGCGCCGTGGTGTTCATGCGCGACGTCGCCCACGTCCGTAACGGCTCGCCGCCGCAGACCAACGTCGTTCAGCTCGACGGCAAGAAGGGCGTGCTGATGTCGATCCTGAAGATCGGCAACGCCTCGACCCTCGACATCATCGCTGGCGTAAAGGCTCGGATACCAACAATCCAGGCGACGTTGCCGGCCGGCGTCGATCTCAAATACGTGGCCGATCAGTCGGGCTTCGTACGCGAGTCCGTGGTGGCGGTGGTACGCGAGGGTATCATCGCCGCAGCGCTGACCGGCCTTATGATCCTCGTGTTCCTGGGAAGCTGGCGCTCGACGCTGATCATCACGGTGTCGATTCCGCTCGCCGTCCTGTGCTCGCTGATCGCCCTCTCGGTGCTCGGTCAGACCATCAATGTCATGACGCTCGGCGGCCTCGCGCTCGCGGTCGGCATCCTTGTCGACGATGCCACCGTGACGATCGAGAACATCAACCGGCACATGGAGGAGTTTGGCGAGGACATCGTCACGGCGATCACCCGCGGCGCGCAGGAGATCATGCCGCCGGCCACCATCGCCCTCTTCTGCATCTGCATCGCCTTCGTGCCGCTGCTAGCGCTGGGCGGCGTCGCCGGCTTCCTGTTCCGGCCGTTGGCGATGGCGGTGGTGTTTGCGATGATCGCGTCCTACGTCCTCACGTACACGCTGGTGCCGACGCTGGCCCGCTATCTGCTGACCGAACATGCACACGGTGACGCCGCGGGCGTAGGCCCCGGGGCCTTCACCCGTTTCCAGCGTGGCTTCGAGCGACGCTTCGAAGCCTTGCGTCAGGGCTATCTCGGCCTGCTCGCCCTGGCGCTGTCGCATCGGAAGCTGTTTGCGGGAGGCTTTCTCACGGCGGTCGCCGTGTCGTTCGGCCTCGTCCCCTATCTCGGACGCGACTTCTTCCCCGAAGTTGATGCGGGCGCGCTGCGCATCCACCTGCGGGCTCCGACGGGTACGCGTATCGAGGAGATGACGGCGCTGACCGGGCGGATCGAGGGACGGGTGCACGCCCTAATCCCGCAGGAGCGCGTAGCCAGCGTCGTCAACAATATCGGCCTGCCGATCAGCGGTATCAACATCTCTTACGGCAATAGCGGCACCATCGGCACCTTCGATGCCGACATGCTGGTGACGCTGAACGAGGGAGAAGGGGCTTCCACCGCCGCACTGACCCGGGGCTTGCGCGAGCGGCTGCCACAGGATTTCCCCGGCGTGACCTTCTCGTTCCTGCCAGCCGACATCGTCAGCCAGATCCTCAACTTCGGCTCACCGGCCGCCCTGGACGTGCAGGTGGCCGGCGCCGACATTGAGGGCGGCCGCGCCTACGCCAATAAGCTGCTGGCGCGGGTCCGCCGGGTCGCTGGGGTCGCCGATGCCCGCATCCAGGAGCAGGCGCGAAATCCAGCCCTCAAGGTCGACTTCAACCGTGCCCTAGCCGGTGTCGTCGGCCTGACCGAAGGCGATGCCGCCCAGAGCATCCAGGCCAGTCTCTCGGGCAGCACGCAAACCGCTCCGACCTACTGGCTCGACCCACGCAATGGCGTCTCGTACCCGGTATCTGTCCAGACGCCGCAATATGCCATCGACACGCTGGGCGACCTCAACAACCTGCCGATCACCGCGGCCCGCTCGGATCAGCTCCTGGGAGGGCTTGCGACTGTCTCCCCCGCGCCGCTGAGTGCCGTGGTGACGGACTACAACATCGCGCGCACCGTCAACATCCTGGCCACGCCGCAGGACCGCGACCTCGGGGGCGTCGCGGCGGACATTCAGCGGGCGATCGACGACACGCGGGGAGACCTGCCGAAAGGATCGACCGTCACAATGCGCGGGCAGGCGATCACGATGGCCAACGCCTACCAGCAATTGCTGGTCGGCCTCGCATTCTCCATCGTGCTCATCTACCTGCTCATCGTCATCAACTTCCAATCCTGGGTCGACCCGTTCGTCATCGTGATGGCGCTGCCTGCCGCGCTGGCCGGTATCGTGTGGATGCTGTTTGCCACCCACACGCACGTCTCCGTTCCGGCGCTGACCGGGGCGATCATGTGCATGGGTGTGGCCACCGCCAACTCGATCCTGGTCATCAGCTTCGCCCGCGAGCAGCTCCACGCCGGTCGTACGGCATTCGAAGCTGCTCTGGCGGCCGGGGCGACGCGCCTACGGCCTGTGATGATGACCGCACTCGCGATGATGATCGGCATGGCACCCATGGCGATCGAGCCTGGTCAGAACGCGCCGCTCGGCCGTGCCGTCATCGGTGGCCTGCTCTTCGCTACGTTGGCGACGCTGTTCTTCGTGCCGGTGGTCTTCAGCATCGTGCACGGCCGGCCCCGCCGCGTCGGCGCGGCCGCGCCCGACCCGTCATCCCACGCCGCAACCGACGCCATCCTGTCCCCGTCTCCCTGAATCCGGACTCCGTATGCACACTCCAGAGGACGCCTCGGAGCCCAAGATGCCCTCAAAGCGGAACGTGGCCACACTTCTGTCGAGCGTGGCGGTCGGGGCCGCTGCACTCGCTTGGGTCGGCATCAGTGACCGCGCGAAGAGCATGCAGCAGGTCGATGCCTGGACCGAGCGTCAGGCGGTGCCGACCGTTCGGGTGGTCCATGCCCAACGCGGGCCCATGAACGAAGACTTGAGCCTGCCCGGCTCGCTCAGCGCCTACTACACCGGCTCCCTCTATGCGCGTGCCAGCGGCTACGTCACAGCCTGGCATAAGGACCTGGGTGCACGAGTCCGTAAGGACGAAGTCTTGGTTCAGATCTCCGCCCCCGATCTCGACCAGCAACTCGCCGAGGCGCGCGCTACGCTGACTCAGCTCCAGGCGGCCGTCGATCAAGCCCAGGCGAATGCCGACCTCAGCGCAGCCACCAACAAGCGCACCACCCGGCTCGTGGCGCAGGGCTGGTCGAGCGAGGAGCGGGGCGACACAGACCGCTTCACCGCGGCCTCGCGCACCGCGGCCCTGTCAGTCGCAAAGGCAAACATCGTTGCCCAGCAGGCGAATGTCGGAAGACTTGAGGAACTGACGCGGTTCAAGGAAATCAGGGCCCCCTTCGACGGCGTCGTGACCGCGCGCAACGTCGATATCGGAGACCTTCTGACAGCTGGCGGAACCTCGGGGAAGCCGCTCTACCGCGTTTCCGACATCCATCGCGTGCGCGTCTACGTGAATGTCCCGCAGGCGTTTCTCGGCGCGATGAAGCCGGGCCTCAAGGCATCCATGCGCGTGCCCGGGTTGGAGGAGACGTTCACCGCCGAGGTCACATCGACCGCGAACGCCATCGCGGAGGACTCGCGCAAGGGGCTCGTCGAGCTGCAAGCCGACAATCCGGACGGACGGCTCTGGCCGGGCGCCTTCGTCGAGGTGCAATTCCACGTCCCCTCAAACCCGGGGACCTTGCGCGTGCCCGCGACGGCCTTGGTGTTCAATCGCAATGGCACCCTCGTCGCGCAAGTGCAGGACGACCATCGCGTTGCGCTGAAGCCTGTCACGCTCGGTCGCAACCTTGGCACCGACATCGAAGTGCGCGCAGGTATTACACCTGCCGAAAGGCTTATCGACAACCCGCAGGAGTTCATAGCCTCCGGGGACCTCGTCCGCGTCGTCGGGCAGGATGACGCCCCGCACACCGCATCGGCGGAATGACACTGTAGAACCCTTCAAGGTCAGCAGCACCGCGCGTATCGATCGACCTTCATGACGATCGTGCGCTGTGCCAAGCCTCATGCTTTGAAAGGGACGGACGGCTCTCAGCGAGCTCAGCTCGTTGCGGTCTCAGTGACGTTACGGCGTTGGGGCGGCGCATTCGCGATAAAGCGACCAAGTGCGCTTGTCCCATTCCTGAGAAGCCACGTTTCGCAAATACGCGACCTAGCTTTCTCAATTCATTGCTTCTTTGAAAGAAAACATGGCTAGGCAAATTGGAGGGGCCCGTACTCCCAGGCCGCTGCACCCGTTGTTCGTCGGACCTAGCGGGGCCCTGCTGATGGCTGCACTGTTTACGGATTCCATGTATTTAAGTAATGCGCTGATACAGTGGGCCAACTTCTCGGCGTGGCTGATCACCGGCGGGCTCGTGCTGGCCTTATTTGCTGCGCTCGTGCTCGTGCTGGATTTCGTGCTTGGCAGGGCCGGGCCGATCAGCTGGCCCGACTTCGGCCTGCTGGCCGTCGCCGCAATGCTCTCGATCGTCAACGACTTCATTCACACACGCGATGGCTGGACGTCCGTCGTTCCGTCCGGAATCACCGTCTCGGCCATCGTCGCAATCCTGCTTCTCATAGCCGGCCTTCGCGGCTGGTGCGTGACCTACCTAAAAACTCCCGCCCGGGGAGAGAACGCATGACCATGAAGCGCTTCCGCGCGGGTCCCGGCCTGATGATCGTCGCTCTGCTCGCCGGCTGCAGCGACCAGGGAGGCGATCCCTCGAAACAATACGGACCGAATCCGGACCTTCCTGAGCCTCATCAGTATCTCATCCCGCCGATGAGCGTGCCGCAGGCTGTCGGTTGGAAGGCCGGGGAAACGCCCACGGTTCCCGCCGGCCTGCGCATCCAGGCTATGGCGAACGGGCTGATGCATCCGCGTATCGTCTACCCACTCTCCAACGGCGACATCCTCGTCGTCGAAAGCAACGGCCCTGGTACCAAGCCTTTCCGGCCAAAGGACTACATCTCGGGTTTGATCAAGGCCCGCGGCGGTGCTGCCGACAAAGGTGGTAATCGCATCACGTTGTTGCGCGATGCCGACGGCGATGGCGTTCCGGAGTTGAAGACGGTGCTCGTCGACCATCTGCACTCGCCCTACGGCGTCGCGTGGGTGGCGGATACGCTGTACGTGGCCAACACCGACGCGATCATCGCCTATCCGTTCAAGCCCGGGCAGACGGAGATCAAGGAGGCGGGGACCAAACTCGCGGATCTGCCGGCCGGCCCGATCAACCACCATTGGACCAAGGCGATGGTCGCCAGCGCTGATGGATCGAAGCTCTATGTCGGCGTCGGGTCCAACAGCAACGCTGCCGAAAACGGGATGGATGTCGAGGAGGGACGCGCGGCGATCTACGAGGTCGATCGGCTGACCGGCGCCAAACGCCTCTATGCGACCGGGACGCGCAATCCGACGAATCTCGCCATCCAACCCGGAACGCAGCAGCTATTCGCGGTCGTCAACGGGCGCGACGAGATCGGACCGGATCTAGAGCCGGACTATCTGTCGTCGATCAAGGAGGGCGGCTTCTACGGTTGGCCCTACAGCTACTGGGGGCAGCACGTTGACGAGCGCGTTCAGCCGCAGAACCCCGACATGGTGGCGAAGGCAATAAAGCCGGATTACGGACTAAGCTCACACGTCGCGGCCCTCGGTGTCGCGTTCAGCCAGGGCCAGACGGTGTCGCCGCAATTCGGCGAGGGCGCGTTCGTAGGCGAGCATGGCAGCTGGAACCGCGATCCGCTGAACGGTTAACAAGTTATTTTCGTCCCCTTCGTCGATGGACGCCCGAACGGAGCACCGCTTCCAGTGGTCACCGACTTCCTTGCGCGGGACAAGAAGACCGTTCGCGGACGGCCGGTCGGGGTGGCGCTCGATCGGACCGGCGCTCTGATCGTCGCAGACGATGTCGGCAACACGGTCTGGCGGGTGAGCGGGACAGCGACCACACACTAAAGCATGCTGCAAAAAAGCGGCAACGCATGGTTTGAACCGACATGCTGCAAACTGCTGAAACGTTCACGTTGCGTGTTGAACAATCACATCGGAACACGGCCTGGTCCAAGTCATGTTGCGCGCGAATGCTCCAATCTCCAGACCCTGAATGATCTGCGTTCTCACACGGCCTCGGTTGAAAGGAGGCTGTCTGCTCTTCGGTCGTTCTAGTCCGAAGCGGCCAGTTCGCTTAAGGCCGGACTACGCCATGTCGGATCGCCAACCTGCGCAAAACCAGCCGTTTAGCTTTGCGCCCGCCTCGCTCGCCCCAGACGGCTTAGACAACTGCTAGAAGCGGACATCATCTAAAGTCTCTTGCTCGGAGCCAATCCTCCTCATCCGTTCAGCCGAACCCGTAGAGCTTGGCCGGATTGGCGACGAGGATCCGGTTCCGCACCGCCTCTTCGGGAGCCCAGTCCGCTAGAAGGTCAAGGAGCACGGCATCGTCCGGCTTCGCGTTGGCGGGGGCGGTCGGGTGCGGCCAGTCGCTGCCCCAGACAAGGCGCTCGGGGGCGAGCTGCACGTAGGCGCGGGCGAGGCGGCTCCGGTCGGCATAGCTCGGCGGCCCGACCTTCGAGAGAAGGTAGGCGCCGGTGAGCTTCACCCAGGCGCCGTGCTTGTCGATCAGGTCGGCAATTACCTTGAAGCCCGGATGGTCCGGGCCGGCTGGCTCGGGCAGATGGCCCATATGGTCGAACACGACCGGCACCGGCAGGTCCTTCAGGGTGTCGGCCAGCTCCACGATCTTGTCGCCGTCGGCGACCAGCACGATGTGCCAGCCGAAATCGGCGATCTTGCGGGCGACCTGCGCTAGGTCGGCGATCGGTGCTCCGCCGGGTAGGCGCGTCCCGAACCGCACGCCGCGGATGCCGGCCCCGTCGAGGCGCTTCAGCTCCTCGGGCGCCACCGAGGCATCGAGCATCGCGACGCCCCGAGCAGCCGGCCCGAATGCCTTCACGGACTGGACGAGGAGGCTGTTGTCGACCCCGTAGGTGGAGGGCTGCACCACGACGTGCCGGCTGATGCCGAGGCGCTGCATCAGGAGGCGGTAATCGGCGATACTCGCATCCGGCGGCCGCAAGCTGGCGCCGGGCGCGGCCGGGAACTGCGCATCGTAGATGTGGTGGTGGCAGTCGGTGGCGCCCGGCGGCACGGCAAAAGTCGGCCGGTCCGTGCCCGAGGACCAGGGCACGGTCTGGGCGAGAGCCGGGCGCAACCCGGCGCTCACGGCAGCGGCGCCCATTAGGGCCGCTAGATGCGCGCGGCGGGTGAGCGAGGAGGTCATCCGTCCGGTCCGTTCAGTGGTGCGAGAAGAGGGTCTGACCGGGGGCCGGCATCCGAACTGTGAGGATGCTGCCGGTCTGGGATTCGGTGATGAACAGGGTCGCTCCGTCCGGGCCGCCATAAGCGACGTTGGTGGTCGAGATCCCGGCGGGGGACTTCACCCGCAGCAGCGGCTCGGCGACTGACGAGAGGCGCCAGATCGATCCGAACCCGGTATGGGCGACGATCAGGCAGCCCTCGGCATCGAGCGCGATGCCGTCCGGGCCGCCCAGCCCGCCATGCAGCTGCGCGAATACGCCGACCTTGGCGACGAGGCCGCTGGTATTGAGGGGCACCCGCCAGATCTGTTGGGAGCGGGTCACGGCGATGAACAGGCTGCCCATGGCATCGTCGATGACGATGCCGTTCGGGCTCGGCACTGTGTCGACGAGGCAGGTCAGCTCGCCGGAGGGGCGCAGGCGGTAGACTCGGCCAGTCGGATCCTGCAGCCCGGTCTGGCCCTGGTCGGTGAAGTAGACGTCGCCGTTCTTGGCGAAGGTCAGGTCGTTGACCCCGCGGAACCCCTCCGAGCCCGCCGTCTCCAGGAACGGCGTCACCGCCCCGGTCTCGGGGTCGAGAAGCATCAGGCCGCGCTTGTAGCAGGTGATAAAGATCCGGCCGTCTCGGTGGATCTTCATGCCGTTCGGCCACCCATCGTATTCGGCGACGAGTTCCCACGCGCCGGCTTGGTCGATGCAGAAGATCCGGCCGAACGGAATGTCGGTCACGTAGAGGCGGCCGGCCCGATCGAAGACCGGGCCCTCGAGGAAGGAATCGATCGAGTGGCCGCCCCGGTTGGCGTTCGCCCAGGCGGTCGGTCGTGCTTGGCGGAAGCGATCGGGCAGGCGCGTGAACACCTCGGCCGTCACGGTCGGCGGGGGAGCGAAGAACGACATCGCGTGTCCTCGGGGGCAGGAGTAGGGATTGTGGTTCAGGCAGGCAGCGCCGCGCCCTGCGTCTCGCGGGCATGGGCGCGGCTGATCAGGATCACGCTGATCGCGGCGGCGGCATCCAGCGCGGCGACGGGGAGCATGCCGAGGGGGAAGCTGCCGGTGGCGTCCTTCACCAAGCCGACCACGTTCACCATCAGGCCGCCGCCGATCAGGTTCGAGATCGCGTTGATGCCCGCAAGACCGGCCGCCAGCGTCCCCGGCGAGAGCCACCCGGCGGAGAGCGCCCAGAACGGCCCCTTGAAGGAATAGGCACCGACGAGGGCAAAGGTCACGGCCAGGATGGCGGTGACGATGCCGCCAGTGAGGTTGAGGTAGGACAGGCCGAAGGCCGCGAGCAGTAGCGGGATCGCCGTGTGCCAGCGTCGCTCGCTGTGCCGGTCAGAGTGGCGGCCCCAGAGCACCATGAGGATCGTGGCGAAGCCGTAGGGGATCGCATTGACGAAGCCGGTTTGCAGATTGGTGAGCCCGAAGGACTTGATCATCTGCGGTTGCCAAACCGACAAGACGCTGCCCGTCGCCGAGGCGCCGGAGCAGACCAGCGCCATGGTCAGGAAGTACTTGTTGCGGGCCAGCTGCCAGAGGGAGATGTGCCCGATGGGCTTGCGCTTGCCCGCTTCCTCATCGAGGCGGCCGACGAGCCACGCGCGCTCCTCGTCCTTCAACCAGCGGGCCTCGCGGGGCCGATCGGTCAGCACGAACAGGCAGGCGATTCCGAGGATGATCGTAGGCAGGCCCTCCAGTACGAACAGCCACTGCCAGCCCTTGAGGCCGAGCGCGCCGTCGAGTTCAAGGAGCGTCACCGAGAGGGGCGAGCCGAGGAAGGTCGCGAGCGGGATCGAGACCGTGAAGGTTGCCATGATCCGCGCCCGGTACGCGCTCGGCAGCCAGTAAGTCAGGTAGAGGATCGCCCCGGGGAAGAATCCGGCCTCGGCCGCCCCGAGGATGAAGCGCATCACGTAGAGGGAATGGGGACCGATCACGAGGGCCATGCCCATCGTGACGAAGCCCCAGGTGATCATGATCCGGGCGATCCAGCGCCGCGCGCCGACCTTCTGCAGGGCAAGATTGCTCGGCACCTCAACAAGAAAGTATGAGATGAAGAACAGGCTCGCCCCGAACCCGAACATTGCGGGCGTAAGCCCGAGATCCTTGTTCATCTGCAGGGCGGCGAAGCCCACGTTCACGCGGTCGAGCAGGGCGCAGAAATAGCAGAGCATCAGGAACGGCACGAGCCGGACGATGACCCGGCGCATGGTCGCCGCCTCGAGCGGATGCTTGGTTTGCTCTGTGATGCTCACGTGCCGTCCTCCCGGTTGTCTTGTTGCGTCGTCATTGCGAGCGTGAGCGAAGCCGCGCTGGACAGCGGAACAGTCCCAGACGTGGCACGTCCCTGGATTGCTTCGCTGGGCTGGCAGGGACGGCGAGGCTGGTCAGATCCCCTCGCAGCCCGACTCCGCGAGAGCGCGTTCGACCCAGGAGCGGTCGACGGTGCCGGCTTTTATTGCCGCCATAGTCTTGGCCTCGCCCTGCTGCTTCTTGTCGGCGGAGGCGAAGACCAACTCGGTCTGGTCGAACGGCACGCAGACGAAGCCGTCATCGTCGCCGACGATCAGGTCGCCGGGCTCGATCACCATGCCCTCGATGGCGATGGTGGCGTTCATCTCGCCCGGCCCGTTCTTGTAGGGGCCGCGATGGGTGACGCCGGCGGCGAAGACAGGGAACGCGTTGGAGCGGATCCAGCCGTAGTCGCGCACCGCGCCGTTTAGGACGACGCCGGCCACGCCGATCTGCTGCGCGTGGGAGAGCATGAGCTCGCCCATCAGGGCATTCGTCAGGTCGCCGTCGCCATCGACGACGAGCACGTCGCCGGGCTTCGCGCGGTTGAGGGCTGCGTGGATCAGTAGATTGTCGCCGGGGCGCGCCCGCACGGTGAGGGCGACGCCGCAGAGCACTCCCCCGGCATGGAGCGGGCGGATCCGCGCGCCGCCGTGGCTCATGCGGCTCATGGAGTCGCTGATGTTGGCGACCGCGATGCCCTTGAACTTCTCGACGGTGGCGGAATCGACCGTGCGGGTGCGCGGATGGATCTTGAAACCGATGGCCATGACTGTTCGTCCTTCGATGCGGGGTAATGGGGCTCAGAGGACGCGCTTCAGGCCGGCCTTGAGCACCATGGCTTCCAGGGCTTCTTGGTAGGTCCGGGGGACGACGCCCTTGAAGTGATCCTTGAGGCCGAGGCTTTCCTTCCAGCGCAGGCGCTGGGCCACCGCGCGGGCCATGATCGGCTCGACCCCGGCATCGGCGACGGCGTCGGCCGACATCTCCAGCTCCTCGGCCCGACGCTTGGCGTGGATCACCCCCGACGGGGTCAGGCTCTGGACCGTGTCCATCCACGGCCGGGCGAGGGTCTTGGAGGCCGAGGCGAGGACGACCTCGTCGATCCCGTACTGATGGGCGGCGAGCAGCATCTCGTCGGTGAGCGCCTCGATCCCCTTGATGAGGACCGAGCGGATAATCTTGATCCCCGAGGCGGTGCCGAGCACTGGCCCCGTGTACGCGATCTGCATGCCCCATGGGTTCAGCAGATCGCACACGCGCTCGCCGGCCGGGCCGCTCGACAGCATCCGCATGGAGTAGCCGTGCAGGGGGGTCCCTTCGATCGAGCAGTCGCCGAGCAGCGCGCCGGTCGCCTCAAGCTTGCTCGCGACGCCCTGCTTGATCTTCGGCGTGGCAGAGGCGAAGTCGAGGAAGGTGTGGCGGTTCGAGAGCACGGGGGCGAAGGCGTCGGCGCTCTCCAGCGAAGCGGCGCCGGGCGTGACGCCAACGATCAGGTCGGCGGCGTCGGCGAGTTCCGCGTTCGAGCGAACGAGGGTCACGCCGGCCTCCTTCGCCCGCGCCTGGATGAGGTCGGCGAAGGGGCCCTCGAACGCATACTTGTCGTAGCAGGCGATCGATTCGAGCCCGGCGCCGCGCAGTCCGGCGCCGAGCGTGCTGCCTACTTCACCGTAGCCGACGAGGCCCAAACGGAATTGCGTGCGGTCTGCCATGACGTGCTCCTTGAGGGTCTATGCGGGGAGGGGGGTGGTCCGCCGACCGGTCACTGGGCCGGCGGCGAGATGATCGCGAAGGATCTCGACGGGGTGCGGCAGGCGCAGGCCATCGACGAGCTTCACCTGCGAGCGGCAGGAATAGCCGTCGGCGAGCAAGCGGCCGGACCGGCCCATCCCGGCGACGTGTCCGGCCCAGCTGAGGCCGTAGATCCGCTCCGACATCGCCCGATGCTCGGCCTCGTGGCCGTAGGTGCCGGCCATGCCGCAGCAGCCGGAGGGCAGCACCGACAGGCGCAGGCCCAGGGCGGCGAAGACTTCGGCCCAGTCGGCGAGCGCTGGCTGTGCCGTCGCTCGCTCGGTGCAGTGAGGCAGGAGCCAGAAGGTCTCGGTCTCGGAGGCCGGACGGATGCCATCGAGGCGGCCGGCGAGCCATTCCTGGACGAGGAGGACCTGCGGTAGGTCCCGCCCCGGCAGGGCCTGCCGATACTCGGAGCGGTAGGTGAGCGTCATCGACGGGTCGAGGCCGACGAGGGCGATTCCGGTCTCGGCGAGGCGGTCGAGACCGTCGGCATTGGCCGCCGCCAGACGTCCGAACCGGCCGAGGAAGCCATGGACGTGCAGCGGCTTGCCGTTCGGGCGGTAGGGCGCGAGCCAGGGCCGCAGCCCGAGCCCGATCAGCAGGTCGAGGAGGGCGAGGAGGACGGACGTGTCGTAGTGGCTGGTGAAGGCGTCCTGCACGACGATGACGCTTGTCAGGCGCTCGGCCTCCGGGAGGCGGGCCAGGGTTCGTGCCTCGGCCAGCGCCACCCCGCGGCGGCCGAGTTCCTCGGGCAGGTCGAGGCTCGACAGCTGCGGGACGTGGACCAGCCCGACCGCCCGCGAGAGCCCGAGGGATGTCGCCGCATTCGCGAGCCGCGGCGCCTTTGCCAGCAGCGGCACCGCGGTCTCCAGCGCGGCGACCACATAGTGGCGCAGGGGCCGCAGATAGCGGCCGTGATAGAGTTCGAGGAACTTCGCCCGGAAGGTCGGGACATCGACCTTGATCGGGCAGGCCCCCGTGCAGGATTTGCAGGCGAGGCAACCGGCCATCGCCTCGTGGACCTCGTGGGAGAAGTCCCCCCGCCGCCGCAGGGTCGCGGCGAGACGGGCGGGGAAGGCGAGCCAACCCGGCCGGGCGCGCAGGCGCTTCGCCTCGCTGAGCGGGTCGCGGCCTTCGACGGTGAGCCGGCGCAGCCACTCGCGCATAAGCTGGGCTCGACCCTTGGGCGAGTGCCGCCGCTCGCGGGTCCCCTTCCAGGACGGGCACATCGCCTCGTCGGGGTCCCAGGTGAAGCAGGCGCCGTTGCCATTGCAATGGAGTGCCTCGTCGTAGCCGGCCCGGACGGTCTCGGGGATCGCGCGGTCCCGCGCGCCCTTGGTCGGCACGCCGTCCACGGTCAGGAGCGCGGCGCCCTCGGGGGCGGCGATCTTGCCGGGATTGAACTGGTTGCGTGGGTCGAAGGCGGATTTGACCGCCTGGAGCACTGGGTAGAGCGGGCCGAAGAACCGAGGCGAGAACTCGGAGCGCACACCCTTGCCGTGCTCACCCCAGAGCAGACCGCGATAGCGCTGCGTCAGGGCGACGACATCCTCTGTAACGGCGCGGACCAGCGCCTCCGCGCCAGGCGCCTTCATGTCGATAGCCGGGCGGACATGGAGCACGCCGGCATCGACGTGGCCGAACATGCCGTAATCGAGCCCGCGCCGATCGAGGGCGTCGCGGAATTCCGCAATATAATCGGCGAGGTGCTCCGGCGGGACGGCGGTGTCCTCCACGAAGGCGACGGGTCGCCGGTCGCCCTTGGTGTTGCCCAAGAGGCCGACCGCCTTCTTGCGCATCGCCCACACGCGACCGACCTCTGCCTCGCCCCGAGCCACCGTGTAGCCCCGCCGGCCATGGACTTGGCCATCCGCGTCCAGGGCCGCCGTGAGACGGGCGAGCGCCGCCTCGACCGCGTCAGAGCCGTCGCCGACAAACTCAATGAGGTTGACGCCCCGGGCTCGCTCGCACGCATCCTCTGGGAAGTAGGCGGCGACGCCCTCCCAGATCGGGTCCTCCTGGGCGAGCCCCAGCACCTTGGAATCCACCGTCTCGACCGAGGCCGCCCCGGAGGCCACGAGCGTCCGCGCATCCCGCAGGGCCGCGTCGAAGCTGTCGTAGCGGAGGTTCACCAGCGCCATGTGGCTCGGCAGCGGCAGGACATTGAGCGTCGCCTCGGCAAGGAAGCCCAGCGTCCCCTCCGAGCCGCACAGCACGGCGTTGAGGTCGAAGCACCCGTCCGTGCGGCGCAGATGGGCGAGATCGTAGCCGGTGAGGCAGCGGTTCAGCGGCGGGAAAGTCTCTTCGATCAGGTCCGCATTCTCGCGCTGGAGCCGATCCACCTCCCGGTGGATGGCGCCCGCGAGACCGGGCTGGCCTTGGGCGGCCTGCAGCCCGGCTGCGTCGAGGGGTTCGGAATGCCAGACCGTCCCGTCGGCGAGCACCGTGGTGAGGGCGAGAACGTGGTTGCGGGTCTTTCCGTAGAGGCAGGAGCCCTGGCCGCAGGCATCGGTGGAGATCATCCCGCCGATGGTGGCGCGGTTCGAGGTCGAGAGTTCGGGCGCGAAGAACAGGCCATACTCCGCCAGAGCCGCGTTGAGCTGGTCCTTCACTACCCCCGCCTCGACGCGCGCCGTGCCGCGCACTGGGTTGATCGCGAGGATGCGGTTCATGTGCCGTGAGAGATCGACCACGATCC
>NZ_JAKSYD010000040.1 GCF_022829605.1 Methylobacterium sp. E-065 | reverse complement strand
GTCACCGCATGGCTCGGCCGCCTCCACCGCCCGCGCGGGTTTGAGAGCGATCGCTTCGGCCAGGGTCGCCCGCCGTCCCTCGGCAGCCTGCTTTGGGCTCCGCTAGCTTCGATTTCCCCAGATCTAGAACTTCAGTAGGCGTGCCCTTCGGGGATTTGCACCCTCCCCTCTGAAGGGCGGAGTCGTGATGACCCTCACCTTGAGAAGGGGGTGGTGAAACGACACCCCCTTTGCGCGCCAACCGCAGCCACGCCGTCCACTCGGCCGAGACGATGCGCACGATGTTCGTGTCGTTGCGGAAGCCGGTGATCTGGCGCTCCTCGACCGTCAGGAGGCCGAGCTTCCGAGCCTCACGGATCGCGTTGCGCACCGTGGTCTCGGCCACGCCTGCCACCGCGGCCAGGTTCGGCACCGACAGGCGGCAGTCTTTCCGGCGCACGGTCTCAGCCGCCACGAGGGAGAGGACCGCCTGCTCGGCCAGCGTGAACCGGGCCGCGAGCCCCGGTGGAAGCCGCCCAGAAGCCGCCCAGCGGCGGCGACGCTCCATCGAGGCGTCTGTGCGCGGGTGCGAGCCGACAGCCCTCCTGGCGGCCTGTACCAATGTCCGGGGGGTGGCTGTCCCCTCCTCGTCGCCGGTTCCTATTGGGTTCGGCGCCTGTTCGATGTTCTCTCGAACGGTTCTAATCTGCGCTGCGCGCTTGGCTTCGATGAGAACGGACAGTGCCTCGGCCTCGGCCTCCGTCACCTTCCCCTCCCCGTAGGCACGCCACAGCGAAGCCGTGAAGGCTGGCAACGCGGCGCGCGGGGCCGCCTCCACCTGTCGGCGGATCTCTTCGGCATAGGTCATCGAACCCGGTCCTTTTCGGACCGCGGCTGTGAACAAGGCACGACTTCATCGCTCCGGGAATTGGCGTTCCCGTTGACTCCCGGCGGGAGCTGTGGCTGATGGGGAATTGCATCTGGCCCCACCAGGCCACTTCGATTTCGCGGGCTCTCTGTTTGGCGACAGGGGGCCCGTAGTCGTTTCAGGGTCTCAGATCCGCGGTGGTTGCTCCCTGAGGGTGGCCGCGACTCGCCTGAGCGGGCCCGGCCGGAATGGTCCATGTCGGCCGGGCGGCACGGTTAAGTCAACGTTGCAGGGGATCGTGCGGCCTCGCACTTGCCCCTTGTGATGCAGCGGCAGCACCTTCCCCCGCATGATCCGATCCGAACTCGTTGCCCGCATCGCGGAACAGAACCCCCATCTCTACGCGCGCTATGTCGAGCGGGTGGTGAGCGCCATCCTCGACCGGATCACGGGCGCGCTGGCCGCTGGTGATCGCGTCGAGCTGCGCGACTTCGGCACATTCGCGACAAAGTAGGTGCTGAGTCGGAGAGCCCGCAACCCAAGAACGGGGGTGATCGTGACCGTCGTGGCCAAGCTGGGTATAGCCTTCAAGCCAGGGAAGGCCTTGCGGGGTTCGACTCAATCCCCCTGCGGCCAGCCATCCAGTTATGGCGATCCGCCACACCGTTGTGGTATCATAGGTTAGTTCCAGTCGCGCTCAGATGAGCTGTGTGCAGCGCGATGGGAGGTTCTTTCGACCCTACCGGCAGCGCGGCGCGATGGCACCTTCAGGATACCCGCTCGACACGATGATCCGTAGGTTGGGCAGCGCCGCACGCCTCTCGACGACGGAGCAGCACGCGCTGAGAAAGCTGCCGGTGGCGACCCGAACGTTCGAAGCCCAGCAAGACATCATCTACGGAGACGGCACGTCCCTACACTCTTGCGTCGTCCTCGATGGCTGGACCTGCTGCTATCAGCTTCTTACCGAGGGTAAGCGTCAGATCCTGTCGATCCACGTGCCTGGCGATATGCCCGACCTCCAAGGCCTTCACCTTCCCCAGCCAGACTTCAGCATGGCTGCGATCACGCGCGCCGTCGTCGCCTTCGTGCCGCACACCACGCTTCGCCAACTGTCGGACGGCTCGCCCACCATCGCAGCTGCGCTGTGGCGGGAGACCTTGATTACTGCTGCGATCCACCGTGCTTGGATCACCAGCCTAGGTCGACGCGATGCACGGCAGAGGTTCGCGCATCTGATCTGCGAACTGTACCTACGCCTCGAGGCCGCCGGGCTGGCAAGCGACCATACTATGTGGATGCCGCTTCGGCAGCCTGATCTCGCCGATGCATTGGGCCTAACCTCGGTCCACGTGAACCGGACGATGAGGGCCCTACGGTTGGAGGGCTTGATCGACTTACGGTCCCGCCAGCTGGTCATCCAGGACTGGGCAGGCTTGCGAGCCCTCGCCGCTTTCAACCCTCAGTACCTGCGCTTACTCGATCAGGTCGTTTCCAGCAGCGCATGACGCGGGCACGGATACGCAGAGGCTACGCGATCAGTTATCGCAGCAAGCCTCCAGAACTTCTTTCACGCTCGCGCGGTTAGCACCGCATCGGCTTCGGAGGCGCTGATGGCCCGCTACTTCTTCGACGTGAGCAACGGCAGTGACGTCAGCGACGATGTAGGCCTCGTTTTCGATGATGCCCGATCCGCTTCACAGGAGGCACTTCGGTCGCTCCCCGACATGGTGAAGGATCAGCTGCTCGGAAGTGTCGGTGAGAAGGTCAGCGTCACGATGCGCGACGACCACGGTATCCCGGTCTACCGAGCCACCCTCACGATCGAGGGCGAGTGGCTGGCAGGGCAGCCGTAGGCTCTCGTCTCTCGCGTAGCGTCAGCTGTGCCGGATGCGCGGGACGTTTAAGCCTCGCATGCGCTTTGCTACGATCACGAGGTCGGGTCTCCTCTCGACCGCCACGCTCGCCCCGCGATGCCTCCCCCCAAGGTCCATCGGAAGGGCGGGCGTGGATGCTCTTCAGGGTTCCTTGCAAGTCCTGGCAGGATCGCCCGCACCTCCATGACGTGCTCGGGCTTGGGGATCCCCGGCAGCAGGGCAGAAATGGACTATAGCTAGCGTGCCTCTGCCGCATCAGCGGTTTGATGACTGGGCTTCATATAGCGGTGCAGCCCGTAGCGCATTCCGCTCTCATCCAGTGAACTGTTCGGCCGCTTCGCGGGCCGCGCGGAGCACATGCTGCCGCTGCTCATCGGTCCGGAGTATCGCCCAGCGCCTCAGGAGCTCATCGAGATCGACGAGATCGGTTGGCAGACCTTCGCTCGTGCGGAGAGCCTCGGTGGTGCAGCCGAGGGAGACGGCGATGCGCTCAAGCATTCTACGCGCAGGATGGGAAGGCGGAACTGATCCGTTCGACATCGCGAAGCCCCCGCGGTCGGCCCGTCCCTTTTGTTTTAGCCTCGCGTCATGCAGGCTGCAATCACTGATTGCGCAGCGAAGGATCGTACACGTGTTTCGCTCCTGCCAAGCAGCGCTTTTTAGCGTTAGGCAGTCTGCAACAGACTATCAGTGTGTGAAAGAACTCTGCAATAAGTGCTCAATTCAATCTCAGTCGTGCAGTTGCTTAGGCTGCCGATCGATATCGGCCATCTCGAATGTCGTCACGCCATCGCGTGTGCAGCTATGCCGAGCAATTTCTTGGCCGACGATGAGCAAGAGCATCCGGCTCAACGCTTTCATTTCTGACGTGCCGTGATCTTGGATGAGCTGATGAGCTTTTATCACCGCATCCGCGATATGATCCATATCTGGCTCTGAACTCATGCTCTCCTCCCCCGGTAAATATGGAGAAATAGTTTTGTAATTATTTTACAAATCTCACTTATCTGTCATATGATTGTATAATCTTTACCGTATTGCAACCATGGATAGAGGGCTAAGCTGCGTCTTCACTGCCGCATGCGAACCTCACTCGGGTATGCTCCATGGATATGCTAACCCCCGAAGACATTGGCGCGCCGACAAATCGCCATGCCCGGGATCAGCTCGACCGTTTGGCGCAGGCGCTCGCCTGTTCGCCAAAGCAGTTCTATGAGACGCAGCACGCGTCTGGATCGAAAGACGCCGCTCATCTGATCCAGATGTGGCTCGCATTGAAGCGCCCCGAAGCCCGGGATATGGTGCTTACTCTCGTCAACGAACTTTTGAAGGCCGAGGCTGGGTAAGGCTTTTGGATCGAAAGCCGACCTTCTGTAAAAATCCACCCACTTATTATAAGACTATATTCATCTATTCGGTGCTGCTACATGTAGATTTTTTACAATCGAAACTCAGTTGTTTATGTCGTCAATAGACACCACATCAATTTGATCACCAACCGACGCCAGGGCGTTGATGATTGAGGGACCGCTTGTGCTCTTGCCCCGTATGAGCGAGCACACGTGGCAAATCTCAAGCAGGCCGATCTGCGCAACCGCCTTCTCCTGGCGCTCGCACCAGAAGATTTCTCGGCGCTGGCACCCGCGCTGCGCTTTGAGACGATACTTCTCCGGCAGGTCCTGATCTCAGCCAACACGCCGATCAAGACCGCCTACTTCGTGGAAGCCGGCATCGTCTCCGTCACGACCGATGCCCCCAGCGGCCGCGTCGAGATCGGGTTGCTCGGACGCGAAGCTTTGGTCGGGGCCGCCCCCATCATGCTCGGCGATGATCAGAGCCCTCATACGTACTTCATACAGGCCGCCGGGCACGCGTTGTCGATCGATGCATGCGCCCTACTCGCAATGGCCGAAGTACGCCCCGTTCTGCGTCTTCTCCTGCTCCGCTACACTCAAGCTCAGTCCGTGCAGACGGCCCAGACGGCATTCGCCAACGCGCGGGGGAACACGCCGACCCGGCTCGCCCGCTGGCTGCTGATGTGCCACGATCGGATCGACGGGGATGCAATCACGGTCACGCAGGAATTCATGTCGCTGATGCTGGGCGTCGAGCGGCCCGGCGTCACCGTAGCCTTGATAGCGTTGGAGAAGGACGGTTTGGTGCGTAAGCGCCGCGGTGCCGTCGAGATCCTCGATCGTGAGGGGTTGCTCGACCGCGCGGGGGACACCTACGGCCTAGCCGAGATCGAGTACGCCCGGCTGATCGAGGGGAATACCGCTCCGGAACTCTGATCCAGCTGTGCGACAGGCGTCACGTCGCCGGTTCATCCGCCAGTTCGCGCAGGCACTCCAGCGCCCTGCGCCGGCCATCGTCGGTTTTTGATCCTCCCCTGGTTTCACGGACACCTCTGATACGCTCCTTGCGGGCGGGGAAGGTGTTTGATGGCGAAGACGAGACGCGAGTTCACCCCCGAGTTCAAACGCGAGGCGGTGGCCCTGCTGGAAAGCAGCGGCCGGCCACAGATGCAGATCGCGGCCGAACTTGGGATCCAACCCTCGATGCTGAGGCAGTGGCGCTCGGCGCTGATGGGTGGCTCCCCACCGCCACGGGCAGCAGGATCACCGGGAGCCGCGGTCGCAAGCCCGGTGGCCTCCCCCTCCGATCAGGCGGCCGAGATTGCCCGTCTGCGGCGTGAGCTCGACCGGACGCGTATGGAGCGCGACGTCCTAAAAAAAGCGATCGGCATCTTCGCGGAGATGCCCAAGTGACGTTCGCCTTCATCGAGCAGCATGCGAGCATCTGGCCGGTGCGTCTCATGTGCCGCGTGCTCGAAGTTTCCCCCAGTGGCTATTACGACTGGCGATCTCGCCCCGAGAGCGACCGATCGGCCTCCAACCGTCGGCTCTTGGACCATGTCCGCCGCATCCACACCGAGCATCACAGGCGCTACGGCTCACCTCGGATGCATGCCGCCCTGCGCGCGGAGGGACGAACGGCCAGCCGCGGGCGGGTGGAGCGTCTGATGCGCTGTCATGGCATCCGGGCCCTGGCAGGGCGCAGATTCCGGCCCTGCACGACCGACAGCCGTCACGACCTGCCGATCGCACCCAACCTCGTAAAGCAACGGTTCTCAGCGGCGCTGCCCAACACGGTCTGGCTGGCAGATATCACCTATCTGCCGACCGGAGAGGGCTGGCTCTACCTGGCCGCCGTGCTCGATCTCGCAACCCGCAAGATCGTCGGCTGGTCCATGCGCGAACATATGCGGACCGAACTGACGTCGGCGGCCCTGATGATGGCCACCCAACGGCAACGACCGCGGGCTGGCCTCATCTGCCACTCGGATCGCGGCAGCCAATACGCCGCCGACGCCTATCGAAAGCAGCTCATCGGCATGAAGGCGATCCCCTCCATGAGCCGGACCGGCTGCTGCTATGGTAACGCCCCGATGGGGAGCTTCTTCCATACACTCAAGGTCGAGCTCGTCCACCAGCGACGATGGGCGACCCGGGACGAGGCTCGAGGCGACTTGTTCGCCTACATTGAGGGCTACTACAATCGGCAGCGCATCCACTCGGCACTCGGCTATATCACCCCCGAGCAGGCCGAACGGAACGCGAGCTAAACCCCTGTCCGTGAAGTCGGGGGAGGATCAGTGACGCTCTGGCTTATGCGGCGACGGCGTCGCAGCGGAAATGTTGCAAGGGATCCGCCAGTGCCCGTTCCATTTCCTGCCGAAACCCCTCGGCTCCATCGTGCCAGCCAGCCGGATCAGTCTCGTACAGCGCCATAACCTCATGAAAGTGCTTGTGCGCGCATCCGAACGTGGTGTCGTGCAGGCCGTGCTTGTCGAAGAATACCCCAATGCTGCAGGCATGCGGATCCTTCGATGCTTCCTTCCAAGCCACCGGTAGAGGCTGACCCATCAGTGTTCGACACGCCTCCACCACGCGCAGGTGGCCTGCATAGGCTCCCAGCATCGATGTCGGCGTCCGGTCCATCTCCATGCCCACCGTCGACCGTGCCGCTATCCATGATGCGACGGCCGCTCCAGGCATCGGCCGTGCGATCCCGTAGCCTTGCCCGAGATCGACCCCGAGCACGCGCAAGGCGTCGCGGATCTCGGCCGTCTCCACGCCCTCGACGATAAGCCGCTTGCCGATGCTGTGAGCTAGGCTCTGCAGGCTGAGCACGAAGTGCAGGTCTCGGGGCTTCTGTCGAAGCCCGCGCGCAAACGACTGGTCAAGCTTCATGATGTCGACGGGCAGGTCGCGCAGATTGATCAGGGACGAGTATGCGCTGCCGATATCGTCGAGTGCGATGCGGATGCCGAGCGCACGGATGGCCTGCAGGCGCTCCGACATTCGAGCATAATCCGGGGTTGCGTGGCCTTCCAACAGCTCCAGCACCACTGCGCCGTACGGACTGAAGGCGTGCTGATCGAGTACGTCGCGCAAAAGATCGACGAACCCATCCGCGAGCACCAGCGGCACCTCGACGTTGACGCTGACGTAGGGACCTGGACCATCACCCGCCAAACTCTGCCGCAGCGAGACCGCTTGCCCGAGCATCGTGCGAAACAGTTCGGCGAGGGCGTCCTGCGGTAGGCTGGACAGGAAGTCCGCCGGCGGAAGGAGTTGGTCGCCGCGCATGAGCCGCGCGAGCGCCTCGTAGCCGACGATCTCGCCTGTGCGCAGATCCTCGATGGGTTGAAAGGCAGCCTGAACGTTAGCATTCAACTGGTTTGGCTTGAGGGCACTCCGGTTAAGTGGCTTGCAGACCCGACGTGGGCGCTTGATCATCAACTTTCCTAGTTGAAGGCGAGCTAACCGGGGTTGAGTACGACCCAGAATTGCAGTCTGATCCAAGTTAGATTTATCAGTCGTTAATAGCTGCGACAAAGCAGCACATTTGCTGGGTCTGCATGATCCACGGAGCGCCCGCAGGTCATCACGACATGGCTTTGCTCTCTCTTTCCTGGCCACGGTCGCTAGACCTAAAATGATCAATGGCCGGGCAAAGGGCTGCTGCGAAGGCTGCGGACGGCCGCACGGGCGGATGGTCTAACGCCTCGGCGACGGCCGCTGGTGGGATGCTAAGGCCTCCCGCTGGCGCGATGGCTGGGGGCGCCGGATCCGGATCAGGTCGGGTACCGACATTCTCAGCCGCGCTCGCCAAACCCGGGTTATCCTGGCAGCGGCACACCGTGACCACAACACCTCGAACAACGCCGACGCCAACCTCGCGGCCTTCTGCCAGCGCTGCCACATGATCCACGACCGGCCCGAGCATCGGCGGAGACGGTGGCGCACGCTGTTCCGGCGCAAGGCGCTCGGCGACCTTTTCGGCGGACCTTACGCCTGACGCGTCCAATCAAAGGTTTCTATGGTTTCAGATTTGTTGTGTGTTTAAGGAAAATTTTGCGCATTATACTAATTACTTACGAAGCACCATCAAATTTATGCGTCTATACAGACTTACGTTAAGCGGTACAGATACTAACAGCAGTAGATACTGCATTTGACGTAGTTCTTTCTCAGGTTGCAGCCGTGTCAATTTACAATCTACGCGTTTCACTCCTCCGCGGCGGTACCCTCGCGCTTGTGGTGGGGATGGTGGTGCTCGGGCCGGCCCACGCCAGTCTCTCCAGCGCTATTCGCATCGTGCTGGAGAAGGGCAAGCACTATGCGCCAACCGACCTATTTCTGCACCGAGGCGATACCATCACCCTGGTCAACGGCGACGACAACGCCGTCCACCACGCTTTCATCGAGGCCGACCGGTTCGCTTTCGATGCCGGCGATCAGGAGCCCGGTAAGCAGGCTACGTTGACGCTCAAGGAGGCGGGCGACTTCATCATCCAGTGCGGCATCCATCCGAAGATGAAGCTCACCCTCCACGTACAGTAGCGGCACCGCCGGTGACGCTCGATTAACCAGAGTTTCCTACATGGTCTGAGCGTCAATCCGTCGAGATAGGAATTCTACCGGTGCCGTTGTTCGACGCCGATCTCCGTGCCCTGATGGCGGCCATCGATAGATCCCGTGCGCGGATCGAGTTCGCCCCTGACGGAACGGTGCTGGCCGCCAACAACCTGTTCCTCGACCTGATGGGTTACACGCACGCGGAGGTGAAGGGGCAGCATCACACCCTGTTCGTCCCCGCCGCCGAGCGTGACGGCGATGCATACCGCGCATTCTGGACGGCCCTGCGTCGCGGTGAGGCACAGACCCGCGAGTTCAAGCGCGTCACCAAGGGTGGGCGCGCCGTCTGGATCCAGGCGACATACAATCCCGTGCTCGACCGTGCCAGACGGGTCACCCGGGTCGTCAAGTTCGCCACCGACATCACGGCGCAGGTGACGCGCAACATCGATCACGACGGGCAGCTCGACGCGCTGCACCGTTCGCAGGCGGTGATCGAGTTCGACCTTGACGGTACCATCCTGACGGCCAATCAGAACTTCCTTGACGCGGTCGGCTACCGCCTCGATGAGGTCCAGGGCCGTCACCATAGCCTGTTCGTGGATCCTGGCGAGCAGGCCGGTGTAGCCTATCGGGAATTCTGGGCGACGCTCGGCCGGGGCGAGTTCGCCTCAGGCGAGTTCCGCCGCATCGCCAAGGGCGGCCGCGAGATTTGGATCCAGGCGACCTACAATCCGATCCGTAATCGGGACGGCGTGCCGGTGAAGGTGGTGAAGTTCGCCACCGACATCACCGCACACAAGCTCCAGACCACCGATGCGGCGGGCCAGCTCGCAGCCGTCAACCGATCGCAGGCCGTGATCCAGTTCGCCTCTGATGGCACGGTGCTCGACGCCAACCCGAACTTCCTTCAAGCGGTCGGCTACCGGATCGAGGAGATCCGCGGACAGCACCACGCCATGTTCGTCGAGCCCGGCTACGCGCAGACGCCAGAGTATGCCGCCTTTTGGGATCGCCTACGCAACGGCGAGTTCTTCTCCGGCATGTTCCAGCGCTTCGGCAAGGGCGGCCGCTCGGTCTGGATCCAGGCGAGCTACAACCCGATCTTCGACCCCAATGGCCGTCTGACCAAGATCGTGAAGTACGCCACCGACGTGACGGCCAACATGGCGGCGCGCTCCGTCGCGATCGAGGCGGCTGAGAAGACCCTGGATCACGTCCAGGCGGTGACGGACGCCGCCGAGACGATGAGCGCCGCGGCTCAGGAGATCTCGCGCAGCATGGCGCAGTCGAAGACCGTCGTCGACGACATTCACGGACGTGCCGGCGAAGCGAATGCCGCCACAGAACGCCTGCAGGCTGCCGCCAGCGCCATGGGCGGCGTCGGCGCGGTGATCGCGGGTATCGCCCAGCAGATCAACCTGCTGGCCCTGAACGCGACGATCGAGGCCGCACGGGCTGGCGCGGCCGGCAAGGGCTTCGCGGTCGTCGCGACTGAGGTGAAGGAATTGGCGAGTCAAGCCGCTAAGGCGACCCATCAGATCAGCGGTGAAGTCGTCGCCATGCAGGCCGTGTCGGGTGAGGTAGCCACAACCTTGGCGACCATCACCGCGGCGATCGACACGATCAGCGGGCACGTCGACGGCGTGAGCGGCTCGATGGACGAGCAGGCACGCGCGACGAGCGAAATCCTAACTAGCATGCGACAGGCGGCTGGCGGTGTATCGAGCATCAGCACCAGCCTGGATGACTGGACTGTCGGCATGGAGGAACGGCGCAACGAGCGCAGGACGCGCGTGTTGTTGCCGGCCACCATCACCACGTCCGGCTGCGGTTCCATCGCGTGCTCCGTCCGTGACCTATCGGATGGCGGGGCGCGATTGCACGTGCGCAGGCACGATCAGGTCCCGGAACGGTTCGACTTGACCCTCGATGGAGACGGACGTCGGTTCAGCTGCGAGGTTCGGTATCGCTCAGACGCCAGCGTCAACGTGCAGTTTCGGTCATCGATGGGTGGCATGGCACGCGTAGCCTGATCGTATCGAGCCGCATTGGGGTTCAGTCTACCGAAACGTCGGCGGCGGGCAGACCGGCTGTGGCGCATGCCGTCGGTGTATGGATCTAAGCCACCGGCCGGAATGCGCGCACCAGATCCGCATCGAGGCGGCCACCATGCCTTCGAGGATGTAGCAAGTAGCGCGATCATCTCGCCGTACTCCCGGGGCATCATCGGCGCGTTCGGTTTGTCATCCGCCCGCAGACCGTCACCGCATGGCTCGGCCCGTCCTACCGCCCGCGAGAATTCTCACGGGATCGCTTCGGCCAGGGTCGCCCGCAGCCCCTCGGCAGCCTGTTTTGGGCTCCGCTGGCCTCGATTTCTCTAGATCTAGAACTTCAGTAGGCGTGCCCTTCGGGGATTTGCACCCTCCCCCCTGAGCCTGGGCGGGGTGTCCTGAAATTTGAGGAGACCCCTTGCGGGTCAGCCGCAGCCACGCCGTCCACTCGGCCGAGACGATGCGCACGATGTTCGTGTCGTTGCGAAAGCCGGTCACGCGCCGCTCCTCGACGGTCACGAGCCCGAGCTTTACGGCCTCGCGAATGGCGTTGCGCACCGTGGTCTCGGCCACACCCACGATCGCCGCGAGGTGCCCGACGGCGAGGCGGCAATCCTTCCGGCGCACGGTCTCGGCCGCCACCAAGGCGAGGACCGCCTGCTCAGCCAGTGTGAACCGGGCCGCGAGCCCGGGCGGCAGCCGTCCCGAGGCGGCCCAGCGGCGACGGCGCTCCATCGAGGCATCCGTGCGCGGGCGCGAGCCGACAGCCCTCCTGGGCCTTCCTGCGCGATCCAAGGAAATGCCGGGAATATCGGCATTTGAGGTCCCCGGATCGGGCGAGCGCAAACACGACATGGTGTCGCCTTTGGCGTGCCGCGCCTCGATCAGGCCGGACAGCACCTCGGCTTCGGCCTCCGTCACCTGCCCTGCCCCATAGGCGCGCCAGAGCGCAGCCGTCACAGCCGGCACCGCGGCGCGCGGAGCCGCCTCCACCTGTCGGCGGATCTCATCGGCATAGTTCATCGAACCCGGTCCCTCACGGGCCGCGGCTAGGGTCCAGGCAAAGCCTTCCCGTTGACGGAAACAGGTTCCGTCTTGACTCCCGAGGGAGGTCATGGCTTGTGAGGGGTAGTGACTCCGGCCTCACAGGCCCCGGTTTTCAGCACCCTCGTCCCGCCAAGGACGGGGGTGTTGGCTTTTCAGAGTCTATCTCGCGGCGATGATCTCCTGAATTGTCGGCTCGACTCGCCAGGGCGGGTGCAGCCGGAACGGTCCATGTCGGCCGGGCGGCACGGTTAAGTCAACGTTGGGGGATGATCAGCGCGACTATGCCGGCCCGACCTTCGACCCTCGCCAACCTACGCAGAGGCGGCATCATCAGCAGCGTGGAGATCGTTGCGGCGATCGATGCCTACATGCGGGATCCCGCTGCCGGCCCATACCGCTTTCCCAGCGGGCACAGCCTCGACCTCGCGGAAATCGTGAGCGCAATGCCGGCCTTGCACAGGGTGGAGCGGGCCGGGCCGCAGGAGAAGACGTTCCGAAACGGGCTGGCCACCGCCCTCATGGCGGCTCATCCGACCCCGCCGTGAATTGTCGGACGCTGAGTCCCCGCAGGGGCACCTTTACTCGTCCGACTCGCGGCGGGTTGGTTCAGTGCAACCTCGGATCGCGTGAGGACGTCGATGACGTTGGGCCCTGTCCGTCCGGCAGCGACGCCGCGATCTGGCGGCCAAGTTCGAACAGCAGCGCCTGCAGCAACGGACGAAGCCGGGCGGCGCTGTCGTCGTCGAGCTGGTGCATGTGCTCCCAGAGCTTGAGTGCACCATCCGCCATGTGCTCGGCAGCTGAGCCCGCTGCCTCGCGCACCGCTAGGTAGCGTGACGGTCCATCGACATGACCATCAGCCCGCGTGTCGGTCACGTCGATTACGATCCCGCGCCCGCGCATCCGCCCGTCTGTGCCTCGCTCGTAATGTCCGCGCACCAAGACCCAGCGCACCACGTCGGGTGCCGGCATGATACGGTGCTCCCACACGAACAGGCCGCCTTCCTCGCGCACGCTACGACGCAGCTCCGGGTCGCGGGCGACTTCATCCGGATGGAAGATCGAGAAGAGCTGCGCGCGCGAGATGCCCTCGGCGATCTCCGCCTCGGACAATCCGTACATTCGGCCCATGACCGCATCGCCGCGAATGCGATCCGTGCTGACATCCTCCTCCCACAAGCCGATGCTGAGAGTGGTCAGCGGCAGCGAAGCCGACGACACGATGCTGTTCGATGATCGACGCGGCATGCACCGTCCGAGCCTTTTTGCACCATAGGTAGGGATTTGCAGCACAACTTTTCGTCGATCTGCAACTGCGATATACAATCGCACGGTCACAATCATGGTAGGTCTGAGATGGCCGAACTCGACAAAGGCGACGGCCGAGACATCCGTCTTCCCTCAGCGGATAAGGTTGCACAGGCGCGCGATCGCGAGCGCAAGCTGCGGACGTTGAGGCGCCTCAGCGAAGCCCTGGGCAGGCCAGTCGAGGACTTCTTCAAGGCCAGCGCCGATGCTGATGCCACCGAGGGCAAGGTAGACGGCGCAGGAGGAAAGTAGGGACAGTGCGACCGCGCACTTGCCCCTCGCGGTCCGGTCCCTGCACCTGCCCGGCATGATCCGATCCGAGCTTGTCGCCCGCATCGCGGAGCAGAACCCGCACCTGTACGCCCGGGACGTCGAGCGGGTGGTCGACGCCAGTCTCGACAGGATGGCCGACGCCCTGACAGACGGCGATCGTGTGGAGCTGCGTGGGTTCGGTGCCTTTTCGACGCAAGAAGCCAAGGCCCGCAGCGGCCGTAATCCGCGATCCGGTGCCGTCGTTGACGTGCCGGCTAAGACCAACGTCCACTTCACCCCGAGTAAGCTGATGCGGGCTCGGCTCAACTGCGAGACGACTGAACCGGAGGTGGCGGCGGAGCGGCTGCTGCGTGCGTCCTGATTTCAGGCCATTCGAACGATGAGACTTGAGCTAACGACGAGCTGACCCACCAGGAGGAACCGACCTCAGCGCGATCCACTTTCGCAACCGGATCAATCGGAGCGAGAGCATGGCTGACATCGGCACCAGCAACACCCCCCGGGCTCACAAGACCCGCAACGACACCGACTCGAACGCTAAGAAGGTGTCGATCGAGGCGCTCAACGCCCGCTTGGCGGACGGCATCGATTTGGCGCTCGCGATCAAGCAGGCCCACTGGAACCTCAAGGGGCCCTCGTTCATCGGCATCCATCTCATGCTGGACGGGTTCCGCACCGAATTGGACGACCTCAACGACAAGGTCGCAGAACGCGCGGTGCAGCTTGGAGCCACTGCACTCGGCTCGACGCAGGTCGTCGCGCAGAGCACGAAGCTGCCGCCGTATCCAATCGGGGTCTATGCAATCGCCGATCAGCTTGCCGCACTGATCGACAGCTACGCTGGCTACGCTAACGCGGTTCGCGAGAACATCGACGAGACCGACGAGGCGGGCGACGCCGGCACAGCTGACCTGTTCACCGAGATATCCCGCGCCGTCGACAAGCAGCTGTGGTTTATTGAGGCTCACGTGCAGGAGCCAACCGGCGAGATGCGCGACGGCAACTCGGGGCGCTAAAAAGATCCTATCGGCGATCGCTCGGTAGTCGCAGCCTAAGAGTCGCCTATGGCCATGTATCGCCTCAGGCGCACCATGCGGTTCTTGGACAAGCGCACCGGACTGGCGTTCGACGGGATCGATATAGACGCCGAGACGTGGGAGGAGGCCATCGCGCAAGCGATGGCTTTCGACCCAATCACGCCGAGCATGATGCTCGACACGGCCGTGCTCACCGACGCCACCGGCACAGTGATCTGGACGCTCCGTGCTCCGCCTTCGGGTCGGCTGACGCAACTTCCGTGACCGATACGCGGTTCGCACCCAACAGGAGACAGCCATGAGCAGTGCACCGGACGGATCGGTCATCCAGCGCGAGGCGCCGCGTCCAGACCTCGTGGCGTTCGAGGTGAAGGGCAAGATCACCAAGCCCGACATCGAGTGGATGTCGTCGATGACCGATCAGGCGATGCAGGCGCATGGCAAGATCGACATGTTGATCATCATGTCGAATTACGATGGATCGGACCTCGGGGCAACCTTCGACGGCTACGCGACAAGCGTGAAGGTGCGCTCGGTGGCCCACATCAGGCACTACGTCGTCATCGGCGCTCCGAAGTTCGCGGAGGCGATGATCAACCTGTCGGGGATGGTCATGCCGGTGGAGACTAAGACGTTCGACCTCGCCGATGAGGCTGCGGCTTGGGCTTATCTCGCTGCAGCCGGACCGGCCTCGGCTTCAAGGTCAGCATAGTTCAGCGTCCAGATAGCTAGCCTGCGACGTGCAGGTGATGTCCAACGAAGCTGTGCTGGTCTTAGAGGAACGCGGTTCATATCGGTACATGGATCGACGTACTCATCGCCATCAACGAGGACATTGACGCCGGCGAGCAGCGCTGCCGTCAGCCATAACAGTCACAGTCACTTACCTGCTACCAAGCGCAACAATCCATCATATGACGGGGTTGATCTTCTAGTCTGGACGTAGGGAGGCAGATCGCCCTTCGCTGCCGTGGCCCGATGCAAGATGCACTGATCCGCAAGCTTGAGAGCTTCGAGGAACTGAGCGACGCCGACCGCGCCGCTCTGCGGGCGTTTGTGCCACGGGTGCGGAATGTGCCAGCGCGAACGGACATCATCGCTGAAGGCGACGTCCCTGGCGACGTTCATCTCATCCTCGACGGCTACGCCTGCCGCTACAAGATGCTCCCGGACGGTCAGCGCCAGATCATGGCCTTCTTCGTGCCGGGCGACTTCTGCGACCTCAACGTGTTCATCCTCGACGAGATGGACCATAGCATCGGCACGGTCTCGCCTTGCAAAACGGTCGAGATCCCCCGGGCCGCCATCGAGGAGATCACGGCGCACCACCCGCAGGTGACGCGGGCCCTGATGTGGTGCGCTCTCGTCGATGGGGCTATCCTGCGCGAGTGGCTGGTCAACATCGGCAGCCGTCAGGCCGACCAGCGGATCGCGCACCTGTTTTGCGAGCTGTTGCTGCGACTGGAAGCCGTGGGGCGCGTCACCGACAACAGCTACGCGTTCCCGTTCACCCAGACCGATGTCGCCGACACGATGGGCCTGTCGGACGTGCAGGTCAGCCGCACGCTGCGGGAGCTGCGTGCGCTCGGTCTGATCCACCTCAAGCACCGGGTCCTGACGATCCTGGACGTGGATCAGCTTAAAGCGTACTGCGGGTTCAATCCTAATTACCTCCATCTCAGGAACGCGCGTTGGAGTAGCCGCCGGCAGGTGCCGTGGCTGAGCAGCGTCCAGGGCGTGTAAGTTGACGGGCCAGGACAACGTCGAGCCCCTGGTCGTCCTACATCCGATCTCCGTCGACACGCGCAGCCCGGATCAGGTCGGCATGCTGGTGCTGGTCAACGGGCTGCTCGTGGCGGTTCTGGTCCGCCTCGATGCGCCCTGGCACGATCGCCCTGGCGCTTGGCACATGGAGGCTGGGCTGGGGCGGCTGGCGGGGGTGCGCGCGCCCGTGTTCGATACCTTGAAGGACGCCACGCGGTGGGTGCGGCAGCGTCTGCGCGGGTAAGCCGATGAGAGGCGGATTTGGGCCCTTGGCTCAGGCCACGTGTGCCAGCCGTTGCTCAATCCAGTCTTGTTCGGTTTCGAGGTCGGCGAAGGTGGGCGGGGTCGCGCTGCGCACCAGCCCGAAGCCCGCCTCCAGGAACCACATCCCGGCCAAATCCTCGTGAAACCCCGAGAGCTGAACCAGCACCGCTGCGAGGAAGCCATCAGCGAAGACCAAATGGCCCTCGACATCGTAGCTGCCGGTTCAGACCTGCACGGGCTGTAAGCGTAGGGTCATCCGGCCGCTCGCTTCTCCAGCTGCAGGTACGTTGGGTCAAACTCCGAGACCCGAAGAAGTTCGTCCCACGCCTCCATCACGAGCATTCGGCCCCGGAGCGTGATCAGGGTCCGGCCGCGCATCTCCTGCAGCACGCGGTTGATGTGCACGGGGGTGAGACCCAGAGCGTCGGCAATATCGGTCTGTGTGATCGGCAGCGGGCAGCGGTGATCGCCAGCCAAGCCCACCGATTGCAGCTTCAGGTACAGCTTGCAGAACAGGTGCGCGACGTGTTCAAAAGACGTGCGACGGCCCATGCTGACCAGCCATTCGCGGAAGACCGCAGCGTCGATCAGGGTGTCGCGCCAGAAGGCAGCCGCGAGGCCGGGGTGGCTCGCTGTCAGCTCCCGCAGAGTCTCGTGTGGGATGAAGGCTATGACGGCCTTCGTCAGCGTGGCGATGCTGTGATCCATGGTGGGGACGTGCAGGCTCTGCAGGTTCAGGACGTCACCGGATACGTGGAATGACAGGATCTGGCGCTTGCCCTCGCTGAGCATCTTGTAGCGGCAGGCCCATCCGTCGAGGATGAGGCAGCAATGCGTGGGCTGGTCGCCGTCGCGCACGATGTCCTGTCGGGCGCTGAGGTTCTGGATCCG
>NZ_JAKSYD010000034.1 GCF_022829605.1 Methylobacterium sp. E-065 | reverse complement strand
GGAGCTAGCGACGCGGCCTCACAAGGCCCCAGGATTTTCAGCAGGCTCCCGTTTGGCGACGGGGGCCTGTTGGCTTTTCAGGGTCTATCTCGCGGCGATGGTCTCCTGAATGGCGGCCGCGACACGCCTGAGCGATCCTGGCCGTGACCGCCCATGTCGGCTGGCGGTTGTGCCCAAGTCAACGTCAGGGAATGATCAGCTCGACCATGCCGGCCGGACCTTCGACTCTCGCGGACCTGCGCAAGGCGCGCATCAGCACTAGCCAGGAGGTCGTAGCAGCCATCGACCTCTACTTGCGGGACCTGGCGGCTGGGCCCTACCGGTTCGCCAGCGGCTACAGCATCGACATCGCTGCCATCGTGGCGGCTGCGCCCGGCCTCGACCGGGTCGAGCGAGCGGGCCCGCAGGAGAAGACGTTCCGGAACGGGCTGGCCGCCGCCATCATGGCCGCCCATCCGACCCCGCCGTGAATTGTCGGACGCTGAGTCCCCGCAGGGGCACCTTTACTCGGAGGCCATGGGCGGCAACCGCTGGGACACGTCGAGCCTCGTGGCGCGGCTGGAGCGCTGCGTTTTTTCGCACTTCAGAAGGCCGGGGAACCCGCACGGCAATCCAGACCCTGCCAGGGTCCCTCCCCCTCTGCGGGCTACGGTCTTCACACATCTCAGGCTAAGGCGCGGGTTGCCCTCTCCCCGCGGGC
>NZ_JAKSYD010000027.1 GCF_022829605.1 Methylobacterium sp. E-065 | reverse complement strand
GCCAGTCGACCACGCGAACCCCGAAAACAGGTTACTTATTCCACGCCAAATCCGCGCTCGAAGCGACAGTAGCTTCCTCTTCGACTAACAGAACACGCATGACGCTACCCACATTCGGGAGTCTTCATACTCGCTCCAGGATACCGAGCCTTTAACACGCGTCCCCTCTTTTAAGTGCTTGGTGACGACCCGCTCCGCCCACTGCTCGACCGTCAGATCGGGGCCAGTGAGACATAGCACGCCGATGCTGACCGTCGCGCTGCCCTGTGCAGTCCAGCGCTGCCAGTTGGCAAGGGCGTCGGCCGCCCGCAGATCGCCAG
>NZ_JAKSYD010000026.1 GCF_022829605.1 Methylobacterium sp. E-065 | reverse complement strand
CGGATCGAGCGCCTGTTTGGTCATCTCAAGAACTGGCGGCGCGTGGCGACCCGATACGACCGCTTGGCCTGCAACTACCTCGCCGCCGTCGCACTCGTTTCCTGTGTCATCGCATGGACCTGAATGAGTCCCCTACCTAGTCGATAACCTCAACGACCCGGCGCGTGCGCGGGTCCACCAGAACCGGGTGATCGTTCACGACGGTGTAGTTGTACGTCGGAAGAGCGAATTCCGGAGGAACATCGTAATAGACGACGCCGTCCTCCGGGAGGACGGTCCCAACCTTCACGGCGCCGGAATAGGCAAAGGACGGCCGACGCTCGCCCGTGGCGTAGATGCGGAAGCGCTCACGTCTGTCGATGCCGAGGATGCCGTTAGCCGTTCCCACCGCTGCCCCAACCGCACCACCGACGACGGCGCCCAGGGGACCGGCGATCATCGCACCCCGGTTCGCCCCCTCTTGCGCGCCGCGCTCCAGACCCTGTGCCTGCGCGGCGCCTGCCCAGGCCAATGTTGCCGCCGCGACGACCAGTCGAATCTTGCGTGCCATCTTCCGTTCCCCATGATGCCGGGCGGCCCGGCGTTCTTGTTGCCGATCGGTTCGACGCTTCAGCGGCTATCGATCATGGCCCGCACGGGTGCGCCCGCTAGGTCGACCGTCGAACCGACCGTGTCCCGCAGGCCGGAGCCGACGTGAGACAGGTGCTCGCCGAAGGTCTCGCGGGTTTGCGGGTCGACGATGGCGACCGGGGCCGCAACCGCCAGCGCCGCACCGGTCGCGACCGTGGAGGCGGCTCCGGCAGCCGTGCTCACCAACCGGTCACCAAAGCCGACCTGTCCGTCCGAGATCGGCTGGCCGTCGGCGAGGCGCTTGCCCAACAGGGCGACGACATCCCCGGAGGCGAACTTGCCGTGGTTCAGGGGGTCATCGCCCTTCACCGCGAACAGGTTCAGCACGTCGATGTTCTGGCGTTCGAGTTCGGACCGGTAAGGCTCGACATTCGGGTCGATGGCGCCCAACCTGACGCTGTCGCCCCAAACCAACCGCGACACCGCCAGAGCCTGATCATCGCCGGATACCATCAACGTCAGGCGCGGCCGGTCCGGACCCATGTCACGGAACGCTTCGCGGGCGAGGTCCATGTCGACATCGGGCGCGGCGAGGATGACGTTGCGGATTTTCGGGGCGACGCGCCGATCGCGAATGGCCATCTGGCGGAGGCTCTCCAGGGTCAGCCAGTTGCCCATCGAGTGGGCGAGTACGGTGATCTCGCCGACATTCGGGTCCCTGGCTAAATCCCGCAGCAGCGTCTCCAGGCCGTTGCGCGAGAAGTTGGTGCTCTCCCGGTCGTAGCCGTAGGCGAGCACCGACCCCTTGGAGGGCCACGTAAACAGCACCGGGGCGACCTCCGCACCCGAGTCATGCACAATCTGCGCGAAGCGGAAGACCGCGTCCTCGAACTTGTTGTTGAAGCCGTGGACGAACACGAGCACGTGGCGCTTGGCCCCGCGCCGGACGGCGCGGCCGGTCCAGGCCGCGACCTTCGAGCGGTCGACCGGATCGGCGCGCAGGGCGACGAAGTCGGTCGCGGGGTTGCCGGGCAGTGATTTCGGCCACTGCACGGTGCCGGGCTGCCGCGTGGTGTTCGGTGGGATGGAGACGGCAAGATCCGTGTAGGTGACCGCATCGCCGCGCTCGCCCGAGAACAGCACCCCCCGGTCGGCGGCCGACTTGCGTGTCGTTGCCACCAGCATGTCGACGCGTGAGGTGCCGGGAACCGACCCGGTCACGGCGACGGGCAAAAGCACTCCGGTCGGCCGGCCGGCACAGGCTCCCGACGCGAGCAACGGTAGGAGAACAGCGAAGGCCGGGCACGCACGACCCAGCCGTCCAAAATGCAAGCCCATCCGTTCCCCCGAGCCGGATCATCCTAGGCAGCGTTGGACGGGCGAATGGTTAAGCGACCGTCAAGGTGCGTGCGGTGCATGCGGGGCGATTGTAGCGACCGGCGGACGAAACCTCAGCGGGCTCCAGAGCCGCTTCGTCGCACGCATGGGCGACCGCGGCGCCGAGGCATAGGCGGCCCGGACCGGCTTCCGACCGGAGCGTGGATGATGCGCTGAGCTAGGCTCGCCTAACGTAACAATCGCCATCGTGGAGCTCGAAGTCTCGATCGTAGACCACCAAGCCCGATCCACGCAGCGTCGGTTGTAAAACCGCCTCTTGCGCCAAACCGGTTTCTACGTCGGCAGAGAGCGCTTCAATGCGTGCCGCCGAGATAGGCCGCTCGCACGGCCGGATCGTTGCGCATCTGCTGCGCCGGGCCCTGGAAGCGGATGCGGCCGTTCTCCAGCACGTAGGCATGATCAGCGACCCCGAGCGCCGCCATGGCGAACTGCTCGACCAGCAGCATCGTAACCTGCTCGGCCTTGAGCAGCCGGATGATCCGGAAGACCTCCTCCACCAGTTTGGGGGCGAGCCCCATCGAGGGCTCGTCGAGCAGCAGGATCTCCGGCCGCAGCATCAGGGCCCGGCCCATCGCCAGCATCTGCTGCTCGCCACCCGACAGGGTGCCGGCGAGCTGCGCGCGCCGCTCCTTCAGGCGGGGGAACATCTCGAAGGCCCGCTCGCGGTCGGCTGCGACGTCGCCCTTCGGACGCGAGCCGGTCAGCCGCGGAAAGGCGCCGAGCGTGAGATTGTCCTCCACCGAAAGCGTCGCGAATACGCGCCGCCCTTCCGGTGAGTGCGCGAGGCCGAAGCGGGCGACGTCGTGACTTTCGAGGCCGCCGATCTCGTGCCCGTTCAGGCGGATCGAGCCGGCCCGTGGGCGGATCATGCCCGACAGGGCTCGCATCGTGGTGGTCTTGCCGGCTCCGTTCGAGCCGATCAGCGCGACGACCTGACCCTTCGGGACTTGGAAGTCGAGACCGTGCAGAACCTCGACCTGGCCGTAGCCGGCCGACAGACCCGTGACTTCAAGCATGGGTCATCTCCTCGTCGGCGACTGGGCTCCCGAGATAGGCCTCCACCACCTTCGGGTCCGCCTGGACCTCGCGGGCGCTGCCCTCGGCGATCTTGTGGCCGAAATCGAGGACGCTGACGCGGTCGCACAGGCCCATGACCACGTCCATGTGGTGCTCGATCAGGATCACCGTGATGCCGGCATCCCGGATCTTGCGGATGATCGCGGTCAGCTCGGCAATGTCGGGGGCGGTGAGGCCCGCGGCGGGCTCGTCGAGGAGGAGCAAGACCGGGTCGAGGGCGAGCGCCCGCCCGATCTCAAGAAGCCGCTGCTTGCCGTAGGGCAGGTTGCGGGCCTCCACCTGGGCGAGGGCGCTCAAGCCCACGAAATCGAGGATCGCCATGGCGCGGGCGCGCTGCTCACGCTCCTCCCGGCGGCGGCGCGGCGTGCCGAGGATCGCGTCGAACAGGGTGCCGCGGAAGCTGTGATGCAGGCCGACCAGCACGTTCTCCAGCGCGGTCATCTCCCGGAAGAGTTGGACGTTCTGGAAGGTGCGGGCGATTCCGGCGGCGGCGATCTCGGAAGGCGTGCGCCCGTCGAGGCGCTTCGTGCCCTGGCCGCGGGCCAGGGTGACGCTGCCGCTCGTCGGCCGGTAGATGCCGGTGAGCACGTTCATCATCGTGCTCTTGCCGGATCCGTTGGGGCCGATCAGCCCGTGGATCGTGCCCGGCCGCACCGTGAGGTCGACGCCGGCCAGGGCCTTGAGGCCGCCGAACTGCATCAGGGCCTGATCGACCGTCAGCAGCGGGTCGGCGCCCCTGTCGCCGCTTTGGACGCTGAGCGCCGCGCCCTCGGCGTGGAGGCTCTTGCCCTCGGCGGTGTGGGCCGGCCGCAGCGCCGGGATCTTCTCGCGGAAGAAGCCGACGATCCCGTCCGGGAGGTAATACACCACGAACAGGATCATCAGCCCGAACACCGTCAGGCGGTAGTCGGTGACGGATTCGAGCAGCAGGGTCGCGGGGAAGAAGGCGAGGCAGAGCCCGACCGGGATCAGCAGGGCGTACCGATCCTCCCGGCGGCGCAGGATGGCGAGGCCGCCCACCGCCAGGGCGGCGAGCGCAATGATCCCCGCCATGATCCGCACCAGCCCGATATCGGCCAGCACGTTCGGCATCATCACGATGATCGCCGAGCCGATGATCGGCCCCGCCCGCGACTTGCGGCCACCCATCGTGACGGCGAGGAGGAACAGCACGGTGAGCTCGAACCCGTAGGAGTTCGGCGCCACATAGCGCTCCGACCACGCGAACAGCGCGCCGGCGAGGCCCGCCAGCGCCGCCGAAATCACGAAGGCATAGACCTTGTAGCGGTAGACGCTGACGCCCATGCAGTCGCAGGCGATCGGCGAATCCCGCAGCGCCTCGAAGGCGCGGCCGTAGGGCGAGCGCACCACCCGGTTGACGACCAGGATGGTCACCAGCAGCGCGGCGCAGACGAGGTAGTAGAATTCGAGCTTGCGCCCAGCCGCGCCCCAGGGGGCCTGGAGGCCGAGGAGCGAGAAGTCGAGGATGCGGGCCGGCGGCAGGGTGATGCCGAGCGGGCCGTTGGTCAGCGGCGTCAGCTCGTTGATGAAGATCTGGACGATCGTGCCGAAGGCCAGCGTCACCATGGCGAGGTAGGGGCCGGTCACCCGCAGCGCCGGTACGGCCAGCAGCACGCCGAAGGCCGAGGTCACGCCGATTCCGGCCAGGATGCCCCACCAGATCCCGAGCTTGAAGTGCAGGAACAGCACCGCCGCCGCGTAGGCGCCAACCCCGAACAGGCCGGCATGGCCGAGGCTCACCTGCCCGGTATAGCCCACCACAATGTCGAGCCCGAGGATCAGGATCGCGTAGATGGCGATCACCACCATGAGATGGATGTAGTACGAGCTTGTGACCACGTGCGGGAAGGCGGCGAGGCCGACGACCAGCAGCACAGCACCGAGCACGCCCATGTAACGGGACAGGCTCGGGGCGGAGGCCGGTGCGGGGATTCCGGCGGGGGCGAGGGTCTGCGCCATGGCTCAGGCTGCCGTGAGAGTTGCGCGGGCGGTCACGGTCAGACCTTCTTGATGACGGCCTTGCCGAACAGGCCGACCGGGCGGATGGAGAGGACGACGAGGAGCAGGATCAGGCCCGGCACATCCTTGTAGCCGGTCGAGATGTAGAAGCCGGTCAGCGTCTCCGCGACGCCGAGGATCAGGCCGCCGACAATGACGCCGAGGCCGGATTCGAGGCCGCCAATGATCGCCACCGCGAAGGCCTTCAGCGCCAGCACGGAGCCCATCGTGGCCCCGGTGAGCGTCACGGGCGCCACCAGGACGCCCGCGAAGGCGGCCGTCATGGCGCTGATCGAATATGACAGGGTAATCACCTTCTGGGTGTTGATGCCCATCAGGCCGGCGGCGTCGATGTCGTTGGAGGTGGCGACGACCGCCTTGCCCCAGATCGACTTGCGATTGAAGATTTCCACCGCCAGCATCATCAGCAGCGCGCCCGCGACGATCAGAAGTTCCATCGGCAGGATGCGCACGCCGCCGACCTGGAGGGCGGTCTCGGGCAGCGGGGAGGGGAACTTCAGATCGTCGCGGCCCCAGACGTTCTCGGCGACGTTCTTGAAGATGATGCCGAGCGCGATGGTGGCCATGATCCACCCGTACTCGGACTTGATCTTCACGGCCGGACGCACGCCGAGGCGCTCGACCACCGCCCCAAGGGCGAAGCCGAAGACCAGGACAAGCGGGATCATCATCCAGTAGCCGATGAACGGCACCAGGGTCAGGCCGAACAGCGCCCCGAGCGCAAGCGCTTCGCCCTGGCCGAAGTTGAGCGTCTTCGAGGTCGCGAAGGTGAGCTGATAGCCGAACGCGATGGCGGCGTAGATCATGCCGACCGCGACGCCTGAGGCGATGAGCTGAAGCAGGATGGCCATGGGTCAACTGTCGTCGGAGGGACGTCCGGGCGCACGGCCAGGGCCGCGCGGGGAAGGATAGCTGCGTGTCGTGCGGGCAGCCCTTGAGACGGCGCCGGGTTCGAAAGCGACGGCAGCGCCCGCTCGGGCGCGGCCGTCGGGACCTCAGTTGGAGGACTTCTCCTTGACGCGGACCACGCCGGCGTTCTTGGCATCCTCGTCCTTGGCGTAGACGATCTTGCCGTCCTGCACCTTCCCGAACACGACCATGTTGCGCGAGATCGCGTTGTGGTCCTTGGCGGTGAACGGCTTCTCGTAGGTGGTGACGACGCCCTCGACCTTCTCGTTCAGGTTCTCGAGCGCCGTGCGGATCTTCACGCCGTCGGTGCTGCCGGCCTGCTTGATCGCCGCCGCGAGGAGGTAGATCGAGTCGTAGGCCTGGGCGCCGGCCACGGGGGTCGGGATCTTCGTGACGCCGTAGGTCTTGTAGTAGTTCTCCAGGAACGCCTTGCGCTTCGGCAGGGTCTGATCCTCGATGAAGGTCTGCGGCATGACCACGCCGTTACCGTTCGCGCCCGCGATATCGATGAAGCTTTGCATCGAGGACGGCCAGCTGGTGATCATCGGCACCCTCCAGCCGAGCTTGGCCATGCCGTTTGTGATCTGGGCCAGTTCCGGTCCGATCCCATAGGCGAGGATCACCTCGGCGCCGGCCTGCTGCGCCTTGAGCAGCTGGGCCGTCATGTCGACGTCCTTGATGTTGAACTTCTCGACCACCACCGGCTTCACGTTCTTGGTGGCGAGGTACTTCTCGATGTCCTCACGCCCGAGCTGGCCGTAATTGGTCGAGTCGGCGAGGATCGCGATCTTCTTGTGGCCCTGGGCCAGGGCCTCGTCGACCATCAGGCCGGCCTGGAGCACGTCGTAGGCGGAGTTCCGGAAGACGTAATTCGCCTCGTAGTCCGGCTCCTTGAACTGGTTGGTGATGATCGTCCCGGTGGCGACGTTGTTGAAGACCGGGATCTCGGCCTCCTGGTAGAAGCGCTGGGCGGCCAGCGCCACACCGGTGTTGATGAAGCCGACGCTCGCGACGACCTTCTCCTTGTTGATCAACTCCTGCGCGACCTGGGCGCCGACCTCGTTCTTGGCCTCGTCGTCGCGCTCGATCAGCTGGATCGGGCGGCCGAGCACGCCGCCGGCCTTGTTGATCTCGGCGGCCGCGAGCTTGGCGCCGTCGCGCATCGAGACGCCCATCGAAGACGAGCCCCCGGTATATGGGCCGCTCAGCCCGATCTTGATGGGGTCTGCAGCGTGCGCTGGCGCCGCTGTGAGCGTGAACAAGAGCACGGCGGCAGCCGTGCGACCTGCGAAGACCATCGTTTCCTCTCCCAACGAGCGTTTGCGCCGCGTGCCCTTCGTCGTGGCACTATGCGATGAGGATCTCTTCGAAACAGGACGAGCCGTCAAGCTGCAAAGCCAATACGTCTTAGATGATCAATACGGAGTGTTCACGGTTTCCTGTCGCGGAGGCAATCTGCGACAGAATTTTCGCCGATCCGCGAAGGGCGCGGATTAATAACCGAGCACACACGTGCCGCATCGTTGTTTCGCAAAAGGTCAGCTGAGCATCGCTATCCGTTTGCCCCGCACGGTGGCCGACGGTCCAGCGAAGTATCTTCGCGGTGAGCGAGGGTGTCCAAGTCCTGAAGGTCCGGTCTGATCGTCCCGGTCACGGCCGACGACGGGTCGAACGGAATTAGGACCGCCGGCTCGATCGAGCCGGCAGCCGCGGGTCAGCGTTGGAGAAGCGCGGCATTGATGCGCACGCCCACGCTTTCACCGGGGCTGCTCCGAAGCGCAGCGACTTGTCCTCAGCCCGGTAGGCCACTGCTTTCGCATCGCCCTCACGAAATGTGACGCCGTAACGTGATGGAGGGCGAGCCGCATTTCCTTTTCATCGAGAGAGCGTGGTCGCTTCATGGCGATGTCCCACGAAGTCTTTCATTCATGGGATGGTCCGCTTCCCGGATAAGATCGACCTGAAGCATTCGTTCCGCATTCGGCCAGATTACGTCATGAGAGATCATCAGCGAGCGTCGGATCGGACCTTCGGCTTTGCGCACGATCCCGCCGTTCATACTTATTCGGCAATGGCCTCAAAGCAGACATCAACCGTGCATTCAATCGCATACGCCCCAGATCGTTGGCAGGCGTAACGTCATCGTTCTATGCTTATGATGGACTAGGCATCGCCGGCGATAGTCCGTCAAACCTTTCTTGATCGCGAGACACAAATCCTGCATGCGAGCGGTTCGATTGTCCTCCAAGAATTCAGCGCCTGTTGAAAAGGACGTTCTTTCAGAGACTGAACTCGATTGGCCGAAATTTCGAGCGTAGGAACTAATTGCACGCAACACTACCACAAAGGGAATTTGCCGCGTTTACCGGCGGCGATGTTCCCACAGATCCGCGGAGTAAGTTGAGGGCGGTCTTGGCTTCTTCATTGTCAGGCTTAAGACGAAGAACTTCTTCGTAGTCTCGAATGGATGCCTGCGTGTTTCCGAGGGTGATGTTGGCTTTTGCTCTGTTGAGGAGCGTATTCGAGAAATTAGGCCGCATCGCCAATGCGCGGTTGAAGTCTGCGATCGCTGCAGTCGGATTCTGTAGGCCAGCATATGCGACCCCGCGATTGTGAAAGGCGTATGGGTACTGATCGTCTGCCCGAATGGCGGTGTTGCAATCCGTTAGGGCGTCGGCATAAGCACCTCGATCAGTGTTTGCCCAGCACCGTCCATCGAGTGCGATCGCGCGCTGTCGCGGTGTCCGGGCCTCGGCCAGAAGCCGGCTGCATCCGGTCACGCGCATCTCCGGGCTCCCGGACCGGCAGTCCTGGGCGGCATCTGCCAGAGCGGAGGAGTTGGCGAGCGCCACCGCCGCGATCAGGCCCGCCTGTGCACAAACGGTGAAGGCGAGGAACGGCGCGCGCATGATCGATCAGTCCTGCTTCCGGTTCCTTGGAGGGCTCATCGCGCTCAGCCACAGCGATTGTTGAAGACGTCTCGGCTGGGCAATTGCATCGAGTTCATCATGCGGAGTAGTTCGGCACGGTACAAGTCGCTGAACTCGGCTGGGAAACGTCCTCCGATATTCGTGATCGTGCTGCGGTCGTCGCGCCGTATGGTCGCGAAATCGTAGAAGCTTCTGTCATCGAAGCTGCCCTGAGAGACAGCCGTGCCGCGGCCTTCGAGCACGAACCCGGCGCGAACCGGCGACGTATTGACCTCCTGCGCGCGGCTGATCTGACTCCGTCTCGGCCGGATCTGCTCCGTGATGAACTGTTGCGCGCTCCCGCAACGCTCGTTCGGGCTGACCTGTACGTACATCACCACCTGCTCGCCGTGCTGCCGCGAGCGCCAGATCGTCGTGTAGGTCTGCTTCTGCGGATCGAATTGGTCGTTGGCCAGCGGGGAGACTTCGAGCAGGTTGGTCGAGTAGTTCAGCGTCCAGCCGGAGGCGCTTCCGACCGTGGTGCGTTGCTGCAGCTCACGCTGGCGCCGCTCCTCCTCCGCACGACGCTGCTCGTCCTGCTCGCGCTGACGTCGGGCGTCCGCCCATTGCCGATCCATCTCGTCCTGCCGTCTCCGCCTGTCCTCCTCCTGACGCCGGGTTTCGTCCGCCTGCTGGCGTCGAGCCTCGTCCTGGCGATCCCGGTTGCGGCCGCATTCGACCGCGAAGGTGTCGACCAGGGCGCGGAAGCGCCCCGCCGGATAGGACGCGCTGTAGCTCGCAGTGACCGCGGGATCGTCGCAGGAAGCGACCGCCCGCTGATAGGCCCGCTGCTCCCGCCCCGCCTGGAGCCGGTCCTCGAAGGCACGGGCATAGGGATAGGTCCCCGTCATCGCCTCGCAGCCGCGGATCGCGGGATCAAGATTCGCCCCACGCAAAGCGGCCGGCTCGGCATTCGGGTCGATCTTGTTACACGCGGTTTGCAGGCCCGCGAAGAACCCCTGCGGGATGAAGGCGAACGACGTGGTGAGCGCGCCGCTCGCCCGGGCCTCCAGATCGCTGCCGGCGAGGCCCCGTTTCAGGGTTTCGTGCGACTGCAGGAAGGTCTCGCCCTCCTGCGCCATCGCGGCAAGCATGGGATCGCGCAGCGAGGCGCGGCCCGCGAGCGGCGCGCCCGAGGCATTGCGGCGGCCGCCGCGTTCGGCGCCGATGACGCTCGCCCCGGAACTTCCCGCCGCGGCATCGAAGTCGCAACGACCTCCCACCGAGGATTGACACTCGTCGATCACGACGACGAGTTCGCGGGTCCGGCGTCGGGCGAGGCGGCGCAGCACGTCGCTCAGCCGCACGCCCTCACTGTCGAGCAGGCCCGGGCGCTGTCCGGCATCAGACGGGGTGTCCTGTGGCATCAGATAGATGTCGTCGGCCCCGCCGATCGTCGGCCCGAGGGCGAAGACCGCCACCTGGGCGTCCTCCGGCAGGCGGCCGACAGATTCGCGCAATCCGCGATCCAGCTGCGGTCGGTCGGCCGGCCCGACCGTCCACACCTCGAAGCCGATGTCGCGCAGGCGCTTGCGATAGGCCTCCTCGTCGGCGCTGGCCGTCGCCGCCCGGCCGCCGGAGGACGAGGCTTGCGGCACGATCAGCAGCGCGATCCGCTGCCCGGTTACGGCACTGCTGCGCGCGGCGGCGGCCTGGACCGTCAGGCCCGGCGCGGCCGCGTGCACGGCGGTGGCGGCGGCGAGACCGAGCGCGGTCGCGGCGGCCAGGCAGCTCCAGCGACGTCCGGTTCGGGCGGGCGGGGCCATATCGGGGATCCTCGGTACCGGAGAGGGTGAAACGCGCGGGCGGACGGACATCGTGAGGGGCATCGGGGCCATCAGGGACGACAGATCGTCCGGAGGCGGTCACCCGTGGTATTGCCCTCGCACAGCGTCCGGAGCGCCTCGGTGTGGCGGGGGGAGCGGTTGCGCCAAAGGGCGTAGTAGTAGGCGGCCCGCACGATGTCGGGCCGCGCGGCCTCGCGGTACGCCGCATCGGCGTTGCCGGGGTCGTAGAAGCGCGCGAGCTGCCAGGCCGCATCCACGCTTGTGACCGGATCGGCCTCCTCGAACGCGCGGAAGGCCGCGCTCCCCTGCCGGGAGGCGAGCGCCGTCTCGCCGAGCGCTAGGAAAGCGCCGGCCGGCGCGCGCTCGTCGACGAGACGGGCGTAGCGCTGCCGCAGTTCGGCGGCCGACAGGCGCGAATCCGGCTCGGGAGGGGCGGGCGGCGGGCTCGGCTCCTCAGCGGGCGCCTCGCGACGGGCCACGATCTCGGGCAGCCGATCACGGAACAGGTAGGCGCCGCCCGCAGCCAGCGCGAGGAGCATCAGCGCGACCAGCGGCCAGAGCAGCCGGCTCTTCCGCGCCGCCGGCTCGGGCGCCGGCGGTGTCGCGGGCGCGGCGTCCTGCGCCGGCTCCTGTTCCGGGAGCGGCACGGCCTCGGCGGTCGCGACGGCCGGACCACCGGTCCCGTCCCGGGTCAACGTCGGAACCGCTGCCGGAAAGCCGGCGAGGATGCCCCCGCCGGACGGCGCGGGCGGTATGAACGGCCACGCGACCACACCGAAAGAGGTGCCGTCCTGCGCGACGATCTCGATCGGGATCAACTCCTCAATGCGGTCGACGACGCTGGGTCCGAAGCGCGCGACGGCCCGCCCGTCCCGCTCCGTCACCGCGAGCGGCGCGAGCCACGCGACCTCCGGCTGCCAGCCCTCCGCCCCGAGATGCCGCGGCTCGGTATCCTGGCGGCGGAACGAGAGCAGCGGCGATCGCAGCGGGCGACCGAGATCGATGAAGGCGTAGCCGCCGGCCTCATCCTCGTCCTCGGTGATGTGGATCGTCATGGCGAAGGCTTCTTGGGCAAAGCGGGGCGGGGGCGGAGCGAGCAGTTGGGGCCGGTCAGGCGGCGCGCGCCTCGAGGCCGGCGAGGATCGCGCCGATCCGGGCGTTCTGCGCGAGGTCGATCGTGACGCCGGACGCGCTCTTGGCGTTGTCTTCGACGACCCGGTAGAAGCCGTGGAACCAGTCGGTGGCGAAGGTGTGCGCGAAGGTTGCGGGGGCCTGCCCGATGCTGCGGGCGTCATAGCTGACCGGACGCTGGGCGAAGGCGACCCGATCTCCCGCCTCGTCCTGGATCGAGGGTCGCTCGCCGGCTGGCGGAACGAGGGTGAACCCGAGGCCGCCGGTCAGCCGGTTGAGGCGGGTCGCCGCGATCAGCGCGAGCTTGACGGTCGATTGCTCGGAGCGCTCGACGGTTGCCAAGTCCCGCAGGTCGGAAGCGATGCCACCCTCGATGTCGGCGCGGCGGGCCAGGATGATCAGCTCGCTCACAACGATCTCCAGTGCGGACAGCGGGACAGCGAAGCGGCGCGCGAAGTCCTCGGTCTCGATCGTGCGGCGCAAGGCCCCGATCCAGGCGGCCACCACGGCCCGCGCCATCGCGCGCTCCCGGTCAGTGCCAGGGTTTGACGCCTCGACCCGGGGCGCCGGCGCCGCGCCTGGCCGCGGGATCGCCCCGGGGCGGGCAATGCGCGCTGCCGTGACGGGGGACGCGGACTCGGCGGTCACGCCCTCCGCCCCGTGCAGGGCGTGCGCGAGCGCCGCGGGATCCACCATGAACGCCCGCAGGAGCGAACCGAGCTGGCCGGCCGCCACGACCGCATCGAGCGCGTCGAACACGTGGCCGGCCGCCTCGCGTCTTTCGGCCAGCCGCGTCTCGATGTCGAGGGCGACGTGGAAGCGGGCGAGCCGCTCCCGCATCTCGGCGCGCAGGGCCTCCAGCCGGGAGGCGATCTGCTGTGCCTTCAGCGCCGGCCGGCAGACCCGCGACAGGTTCTCGACGAGGTAGCTTACGCCGCCGTCGTTGAGGCGAAGGGCCTCATCGAAGGCGCGGCCCGGATCCGCAAAATGCGCAGTCGCCTCCGGCAGGGCGGCGAAGCCGGCGCGCAGCTCGGCGATCCGCTCCTGCTTCTCCGGCAGGAACGCCACCTCGCGCCGCCCGTCGTAGCGGATGACCGATTCCGCCGGGTAGTTCGGGTTGCGGAACCAGTAGGTGTTGCGGAACGGCGCGCCCGGAATCCATTGCCGCGGCCACGTATGTGCCTTTCCGAAAAAACCGAGCAGCGAGGCCTCGATTCGGTTGCGGAAACGCAGTCCCGCGTCCTGGCCGACGTCGCCGGCCTTGTCGACGAAGTGGCTGTCGAACCACGTAAGCACGAGGAACAGCAGGTTCGGCAGCTGCGCCCGCGCCTCCGGGCTCGATCCGTGCGTGAGCGTGATCCAGCGCTCCACGAGGTCGGGCAGCGTCACAACCTCCTGGTTGGAGGGGCGGACGCACAGCATCATCGCGGTCAGCTCCTGCTCGGCGACGTAGCGGTCGAACAGGTAGGCGACCTTGCCGCGCAGGAAGGTCTCCTTCAGTGCGTCCGAGTGCGCGGTCAGGAAATGGGCGAGATCGACCTTCTGCCGGCTGCGGGCGCCGGGGAAGTCGAGCAGGTCCGCCTCCTGCAGGAAGGCTCGGGGCGTGTCGGCGATCTCGATGCGCAGCTCCGCAGTGATCGCCGCCACGGTGGCGCGCGCCAGCGTTACGGTCCTGCCGCCCGCCGCGTGCACCGTCAGGGTATCGTCCGAGCGGGCCGCCCCGAGGCCCGCAAGGGTCGCCACATCGAGGATGCTGCCCTCGCGGGGCACCAGAGCGGCGAGCGGCGCGAAGATCTCCTCCGGATGGTTGAGGCGTTCCAGCGCCTCCGCGAGCTGGCGGTAGAGGGCCGTGAAGGCCGCGTGCCCCCCCCAGAGCGGCGCGAACAGGCGGGCGCGCCCGTCGAGGTCGAGGTCCCCGGCCAAGCTGCGGGCCTCATCCCAATAGCGGGCGAGATCGTCGAGAGGCCGCATGCCGCGGGCCTGATCGCGCACGTAATCCTGCAGGTCGTCGATCGCGACGTCGCCGAAGCGCGATGTGCCGGGGCGGGCCTGCGCCTTCAGGCTCACCAGCAGCGCGGCGATGGCTTCGGGGCCCGGCGGCGTGTCCTTTGTGGCGTCGCCGTCGTGCAGGAAGGAGTTGCACAGGACCTTGACGAGATCGACCTCGCTGAGGACCCGCAGGCGGACCGGCGCACCGGGCGGCGTCTGCCCCGCCGGGGCTCCCGTACCGGCCGTGAAGCGGGTGACCAGCCCCGTAGCCTCCTTCTCGCCGATCGGGTTGATCTCGGCCAGGAAGTCCACCGGCTCGTGCCCGTCGAAGCGAGCCCGCAGGGCGCCGTCCACCGGACGCGCCAGGACCTCGACCAGGTAGGATTTGCCCGCCTGGCTTGGCCCGAACACGCCCGCGCACATCGGCCGGGCCGCCGCGCGGGCCAGCCGCTCGGCCCGGTTGGCCGCCTTCCGGACGTAGCGGATGAGATCCGCACGCTCGCGTCCGACCGCGCCGGCATTGGCCTCGTCGCCGAGCCACTGCTCGGCGTCCTCGGCCAGCCGACCCGTATTCCTGCAATCCTGCGCCAGATGTTCGGTCGACATGCGTGATCTCAATCCAGGGCGAGGATGCCGGTGTCGAGCCAATATCCCTGCTCCGAGGCCAGGGTATCGAGCACGAGCTCGATCTTGCGTCCGACGTCGAGACCGTCCGCGTCGTAGGCGTCGGTGATCTCGAACTCTTCCTTCATCGATTCCGAGCGCAGCAGAGCATCCGGCCCCTCGTCGTCGGGCCGGCCGTCGCCGCTGCGCTCCAGGGTGATCTCAAGGGGCAGCCGCATCTGCGTCGCTTCCTGGCCAGCGCGCATCCGCAAGCGGTACAGCGGCGTCGCGATCCAGCGCTCCACCGGCAATTGCCGGTACCCCAAACGCATCGGCGCGTAGTACCGGAGTTTCGCGCTCATCGCCGGTCCCGTGCGCCGGGCCGAGGCCGGCGCATCGAGATCGACCTCGCGGAAGACCAAGCCCGCGTCGCGGAGCTGGCCGCTCAGCTCCAGCTCGCCGATGTAGCGCGCCGTGGAGCGCAGCGCGAGGCGGCGGGTGAACAGGGTGAAGTTGGTGAGCTGGCCCTCCGCGAGCGCGCAGAGCATGCCGCCGACCGCGGTGGTGGTCTTGGGATCGCCGATGCGGCGGTTGTCCCGCTCCCGGAACGGGTACCACGTGCCGGCCTGATACTGGTGGAGCGGCACGATCCGGTCAGGCGAGACCGCCAGCTTGTCGACGAGGCAGTCGACGAAGGCCTGGAGCCGCGACGGACGGCCCGAAAGCAGAACCACGTCGACGTCGAGGGCGTGCACGGCCTCGCACAGGTTGTCGAGGACGAGGTCGAGCGTCGCGACCACGCAGGCGCCGACCACGTCGGCCCGGCTCTCGAAGACGCAGTCGGTCAGGGTGAAGTCCGCCGCACCGGCGGCGCGGGCCGGGATCTCGAGGAAGTCGAGCAGGCGCTGCTGCGGCAGGGCGCGGCGCAGGATCCGGCCGCCGCGTTCGGGGAAGAACTCGGCGAAGGGGCGCGCGGTGATCTCGGCGCCCGCCTCGACGTCGCCGAGGATGCGCAGCCCGATCGGCTCCAGCACCCGCGACACGAATTGCCGCCGCAGATACTTCTCCTGCTCGGCCATGTTGGCGCGGTCGCCGCCGAAGCGCTCCAGTAGCAGAGCGTGCGGGTCGGGATGCCCGGCCGACCGCAGCGCCGCCTCGATCGTGGGCAGGACGAGGCGCTCGATCACCCGCTTGAGGATGTCGTCGCCGGCGATTCGGAACCCCTCGCGGAAGTTCTGCACCGGTTTGATCGCCCGGTTGCCCTCCGCGTAGTAGGTGGTGATCATCAGGTCGGTGGTGCCACCGCCGACATCGATGCTGGCGATCCGCACCGACGGCTCCGGGCGTATCTCCGGGCCGGGTGTGGTGTCGGGCTCCGCGAACGGCCGAGGCCGGCCGACGAGCCGCAGGAAGCCGTCCACGGCGCCGCCGAGCTTCTGGGTGATCTCACCGTACAGGTAGACGAACTGGACGCAGCTCGCCTCGTCCCACGCGACGTGGACCTCGGGCTGGGTCAGGCCGGGGGGCGGATTGTCGGCCCAGCCCATGAGCTGCCAGATGAGCTTCACCGCGCCCTCGGCGCGGGACCGGAGCAGCCGCTGCTCCTGGACCGGCATGGCGGGCGGCAGGGTCAGGATGATACGGCGCAGCTTGCGCGGGGCGTCCTTCGTGCGCCGGCGCTCGCGCACCCCGGCATTGTTGATGGTCGACAGAGCGTGGCAGACCACCTCGGCGACCATGAAGGTGAAGTAGGACGAGCGCGAGAAGGTCAGGCGCGAGGCGCCGACGCGATCGTCGGGCTGGACCCGGATCCCGTAGCGCTTCCGGTCGGCATCGAGCTGCGCGATGACGTCGCCGCGGCTGTTGACGAATTGCCGGATCGTGCGGTCGATCAGCGGGCTCGTCCCGTCGGCGCCGTAGTCGCGGTCGGGGAAGCGCCATTCCTGGTTCACCGGGCGCACGTCGCACAGGTAGCGCTTCGGGCTCGACAGGCCGCCCACCGCCTCGGTTCCCTGGGCGAGCTCGCGGAACCGGCTGGCCTCGGGCCCGACCCGGACGGGGCTCGGCCAGAAGAACGCCCGCGGGCGCGCCGACAGGCGCGAGAGATGATCGCGGCCGAACCGGGCGTGCGACAGCTCAACATGGCTCTCGAAGGGCTCGGTGTAGACCTGCTCGGGCTCGGACAGGTCGCGCAGTTGCAGCACAAACGAGTTGTTAAGGTCGACCCGGTCCTCGTTCGGGTGGGACTCGATCAGGATCCCGCAGGTGCGGCTGTTGCCGATATCGAGGATCAGGTCGACCGTGACCGGCCGGATCGCCGGCTCTGCCGTCACCGTATCGGTCAGCCGCAGAGTCCGGGGCCGGACCGCCATCTGCAGGTACTCGAGGAAGACCAGATAGCGGGCATAGTGCTCGAGCGCGTTCGGGAAGTCCGTATCGCGCAGGGGGCGATCGGGCCGCTGCACCGCCTTGAACTCGCGGAACTGCTCCAGCAGCCAGGCGGGGACCCATTCCTGGAAACCGGCCAGCCGGCGGGTCTCCTCGTCCTCCCCGGCCGCGCCCAGGAACCAGCCGATGTCGCGGAAGCGATGAGCGAAGCGGAACTCGTGCTCGTTGGCGGCGTCCTCCAGGCAGGGCGCCGTGTAGGGCCGGTTCGGGCGCCGCTCGAGCAGCTCGGTGTCGAAGGCGAAGATCACACGGTGGCTGATCGGGCTGTCCAGCGCCCGGTCGGCAACCTCGACGATCCGCACGCGCGCCCAGTTGGTCGGTCCGAGGTCGAGTTCCTCGCCACCCTCGACGCCGGCCTTGACCCGCAGCATCGGCACCGGGGTCCATTTCTCCAGGAAGACCTCAAGGGCGCCGCGCTCGCCGACCGCGTATTCCCGGTCGTCACCGCGGGCGGTCTCGACCGCGTCGGCGCCCGGGTCGTCCTCGTTCCAAGTCGGGAGCAGGCGGTAGGTTCGCCGCCCGTCCCCCTGGGGCGTGCCCGTGACCGCGCGCTCGACGAAGCGGCGGGACAGGCGCCCGACCGTGTCGATGTGGAAGGCGTATTCCACGAACTGAACGCCGCTGTGCGGGACCAGCCGGATCGTGGGGCCGAAGGAGACGGGATCGACGAACATCGCGGAAGATGGATCTCTTGAGGCGCGTGGCGGCGGGTCGGGAACGGCTCTGGGCGTCGGGTCGGTCAGGGCACAGCCGCGTTCCCGGTCGGGGCCTGGGGGCTGCTCGGAGGCGTTGCCGCGATCGGCAGGTCGAAGGACAGCACGGCCTGCGCGACCCGCTCCGTCGAGATCCGGCCGGCACGCTGCTCGACGATCTCCCCGTGGCGCGACAGGATGACCTGGAATGGGATCTCCGGCCTCGCCTCACCGTGACGCGCGAAGAGCCCGACCTCGATACCGTAGCGACCCTCGGGGGCGGGGGCGTCGTCCCAGATCACGTGCTCCACCGGTCGGCTGGCGCTGCTCCCGCCCTTCTCGTTCTGGTCGGCCACGAGGCGGGCGCCGCAGGAGGCCCGATGCTCGAAGCTGATCCGCGTGCGGTCCGGACAGACGACCTGGAGGTCGAGATCGGACGCGCCCTCCCACGCGAGCGTCAGTTCGAGACCCTGCCCGCGCTCGATGCCGGTAAGACGCCGCGCGAGGTCGGGCGGGATCACCTGCGGGGCCTCAAGCGCGGCCCGCCGCGGCGGCACCGGACAGCTCGCGTCACAGGTCAGCGCCCGGCGCGTGAGGGCCAGTTCGGCGGCCCGCACGGCGTCGTCCGTGGTCTGAATTGTCGCGAGGATCGCGCTGCCGTCGGGATCGAGGGCCACCGACGGCGCGGGGCAATGATCGGGCAGTGCCGCGCGTATCAAGGCGGGCCAGTCGCCGCTGCCGACGGCGCAGGCGCGCAGGAGCCGGTCCGCCAGGACGCCGCAAAGGAGGACGAAGCCGAGCCAGAGGATCGGCGCAAGCCATGGCCGCCGCACGGATACGATCTGAACGCCGGGCCGCGGCGCGGCCGCTCCGGCCATGTCGGGAGGCGACGCTGGCGGCGGCGACCAGGGATCGGCCGGCGCTTCCACCGCCGCGGCGCTCGCCGTGATCGCGGCGCCGCGCGCGACGGCCGGGCTGTCCGAGCCCGCGCGCCGGTAGCCCCAGGCCACTAAGACTGGCTGGCCGTCGACCGACCACAGGTGGTCGGCGTCCGGAACAACGAGCGCGTCGCGCAGCAGACGGGCGAGGTCACGCGAGGCCTCGCCCTCGCGCTCCACTCCGTCCGCGAAGACGGTGATCTCAGCGACCAGACGGGCCGCGGTCTCGCGCAGGGTCGTGGCGGCGGCGGGATCGAGCGCGGTCACGGGCTGCGCATCGCCGTCGACTGCGGCGAACCACGCGAAGCCGGCACGACCGGTTCCGGCGACCGCGACGGGGGCCGGTTCGGCGAACAGGTGCCCGTGCGCCGGGCTGAGACGACGCGCCAGCAGGTCGACGAGCTGCTCGTATTGCTGCGCGAGCTTCGGATTGACCGGGTCGAGGCCGAGGCGCGGCGTCTCGGTGAGCTTCGTGGTCGCGGACATGATGACGACCCCTCAGCGTGCCGGCGGCCGGGCGTCACGCCCCGGCCGTGGGGCGGTCCGCGCGTCCGGCCGCGGGGCCGTTTGGCCGGACGGTGCGGCCGGTGCCTGGGCGGGCGGCGTCGCGGCAGCCTCGGCCGGCTCCGCTGCCGCGGTCGCCGCGGGGCGGGGCGTCGCCTGGAGATCGCAGGGCCGGTCGTCGACAGCCGCGGCCACGCCGGCGCCTGCCAGGAACGCCGCGAGACCGTCCGCGCCGAGAGCGTAGCGCGCGGTGACCGGCATGCGATCGTCCGTGCGGCCGAAGGCGTTCACGCCGACGACGCGGCTGCAATAGTCGACGAGCGGGCCGCCGCTGTTGCCCGGCGCGATCTCGGCCCCGTGCAGCACCAGCGTCACGGCGGCCTCGTCGTAGCGCTGCAGGTGGTTGACCACGCCGGTCTGGACCACCGGGACCAAGTCACGGCTCGCCGCGGCGTCGCCGTCCCGGAGGCGCGCGAAGGTCGGGTCGGTACCGAGATAGAGGCCGGGGAACCCGGCCGCGACCACCGGCGTCAGCGGGCGGCCCGGCTTCGCGAGCGCGAGGGGCCGCCCTCCCGAGCGTGGCGGGACCCGCAGCAGGGCGAAATCGGTCAGAGCGCCAGGTGCGCCGACCTGCACCAGGGTCGCCGGAACGACGCCGGCGTGCCGCCCGGCGATCATCAGCGTCGAGGCCCCCTCCACGACGTGGCGATTGGTGACGACGAGATCGTCCGTGACGAAAAATCCCGAACCGGTGGCGTCGCCGGCCAGGACCAGGACCGTGCTGCGCTCCAAGCGGTCGACGAGCCCGTCCGTGGCCGGCGCGCTGGGTCGATCGGAATCCGCCGCCGGTCCGGATGGCGCGACGGCGGCGCGCGCCGCGGGCGGCGCGGCGGGATCCGCTGGCAGGCGCACGCCCGCCGGGCTCTGCGGAACGAGTCCGGGAAGTTCCGTCCGGAGACGGGGGCAGGCGAAGCTCTCCGCTGCGGCGAGGACGTCGCGCCGGCGGCGAAGACCGTCGAGCCAAGCCGTCTGGAGAGCCCTGGACTCGGCCGAGACGGCCTGGGGCAGGGGCGGGAAGACCAGCACGCCCGGCACGTAGGAGAGCGCGACCAGGGCCGCCGCGATCCCGGCGGCGGCGACCGGCGCAATGGTGCCGCGCCCAATCCGCCGTTCGGGGGCACCGAGCCGCGGTCCGGGCGACGCCTCCGGGCTGGCCGCAGCGGCCGGCTCGAAGCGGGCGGCCCAGTCCTCACGGCCGACAGGCGGATAGGGGAAGTGACTTGGGGCGATCGCGCCGAGCGTCGATGCGTAATGGCGCACGCGTCCGCGCTCGTTCGCGGCCAATCCCTGAGGGAGCAGTCCCCAGTCGACGAGGAGCGGGGCGTCACCAACCGCCAGCACGGCGGAAGGTCCCACGAGATTGAGGCACGCCGCCGCGAACGCGCCCGCCTCGCGGTCCCGCAGCACCGGCTCCAGCGCCGCCAGTGCGGCGCCGAGACGGTGCCTGAGCTGGGCCGCGCTGTCCGGTTCGAGGTCGGCCAGCGGCCGGATCCGGCCGTCGAGATTCGTGTACCAGTCGACGCGCGCCAGGGCCGTCCCGTTGCTGCGCGAGATGACCGGCTCGGCGAAGAGTCCGGCAACGGCGTCACCGCCGTGCTCGTGCAGGACACGCCGCAGCCGGTCATACGCCTCGATGACCGGCCGGTCATCGGCGCGGACGGTATCCAATCCGGCCAGCGTCCGGCTGGCGACGAAGCGCGTGGCGCTGGTCATGGCCACACCGCGCGCGCCACCCGCGGCCGCCGACTAATCACAGCGCACCCCCGTGCCGGTGCCGTCGAGTTCGAGGCGCACGAGCGCGTCGCGCGCCTTCGCGGTGCCGCGCTCGGCGGCCTTCACGTACCAGGCCCTGGCCGCCGCGGCGTCGGGAGAACCGCCAATCCCGTTGTCGAGGGCGACCGCGTAGCAGTACATCCCTTCCGGAATGCCCGTCTCGGCCGCGTCGCGGAACCAAGCGCGCGCCTTGGCGTCGCTCTTCTCGAACCTGCGCCCCTGCTGGTAGAGAATGCCGATATTGACCTTGGCCGCGCCGCTGCCCAGTTCGGACGCGCGCCGATAGGCCTCGAAGGCATCGTGGTTCGCGCCCTGTCGGTCGTAGGCGCGGCCGAGCTGGAAATACAGCCGCCGCAGCCGCGGGGCCTCGGCCACCGCAGCCCGGCATGCCGTTACGGCCGCGCCGGCGCGTAGATCCCGGAAATTGACGGTCCGCTGCGCATCGGGGGCATCCGGATCCCACGGAGCGCTCGCGAGACGGTCGCAAGACTGAACAGCCCCACCGCCCGGATCATCGTCGTGCGCAGAGGACGCGTCACAGACGATAAAACCGGCCAGCACAAGGAGCCCAATACCTACCGCGGAGCTCAGCCTGTTTTCGCTAGAACTTCTCACGGTCAGCACCAGAGTGTCTCTCGAAAACGATTGCCACGTTCCACTTACACGTCCGCAGGTTAACGCGCCTACAATCTGAAGTGATTAACAGTGCCCGTTGAGATTGTGTGCGAAAACACAAGGTGATTGTTGCAGGCCGTGGCAGGGCAGCCACATGCGGACCGGGGATCCCGATCGCGGCGCGATGCCGCCAAAGTGGTCGGCTGCCGGATTGGAGCCCTGTTCCGACCGATCCAGCCTCAACGACAGGTGATCTGAACCGTGAAGTCGCGAGCCTTCTCGGCGATGGCTGCGCCGTCCATCGGGTCCGTCGTGCGCACGTTGATCGGCGCCTCGACGCCGTTCGCCTCAAGGAAGTTGAGGACGATCGTCGACTTGATGGCGAAGTTGACGTTCTGCGGCACGTCGCCGGAGGCGAACGCGACCTGCTTGGATTGCACCACCCCGATCACGTTGCCGAACTGATCAAGGGCGGGGCCGCCGCTATTGCCCTGCTGGACCGGCGCCGAGATCTGGATCTTGCGGGTGTCGTCGCCCGAACCCGCCGTTGCCGTCACACTGCCGATGGTGAAATTTCCGGTCGAAGCCAGGACATTGCTCTGGGGATAGCCGTAGACATAGACGTTCTCGCCGAGCCGCGCCCGGATCGAGAGCGGCGGTACCGCTTTCTGGGGAAAATCGGTGGTCAGCACCGCTAGGTCATTTGCGGCGTCCCGGGCCACGAGACGGGCCCGCAGGGCGGTATGGCCTGGCTGCTGGACAGAAATATCCGTGCACGACTCGACGACATGATTGTTGGTCAACAGATGCCCGCGTTCCGACACGTAGAAACCGGTTCCGGTGCTGGTCATGCCGGCTTCGCGCTTGCGCGGGTCATCAGGCGCGGGCTCTGCCTTTGCGGCCGCCGTCGTCACGTCCTTCTGGCAGCCGATGACGGCGTCAAAAGCCTCTGTGGATCCGACTAGGGAGAGGACGGCGATCTGCCGCCCCTGGAAAATTACGTTGATGCTGCCGGACGCTGAAAGGTCAGCGACGAAGCGTTCCTTCAGCCCCGACTGGTATAGCCCGCGCGCGTCCCCGCGCTCGACCCCTGTGAATGTCCCCTGCCACTTCTGGCGGCCCGCAATCATCTGCAGCTCGTATTGTCCGCCGACCTCCAGCGAGCGCCACTTGGCGTTGGTGAGGGCCAAGTACGACGCGCCGCGGGCGCCGTTGAAGCCGAACCACAGCGTCGTCCCATCGCCGTAACTCGCCGCAGCAAGGCAGCCGCCGAGGCTCTCGCTGTAGCCGATGGACCAGCCCGCGACCTTGCCGAAGCTTTTGTCGACCGTGAGCTTCGGTGGCGCGGGCGAGGCCGCGGCGGGGTGAGCCACGCCGCTGGCGACTGCCAGAACAGCGATGGCAACCTTTATGCGAGACATGCGCGTCGATCCGGCGTGCGTCTTGGAAGCTGTTCTCAACGCGTTTGATTGACCGAGGTCGTGGCATTGCCCCGCGGCGAGGCGAAGGGATCGGCGGATGCGTTCACGACCTGCGTCCCCGTCGGGCCGGCAGCGGGCTGCATGGGCTGACGGTTCGCACGAACAACCTTCCGCCGAGGAGCCGGCACGCGACGCACTTCATGAATGACACGGACGGTACGGCGCGGCGCAGCATAAACGACGACGGGGCGCTCGCGCGCCGCCTGCGCGGCAATCGAGCCGGCGATGACGCCGCCGAGGACACCTCCAGCTAAGCCGCCAAATAAGGCGCCCGCGCTTTGCGCCTGAGAAGGCGTCGAAGCCAGTCCTAGTGCGATGATCGCGCCAGCTGCGCCCGCTGACTTCAAGAAACGCCCTGGCATCAACTCACCCTCTACAGACCAGGCCCATAAGTGGCCGCGTCCTGATCTAACCTTAGCCATATTCACGGCGCTGTGAAGGGGGATCGACCTCGTTTTGCCGGTTTTAGGTTGCCTCATTTTCAAAAAGGGCAACGGAAAGTTGCGTAGACAGACCAACCCACCGAGATGAATGTTTAATAGTTTATTGTCTTCGAGTATCTCAGATGTTTTCGCTGTACAATATATTTTTTACTACAACTCCTGGAATATGAGTTTTTATAAGATTGCGACACGTTTCTGTCCTCGATTTCTGATCGTTAAGAGACATAGCCTTCAATGATAATCTATTTATTTGATTTAATAATTTCAAGAAATCCACAATATTGACCTATATTTGAAAAATTTCTCGTAATAACCTTTGAAAACATGGCTGTCAACGTTAATATACAATTCTCAAGCATGATCGTAAGAGAGCATATATCATATGTATTCATCTTAATGCGGCCAAAGTCTGACGAGCGCGACAATCGACTGTAGATAAATCCGGCTGGTTTGGCGGACGGTTCACTTCAAAGCATTTATTCTGCTTACGGCCAATCCCAGCCGCATCGACCGCCGCCTCTGACCGGCCGAGTTGGGGTGGATTTCGGTCCGTCCGCTTTGGGACAACGCATGCATCGACGCGGACAAAGCTGCTGCGGCCGCTTACGACCCCCATCGGAATTCCGCCAGATACGCTTTGAGCACCCGCGAAAGGTCTGGTTTAACCCCACGGATGAAAGCTCCGACCATGCCCTTCATGGGCGTGTCGCCATTATTTCAGAAGTGGCTCAAACCCTTCCATGATCCGCATTCTCGGCAAGGCCAGTTCGATCAACGTACGGAAGGTCCTCTGGACCTGCGCCGAGATCCAGTTGGACTATGATCGGCAGGATTACGGCAGCGGCTTCGAACCAACCGACACGCTTGAATTTCTAGCTTTGAACCCGAACGGCCTCGTCCCTGTGATCGCGGATGAGACAGGCGTGTTGTGGGAGTCGAATACGATCTGCCGCTACGTTGCTACAGTGGCTGCCCGGACCGATCTCCTCCCTGCCGATCCGCGTAAACGCGCTCTCGTTGAGCAATGGATGGACTGGCAGGCGACGGAGTTGAATGCGTCCTGGCGTGTTGCCTTTCTCGGCCTTGTCCGCCGTGACCCGGCGTACTCCGACCCCGACGTGATCACAGCCAGCGTTAATGCTTGGAACAGGACGATGGGCATCCTGGATCGACGCCTCACCTTTACAGGGGCTTATGCGACTGGAGCGACTTTCACGCTCGCCGACGTCGTCCTCGGCCTATCGGTGAACCGCTGGCGAATGACGCCGATGGACCGTCCGGGTTATCCTGCCATCACGGCCTATCACGAGCGCCTCATTGCGCGCCCCGGCTACCGGGCACACGGTGCGAATGGCCTTCCGTAGGAGGCGGAACTCCGTCCTGCGCGGCGCTCGAGTTCCAATTTAGAAGCATCTGCACTGGACCGTTCTGGCGCGCTTGCAACGTCTGCATCCCGATTCTGAGGTGACGTTTGCTTCGCACCCTCAGCCGAAGCAGCCGGATGGCCCATAAGTGACAGCTTCGGGGAAGCATAGTTGGCTTCCGGAACGGCTGGCGTCGGTCCGGAGCGGCAGGCCTGCTGGCTGTGCAATATGCTGAACTCAGCCAATGCTCAGCCTTCAGGTTCGAGCCATGCCGTACGCGTTTGCCAAATCAAGACAATAATGCCCGTGCACGATGCAGCGCGAGATATCCACGATGATGACAAGTATGAGGTTGTGGACGTTCGTACCGATCAGCACTTGATCGAACCGCTCGTCTGCATCGCGATAGACGTCGGTGACGTCGAGAAGCTCCGTGATACGTCCCAGCGGCAGGGCGATCGATTCGGCGTACGACCAGACATCGACGACTGCTTCAGCGGTTGCGGTCACGTTCCGCATCGGAGCGGTGAAGCAGGCTGAGAACTCGGTTTGGGACAAAAGGCGGGGCGCCGTCATCATAGTCCGCTCGTGAGGTTTGTCGTCGCGCTCACCACGAGCCGCGCGGGGAGCGCGTTTTCACACAGCCTCGGCCAACTTCAGTCGTCTGCTGTGCGTCCATTCTCACCGTCAAAATGAGTTCGGCGGCGGTCCGGCAACGGCGCCCCTGGCATCCATGCCAGAAGCGATCTCGAGACAGAGCGATCCCTCAGCGAATCCCGCCATCGCTCAAACGATACCAAGCGATGATCGCGGAAACGTACAGGCGGTGCAGCGCATGGAATGGCAGCGGCGCGATGGGCGTCGGTGATAGGGGGAGGCTGTCGGCATCGCCAGTCGCGAGGTACTCAGCGATCACCCGACCCATCGCCGATTGAAGGCCCACGCCCCGGCCCTGGCAGCCGATGTCGATGAGCAGGCCGGGCGCCGCATCGTGAAGATGCGGCAGGTAATCCCGGGTGATCGCCACGCGGCCGCACCAGCGGTGGTCGAAGGCAACGCCGTCGAGCTGCGGAAAGAGCTTGGTGACGATCCGTTCCAGATGCGCCCAGTCCTGCGGGCCGTGCGGCTCCCGGAATGGGCCGCGGCCGCCCATCAGCAGCCGACCGGTGTGGTCGAGGCGGAAGTAGAGCAGCAGCTTGCGCGTGTCCGAGGAGACCTGCCCCTCGCGCAGGATCGAGCGGCGAAGGTTGTCGGAGAGCGGCACCGTGGCGACCTGGAAGGAGTTTGCCGCGATCACCGTTTGGGCGAGGCCGGGCCAGAGCCCGCCGGTGTAGCCGTTGGTACAGAGGACGACGCGCTCGGTGGTGAGGCGGGCGCCCTGCGCGGTGGTGACGATCCAGCCCGATCCCGTGCGATCGAGGGCGGTCACAGGTGATCCGCCGTAAATTGCGGCCCCGGCCTTGAGGGCGGCTCGGGCGAGGCCGCGGGCATAGCTCAGCGGCTGGACCGCGCCGCCTCGGCCGTCGAACCAGCCGCCGAGATAGCGTTCCGTGCCGAGCAGCCGGTCGGTCTCGGCCTTGTCGAGAACGCGCGCCGGGGCGCCGAGGTCGGCCCATTGGTGTGCCCGCCGCGCGACCTCCTCTAGACCGGCCTCAGTGTGGGCGCCCTGGATCCAGCCCTCGCGCCGGTGCGGCACGTCCATCTCGTGCCGGGCGATGAGATCGAAGACCGTATCGGCGGTGCCACCAGCGAACCGGGCGAGCCGTTCGCCGCGCTCGTGCCCGAAGCGGGCGACGAGGTCGGCAGGATCATATTTAAGCCCCGGGATGACCTGCCCGCCGTTGCGCCCGGAGCCACCGAAGCCGACCTCGCGCGCCTCCAGCACGACTGGGCGGATGCCCCTCTCGGCGAGATGCAGCGCCGTGGACAGGCCACAGAAGCCGCCGCCGACAATGACCACGTCGGCCTGCCCGGATTCGGCGAGCGGCGGCGTTTCTGGCGCCGGGGCCGCCGTGGTGGCCCAGAGCGATGGGGCGAGCGGAAAGGGTTCAGCCACAGCCTCTCCTACAGGGGATGCAGCACGCGCTGCAGGAAGTCCTGGGTGCGGGGGTTCTGCGGGCGGTTGAGGACCTCGGCCGCAGGCCCCTGCTCGACGAGGCGGCCGCCATCGAGGAAGAGCACCCTGTCGGCCACCTCCCGGGCGAAGCCGATCTCGTGGGTCACGACGATCATCGTCATCCCCTCGTCGGCGAGCCCCCGCATCACCCGCAGCACGTCGCCGACGAGTTCAGGGTCGAGAGCCGAGGTCGGCTCGTCGAACAGGATCGCCTCCGGCCGCATGGCGAGCGCCCGCGCTATGGCGACCCGCTGCTGCTGACCGCCGGAGAGCTGGTCCGGCCGGGCGTACTCCTTGCCCGAAAGGCCGACCCGGGCGAGCAGCGCGGCGGCCCGCTCCTCGGCCTCCGGACGGGACTCGCCCTTCACGTAGATCGGCCCCTCGACGACGTTCTCCAGGGCGGTGCGGTTGGCGAACAGGTTGAAGCGCTGGAACACCATGGAAACCTGAGTACGGATCGCCTTGATACTCCGCGCATCCCGGTCGACCCTCTGATCGCCGACGTGGATCTCGCCGCCGTCATAGGCCTCGAGCCCGTTGATGCATCGGAGCAGGGTCGACTTGCCGGAGCCCGACGGTCCGATGATGCACACCACTTCGCCCTTTGCGACTTCGGCCGAGACGCCCTTGATCACCTCCAGGGCGCCGTAATGCTTCCGAACATCCTGCAGGACGATCATCGGCGCCGACCCTTCGCCTCGAAATGCCGAACCAGCAGGATCAGTGGCAGGCTGAGTGCGAGGTACATCAGCGCCACCATCGTGTAGACGCTGGTATTCTTGAAGGTCGACGACGCAATGAGCTTGCCCTGGAGGGCGAGTTCCGCGACCGTGATGGTCGAGGCCTGGGACGAGTCCTTGAGCATCATGATCATGATGTTGCCGTAGGGCGGCAGCGCGATCCGGATCGCCTGCGGCAGGATCACCCGCCGCATGGTCATCCCCCAGCCCATGCCGATCGACAGCGCCGCCTCGACCTGCCCGCGATCCACCGCCTCGATGCCGGCGCGGAAATTCTCGGCCTGGTAGGCCGAGTAGGCGATGCCGAGCCCGATGATCGCCGCCTGAACGGCTGTCAGCGACAGGCCGAAATCGGGCATCACGAAGTAGAGGTAGAACAGTTGCACGATGATCGGGATACCGCGCAGAATGTTGATCATGACCGCGCTGAAGCCTGCGAGGATTGCAATCCCGGAGACCCGCAGCATCGCCCAGACGAGGCCCAGGAGCGTCGACACGACCAGCGAGGCGAGGGTGATCAGAACTGTGAGCTGCACGCCCTGGAGCAGGATCGGCAGATACTCCTGCGCGTCGACCAGGAACTCGCGCATGAGGCTCAGGACCGGTCGGCGGAGGGCGGCAGGCCCCACTTCGTGAGGATCGCCTGGAGCGTCCCATCGGCCTTGAGCTTGGCGAGCGCCGCGTCGATCTTGGCGAGGAGCGCGGAGTCGGTCTTGCGCACGCTGAGACCCACCGAGGCGACGACGGTCGGCTTGAAGGTCTCGACCAGGCGCACGCCCGGGAACACGCCCTGCTTGACGTAGTAGGCCAGGATCGGCGCGTCGGCGAAGCCGGCCTTCAACCGGCCTGAATTGACGTCACGGATGATGTCGGGGATCGTGTCGTAGATCTTCACCTCGCCGAAGAGGCCCGACTTCTTCAGCGGCTCGACGAAGGCGGTGCCGACCTGGGCCCCGACGGTCTCGCCCTTCAAGTCGGTGAAGGAGATGTAGTCCTTGGTGTCGCTCTTCGGGACGATCAAGCCCTCGCCATAGCTGTAGACCGGCGCCGAGAAGGCTACGACCTCCTTGCGCTGAGGTGTGATAAACATCGCCGCCGAGATGATGTCGATCTTCGAGGCGGTGAGCGCCGGGATCAGCGTCGAGAACTGCAGCGGCTCCACCGCCACCGTGAAGCCCGCCTCTTTACCGACTGCGTTGACGAGGTCGACCATGACGCCCTGGATGGTGTTGGTCTTGGTGTCGAGGAACGTGAAGGGCAGGCCGGTGGGCGTCGCGCCGACCTTGAGTGGCTGGGCACCACCCCCCTGACCCAGCAGCCCGAAGAGCAGCGTCGACGCCAGACACAGTCTTGCCAACCGTCTTCTCATCATGCCGCTCCCGCATGTGGCCCGGATGTACGGCGAAGGCCGCGCCCGATTTCACATTAGTGAAGAATACCGCATGTTTTCGTCATCGACGCAAGACGTTTTCACGTGCATGAAGGGGACGACGAGAGGCAGGCTGGTGTGGTGGTGAGCATTTCCCGTGATGGGTCGACGGGCCCAGAACCCGTGGACAGGGCCGTGGGGCAACGCCTGCGCAACCTTCGACGAGCACGCGGACTCTCGCTGGAAGCGGTGGCGTCCAGCACCGGGTTATCGATCGGCTTTATCAGTCAGGTCGAGCGGGGCTTGTCCTCACCGTCCCTCCGTGTGCTGGCGCTTCTCGCGGACACCCTGCAGATCGGGATCGGGGGGCTCTTCGAAGCCACCCTGGACGAGCCCGATCCGGATCCGATCGTGGTGTTCCGGAAGGACCGGCCTGAACTGCAGCTCTGGCGGGCCGGCATTACCAAGCAGTTGCTGACGCCGCCCGGCGGAACGCAGGGCCTGAGCCTGTTCCATATGGTCCTGAAACCCAGCGCCAGCACGGGCAACGAGTTGTTCAGCCATCAAGGCGAGGAGGCCGGCCTCGTCCTAGAGGGCCGCCTCACTCTCGTCGTCGAGGCGCGAACGCTTCACCTGATGGAAGGAGACAGCTTCCGGTTCGAGAGCAGACGGCCGCATCGCTTCAGCAATCCCAACCCGGACGGGCCGACCATTGTGCTATGGGTCAATGTCCTCGGATCTTCCAAATCCCGGCCGTGATAGGGCCGGTCCGTCACCGGCACACAACGGCTGCGGAACGAACGCGGAGCAGCAGATGCTCGAGCGCCGCCGTGGCGTGGTCAGTGGATGCCGGATCGGACCTCGGCGGGGGCACGCCCATGCCGGCCGCGTCGACCAAGCCGTATCGATCCCGGCGGCCGGCGCACCGCCCAATATCTGCGGCGCGACCGGCAAACCAACGATCAGGGCCCGCGCCGCGCGACCAGCGCGACGACCCTGATCGTTGGCGGTTCAGGCCCCCTGCAGGGCGGCCTTAACCTTGGCCGGGGTGAACGGCACGGACCGCACGCGCACGCCGGTCGCGTCGAAGATCGCGTTCGAGACCGCCGCCGGCACGATGGCGGCGGACGGCTCGCCGGCGCCCCACGGCTTCTCGGTCGGCCGGTCTATCAGGTCGATCACCACCTCGGGCACGTCCGGGAAGGTGAGGATCGGGTAGCTCGACCAGTCGAGACTCGTCACGGCGCCGCGATCAAAGGTGACCTCCTCCAGCAGCACCCGGCTGATGGTCTGGATGACGTTGCCGTCGAGCTGGTTGCGCACGCCATCGGGGTTGATGATCTGACCGCAGTCCTGAACCACGAAGAAGCGCGGCACCCGCACCTGCCCGGTGCTGCGATTGACCTCGACCTCGGCCACGCCGGCCACGTAGGTGCGGTTGAGCTCGTACTTCACGTAGGAGAGGCCACGCCCGCGCAGCACGTCGCCCGCGACGTCCTTCACCGGCGAGGGGCGCGCCTGCCACTTGGCGAGATCGGCAACCCGCTTCAGCACTTCGATGCCGCGCGGATCCTTGAGCGCGCGCAGGCGGTATTCCAGCGGGTCGGCGCCGGCCGCCGCCGCGCATTCGTCGAGGAAAGCCTCGTTGGCGTAGGTGTTCTGCATCCGTCCGGGTGTGCGGATCCAGGAGGGCCGGAACGGCGTCGAGGCCAGACGATGACAGACCGTGTGCACGTTCGGGAAGGCGTAGGGCAGGGCCGAGTTGCCGATGATGTTGCCGGGCGCCATCGTGGTCTCGTGCGGCAGGTCGGCCAGTGACGCTGCCACCAGCGGCACGTTGCCTGCTGCCCCCTCCGGAATATAGAACTGGGAGGACCAGGCGATGACGTTGCCCTGCGGATCAAGGCCGGCCTTCAGGTCGATCAGGGTCGGCGGTCCTTTCGGATCCCAGCCATGCTCGTCGGCGCGCGACCACTGGACCCGCACCGGCCGGCCTGTTGCGCGGGCGAGGAGGGCCGCATCGCCCGCCGCATCCTCGTGGCCGTTGCGGCCGTAGCAGCCTGAGCCCTCTACGTAGACGCACCGCACCGCCTCCGGCGCGAGGCCGGTCATGGCCGCGAGCTGCTTGCGCAGGGCGTGCGTCATCTGCGAGGCCGTCCAGCAGGTCAGGAACCCGTCCTTCAGCTCCGCGATGGCGCAGGACGGCCCGATCGAGCCGTGGGTGTGGATGGCGAAGTCGTAGGTGGCTTCGAGCCTCCGGGCCGCGCGGCCGAGCGCCACCTCGGCATCGCCCGTGCTGCTCGTGACGTCGTCCTTGGTGACCTTCGTGGCGCGCACGTGCTGCCAGAGTTTGTCCTGCTCGGGCAGGCCCTCCCATTTCGACCACGTCGCCTTCAGCTGCTTGGCGGCCTTCACGGCCGCCCACTCCTTCTCGGTGACGACGGCCAGGAAGTTGCCCTGGCGCACGACCTTGATCAGTCCCGGGATGTCCGCGACCGAGGCCTCGTCCACGCTCTGCAGATCCGCCCCGATGGTCGGGGGACGGACCACCCGGGCATGCACCATGCCGGGCACGCGGTAATCCTGCATGTAGGTGAAGTGCCCGGTCATCTTCCCGGGGATGTCGACCCGCGCCACTGATTTGCCGACGAGGGCGAAGCGCGCCGGGTCCTTCGTCTTGACTGCCGGATCGACCTTGAGGTCGAGGCGCCCATCCTTCACGAGGTCGGCGTAGGAGAGGCCCTGGCCACCAGCTTTCGGGCGGACGGTGCCGTTCTCGCTCACCAGCGCGTCGGCAGGTACGCCGAGGCGCTCGCTGGCCATCTGCACGAGGCGCGCGCGCGCCGTCGCCGCCGCCTGCCGGATCTCGACGCCGCCCTTCTGGATCGAGAGGCTGCCGTAGGTCGGTCCCTGATCCGGCGTCAACGCCGTATCGCCCTGGACGATGATCACGCGGTCGAGCGGCAGGTCTAGTTCCTCGGCCGCGATCTGGGTCAGGGCGGTCTCGACACCGGTGCCGAGATCGACCTTTCCGGAGAAGATCGTGACGCGACCGTCGGCGCCGAGCGCCAGGAAACTGTCGACGTGGTCCGGGGCGACGGACTTCGCGAAGCCGTTGGTGGCGACCGGCGCGACGGTCTGGGCGCTGGCGCTGCGGCCGGACAGCGAGAAGCCGACCACGAGGGCGCCGCCCTGGAGGAGCAGGCTACGGCGGGAGAGGGCGGGTGCGGTCATGGCAACAACCTCCGTCAGAGCGTGCCGGCCGCGCGCTGGACGGCGCGCACGATCCGCTGATGGGTGCCGCATCGGCAGAGATTCTGGGCGAGCGCCTGCCGGATCGCGGTCTCGTCCGGCTTCGGCGTCTCGTTGAGCAGGGCGGCCGACTGCATGATCATGCCGTTGATGCAGTAGCCGCATTGCGCCGCCTGCTCGGCGATGAAGGCCGCCTGCACCGGGTGCGCCTTGTCCAGGCTGCCGAGCCCTTCGAGCGTCACGATCTTGGCCCCCGCCTTCAGGCTCGAGACCGGGGTGATGCAGGAGCGCACCGCCTGCCCATCGACATGCACCGTGCAGGCGCCGCACTGGCCCAGCCCGCAGCCGAAGCGGGGCCCGTGTAGGCCCAGGTCGTCGCGCAGCACGTAGAGGAGCGGCGTATCAAGGTCGTCCACGCTCACGGGCGCCGCGCGTCCGTTCACGTCCAGCGACATCGGCTGCGCCATCGCGCGTCTCCCTGGAACCATTCTGGGGTGCTCGGCCTATACCCGGCGTAGATCCGGAGCAACGCGGCGGCGTGACAGCGATCCCCATTCGCTGCACGGGCCGTGCTGGCCCCCGGCGCCGTCAGGGAAGCGCATGCCTTCGCAGAACTGCAGTCGATGCCTCCTCGCTCTCGTCCTCGCGCTGTCCGCCGGCCAAGTGCGGGCCGCCGAGCGCCTCCCGCAGGACTGGCCGGAGCCGTCCCGGAAGGCTGCTGAGACCGTGGCGGACAAGTACGGCGCACCGCAGGAGCAGACGGCGACGCTGCTGATCTGGCACCGCAACGGGCCGTGGATCCGGACGGTGGTACACAAGGTCGGAGCCGAGCACGACTTCCCGGCCAAGCACAGCGACGTGCTGGAGCAGAGCCTGCCCTACAAGGTTCCGCTCAACCTCTTCAGCGCCGTCGCGACCTTCAACGGCAGCGTCATCCCGGACCGGACGCGGGGCACGCTCACCGCCTACGGCGCCAGCGAGGCCGAGAACGTCCTGAGCTTGAACCTGGCCCGGGCGGTGGTGCGAGGCGAGCTCACGGCGGAGCAGGCACGGGATAAGCAAGTCACAGCCGTGCAGCAATTGGCGAACAGACAGGTGCCGGACCTCGCGGCCAAGCTTACCCTCGATCAGCAGCAGGAGGGTGACGTCTCCGACCCGGACACCGCGATGATCCTGCTGCCCAGCCAAACCCCATAGTCCGAAGTACGCGGCCTCGGTCAGCGCGTAGCGGCCGTCGACCGACAGATGGAAGCTCCCGGCTACGATCGCCTGTCACAAGCCGGCCGGGATGCGCACGGTGCGCTTCATCAAACCCTGCGAGCAGAGCTCACTGGGGTTGGCAGCGGGGAGGGGGCGATACCGTCCTTTCCTTCACGAGCGTTGTTGTCGCGCATCACCGAAAGAGACTGCCCGCTTTTTTCGGCGAACCTATTCCGAAGCGGCCCAGCGGCTTTCGGCCAGATGCGGACAGCCGCTTGGCGCCCGTTCCAGCCCTTGGCACCTCATCGGTCAGGCCCAGACGCGGACCTGGCTGCGTTCGACAAGCCGAACCGCGCGCACGCGCTCGGGATGATCGAGACCCACTCGGCCGAAAAGGCCGCGCTCGCCGACAGCGCCGCGGCCGCGGCCCGCCATCAGGGTGTTGGTGGCCTCCATGGCAGCGACCACTTTGAGGTGCGCCCCCTCCGTCGGCCCGCCCGCAAATTCCCGCAATCGCGACATAAGCGGTGGCCATGAACCCGCGGGCAGGCAATGCCTGGGTTTTTCGCTTCCGGCCAAGGTCGCATGGCGCTTGCGTCCGAAGGGCGGCCGCGAGCGGCCGGTGCAGTCACGGACACCATGACCCAGTATCTCGTCAGGCGCGCCAACCTCCTCGTGCTCGGCGTCCTCATGGCCATCGTTGCCCTTGTCGGCGCGGTGACGTGGGAGCGCCTCAACGCCTCGCGGGCGGCCCGGGAGTGGTCGCAGCACAGCTACCGCGTTCTCAGCAGCACCAAAGACCTCGCCATCGCCCTGCGCGACGCGGAGCGCGGCCAGCGCGGCTACGTCCTCACCGGCCGGGACGAGTACCTGGCGCCCTACGACGCGGCCCGCGACCGGCTCGGCCTGCTCCAGGGCGAATTGCAGAAGCTCACCGCCGACAACCCCGCGCAGCAGGAGCGCATCCGCGCCATCGCGCCGGCCATCCAGCAGAAGCTTGAGGAGCTCGCTCAGACCTTGCAAGCACGCCGCGACGGCGGGCTTGAGAATGCCTTGCGCATCATCAACGGCGATGCCGGCCGCAATCACATGCGGGACGCCGAGGCGGTACTCGATGGCATGCTCGGCGACGAGCAGCGGCTGCTCGACGAACGCCTCGCCCAGAATGACGCCCGGGCGGCCTGGGTGCGTTGGATGGTTATCGCCGGGTCGGCGCTGGCCGTCCTCACCATGCTCTGGGCGGCACGCCTCCTGAACCAGGCGTGGTCGCGCTCCAACGCGACCGGGGCCGAGCAGCGATCACTGGCGCTTCGCCTACGCACCACCCTCGACAGCCTCAGCCAGGGCGTTGCGGTGTTCGGGCCCGACCGCAGGCTCGCGAACTGGAATGAGTGCTTCCAAGTGCTGCTGGACCTGCCGAAGGCCATGCTTCGGCTGGGTACCGCCTACGGCACCTTCGCCGATCACACCGGCGAGCCCGGCCGCCTCACCCTGGAGACCGAGGATCAGGTCCGCCACGGCAGCTGGAATCCGCGCGAGGCGGTGACCTACGAGCGCGAGCGCGCCGACGGCCATCACCTGGAGATCCGCCGGACCCCGATGCCGGACGGCGGCTTCGTCCTGACGATTTCCGATATGACCAAGCGCGCCCAGGCCGAGGCCGTGCTGCGCGAAGCCCAGAAGATGCAGGCGGTCGGGCAACTGACCGGGGGCATCGCACACGATTTCAACAACCTGCTGCAGGTCATCCTCGGAAATCTGGAGTTCGTCCGGGCGAAGCTCGACGGCGACGCGAGGCTGCAGCAGCGGATCGAGCGCGCGGCCTGGGCGGCCCAGCGCGGCGCGACGCTGACGGGCCAACTCCTCGCCTTCGCGCGCAAGCAACCGCTCGCGCCTGCGCCCGTCGACCTCGCCGCCACGATGCCGGACCTGATCCCGCTTCTGCGGCGAACCCTCGGCGAGCACATCGAGGTCCGCTACGTCGAGACCGCCGGGCTATGGCCAGCGATGGCAGACCCGGCCCAGCTGGAGAGCGCGGTCCTCAACCTCGCGCTGAACGCCCGGGATGCGATGCCGGGCGGCGGCAGGCTCACCATCGAGCTCGGCAACAAGGTCCTCGACGAGGCCTATGCCCGAGACAACGCCAAGGTCGCACCCGGCGACTACGCCATGGTGGCGGTCTCCGACACCGGCCACGGCATGACGCCGGAGGTGGTGGCGCGCGTGTTCGAGCCGTTCTTCACGACCAAGCCCGACGGCAAGGGCACCGGGCTCGGCCTCGCCATGGTGTTCGGCTTCGTCAAGCAGTCGGGCGGGCACGTGAAGATCTATTCCGAGCCCGGCGAGGGTACGACCGTGAAGATCTATCTGCCCCGGGCAGTTGGGGCCTTGGCCGCAGCCGGGCAGCGTACGGCGTCCCCGGTGGAGCTGCCGCGTGGCTCGGCCACGGTGCTGGTCGTCGAGGACGAGGCGGGGGTACGCGAGATTGCCTGCGCGATCCTGTCCGACCTCGGCTACCGGGTGCTGGAGGCGACCGACGGCGAAGAGGGGCTGCGGGTGTTCGGCGCGAACGCGGCGGCCGTCGACCTGCTGCTGACCGACGTGGTCCTGCCCGGCAAGGTCCGGGGCCGCGAGCTCGCCGAGCGGGTTCAGGCCATCCGGCCGGACGTGCGGGTGGTGTTCATGTCCGGCTACACGGAGAACTCCATCGTGCATCACGGCCGGCTCGACGACGGGGTGCATCTCGTCGGAAAACCGTTCAAGCGGGAGCAACTCGCTCGCAAGGTCGCCGAGGTTCTCGGTACTGCCGCGACGGGAGCGGCGACGGCGACGGCCGAAAACGTCGTGGTCCTCCGCCCCACCCGGGATGCCGGACCGTAAGGCCGGAGGGCCGCGCTTGACGTCGGTTAATAGGTCCGGCGGCAGGGGCGCCGGGGGTCGCGCGGCGGGGCACCACCGGCCTGCGTGAAGGGGCGATGCGCAGACCGGTCGTCCATCGTGCAGTCGGAGGAGATCGAACCGCACGATCCGTTAGCGCCGTCGGGTCAGTGGGCCTCGATGGGGCCAGACGTCCGCTGCGGCTTCTTCAGGATGGCGACGACGGCGAGGCTCAACACGAGGCTGACGCCGACCAGCCAGAACCCGTCCGCGTAGGCCATGACGTAGGCCTCGCGGCGGACCTGGGCGCCCAGCATGCCGATGGCGGCGCCCTTGGCCGCTGCTTGGTCGGCGATGTGCCCGTGCAGGCCGGCGGCGAGCGCGGCGAGGCGTTCCTGGGTGCGCGTGGCATTGACCGTGATGGCCTCGGCCAGCACCGAGAAGTGCATGTGCTCGCGCCGGTCGATCATCGTGGACAGCATCGCGATGCCGATAGATCCGCCGAGGTTTCGCATCATGTTCGATAGTGCCGAGGCGTCCGCCGTGTCGCGCGGGGCGAGGCCCGCCGTCGAGAGTTGCGAGAGCGGGATGGTGAAGAGCGGCTGGCCGATGGCGCGCAGGAGTTGCGGCAGGATCAGCTGGTCGGCGCCGACGTCGTGGGTCAGGCCGACATTGATCCAGCAACTCGCGATGAAGAACAGCGTGCCGGTCACCACCAGGATACGGGCGTCGAAGGCCCGCATGAACAGCGGCATCAGCGGGAAGAGCAGCAGTTGCGGCAGCCCGGACCACATCACCACGTAGCCGATCTGCTGGGCGTTGTAGCCCTGGATCTGCGCGCAGTAGACCGGGATGATGTAGATCGAACCGAACGAGACGGCGCCGAGCACCGTCATCAGCACGCACGATCCCCCGACCGAGCGGTTGGCCAGTACCCGCAGGTTGATGAAGGGGCGTTCGGTCATCAGTTCGCGGACGATGAAGCCGGCGATGCCGACCGCCGCCAGGAGGCTGACCTGGACGATGATGGGGGAGCCGAACCAGTCTTTCCGCTGGCCCTCCTCCAGAACGTAGGTCAGGGCCGGCAGGCCGGTAGCCATCAGGCCGATGCCGATCCAGTCGCCCTTCAGGAGCTCGGCCCAGCGCGCCGGGACGCTGTCGAAGGCGCCGAGCTGGATCGCGGCGGCGAGCGGACCGAAGATCAGGTTCAGGTAGAAGATGTAGTGCCACGACAGGTTGTCGGTGAGCCAGCCGCCCACCGTCGGGCCGATGGCCGGCGCGAAGGTGGCGGTCAGCCCGAACATCGCGATGCCGATCGGCTGCTGGCTCTTCGACAGGCGGGTGCGCACGATGACGATGGCGGTCGGGATGAGCACGCCGCCGGTGAAGCCCTGGCCGGCGCGGAACAGGATCATCTGCGACAGCGAGGTCGAGAGCGCGCAGGCGAGCGAGAAGCCGGTGAACAGCATCGTGTTCACCGACAGGTACCGGCGCAGGCCGATCACCGAGGACAGCCAGCCGGTGAGCGGGATCACGATGATCTCGGCCATCAGGTAGGCGGTCGAGATCCAGCTCCCTTCCTCGGTGGAGGCGCCCAGCGCGCCCTGGATATCGGAGAGCGAGGCGTTGGTGATCTGGATATCGAGGATGGCGGTGAACGCGCCGAGGATCGCGCCGAACACCGCGAGCCAGTCGCGCACACTCGCCTTGACCTCGGGCGTGGCGACGGCCGGTACGGCGTTCATCGGGAAAGCGCCTCGCTGACCAGGGCATGTCCGGATCGGCCGTTGCGTGGCTTCACCGTCCCGACCGCGTCATGGATGTGGACGGTCGCCTCGACCGACAGGCCGGGTCTCAGGCGTCCGAGCATCGGATCGGCATCGTCGAGCGCGACCCGCACCGGCACGCGCTGGACGACCTTGGTGAAGTTGCCGGTGGCATTCTCCGGGGGAAGCAAGGCGAACTGCGCACCGGTACCGGGCGAGAAGCTCTCGACCCGTCCCTCGAACTCGTGGTCGCCCAGGGCGTCGACCGTGAAGGTCACGTGCTGGCCCTCGACCATCTGCCCGGTCTGGGTCTCCTTGAAGTTCGCCACGAGGTAGATGTCGCGACCCATCGGGACGACGGTGAGCAGCCCGGTGCCGGCCGAGACGAACTGTCCGACGCGGAGCGAGCGGTCGCCGACCATGCCGTCTACCGGCGCCGTGATGGTCGTGTAGCTGAGGTTGAGCTGCGCCTGCTCGACCTTGGCCTGGGCAGCCTCCAGGCTCGCCCGGGCGCTGCCCTCCAGCGCTCTCAGGCTGTCGACCTGCTTCCTGGCCGCTTCCAGGGAAGCGACGGACTTGTCGTGGGCGGCCCGCTTCTGGCGCAGGTCGGAATCCGCCTGTTGCTGGCGCTGCGCGGTGCCGGAGCCGGTCTGCAACAGGTTCTGATACCGGGTGTATTCCTTGCCGGCGAAGTCGAGGGCCGCATCGGTATTCTCGACCTCGGCTTTGGCCGAGGCGACCTGCGCCTGCTGCTGCAGGATTGCGGCCGCGGTCCCGAGCAACTGGGCCCGGCTCTTCCCGACCTCGGCCTCGGCCTGCTTGAGCATGACCCGGGACTCGCGGTCGTCGAGGCGCGCGATCACGTCACCGGCCTTCACCGGCGCGTTGTCGCCGACGAGGACCTCGGCGACGTGGCCGGCGATGCGCGGGGCGACCGTAACCTTGTCGGCCTGCAGGTAGGCGTCCTCGGTCGTCTCCAGGAACCGACCGATGGTCCACCAGTGCCAGCCGTAGCTTCCCGCGCCGCCGAGAGCCGCGAGGAGAAGGACCGACAGGATCAGGCGCGACTTGCGGCGTCTGGGAGCAGACGAACGGGCGGCAAGCCCTGCAGAGGCCGGTGCGTGACCACCAGCCCCGGCCGCGGTAGCGGTTCGTGCCGCGGGCTCGGAAAGATCGCTGGGTCGAACGTCCATGACGGTGGCCAACATCAATACGATACGGTAAAGTATCGATACATGACGGAGTGGACCATGACAAGGAGCACGACGATGGCAGCGGCCATCCCCGCCGAGCCCGAGGTGATAGCGAAGCGTGGTTCCGGCGGGCGGCCGACGCGCGAAGAGGCCGCGCGGCGCGAGGCACGCATCGTCGAGGTCGCGACCCGGCTGTTCATCGAGCGCGGCTTCGACGGCACATCGATCGATGCGGTGGCGGAAGCCGCAGGCGTCAGCAAGCCGACGCTGTATGCCCGGTACCAAGACAAGCGCGCGCTGTTCGAGGCAGTCCTGCAGGACCGCATCCGGGAATGGCTCGCGCCTCTCTCGGCGGCGACCGAGGCGCAGGCGTTGCGGGCGACCCCGCTGGATGCCGCGACGGTGCTGGACGAGCTGAGCCGCAACCTCCTCGACCGCTCCCAGGCGCCGGGAGCCGCTGCCCTGACCCGCTGCATCGCCGCCCAGGCGATGCAGTTCCCCAATCTCGCCAAGCTTGCCTACGAGGAAGGCTGGCTTCGCGGCGTCCGGGCGGTGGGAGGTCTACTCGGCGTGATGGCCGAGCAGGGGCAGATCTCGGTGGACGACCCTGAGATTGCCGCCGATCTCTTCCTCAACCTTATCATGGGGCGCAGCTCGAAGCAGGCGCTCTATGGCGTAGAGGTGGATCCGGAAGCGCAGGAAAAACGGCGCCGCGCGGCCGTAGCGCTCTTCCTCGCCGGTGTTCGTTCGGATCGCCCCTGAAGGCGCCTGCATCGGCGCCTTGGCCAGGCATGCCTAAGTGCGTCGAACGTCAATGTCATTGCGACGGCTTGCTGCTTCCGCTCGGGTAGCCTGCGGACACGACCAGCGGCTCCGGCCTGTACACGATGCGGCTTGCCACACCCGACCGACCCAAGATCCGCGTCAGCTCACTGCCGGTAAGGAATAGGGCCGCCGCTTCGATGCGGTGCCTCGATTCTCTCTAGTTTGCTGCGATGCAAAATTTTAGTTTCTAAAGGTGTATCGCAGGCTCCGCTATAATGAATCAAGTCTTAAGCGAACCATTGCGGTGCTTGGATCCAATTGCGGCACTGAGAGAGCGATTTTAGTGGAGCGGGTGACGATTCGACCTTTCGATGCTGAGCTATAATCTTATAGACGCGGCCTAATGGATCAAATCTTGTAAAACCGGCAAAATACAATCCGATGCGGGACGGCACCGCTCAATGTCTCGACTGCGAGGGTCACCGCCGATCTGGGCCTTGTTCACGACCGCCGATTGATCACCGCGGCGGAGCAAACCGAGAGCGCTCTGTGCCGCCCCTCACGTCAAGTGGAATCCGTTGCTGCCATGATGCGTCTCGAGCGAGAAGACCAGGCTGGCCTCGGCTGACGTGAGACCGGCCGCATTGGTCTCGTAGACGGTGACCGTATGCTGGCCGTCGGTGCTGCCGTCGGTGGCCAGGACTGGAGCCGTCGTGGTGAATGCGCCGGTGTCGAGCTTGTAGTGTAGCGTATCGCCGCTCACGGACGGCGCATAGGTGATCAGACCGTCGCTGGAGACGTGGGTTCCGCCTGTTCCGGTGTCGTGCGTGAGCGCGACAGTCGGGGCGACTGGTGCGGTAGCGGCTGCGCCCGTCTTCATGACGGCGCTCGTGGATGCTCCGGGCGTACCGCCGCCGGTACTCGCAGCCGTTCCCGGGACGGCGAACTGCTGGGGCCCGGGGTTGAGGAAGGTCAGGCTGCTGTTGGCGACCCCGGCGCCGTTGTAGCTGGCCGCATCCACGTACAGGTTGCGGTCGTTGCCCGGGCCATCGTAGGCGTCGTTAAGGAAGTTGAGGCTGACCGTGTGCGGCCCGGCGCCGAAGTTGCCCGGCACGGTGAGCGTATCGTCCAGCGCGGTCGAGCCCGCGACGTGGGCGGCGTGCGCGGTCAGGGTCCCACCGACCTGCTGACCGTCGACCGAGACCGTGTACTGCGCATCGCCCTTGTAGGCGTCCTCGCTGAGCTTCAGCACCAGCTTGTCCGGGCCGGTGCCCACCGTGGTCGCCACCGCGGCGCCGGTGCCGGCGCTCGACGCGCCCGTGCCGGATGCAGCGACACCGGATACTTGAATGATGAATGGATGGTCGGCCATGGCCAAAGAAACGCTGGACACGTTGTGCAAGGTCTGCACCGGTGTAGAACCATTCACCGGATCATAGATCTGGATTGTTGAAAATACTTGATCTAATTGTACTGTAATCGGGCTTGATGCCGTAGGTATCGATCGATGTGCCTGTTCATTCCAGATATCAGGCTCATTCCAGAGTACGATCTGGTACGAACTGTCGGATTTTTGCGTGAGAAGGCTGTAGGCCGAACTTGGCATTCCACTCAGCGAATAGGCAAGTCCTCCAGGGCTGAAATTAGATGCATCAGAGCCCGGATCGCTCAGGATTGACGTCAGATTGTGGAGTGCCGTTGCGGCAGGCTTCGGCGTATTGTCGAGGCGGAAAAGACCAAAGTGATTCTCTATATTCGTGTTTTGCGGATCCGAATACGCGTCAAGCAGTTGATATAGATAAATCTTATTTGAACCAAGTTGACCAGCATCCAGAACGCTATTAATGATCAGCTTTGCTTGGGCCGCCTCATCGACGCCTTCCCAATTGATGGCTACCCCTGCCGGGATCGAGGTCTGATAACCGAGCTCTGTAATTGCGACCGGCTTACCAGGATCGGCTGCAACCGCATCGGCATCACCGCCACTAATATCACTTCGAGGCTGGCCGCCAATTTTGTTGTAGAGGTGTATGTTATTTAAATCTGAGAATGTTTTGGAGATTGGAAAATCAGTAAAGCTTAGTACGGGTATAGTTTTGAGGATGGGATCGGCCTTCACAGCAGCATAGAGATCCTGCTGATAAGCTTGAGCAGCCGCAGTCCCGGTAAGACCATGATAGGTAACCGGGAAGTTGTTCACCTCATTCGGTCCCTCGATCGCGGTCACCGAACCTGGATGAGCCACGACAAACGCATGGATTTGCTTGACAGCATCCACGGGATTGAGCGAACCTTGTACGATGAAATCAAACTTCATTCCTGCCAGTGCCGCGGCGGCAAGATTGTCCTGACCCGCCAAGACCGGATTCGGTGCGGCGTCACGAAGATTTGTCAGACCAAGATACTGAATGTCACTCAGATCTTGATTAATATTGGCATACTGTCCGTCGGTATAGTTTATGTGCGAATTGACGCCGATTTTGCCTATAACGTCTGCGACGCGTACTGCAGATTGAGCATTCATCGGTCTATTCCGTATCCGGCGATCGAGTTACGCCAATATGGCACGCGATGACACCACCATGGCCCCATACCGCTGTCAGTTCGATGGCGTTCACACGAGGCGCATATCGCCGGCGATCATGGAGACGCGTCCGAGGCCGGCCGCGAACGCAGCAACGTTATTCCGTACCTAACTAACTTCCGAACACACTATCGCGCAGGGCACCCTGACCCAGTCTGATCTAATGCGCAAGATCAGGCTCTAAAATCACGTATATCCTAACGCCGCGCCCATCAAGTGAGCCGTCGTCATCATTGTTCTAACTATGATCAAAATACTATATACCGAGAGTACGACATTGAATATAATATTGCCGTCAATACTGGTGATCAGCCCAAAAAACCGTAAAAACCTCTCTTCATATATACATCTTGGTAGGTCGCAGTTTCAAAATTAATACACGATATCCGACAATATGTCCTACACCCTGCTGGCGAAGCGTTCGATCAAGTCAGGTTGATTATGACAAATGTTTAAAAAAATTTCGTGACCGATACTTGGTTAGCGCTAATAACCGCCCCCCCCGGACCAGGTGTTTAAGCCGTGAGCGTGGATGTGAGTTGGTTATTAATTTCTCAACATCAGCAGATCTAAGCTGTTCCGTGGGTGACCAGACCCAGCAAACGAGAGCCGTTCCCGGGTGCGTGGTGATGAAATTACGGTTGCGGCGTCAAGTGGTGACGGGGCCCGCGACTCCTTCATCGTTGTCTATCGATCTGCGCAAGCGCGGCGTGGCGGCCATGGCGGAGATCGCTTCCTTTCGTCGAGCGCCGGCTTGGTTCAATGTGAGCGTATCGAGCGTCAGCGCGATTGGCGCAGGCAGGCCCGAGCGACCGTCGCCATGTGCATCAGCAACGGCTCCACTTCAGCGAAGCCGTTTTGCCTTCGGGACATGTTGGCGTTCAGGAACCGCTTCCCCGAGTCGCGACGACTGGGTCGATAGGTGCCCGTCCGCTTTTCCGGCCGGCCTGCTCAGAAGCAGCCATCCCGCCCACGAGCACTTACAGTCATTCGCGTCTAATCAGACCTCCGAAAGACTAATTTTTTGACGTTCCGGCGACAGTCTAAAACTGGTTATCGGTATAGCTTAGGTGCACCGACCCTCGTTACGAAAATGCCTTCCGATGAGTGCCACCGCTTTTCTTCATGGCCGGATCGGAGTTTCGCCACGTCAGCGCGCCTTATTTAGCTGCCAGCATGCTCAGAACACCGCATGGTCGCCACGCTCGGCAACTGCCTCTCCGCGGATCACGCGGGCATAATAGTCCAACAGCGTCTCCGACCCCGTCGAAGGGGTGGCCTGCGCATCGTATCGTCCGGTCGCTGGATCCAGCACGAGCATCGACTCGGTCGCGTAGTAGCGCCCGATCCGCGCGAGTTCGGCCTTGGCAGCCAGGGCTGGCATCCATCGTCCGGTCGTTGCCAGAGTCGCGATGATTACATCCAGCAGCACCACCGGGACGTGCTTGAAGTGCGGTTGACGCCCCAGTAGGGCGAACAGCCGCTCGCCCTGCGCCTTCGGTGTGATCGCTTCGCCTGGTCCACCGATCGGCAGCACGCGATTGCGTCTCTCATCGCGGTCGAGGCAGTCAGCGAGGTAGCGACCGAGGTCATCATCACTGATTGGCTTGCAGGCCGTCAGCGTCCCATCCCCGAAAATTAGGAAGGGCTTGCCACGTCGCACGCGATCGATCTGCCCGGAAAGCGATTTGAAGAAGGCTGTCGGCCGAACGATCGTGTAGTCGAGCCCGGAGGCGATCAGCGCCGCTTCGAAGGCTAGCTTGGCATGCTGAAAGGCCAGGATCGGCTTCTGGACGCAGATTGCTGAGAGAAGCACGACGTGCGTGACGCCGGCTGCCCGGCTGACATCGAGGGCAGTGACATGCGCCCTGTAATCGATGGCCCAAGCGTCGTCGGGTAACCCGGTGCGTGACGCCAGGCACGACACCAAAACGTCGAAGGGTTCGCCGCGGATACCGTCGCGCGTCAACGATGACGGGTCGGCCAGCCTCACGATCCGCTCAGTCGCACCAATCGGGATAGCGAAGTCGGCACGGCGCCTGACCAGGCAGACGACCTCATGGCCGTGTGACACCAGCGCCCGAACGGTAGCCCGCCCGATCGTACCGGTGGCCCCTAGAAGCAGGACGCGGCGTGGTCCAGCGCCGGCCTGCCTGCTCATGGTCATGATCGCTTCATCCCAACGCTCAGGCATCCGATGCCTTCCGCACCGGTAGAGATGCGCAAACGGCGGCAAACAGATGTCGATGTGCTAGCTACCTGTATGGCTACAGGGCCGGGCGGTTCAGCAACCGAGACATGATATTTTTATTCCTCCCCCCCCTGTCTTACTGCCGACCTGCTCATAATCGCGCACTGCAATCGCCGCCGGGAGCGCTTGCGGATCTCATTCCTCAGTTACCATCCAGAAGCTGACCCTGACCGGCTGGCTGCATGGTTCGCTGCGCGGGGGCTACCCGTTCGTCTCGTTGCCTATACCAGTCGCGAGTTGTGCTTGGATGTGCCGTCGGCGTTAGATTTCGTCGTTAAGGCGATGCTGCCCAAACTCGCTGCTTACGATCTTCCGATACGGTAATCGTTCGTCCTATGTGGTTGGCGCGATGCGCCTCTGAGCACCAGAGGCGTTGCGGGCTGGATGTATTGAGGCCTCTATCATGGTGCTGCGATAATCGGATTCTACCGAAAAAAAACACAACATGCTCAGCGCAAAACAGACCTAAGGTAACGTCGAGCATCACCACTTCAAAAATCTGCGCTGCGGCCTGAAACAGACGCGTCACGGATGGTCATAACGTCAGCATGTCGTGTCGCATTAGCCGGGGCTTGAACCAACTCATTTTCTGTGAGACGGCTCGAACGCGTTTGCTTGCCCCGGGCAGCGGTAACGTAACTTGCTTAGTCAGCGGCCAACTGGACGGCCACTTCGTTCCGTCGAAGAAACGGAATCGCAAAAGGTGGATCGTAACCCATGAAGACGGGGGAAGCGGCGACCTTTCTATCCCCCGCAACCAGGACCTCGATAAGGATACGTTCCTGTTCGGCGCGAACCTCAGGTATAGTCGAGCCTGAGAAGCGAAGGGCGGCGATCGTCTCGGCCGGAACGTGGACGAGACGAACGCCTGCCTCAGTGGGCTTCGGAGCCCCGGCCTCGGCAACGTCGTGGGGGAGGAAGAACCGCATGGTTCCGCCAGTGCCCTGCTCGACCGGGACCGTCATCGCGATGCGCTGACCACCCGTCTCGACGGGTGCGGTCATGGCGATGCGGTCGCCCCGCTGGTTTGCGCCGGTGATATAGCGAAAGAGGCGCCCAAACGCCGCGCCATCTCCAAGCCCACGCCCGTCAGTTTCCACGGCGAGGCGAGGCTCATAGGCCCTGATTTCGACACCGCGGTCGAGACGTTCGACCACGGTATACCTCGGCTGATCATAGAAGCTCCGGACACCGAAGACCCCGAGGACGGACTCGCACAGGGTGACGAGGTAATAGATAAATTTGTTCATCGCGGTGATGCTCTGTGGCGGTTTCGTGGACCAACCGTTCGCGGCGGCGATGGCTGCCAGCGGAATTGGTTGGTTACGCTGCGGACTTGCGCCGATCCGGATCCAGCCCGCGTTCAGCCCCTTCTCGTGAGCGTTGCCGTTCTGCGCGATGATGGCCGTCACCCGTTCTGGATGCGCCAGGGCCACCCGGAAGCCGGTAGGCGCGCCGCAGTCGAAAACATAGAGCGCGTCGGTGTCCAGCCCGACCACCTCGGTGAATCGGTCGATGACCTGCGGCGGATGTTGCTGGTCGGCTCGCTGATTATTCAATTCGTCGAAAGTGAGTGATCAGGACATCATTTTCGAAAGGGAGCACGCGCATTCTGCCCAGAACGATGGAGGTAGACCATGCGGACGTCGATGGCGGTAGGCTTGGCATTTCTCGCGATGATGGGAAGTGTTACCATGGCGGAGGCGCGTGCACGGCTGCGCTTGTCCTTCGGGCGTACGGTGGCAACCCAGCGGCCCGTCATGCCGGCCCCCGCCACTGCCGTAGTTCAGCACAGCTCCGCCGGACGGATCGGCGACCGGCCTGCGATCACGATCACGCCGGGCCATGCCTCCATCGCGGCGGCGGCGAGCACCATACCGCTCGTAACATCCGGCGATGCAACAGCCGGCACTGATCTAAGGGCGCGAATCGAGCCTTCGGCTGTGATTCTAGCGCCCGCGTCGCCGCGCATCCGTGAGGTTCGCGCGATTGCTCCGCCCTGCGAGTCGGGCAAGCGCGTCGGGGGTGTGGAGCACGAGGACGCCGGCTTCTGCCTCATCAATTGAATGACTGCGCAGCTAGTTCGAGATTCAAATCAAGCCACCAAATTGCCTCCGCATCGGGCTCCAGGGTCGCTTGTTGCGCTTGAAGCGTAAAGATGTGCAGACCCGTTCGGTGGCGGGTCCGCGTTCCATTCACCGACGACGCTGCCGGGAGGCTTACAAGCGCCACTCCGAGCAAGCGGCGAGGGCGAGGAGAAGGTCCACCGTGGGTCGGCAGCAGACTAAGCGCTTTTCCAGTGAACCTTCATTGAAGCGGACAAGCCGCGTTCAGCCAGTCTCCGACGCAATGCTTCTCGCGCGCGGCAGTCAGTAGCTGTAATCGCGGCCCGGGTAAGCTTGTGGCTGGCCGTAGCCCGTTCCCCTCGGCTGGACGCGAGCGCCGTAGTCGATCTCTCGCCGAGCCCGCCGGTTGGCGAGGTAGCGGCCACCGAGGCAGCCTGCCACGGCACCGACGACGCCACGCTCGGCCAGATAGTGGCCCGCCAAGCCGCCGATGATTGCGCCCTTGATACAGCCCTTCGCCTCGGCGGCCCCGACACTCATGAGTGTCGCGAGGGCGATGGCCGATGCGTGTCCGACGAGTCGCATACTGGTTCTCCCGGTTGGTGGCCAGAAGAACTGGGTTCACCCCGGATGCGTTCCTGCCAGCGGGCAATGAGGCTCTGCTTGCGGCGCCCACGGCCAGCACGTCGAGTCGCGCAATGCGGCCAAAAAGACAAACGGCCGGCTGATGTCTCTCGGTGCTGCTCCTGCGCTTGAAGCCGATCCTCACCTGAGACGAACAGTCTTGGCGAAGGGTTTGCCCGCCACTGTGAAGCCGTCGATCACCGCTGTTCCATCTGACGCCACGCGCCCCTCAACAAGAATGTCCTTGCATGCCGTCCGATCGAGCAATCCGGGAGCTCCTTGTACCCCGTACCACTGCTTGATGCCGTAGTTCACGATGCCGGTCAGACAGACCGGATGCTGCCAGGTGGTAGGCTCCGACGTCTGACCGCCCATCCTGCCTCGCATGGTGAGAGGAGTTCCCGGGCGCGCGAGCGTCGCAGATCCCGAGCTGCCCTTGGTGAACAGCCCGTGTCCTCGGGGTACCTCAAAGAACACCTGATCCGCTCGGTGCACGCCATCGGTCATCATGGCCCCATCCCCCCGCGTGTTGGAGTCGCCGGAAAACCTGGTGCGGTTCACCGCCGCGCCGGTCTCCGTTCGTATGGATTTCTTCGCGATGGCCAACGTCTGATAACGCTTCCTTATCAGACGTAGCGCTACGCTCAGGCTCGATCGAGGGAAAGAGCTATGATGCTACCCGCCACGCTTGCGGCACAAGCCCGCGCATTTGCCGATCAGGCGCTCTCCGAAAATTCCCGTCGGGCCTATCGCGCCGACTGGCAGCACTACACGGCGTGGTGCCGTGGCCACGGGATCGAGCCGCTGCCCGCGGGCCCCGAGCAGGTTGCGAGCTACCTGACCTCGATGGCCGAGACCCATAAGCGCGCCACGATCGAGCGCCGGCTCGTCACGATCGGTCAAGCCCACAAGCTCCAAGGTCTTCCGTGGATCCCAGCGCATCCCGCGGTCCGGGCGGCTCTGCGCGGCATGTTCCGGCGGTACGGCAGGCCGAAGAAGCAGGCCGCGGCGTTCGGCGTACCGGAAACACTCCAGATCGTCGCAGCCTGCGAGGGGACGGTGGCGGCTTTGCGCGACCGCGCCCTGTTCCTGATGAGCTTCGCCGGCGCGTTTCGGCGCTCTGAAGTCGCGCGGATCCATTTCGAGGATCTCGGCTTCCGCGACGGCGCGGTCGATGTGTTCCTGCCGCAATCCAAAGGTGATCAGGAAGGTGAGGGCACGATCGTGACTGTCGTGGCCGGCGAGAACATCGCAACGTGCCCCGTTGCCGCGCTTCGGCGCTGGCTGCAGGCCGCCCCGACCCAAGGCTACGTCTTCCGAGCCGTCCTAGCCGACGGGACCGTGATGGATGACGGGCTTCATCCCGACTCGATCGGCCGCATCGTCCAGAAGCGCGCCGCGGAGGCCGGCCTCGTCGCCGGGCCGCGCGAGCGCATTTCGGCCCACGGGTTCCGCGCGGGCTTCATCACCGAGGCCTACAAGCGCGGATCGCGCGACGAGGAGATCATGAGCCACTCGCGCCATCGCGATCTCAAGACGATGCGCGGCTATGTCCGCCGCGCGAAGCTTTCGGACGCGCATCCGGGTCGGAACATCGGGCTATGAACAGTTTTCGTGAAGCTATCTGTGGATTTTTCGACCAATATCTGCGGCTCACTGAAGACCTTAGCAGATGATCCCGTGGGCGCGAAAAACGCTCAGGTCCGCCTGAACTCGTCACGCTGATCCCGGGCAATCATTCGGCCGCGGCGACGCATCGTGCGGTGACGCTGCCCGACGAAAACAGTCGTCAGGCACGTGCGGGTTCGATCCGAGGATCCAAAAATTCTCAGCGTTGCCAGATCGGTTACGCTGCGGAACGACTGGCGACGTAGCGGCGCCAGCCGCCGAACCGCGTAATGTCAGTCGCACCGGTTGCCCCCGCCAGTTCCACCAGGAAGCCCTTCGGCGCGGTCCCGTCGGCGAGCCGCAGGGTGCCGATCGCGAGCGGTTCCGGGATGGCGGCCACGAAGGCCCCGAAGGCGGCTGGCGGCAGGGCCCAGACCTCCGTCTCGATCGCCCCCCCTTCGTCGCCGGCCACCCGGAGCAGTCCGGGACGATGCGGAGGCCCGCCGGGCAGGGCGTAGAGGTGATATTCCGGTCGGGTCGCCACGGTCCGCAGGTACCGGGCGCCGTGCGCGGCAAGTTCGTGGTTCAGCGGCAGGCCCGACAGATGCGCTCCAACGACCGCCAGCTCGATCTCGCCGGGCCGCGCCCGGACCGGCCCCGGTTCCGCGGCTGGCACCGGCGACTCCCCCGAGCCGATCCGGCCGGCGGACGCCGCGTGCAGGCGCGCGCCCAGAGCGGCGAGGAGCCCGTCGGACCCGCGTGGCGCCAGCAGGGTGATCCCGGAGGGAAAGCCATCGGCGCGGGGCCGCCCCGGGACCGCGAGGGCACACCAGTCGAGCAGGTTGACGAAGTTGGTGTAGGTGCCGAGCTCGCTGTTGGGGCCGATCGCGTCGGCGACCAAGTCCGCGCAGGTCTGCGGACGCGGATAGGTCGGCACGGCGAGCACATCGACGCGATCCCAGATCGCGTCGATGTCCCGGCGCAGCTCCGCGAGGCGGTAGAGGCCCGCGAAGGCGTCGGCGGCGCTGTAGCGTCCGGCGGCGGCGATCACGGCCCGCGTCGTCGGGTGCAGGATTTCGGGGCGCATCTCCATGATCGGCCGGATCGCCGCGTAGCGCTCGGCGACCCAGGGCCCGTCGTAGAGTAGAGCCGCGACAGCGAACATCGGCGCGAAATCAACCAGCGCGGCCGCCCCGGCGAGCGTTTCGAGATCAGCAATCGCCGCCGCAAAGGCCGCCTCCGAGAGGCCGTCGCCGCAGAAGCGGAGGTTCGCCGCGTCCGGCGCTCCGAGGCGCAGGCCCGGCGGCAAGCCGGCGGGCGCTGGCGGGACCGGCAAGGCCCGCGACCAGGGATCGGCGCCGTCGAAGCCCAGCATGGCCCGGAAAGCCGCGTCGGCGTCGGCGACGGTGCCGGCGAAGACCGAGAGCGTGTCGAGGGTCCGGCAGGCCGGCAGCATCCCGCGGCTGGAGACCGCCCCGAGGGACGGCTTCAGCCCGACGATATTGTTGAGCGCCGCGGGCACCCGGCCGGAGCCCGCCGTGTCGGTCCCAAGCGCGAAGGTAACGATACCGTGGGCCACCGCGACGGCGGAGCCGCTGCTGGAACCACCGGGCACGTAGGCCGGGTCGATCGCGTTGCGCGGGGCCGGGTAGGGCGTGCGCACACCGACGAGACCGGTGGCGAACTGGTCGAGGTTGGTCTTGCCGATCAGGATCGCCCCGGCGGCCAGCAGCCGCGCCACCGCGGGCGCCGTCTCGGTCGGCGTATAGGCGAAATCCGGGCAGGCGGCGGTGGTCGGCAGGCCGGCCACGTCGATGTTGTCCTTGACGGCGAAGGGCACGCCCCAAAGCGGCATCGACACGGGGTCGAAGAACGGCAGCGCCGCTGCGGCAGCCTGAGCCTCAGCCTCCGGTACCAGGGCGAGGAAGATGCCGGGATCGTCCACCGCGGCGAGCCGGCGGTAGGCTTCGGCAACGACGGTGCGCGGGTCCTGGCCCGTGGCATAGGCCGCGTGCAGCGCGGGGATCGTCGGGAAGGGAGGCACGGTCAATCCTCGCATCGAGGCTCAGGCTTCGTCGCCGGTGGCGCGGTACCAGTCGAGAATCTCGGCCCCCTGCATGAAGACCGCATCGCTGCGCGCCAGGATGGCTTCGAGCAGCCGCTCCAGCAGGCCGATCCGGTGCGGGACGCCGGTGATGTAGGGGTGGATCGCGAAGCCCATCACTTTAGCGCCGCTGAGCAGGCCGGGACCCGCGGCCTCGGTGGCGAGGCGGTCGAGATTGGCAAGCGCCCGCTCGACGAACTCGTCGGCACGGTGATGCTGGATGGCGAGCAACGGGATGTCGTTCAGCTCGACAGAGTAGGGGAGGGCGACGAGGTCGCCCGTGCGCGTCGATACCCGGCACGGGCGGTCATCGACCACGAAGTCACCGACGTATTCGATGCCGGCCGCGTGCAGGTGATCGGGCGTATCGAGGGTCTCGGTGAGGCCGGGCCCCAGCCAGCCGCGCGGCGGACGCCCCGTGACCTCGGTGATCGCCGCGACGGTACGAGCCATCATCCCGGGTTGGTCTTCGACCCGGTGGGTGGGGACTTGGTGGAACCCGTGGGCCATGAACTCCCAGCCGGCCGCGTGGGCGGCTTCGGCGATGCGGGGATAGGCCGTGCAGACCGAGCCGTTGATCGACAGGGTCGGGCGGATACCGCGGCTCTCGAACGCCTCAAGAAAGCGCCAGAAACCGACCCGCATCCCGTACTCGTGCCACGCCCAATTCGGGATGTCCGGTAGCAGGCTCGCGGCGGTCGGCGGCACCAGGATCTGGCGTGGCATCGGATGGTCGATCAGCCAGTGCTCGACATTGACCACGGGCCAGACGGCGACGTGCTTGCCCCCGGGCAAGGTGAGCCGGGGCCGGTCCACGGCGGCGCGGTAGGCGAGGCGGTTCTCGGGCCGCCGGGGATCGTCGAAGGCGGTCTCCATCAGGCGGCGGCCCGCGGCGCGTGGTGGCTGTGGAGCTGAGCGGCCAGCATCCGGCGCAGGTCGTTGAAGGCCGGGCTCGAGACGTCGCGCCGCCGCGGCAGGTCGATTGTGTGCACCGCCTCGATCCGACCGGGGCCGGGCGACATCATCACGATGCGGTCGGCCAAAAAAATCGCTTCCTCGATCGCGTGGGTGACGAACAGGATCGTCAGGCCCGTCCGCGACCAGAGGTCGAGCAACTCGTCCTGCAAACGCTCGCGGGTCATGGCGTCGAGCGCCCCGAAAGGCTCGTCCATCAGCACCACCTCGGCCTCGTTGGCGAGCACCCGGGCGATGGCGACCCGCTGCTTCATCCCGCCCGAGAGCTGGTGCGGGAAGGCGTCGGCGAAGGCTTGGAGACCCACGAGGGCGATGTAGCGCTCGGCTGTGTCGCGCACCTCGGCGGCGGGGCGCCCGCGCGCCTTCGGGCCGAAGCCGATATTGTCACGCACGGTGAGCCACGGGAACAGGCCGTAATCCTGGAACACCATGCCGCGGCTCGGTCCCGGTCCGGCAATGGGCTTGCCCCACATCAGGGCCTCGCCGGAGGTCGGGGCTTCGAAGCCGGCGGCGACCCGCAGCAGCGTCGACTTCCCGCAGCCCGAGGCGCCGAGCAGACAGACAAACTCGCCCCGCGATACGGTGAGGTTCGCCTCGCGCAACGCTTCGGTCCGTCGGCCGCCGGCCGTGTAGGTCTTGGAGACCGCGCGCATGTCGAGGATTGGAATCGTGGGGTCAGCCATGAGTGGGGCTCCAGGCGAGCAGCCGGCGGCCGAGCTGCATGACCAGCCAGTCCGAGACGAAGCCTGCGACCCCGATCACCGCCATGCCGCAGATCACGATCTCGGTGCGCGAGAGCTGGCGCGCCTCCATGATGATCGCGCCGAGACCGGTCTGGACCCCGGTCATCTCGCCGACCACGATCACCACCCAGGCGAAGCCCAGCCCCAGCCGCAGGCCGGTGAAGATCGACGGCAGCGCCGCCGGCAGTACCACGCGGACGAACTGCGCCGGACCGGTGCAGCCGAGCATCGCGGCCGCCTCGAACAGGCGTGGCTCCACAGATCGGACCCCGAACACGGTGTTGACCAGGATCGGGTAGAACGCCCCGAGAAACACGAGGAAGAAGGCCGAGCGGGGTCCCAGGCCGAACAGAATCATGGCGAGCGGCAGCCACGCGGTCACCGGTACGGGTCGCAACACCTGCAGGACCGGATCGAGCAATGCCCGGATCAGCGGGACGCGACCGATCAGCAGGCCGAGCGGCAGGGCAGCCGCGGCCGCCAGCGCGAAGCCACCGTAGACCCGGCTCAGCGAGGCTGCGAGATGGGTCCAGAGGGTGCCGCTGAACGCGTCGTCGTTGACGCCGCCGATGGCGAGATCGCGCAGTTCGGACCAGACCTCCGCGGGCGGCGGGATCAGGCTGTAAGGCCGGCCCGCCGTGGTGACCTGCCAGACCGCGAGCAGCATCGCCGGAACCACGCAGGCCAGGGTCAGCCGGCGCAGAGAGGCGAGGCCAACGCCGGACCGTCGAGTGACGGAGGCCGGCGCCGTCACCGGCAGGGCGCTGGCTTCGACGCCGGTGCTCACGCCCGCCCCATCGCGTCGACGAAGCGGGTATCGATGAAGCCGGGCTCGGGCAGCCGCTTGATCTGCTTGAGCGCGAGCATGTGATGCGCGTAGGCGTCGGCCTGCCGGACCTCATTCGGACCGAGGCGCCAGGTCAGCTCGACGTTCGGGGCCGAGAGTTCCAGCGCCTCGCGCTTCTGGCCGAGCTTGGCCACCGCCATGGCGATCATCGCGTTGCGGTCGCCGGCCGCGAAGTCCGTCGCCTTGCGGTGGATCTCCAGCATGGTCCGGACGAGATCGGGCCGCTCGGCCAGCGTGTCTCGATGGGCGCCGAACACCATGTTGAGGGCGCCCATCTCGGTGCCGTAGGGATACTCGACGAGCTGGCCGATGCCCGAGGCGAGGCTGACACCGGGCCCCGGCTCGGCGCCGACATAGGCGTCGACGTCGCCGCGGGCGAGCGCGATGTGCATCTCCGAGAAGGAGACCCGCACCGGCGTGATGTCCTTCACGGACAGGCCCTCCATGCGCATCCGCTCCAGGACGAAGACCTCCTGGGTGCTTCCGGGCCAGATCGCGACCCGCTTGCCGCGCAGGTCCTTGATGGCGTGGATGTCGGAATCCTTCTTGGCGATCACCGCCATCCCGCGGTTGCAGGTGGAGGCGATGACCACGAGCGGCTCGCCGGCAGCGGCGCCCAGCGTGGCGGCGGCGATGCCGAAGGTTCCGAAATCCACCGACTTGGTGACAACGGCGTTCTTGCACTCGGTCGGGCTCTCGAAGGGCACCACTTCGACCGTCACGCCCGCAGGGGTGAAGCGCTCGTAGAAGCTCGGCGCGATCGAGTGGATCAGCTTGAGCGATCCCATCCGGATCGTGACGGGCGCCTCCTGTGCGTTGGCCCGCGACAGAGGACCGAGGGCGAGGCCGGCCCCGAGACCGGCCAAAAGGGTGCGGCGGCGGATCATCGAACGGCTCCTGCAGGGTCGTAATGCCACAACGCTAGGTGCAGCCCCTGTTGCAAGGAAGTGCTATTTTCTGAGCGTATTGTTGCTGTTCCGGCAACGGGCGTGCACGATGGGGGTGTGAAGCATCTGCGCACCGTCACCTACGTCGCCGAGGTCGCGCGCGCCGGCTCGATCCGGCGCGCCGCGGAACGGCTGAACCTGACGCCTTCGGCGTTGACCCGGCAGATCCAGGATCTCGAGTACGAGCTCGGCACGCCGATCTTCGAACGTCTGCCGCAGGGCATGCGGCTCAACGCGGCCGGCGAACTCTTCGCGCGGCACATCCGCGACCAAGCGGCGGACCTCGACCGGGTGCGCTCGCAGATCGCCGATCTGTCGGGGGTGCGCCGCGGTCACGTGTCGCTCGCCTGCAGCCAGGCTTTCGTCACGCAGGTGGTGCCCGCGGAGGTCGAGGCCTACCGCGCCCGGTTTCCCCAGGTCGGCTTCATGATCCAGGTCCGCGACCATGCGCAGGCCGTGACGGCCCTGGCGGCGTTCGAGGCCGATCTCGCCCTGATCCTGCAACCGCCGCCCTCGGCGGAACTGCATCCGCTCTTCTCCGGACACCAGACCCTCTGCGCGCTGATGCGCACAGGGCATCCGCTGGCGTCGGAAACCGGACCGGTCCGGCTGCGCGACTGCCTCGGCCATGCCCTGGCCTTGCCCGACCACTCGCTCGCCATCCGCCATCACATTGAACACGCGCTGGCTCGGCGTGGGGTCGAGCTCCGGGCGGTCGTCGAGTCGGGCTCGCTGGAATTCCTGCGCAATCTCGTTCTGCGCGAGGATCTCGTCAGCCTGCAGATCCCGAGCGGCATTCCCCAGGATCCGCGCCTGCACAGCCGCCCGATCGACGTCCGCGACCTGACGCCGATGACCCTGGTCCTCGCACAGTTGCGCGGGCGGTCGCTCTCCGTCGCGGCTGCGAAGTTCGCCGATCAGCTCGTCGTTCGGCTCAATCGGGAACCGGTCTGACGCGGTGCACGATCCGAGGCCGCCGCCAGCGCGATCCGCCCAAGCGGATACAAATCCCCTGCGCAGCGCTGCGCGTGTCGACGACGCTGTTGCGGACGGACGGACGGCCAGGTCAGCTGCGAGCTACCGTTCGAAGACCCATGTCGCGTCTCGTCAGCCGCATGCGCTGTCGAAGTCTTGTATCCCCATCGTGCTGAGCAAGCGGGAGCGTCCTCAGTCTCAAACGACTTTGGACAAAGCACCGCCGTTTCCCCTATGTCAGCCAAGACACACGGCTCGTCCGTCGGGATCAGCGAGCGGAGCCAGTAAGTATGGGCCCGGTTTCCAGAAGCTTGGCCTGTGCGGTGCTCGGCCTAGTCGCGACATCGGCCCTGCATGCCCAATCCCTAGTCCAGCCGCTGCCGCAGGCGCCGACGCCCGATCTCGATCCCAGGGTCTGGCCCCTGAGCGCCGTGGGCAAGTTGAACGTCGTAACGGGGCCCGGAAGTCGGAAATACTGCACGGCCACGCTCGTCGGACCGCGCCATGTGCTCACGGCCGCCCATTGCCTGTGGGACGGAGCGCGGCAGCGCTGGGTCGATGCGGCCGGCGTTCACTTCGTCGCCGGCTACGAGCAGGGACGCTACACCGCACATTCGATCGCCAAGGCCTACACGAAACCGGATGCGTACCGGTTCGGTACGAGTCGGGAGGATCTCAGTCGCGACTGGGCCGTGGTGGAGCTGGCCGAGCCTCTATCCCTGAAGCCGCTGGGCCTCAGCAAAGCCATCGGCCCGGACACCCGGGCGACGACGCTGACAGGCATCGTTCACGCGGGCTACAAATCCTACGCGAACCAGATCATCAGCGTGGAGCACGGCTGCCGAGCCCGTTACGAACCCGCCACCCTGCCGCTCCTCGATCATTTCTGCCCGGTCGTGCCGGGCGAATCCGGCTCGGCGTTGATCCTGCAGGACGGTGAGCCCGGGATCGTCGGCATCCTAGTGGCCAGTTCCCGGACGGGGACCTCGATCGCAGTGCCAGTCAGCAGCTTTCGGGCAACGGTCGAGGCCGCCCTGATGAGCGCGGTGCCGGACAGGGCTGCGGCTGCGAAGCCTGCCCCAATCCGCCAATCGGAAGGCCCATCCCGTGCGGCGGTCCGGGTGCCAGCGCGATGACCCTCTCGGCCTCGACCAGCGCGGTCGTGATCGGCGCGTCCGGCGGCATCGGCCAGGCTCTGGTATCCCAACTCGCCGCGAGCGAAGCCTACGCGTCGGTCTTCGCGCTCTCCCGATCGCAGCCGCCATGCCCGCACGGTGTCCGCACCGAGGCGATCGACCTCGGCGACGAGGCGTCGATCGCTGCGGCTGCGGCCAAGGTCGGTGAGGCCGGACCCGTTGGCCTCATCATCGTCGCGACCGGCATCCTGCATCAGGATGGCGTCTCGCCCGAGAAGACGTTCAAGGCGCTCGATCCCACCGCGATGGCTGCCGTCTTCGCGATCAACACGATCGGCCCCGCCCTGGTCGCCAAGCATTTCGTCCCGCTGCTGGCGCGGACCGGACGGTGCGTGTTCGCTGCATTGTCGGCGCGGGTCGGATCGATCGAGGACAATCGGCTTGGCGGCTGGTACGCCTATCGCGCCTCGAAGGCGGCCCTGAACCAGATCCTGCGAACCCTCTCGATCGAGGTCACCCGCAACCGGCCGGACGCGATCGTCGTCGGCCTGCATCCGGGCACGGTCGCCTCCAACCTGTCGCGCCCCTTCCGACCGGACCCGCAGGCCGGGGGCATCCTGCAGCCTGACGAGAGCGCGGCGCATCTCCTGCGCGTGCTCGGCACCCTCGACGTGAAGGATACGGGCGGCGTCTTCGCCTGGGACGGGACGCGCGTTCCGGCGTAGAGCGCGGCGCGATCGCGGTTCCGATCAGGACCGCGAAATCGGCTCTGCAGGCGTTGGACGCTCCAAGTCGAGATGGTCCCGCAGGGTCGTGCCCGCATACTCCGTCCGGAACAGGCCGCGCTCCTGCAGCAGCGGCACGACCTCGCGCACGAAGTCGTCCAGTCCTTCGGGAAAGAAGGGCGGCATGACGTTGAAGCCGTCCGCCGCGCCGCCCTCGAACCACGCTTGCATGCGGTCGGCCACGTCCGCGGCCGTGCCGACGATCATGTGGTGTCCGCGCCCCGCCGCCACCCGCAGGGCGAGCTGGCGGATGGTCAGCCCCTCCCGGCGCGCCAGGGCGGTGAGGAGTTCGGCTCGGCTGCGAAGCTGGTCCGAGATAGGCAGGTCTGGCAAGGGGCCGTCGAGGCCGTAGGATGCGAGCGAATGACCGACGCGCTCCTCCAGGAGCGGCATCGCGCTGGCGATGGGGGTCCACTGATCGAGCTCGAAGAGCTTCGCGCTCGCCTCCGCGAGCGTGCGACCGATCACCGGCAGGAAGCCCGGCATCACCGCCACCGAGGCCGGATCGCGCCCGAAACCGGCGACCCGCTGCTTGAGGCTCGCATAGAAGCTCTGCGCCTCCGCGATATCCTGCTGGGCGGTGAACACCACGTCGGCCCGCCGGGCCGCGAGGTCCTGCCCGGGCCCCGACGAGCCGGCCTGGATCAGGATCGGGTGTCCCTGTGGCGAGCGCGGGATGTTGAGCGGTCCCTTCACGTTGAAGTAGCGACCCGCATGGTCGAGGATCCGGACCTTGGCGGGATCGGCGTAGACCCCGCGGGTCTTGTCCTTCACGAAGGCATCGTCGTCCCAGCTGTCCCAAAGGCCGCAGACCACGTCCACGAACTCCTCGGCGACCGCGTAGCGCTCGTCATGCGCCGGATGCGCCTTGGAGAAGTTGTTGGCGGTGCGCGCGTACGAGGTGGTGACGACGTTCCAGGCTGCCCGGCCGCCGCTGAGGTGGTCGAGCGACGCGAAGGCGCGGGCCACATGGTAGGGCTCGCCGTAGGTGGTCGAGGCGGTCGCCGCGAGACCGATCCGCTCCGTCACCATGGCGAGCGCGCTGAGCAGCGTCAGCGGCTCGAACCGGGCGATCATGGACGGGTGGGCGTCCACCGCGCTGGTGAGCCCGTCCGCCAGGAAGACCATGTCGAACTTGGCGGCCTCGGCCGCCTGGGTGACCCGGCGCAGCAGATCGAAATTCTCGCTTCCGGCTTCCGCGTTCGGATGACGCCAGCCCGAGACGTGATGACCGGCCCCCTGGAGGAACAGTCCGAGATGCATCTGGCGCGGCGCGGCGTCGGGCTTGGTCCGGTCGGTCGTCATGGGGTGGCTCACGGCTGGGCGAGGAGCTGGAGGAGGCGCGCGAGGTCGCCGGGCGTGCGCATGGTGCGCACGAGATCGGGCACCGCTTGGAATGCGTCGGACCCCGCGGTGGCGTCCCGGAACTTGGCGTCGGCGTCGTCGAGCCCCGGCAGGCCGTCGATGCGCTGCCGGGCGGTGCGGCCCTGCGCGTCGGCGATCTCCACCACCACGAACCGTGTGCCCGGATCCGAGGACAGGTGCGGCGCGGACGTGTCGTGCCGGCGTTCCACCCGTTCGGCGAGTGCCGCGAGGTCGGGGCGGACTGGCCTTTCGTCGAAGTGATCGAGGCGCACCGCGCCGTCCACCAGGGAAGCGGCCAGGATGTATTCCGGGCTGAAGCGGGCCTCGATCCCGGTGCGCGGCGTCCGAACAACCAGGGCGGCGTCACCTCCCGGCGGGAAGGTGATGGTCGCCCGCGCCAGATCCCGGAATCCCTCACCGTGGAAGGCGAGGCCGGCCATAGCCACCGGGTGGGCCGCAGTGCAGCACGGGAACGCCTTCAGGGTCAGGCCGGGGCGAAGGATCTGCCAGGGCGATCCCCAATCCTCCAGGACGCGCTCGGGCCGCGCCTCGCCGAACCCATAGATCTCGAAAAAACCGTTGGCGCCATCGAGGCTTTCGGGGGCGCCGGACAGGCCGGCCTCGGCGAGCCGGGCTGCCATCAGGCCATTGCGGGCGGCGAGTCCGGCATGGAGCGGCTTGGCGTCGAACCCGAACTGCAGGCGCAGCCCGGCCGCCTGCGTGGCACTGAGGCTGAGGGCGATCCCGGTGGTCTTGGCTGAGAACCCGCTCAGATGCGCGATCGCGGCGGCCGCGCCGAAGGGACCCAGCGTCGCTGTAGCGTGGAAGCCGCGCTCGTAATGGGCGGGACCGATGGCGCGGCCGAGATGCGCCATCGTCTCCAGGCCGACCAGATAGGCGGCGAGGAACGCGTCGGCGGAGGGCAGCGCCCCGGGATCGAGGGCCGCCAGGAGCGCCGGCACGATCACCGTGGTGGGGTGCCCGCGCACGCTCGCGTGGACGTCGTCGTAGTCGAGCACGTGTCCGGCATAGCCATTGAGCAAGGCGGCGAGAAGCGGTTCTGCGGGCCGTCCGGAGCCGATCACCGGGGACCGGCCGGGCGTGTCGCCCATGGCAGTTCGCACGGTCGCGACGGTGCGGTCCGGGCTCCCCGCTAGGGCGCAGGCGAGAAAGTCGACCAGCGCCAAGCGCGCCGCCGCCATCGCGGCGGCTTCCGCGTCCGGACGGGCGGCCACGATGGCCTCAGCCAGGGCCGTGCTGCGTGAATCTGGCATCAGATGCCCTCCCGGTCCTGCACTGCGTCGCGAAACCCCTGGAAGCCGCCGATGAACTGCCGGATGCGTGGGTTATCGGATCGGTAGAACAGCTCGGCCGGCGGCGCCTGGGCGACGATGCGGCCGTTCTCTGTGAACGCGATCGTGTCGCTGATCTCCTCTGCGAAGCGCATCTCGTGGGTGACCAGGATGCTGGTCAGCCCCTCGCGCACCAACTCGCGGATCACGGCCAGCACCTCGCCGACCATCTCGGGATCGAGGGCCGAGGTCACCTCGTCGAACAGCACGAGTTCCGGCCGCATGGCGAGCGCCCGCGCGATGGCTACACGCTGCTGCTGGCCGCCCGAGAGTTCGCCCGGATAGGCCAAGACCTTGTCGGCCAGCCGGACCCGGGCGAGCAGGTCCCGGGCGTGGCCCTCCGCCTCGGCGCGCGGCACCTTGAGGATCCGGACGGGCGCCAGGGTGATGTTCTCGAGCACCGTGAGGTGCGGGAACAGGTTGTACTGCTGGAACACCACCCCGATGCGCTTGCGCAGGGCGATCCGCTCGGCCTCGCTGCGCAGGGTATCGACGCGCACGCCCGCCACGGTGATTCGACCGGCCTGCGGCTGCGCGAGACCGTTGATGCAGCGCAGGATGGTGGACTTGCCCGAGCCGGACGGGCCGATGATCGAGACCGCATCGCCCTTCGCCACCGTGAGGTCGATGCCCTTCAGCACCTCGACCTCGCCGAAGGACAGGTGGACGTCCTGAAGGTCCACGAGGTTCGGCCGGTTTGCGAAATCCTGAGCCATCGAATCGTGAGCCATCGGCTTTCGTTGTCAGCGGCGCGCGAGATGGCGTTCGAGACGCCGCGTCAGGCGCGAGATCGGGTAGCAGAACAGGAAGAACGCCAGCAGTACCGTCAGGTAGATCGCGATGGTGAAGTCGTCCCGCCGCACGGCGGTGCTGGCATCGGTCGCGGCGTGCAGCAACTCGTGGACGCCGACCAGCGAGGCCAGCGCCGTGCTCATGGTGATCGAGGCGTAGAGGTTCATCCAGGGCGGCAGCGCCCGGCGCAGGCACTGGGGCAGGATGATCCAGCGCAGGGTCTGCCCCCGCGACAGGCCGATGCCCTTAGCGGCGTCCCACTGCGTCGTCGGCACGGACTGGATCGCGCCCCGGGCGATCTCGGCCACGTAGGCGGCGGCCGGAATGGCCAAGCCGAGCACCGCCTTCAGCCAATCGGGGAACGGCAGGTAATGGCCGGCCACAATGATCTCGAACGGAAAGATGTAGGTTGTGGCGAAGATCAGCACGAGGTGCGGCGCGTTGCGGAACACCTGCACGTAGGCCACGGCCGGCGCGCGCACGATCCGCGTGGCGGAGAGTTCCATCGCGCCGAGTGCGACCCCGCCCAGCGTGCCCAGCGTCATGGCGAGCATACTGATCAGGACGTTCATGGCGAAGCCTGAGGCGAGGTAGGGCAGCCAGTCGAGGAGATCGCGCGTCAGACGCGCATCGAGGAGCCACCACAGGAGGATGGCGCTGCAGGCGGCGGCGAGCCACGGCCAGGCCCAGCGGAGGGCTCCGCGGGCGGGCAGCGCGGCGGCGCTCACGCGCCGTATCCCGGCACGGCGAGGCGGCGCTCCACGAGGCGGCCGATCCGCGACACGGTCAGGTTGATGAGCCCGAAGAACAGCAGGATCCCGATCATCAGCTCGAGGACGTTGTCGCGCTGCGTCCAGATCATGATCGACGCGTAGGTCACCTCACCGACCGCGATCGCGGAGCCGATCGTGGTCAGCTTCACGAGGTTGACGAGGTTGTTCACCAAAGCCGGCAAGGCCGTGCGCAACGCCAGCGGCAGCGTCACGAAGCGCAGGATCTCCAAGCTTGAAAAGCCGGTTGCCTGCGCGGCCTCGACCAGGGGCGCCGGCACGGCCTCGATCCCGCCGCGCAAGGCCTCCGCGTGGAAGGCCGCGACGTGCAGACCCGTCACCGCCACCACCCAGAAAAACGGCGTGAACGGGTTATGGGCCGCCCCGCCCAGCGCCCGGGACAGGAGCATGTTCAGAGCGAAGAACGCGAACATGAGCTGCACGAGCGTCGGCGTGTTGCGCGTCAGCTCCACATAGGCCCGCACTGGCAGGGCGAGCCACGGGCGACCGGAGGTCAGGGCCGCCGCGAAGGCGATCCCGGCGGCGAGGCTCAGCGGGATCGCCAGGGCGACGAGCAGAAGCGTCGTGCCCATCCCGGCGAGCCACGACCGGACCTCGGTGCCGCTCAGCAGGAAGTCGTAATGCAGGCCCAGAGTAGCCGCCAGTTCGATGAAGCGCTGCAGGGCCGCGTCGATCATGCCGGGCGCGACCGGATCACAGCCTGAATCACGGCTTGGCCTGCGCGGCGAACTTGCGCTGCTCCTCCTCCAGGAAGGCCGGATCGACCAGCCGGTTGGCCTTGGCCATGTCCAGCATGGCCCCCGAGCCGTGCAGGTCGCGCACGGCGGCATCGAGAGCCGCCGCGGTGTCGCGCTCGCCCTTGCGCAGCCAGATCACGGAGTCAGCCGGATCCAGCTCGGTGGGGATGACGATGGCGTAGTCCTTCCAGTCGTTCGGACGGTCGGCGAGCAGGAGCTTGAGCGTCGGCGCCACGTGGACCGCGACCACGCAGTTGCCGCCCTGGAGCGCCAGCATCGACTCGGGCTGGCTCGGGATCCCCTTCACCACGGCGCCGTAGGTGTCGGCGAGCGGCTGCGCGTAGTTCGAGCCCTGCGAGATGCAGACCGGCTTGCCCTTGAGGTCCGCCCAGTCGTGGATGCCGCTGTCCTTGCGCCCCAGCGCGGCGCCCCCGGCTCGGTCGTAGGGGGTCGGCACGTGGTCGAGGATCTTCGCGCGGTCCTCCGTATACTGCATGTTGGCGATCAGGACATCGACCTTGCCCTGCTGCAGGAACTGCACGCGGTTGGGCGGCGTGACGGTGACGAGCTCGACCTTCACGCCGAGCTTCTCGGCCAGCGCCCGGGCGAGGTCGATGTTGAAGCCTTTCTCGGCGCGGGTCTGCGGGTCGATGTATCCGAACGGGGCCCCCGACAGGATGATGCCGACCGTGAGTTTCTGCCGGCCCTTGATCCGGTCGAGGGTCGCGTCCGCACGGGCCGCATCCGACGCGAGCAGCCCGAGGGCCGCCAGGGCGAGCGCTCCGGGGCGGCAGGTCGACCAAAACTTCAACACGATGCGCGCCATGACGGCTCCGGTTCTCTGCGCGGGGCGGATCCCTCCATACGGGGCCTTGGGATGCGCGGAAAGCCGCGGCGGCCTCGAAGGACAGCAGGGAGGCGCGCTTCACGTCGGAGATGCTCAGGCCCGCCTTCTCGAGGGCCGCGACGATGCCGGCCGCACAGCTGCGCCGGAACGATCCTTGCCAGCCGCGACCGCCGGGCTCGCGCCGAGCCGTACCGGGGACGGGCCGAAATGATAGACAGGCGGCAGACGGTCAGGCTCGGGATGCTGACGCCGTCTTCGAACAGCGTCCTCGAACCGATGACAGCCCGCCTGCTGGCCGGGCAACCGGGGATCACCGCTCACTTCGCACGTTTACGGGTGACGCAGATCGGGCTGTCGACGGCCGCGCTCAACCAATTCGATCAGGCGCCGATGCTGGCCGCCTCGGAGCTGCTCGCGGATGCCCGGGTCGCCGCGATCCTGTGGAATGGCACGGCGGGGTCCTGGCTCGGCTTCGAGAACGATATGGCCCTGTCTGCGGCGATCACGCAGCGGACCGGCGTTCCGGCTTCGACATCGGCGCTCGCCTTCCGTGACCTGTTCCGGCGGCGCGGGATCGGGCGTGTCGGGCTGGTGACGCCCTATACGGGGGACGTCCAGGCGCAAATCCAGGCGAACTGGCAGGCCGATGGGCTAGACTGCTCGGCCGAGCGGCACCTTGGCCTGTCGGAGAACTTTGCGTTCGCGGAGGCCGATGAGGCCGAGATCGCCGGGATGGTCCGCGCCGTGGCGGCCGAGGGTGCCGAGGCGGCCGCCATCGTCTGTACCAACCTCGCGGGCGCCGCCCTCGCGCCCGCTCTTGAAGACGAGCTCGGGATCCCAGTCTACGATTCGGTGACGGTCAGTCTGTGGAAGGCAATGGATCTCGCCGCGCTGGACACGGCGGCGATCACCGGATGGGGCCGCGTGTTCGCGCCGGCCTGAAAAGCTGGATTCAGGTGTCTTGCCGCTCGATCCAGCGCCGCAGGGCCGGTGCCAGCCCGGTGGCGGGCTTGGCCGGAGGCCGGGCGAAGCGGCCCGCGTGCGGCGGACGCGCCCCGAGCCGGACCAGCGCCTGCGCCTGACCAAGGGCGGCCGCCAGCGGATCGACCAGCGGCACCGGCACCGTGTCGCCGATCCGCGCGGCGAGGCCGGTCAGCGGGGCGCCGGCGAGGATCACCGCGTCGGCCCCATCCTCGGCGACGACCCGGTTCGCCAGGGCGCCGATCTCCACCTCCAGTTCGTGCTGCACTTCCGTGACCGAGCGGAAGGCCGCCGAGACCGCGCGGACACAGGCGCAGCGTGCCGAGAGCCCCGAGAGCGCAACAGCATCCTCGTACCAGGGCAGCAAAGTGCCCGAGAAGGTCACGATGCCGAAGCGCTGACCGAGCTGGCAGGCAGTCAGCATCGCCGCCTCGGCCATGCCGACGATGGGCAGGTCGAACAGCTCCCGCGCCGCGATCAACCCAGGATCGCCGAAGGCCGCGATGACGGCGGCGTCGAAGCCGGCTTGGTGCTCCGCAAGGGCTTCCAGCACCGCGGCCCCCGCGAGCTGCGCCTCCGCGCGACTCGCGATGTAGGGCAGGCCCCGGGCGGCCGTCAGCGCTGTGAGCGTCACGTCCGGGGCAAGGGCGGCCGCGGCGGCCTGCTCCATCCGGGCCGTCATGGCGGCCGAGGTGTTCGGATTGAGGAGGAGGAGCCGCACGCCGTCAGACGCGCGAGCTCGGCCGGTAGAACGGTTCGTGCCGCGACGGGTCGATGTAGTCGGCATAGAAGCGTTTCGCGTGCGGCAGCAAAGCCTTGGAGAGCTGGCGCCGCTCGACCTCGTCGTCCGACAGCGCCCGCGACAGGTCGTCATGCAGCGCCTTGAGGGCGGCGTCCTTGTCGACCCGGGTGAAGCGGCCGTCGGCGTACAGGACCTCGCCCTCGCACAGCACCGTGGTGACGCCCCCGGTCTTGGCCCGCTGGATCACCGCGTCGAGCAGCGGCGTCTCCGGGTCGAGATACGGATAGGCGATCTGGTCCCAGTCGATCAGGACGAGGTCGGCGCCCTTGCCGACCTCGATGGTGCCCAGGCTGTCGCCGTACGGGGTGGTGCGGGCGCCGCCGACGGTGGCCATGCGCAGCACCTGGGCCATGCTCGGCACGTCGCCCTCCTCCATGCCGGGCACCCGGTGGGCGCGCAGCACGAGGCGCATCTCCTGGAGCATGTCGCGGTCGTCATTGATGCCGGCCTCGTCGAGACCGATCGCCGTGTTGATCCCCTTCGCCTCGAATTGGTTGAGCGCCGCCACGCCGGAGCGCAGCCGGAAGTTTGACGAGCAGTTGTGACAGATGCAGGTGCCGGTCGCCGCCACCCGGTCGATGTCGGATTCGTTCAGCCAGACGCCGTGGCCGAGCGTGAGGCGGGGGCCCAGCATGCCGAACCGGTCGAGGTACTCGACCGCGGTGCCGCCGCCGCGCTTCTCCGCGTAGGCCTTCTGGTAGGCGGTCTCGACGAGGTGCATGTGCATCGGCACGTCGTAGGATTCGGACAGACCGGCGAGCCCTTCGAGGGCCGCGTCGGAGCACCAGTGCAGGTTGGCCGGCGCGAGCTGGATCTTGGCCCGCGACGCCCCGGCCTGGCCGGAATGCAGGCTGCGAAACAGCGAAAAGTTGTCCTCCAGAGACATCTGGAAGCGCTCGAACCAGCGCTTCATCGGGTCCTGCAGCGACGCCGGGAGGCTCGACACGAAGTCCATGTCGGCCTGGTAGACGAGGCGATTCTGGTCGCGGACCGCAAAGCAGTACGAGACCCGCATACCGATGTCGCGATAGGCGCGCAGCACCTCGTTGGAGCGCGCCTCGACCTCCTCCAGGCTGCCGGGCATCCAGCCGTGGATGTGCTGGACCGTGGTGATGCCGGAGCCGACCATCTCGAAGGCCGAGTACAGGGTGTCGAGATAGAGGTTCAGGTTGCGCGCCACCATGCGGGTGACGAACCACAGCTCCAGCGGCATGTCGGGCGAGCCGAGCTGCACCGGCGTCAGGCCGACATGGTGGTGGCCGTTGACGAAGCCCGGCAGCAGGATCTCGCGGCCGGAGCCGATCACGGGGGCGTCGGGGTAGCGGGCGTGCAGGTCCGCGTAGGTGCCGAGGGCCTCGATGATCCCATCCTTCTGCAGCACCGCGCCATCGGCCATCTCCTCCCAGCGATCGTGGTCGAGGGTACGGGTGATCATCCGCCGGCTGCGGATCAGCGATGTGGTCATGGTCGTGTCCGTGTTGGGGGAGGGATCAGACGAGCGCTTCCTGCTCGGCGAAGGCCCGGTCGACCTCGTCGCGCAGGAGTTCCGTCAGATGCCGCCGCATCGCCTCGGCCTCGGGGGAGAACGGGTCGCGCGGGCGGGCGAGGTCGTTGCGGACGATGGTCTTGATCCGCCCGGGGCGGGCGGTGAACACCACCACCCGGTCGGCAAGCGCCACCGCCTCGTCGATGTGGTGGGTCACGAACAGCACCGAGGCGGCGCTGTCGCGCCAGACGTCGAGCAGGAAGTCCTGCATCTTCTGGCGGGTCTGGACGTCGAGCGCCGCGAACGGCTCGTCCATCAGCAGAACCTTCGGGCGCATGGCGAGGGCGCGCGCCACCGCCACCCGCTGGCGCATGCCGCCGGACAATTCGTCCGGCCGCTTGTCGAAAGCTTCGACGAGGCCGACGCGCTGGAGCGCGGCCCGGGCGATGCTCCGCCGCTCGGCCTCCGGCACGCCCTTCAGCGACAGGCCGAAGCTAACGTTCTGCCAGACGCTGAGCCAAGGGAGCAGCGAAGTCTCCTGGAAGATCAGGCTGCGCTCGGGCGAGGGGCCGGTGACTGGGGCGCCGAACGCCAGGAGCTCACCCCCGGAGGCGGCTTCGAGCCCGGCGATCAGGTAGAGCAGCGTGCTCTTCCCGCAGCCCGAGGGGCCGAGGAACACCACGAACTCGCCGGGCTTCACGGTGAGGTCGATGTCGCGCAGCGCCTCGTGCGCGCGGGTGGTGCCGGCCGCCCAGACCTTGGCGACGCCCCGGCAGGAGACGGCGTCGTCGGAGGCGGGATCAGAGGCCATGACATCGGAGGCCAAGGAATCAAAGACCAAGGGAGGACCCCGCGTCGCGCGGCAGCCAGTACAGCATCCGCCGCTGGACCAGCCGGAACAGCAGGTCGAAGGCGAAGCCGAGCAGGCCGATCAGCGTGATGGTGAAGAAGACGAGCGACGGGTTGAAGGTGTTGCGCGCCAGCATGATCACCTGGCCGAGCCCGTAGCCGACGCCGGTCGCCTCGGCGACGAGCACCACCATCCAGGCGCCGAACAGGTTGAGGCGCAGCACGGCGAGCAGCCCCGGGAGGATCGCCGGCACGATCACCCGCGCGTAGATCTGGCGCTTCGACGCCCCCATGGTGCGGGCGACGTTGATATAGTTCCGATTGACCCCGTCGATCTGGTGGATGGTCGAGAGGACCATCGTGAAGAACAGGGCGATGAACACCATGAAGATGGCGGGCGCGTTGCCGATCCCGAACATGAAGATCGCCACCGGCAGCCACGCGATCGGCGAGACCGGCGCCAAGAGTGTGATGGTCGGCAACGTCAGCCGCTCGAACAGCACGACGTAGCGGATCGCAACGCCGACCAGGATCGACAGGGTCGCGGCCAGGGCGAGGCCCGCCAGAACCCGGCCGGTTGAGGCGAGCACGGTGATCAGCACCGCCATGGCCGGGCTCGGGCCGGCATTCATGCCGGTGCCGATCTGCCAGCGCTGGGCGGTGTTGAAGAAGCGCGCCTGCTCGGCGAGGTTGCCGAGGAAGATGTGCGGCGGCGGCAGCAGCTTGGCGTCCGCGATGCCGAAGGCCCAGAGCAGCTCCCAGAGGCCGGCGAAGCAGCCGACCGAAACCAGCATCCAGCCGGTCCGTTGCAGGAGCGGGACGAAGCCGTCGGGCAGCGCGAGGCGCTGACCGAACGGGAGGCGCGGCCGGACGTGCGGGACGGCGGCGGCGCGGGCGAGATCCACAGCCATTCGCTCAGGCCGACTTCAGCTTGAGCTTGCCGTAGAGATCCGGGTTCTCGGCGATGACCTGCTCCAGCAGGGTCCAGTCGATCGCGTCGCGGCCGGGCTTCTTCTTGATGTAGCCCATCTCGGCGACGGAATCGGTCCGGTCGAGGATGAACTGCGTCTGATTGCGGGCGTCCACCACCGAGGGCTGCCGGCCCATGGCGAGCTGGGCGTTGCTCATCGAGGTCTTGTAATAGGAGCCGACCAGCGTGTTCAGGGCGGTCTGCGGGTCGCTCTCGGCCAGGGCTTGGGCCTTCATCATGCCTTTGATCATGGCTTTGACCGCGGCCGGGTTCTTGGCGATCAATTCGTTCCGGACCGCCAGAACGCAGTCGGTGTAGCCCTTGCCGTAGATGTCGGTGCCGTCGGAGAGTTTGACCGCACCCTTCACGTCGGTGAGCAGGGCCGTGCCGTAGGGCTCGATCGTCGAGATGATGTCGAGGGCGCCGGCGCGGAACGCTTCCACGGCCTCCGGGGTCGAGCCCATGTAGCGGACCGTGATGTCCTTGAAGGCGACGCCGTTCTTCTTCAGCCAGTCGTAGGGCAGCACCTCCAGCGTATCGAGCTGGAAGGTGCCGAGCGTCTTGCCCTTGAGCTTCTCGGGGCTGTCGAGGCCCGGCTGGGCCACGAGCACGCAGCCCTCGATGCCGCCGCCCGCCACGATCTTCACCGGGGCGCCGGCGTCGTAGAGCGCCATGAAGCTCGTATAGGGCATCACGCCGGCATCGACCTGACCCATGCCGAGGAAGGTGACCTGATCGGAGAAGGTCGGGGTGTTGACGAAGTCGATGGTCAGCCCGTCATCCTTGGCGAGTTGCATCGCCTCGGCCAAGAAGAAGTTCAGGTTGCAGAAGCCAGTCCCGTGGGTCGCCCGGATGCCGGTGGCGGCCGCCGCCCGGCCGGTCATGCCGGGCCCCACCGCGACCGTGAGGGCGGCGGCGGTGCCGCCGAGGAAGCGTCTGCGGCTGGGCTTGAACCGCGAGAGATCGAACGCAAGATGGGGAACGCGGTACTCGCCGTGACGGTCGCACATATCGGCTCTCCTCAGGAGGCGGATGTCGGGGGCTTTCAGGCGGTGCGTGCCGGCGCTCGGCCGTGCGCGCGGAGATGCTAGGCTCGGAAAGAGGTGAGGGCGGTCGATGCGATCCGGATCACCCGGCACCTCGCGGTCTCGACGGCACGCCAACCTTTATTCGCCGCCCAGGAGCGACGCTGCGCTGGTGAGATACTCACAAGAAGCGTGCCATCCGCGCCGCCACCTCCGGTCAGCGGCCTTGGCGGGCTGGAGCCTCACGACCTATTGAGGTGCCGTGCTCGTCCGCTACGGGGCGGGACAAGCGCCTTCCTGTCTGAGCTTGACGGCTGACGGCGCGTGTTCGGCGATACCGCTGCAGGATGCGGTGCCGGTCCCTCGTCCCGGGCGGGCCGATACGACAGCCGGGTTTTTGCGTTGTCGTGGCGGCGGTGGTCCGGGTTGACGGTGACGAGCGCGGGTGCGCGCGTCCGATGCGCATTGCCGCTCAGCGCTCGATTATCGACAACATTGTCGACCAGGCCAAGGGCGAGGTTGGGCCTGACCGGTACGCGGCTCATTCCGATGTCGGCTGGCACCGCCCCGCCGCTCTTGCGATGCTTGCCCAGGCCTACCGCGCTGCCGCCGCGTCCAACGGGACGGCGAGCGCCTCGTCCGTGTGCGGGGATCGACGCATACGGAGTTTCCCGGTTCGGCCACCACGGGCGCACGTCTCGCGTTAGGGGCGAGCAGGAAGCGGACCGTCTGTCACGATACGTATCAGGCGACGCGATCTCATGGACCGATCAACCGCGTCGGCGGAAGGCCGCGTTCACGGATCGGGCGTCGGATCCTCTTCGACCAATGCGATCGAGGCCGCAATCAGGCCGTCGTGCGGTCCCACGTGGGCGACGAAGCGTGCACGGGACCAAAGTTCGACGCGGTCTCCGTCGCTCAGATGAAAGGCGCATTCCACGGCTTCCGCGTCGGTGGCGGCCTCGATCGGTATGGTCGCGCTGACGCTGCCATCCGGGGCGAACCGGTAGGCCCGGTAAGGTGTGAGCGCGCAGGACGAACGGCGACCGGCTGGAAAGCTCACGACATCTGCCATTCGGGTGCCCGTTCGCTGCCGTCGAGACCACGAGTCCGAAGCGGCTCGAGATCGAGGCACGAGATCCGCAACGTCGACATTCTGCGCCTAGGCGCGCCGCAAAGATAGCTGAGACGATGCGGCAACTGGGACGAACGTCGGCAACGCTGTCAATGCGCTTGCGGTCATCGGCTCTGGGTGAACCGATCTGAGCATTGCATGGAACGGTCGACCGGCCTAGGTGGTTCGAACGTAACGGCACGCCGCGTTGGCGTGCTGGCGACTAGGGTTACCGCTATGGCTACCGGTACTGTTAAGTGGTTCAACGAGACCAAGGGCTACGGCTTCATCCAGCCCGATGACGGGGGCAAGGACGTGTTCGTCCATATCTCCGCTGTGGAACGCGCCGGGATGCGCAATCTGATCGAGGGTCAGAAGATCGACTACGACGTCGAGGCTGACCGGCGTAGCGGCAAGGAGAGCGCCGCCAACCTGAAGAGCGCCTGAGCCTTCGACTGACGGGATGAGGCGTGCGCCTCATCCCGCTTGGTCCGATCGGATCTCCCATCCGGGTTGCGAGCCGTGTTGCGTATCGGCTCGCGCCGGAGATGATGAAATCGCCTCGTCATTGACGTCACTGGCGAGCGGTATCGAGGCCAGGGTTCACCAGGGTGGCATCGCCGTCCGAAACCTTCCAGACCGGCAACGATCCCTCGCGAACGAACATGGCGAATGCTTCGACCGCCTCCCAGCGGTCGAAGGCTTGGATTCCGTCCACGGCGCGGCCCACGATGCAGGCTGCGTCGGGAGAATCGGCGACGGGGGGACGGCTTTCCAACGAGAAGATCACGCCCGATCGATCTGGCCTCAGCGCAGCTGGCAGCGCTTCAATCCGGCGCCAGAGGCAATACCACCGGGCGCAGACCTCCGGGCGCTCAGGGTAAATCCCGCAGCCCGTTCCGGTGTTGTGGTGGCACAGGATTCCCGCGGGCTTGTCGAGAATCTGAATCTCCAAAGCCTGACAACACTGCGTGCAGGAGCCACATGACCGATCCGGAGGCATGGCCGACCTCGGTGGCGCGGTGCGTCTGCCAGGGCGGACTCGTGATTCGCGCGTGATCGGCGTGCTCTCACTGTCTCGTTGTCGTACTCCGCGGTGAACAGAGTCCATCTCGCGGTGATGCCCAGCGCGCCCGCTGAGAAGCATCGTGTGACCGGCGCCCTACGATGCAGCGGACCTGATCGGCGCCCGCACTCGGGCGGACGCCGCCAGAGACGGGACCTCAAGCTTTCTGCGGCGGCCTGTTCGTCTTGAAATTTCTGGTCTTCGGCTCAGGCTTGAGAACCTCGGGCTTGTTGGCCAGAAGTTGCTTCACCCGCTCGTTGAAGTCCTCGGGCGTAACGGCCTGCGCTTTGCCGGTCGTGAATTCGCGTGCCATGCTGGTCTCCGCTTCGTCGCCCAGGGCACGGGATTGCGCGGAGGGATCTTAGGGCTATGCGCCTTCTGGAGCCAGAACGCCACCGCTGCTCGTGGATCTGACGGCGGACTCCTGAACACGACAGGGCATATCGAGCAGATCGTGGTTACGGATCGAGACCTGGGAGCCTGCCTCGGTCGACGGGTGGTCGTGGTGTTTGCGTCCGCGTTGGATGCCGACGCTCGAGGGCAGGGCAGGGCGGAGTCCTGCGATAGCGGACGACGGCTGGCGCCTTTCCGACGAAGTGAGGATGCGGACGGAACCGCCTCTACCGTCCCGGCCGCCGCATCCCCTTGGATGCCACAACCCGCGCGCACCCGAGTGTATGGCGGGGGACGCGATCGTCTTCCCGCTGTGCGCTGGCTGCCGGTGGAACGCGCTTAATGCGACCGGGATCTGCACCTCGTCCCCGGCCCAGCGCCGGTCCCAAGCGCGGACGAAAGCAGGGGTTTCCGCGGCGTTCTGACGTTGGGGGTTTCTGGCTGACGAGGCGTTGATCGGCATCGACTGGACGTGTCTATCTCTCCTTGGAGCGCAGGTCGAAGCGCCGCTGGGTGGGGAAAACTGTGCTCGACCGAGCGATCTCGGCTAGCGCTCGATGCTCGTCGAAAGGCGCGAAGTGCCTGTCGGGCGGGCGATTGCCGGCATCGATGTCAACGCTCGCCTGCTGCATGAGATGATCGAAGCGGCCCCGGTGTCCCGACCTTCCCGGACTCCCTCGCGCCACAGTATCTGCGCCTCGACAGAAATGAAGCCTCAGTTAGTTCGCGCGAGACGGCAGCGCAGTACGGTTTCCTACCGCACCTGCAGCGGCGCTGCGTGGAAGTCGCCAATAAGCCAGATCTCGACAAGCGGGCCTAGCGCTGGGTTGTTGAGTACTGCCGTGCATGCATTGACCGCTACCGCGCTATGCTAAAATCTGCTGGCCCTAGCGGCGCCACGCCTTCGCAAAAACTTCTTTACTCAGTATGTCGTGCATTCGCATAATGAACATTATGGAACCAAACCGCGATTCCCGGCTGTTCGGGGGAGGGCAGTCCTCGATCCCTCAACCGAGTGGCAGATCGACGGAGGATTGACGAGTTGGCCCGAGCGGACACCGGGTTCGGCGTCATCGGCCATCCGCATGCCCATGTCAAAGTTCTGGCCGATCTTGTGCTGCTCGGACCTCATGCATGCAACTCAGATCGCGTTGCACGCAGCTTGGCAGACATGATGCGCAGCTCCGCGGTGCGATCCTGGAAGACACAGGCGGACAGCACACCGATCCCCCTCCCCTACCGTCCGGACTCATAACCAGTAGCCGATCTTGGCAGCGAGGCAGACGGCAGCGAGATAGTTGATCGCCAAACGGTCGTAGCGGGTGGCGATGCGGCGGAAGTCTTTGGGTCGGCCGAACATGCGTTCGATGGCGTTCCACCCCCAATAGAGCACGGGCGAGAAGCAGGGTTTCCAGCGGCGGTTGATCTCGTGCGTGATGTTGGGCGCGGCCCCAGCCGCCTCGATCTGCCGCCGAATGGTGTCGCTGTCGTAGCCCTTGTCCGCCAGCACGATGCGGCAGGCGGGCAGGCGTTCGAGCAGCAGCGCGCCGGCCGTGCAATCGGCGGCCTGCCCGCCGGTCAGCAGAAAGGCGAGCAGGCGGCAGAAGCGATCGGTCAGGGCGTGGATCCTGATCGTGCGCCCGCCCCGCGAGCGACCCATGGTTTGGCTCTGCTCCCCTCTCTGCCTTCCGCGGCTCAGCGGTGGGCCTTCACGGCGGTGAAGTCGATTGGAACATGCGAGGGGGCCCCACCGGCTTAGAGCGCCTAACAGAACGGGCGCGGATCGGTTGGGCGGGCGTTGTTGAGCATGGCACGCCCGCTTCTGCCCGATGATCTCTGGAACGCGATCGCCCCGCTCCTTCCGCCGCCCCGGCCCCGTCCGAAGGGCGGGCGCCGTCCGATCGAGAACCGAGCGGCGCTGACCGGTATCCTGTTCGTGCTGCGCTCGGGCCTGCCCTGGGAGATGCTATCGGCCGAGATGGGCTGCGGCTGCGGGATGAGGTGCTGGCGCCGGCTTCGCGACTGGCGGGAGGCAGGGGTGTGGGCGCGCCTGCATCAGGTTCTGCTGGAGCGCCTGCACGCGGCGGGTGAGATCGACTGGAGCCGGGCGAGCCTGGACAGCGCGTCTGTCCCGGCGGGGGCTCTGCCACCGCCGGCCCGAACCCGACCGACCGGGGCAAGCCGGGCACGAAGCGTCACCTCGTCACCGATGCGCGCGGCACGCCGCTCGGCTTCTGCCTGAGCGGGGCCAACCGGCACGACAGCCCGATGCTGGCCCCGACGCTCGACGCCATCCCGCCCCTGCGGAGCGGTCGACGGGGGCGGCCGCGCCAGCGGCCCGGCAAGCTGCACGCCGACAAGGCCTACGATGCCAAGCCCCGCCGCCAGGAGTGCCGGGCCCGCGGGATCGTGCCGCGCATCGCGCGCAAGGGCATTGAGAGCAGCGAGCCGCTCGGCCGCCATCGCTGGGTGGTCGAGCGCACCCACGCCTGGTTCAACCGGTTCCGCCGACTGCCCATCCGCTACGAGCGGCGTAGCGACATCTACGAGGCCTTCACAAGTCTCGCCGCAAGCCTCATCACCCTCAACCAGATCAAACGGTTCTGTTAGGCGCTCTAAGTCAACGTTGAAGGGCTCGGCTATGACGAAGCTCGAACGGATCAACGACTCTATCGGCGTGCTATTAGAGAGCATCCGCCAAGGCTTGCTCGACCTCGCAACGAAGCCGCTCTCCAACGAAGGCAGAGTGCGCGAGCGCCAGGCCATAGCGCGCTATGAGGCCGAGTTGCTTGAGCTGCTGCCGCTGCGGGACAGCTTGCGAGCCTTCGGCGAAGGTGGCGAGCCGGAGCGGTAGAATGGGATCAGTTTGTCGTCGCCAGCGCCTGCATGGAGTGCAGTGGCTCTGACAGGTCCTGCTATCCCCTGACCGGTCTCAACGAGGTGTGCGAGGCGGCATCGATCCTTATGGCCGATCCCCATACGGGGGAACGTCTACGAGCGTACCAATCAGACGCAGCAGAGCCTGATGTTCCGGCCCACCAGCGCTTCCGCGTAGGAAGTCACCCAGCTCGATGTGAGACAGCCGCCCCCCAGAGGGAGCATTCGGCTGGTGGATGACAAAGGCTCGGCCGCTTTGGGGTTCACGTCCGAGATACCACGTATCCCCATTCGCGCTTCGGTACAGTTCTCGCCGCTCGGTCATGAACGTGCACCTGCCTATGATCGGCAGAGGGTACGCGAACGAGGAGCATTGTGGGAGAGCCCCGGGTCCGAATAGGCGCTATCACGCGGGCTACTCAGTCACGGCAACGTTTTTTGGAGGCGAGGATGACCGAGCTTGAGAAGGTCGAGCGCGAGATCGCCACCCTGCAGCAGAACGTCCGATCCTCGACGCACGCGCTCAGGGACACGAACTTATCCGAGGACGCTGCCAATCGAGAACGAGCGAGCATCGAGCTTTATTGGCACCACCTCAATGAATTACTCATGAAGCGTGACGGTCTGCAGTTCCTGGCAGACGAGTAGGGACTACTCGGACCTGGGCAACGCGGCCTCCGGCTCCTCGACCATCAGCAGGTTGCCGGTCGGCTCGTGGATGGCAAACCAGTAGCGGGCAAGGTGCAGCAGCATGCGTTCGGCTCGTTCCAGCCCAAGACGGACCCTGGGAAGGTCCGCTTCCATGCTGCTTGATGAGCCAAGCCCAAGATCTTTCCGCAACCCCAGGGATCATTCGCGAGATACGTAGGTTGGCATGTTGCACCGCAGCAATCTCAGTGATCATCCGTCGGCCGCGCGGAGCTCCTGCTGCCGCTCGGATTGCACGACGTGCCCATCCGGCTGAGCGCGGATCATCCGCTTGCGGTACAATGGATCCCTTCATGCGCCTAGAACTCTCCCTGGCGGCTTCAGCCCTTCTACTCGGCCTCACGCAGCTCCCAGCTCGAGCTAGCTCCTGCGCTGAGCAGATCGGGACAATCGAACGCCGTCTCGATAGCGCCGGCGCTGTTGACGTGGCAGGTCTCCAGGACGGCCATGCGATCCGCAGCAGCCATTCGCCAAAAGCTCTCGCAGCAGCCCCGGGTGGCGAACCCAGTGATGCCGCGATGATCCCCACGTCAGGGCATGTCGCTGACGCACGTCGGCTTCTTAGCCGAGCGGTTGAGGAGGATCGCCAGGGTCATCAGCGCGCGTGCGAGGATACGATGACCCAAGCCAAAGGCATGATCGGCGCGCTGCCGTAGAGCCATGCGACGGCTTCCGCCTCGACGCTCGTTCCCGCGCCGACCCAACTGCATGACTTCAGAGCGATCCGGTTGATCGAGGAGCATGTCCCGTACTTCACCAGGATCACCGCATGACACGCCATTCCTCCGCCGGTCGTTGGCTCGGACCGACGCTACTTGGATCTGCCGCGGCGCTCGCTGCATCGGCGCTGTACGCTGCCTCAAAGACGCGTGAGGCCGAGCGCGAGACACCCCCGATCGGCCAGTTCCTGACCGTCGACGGGGTGCGGCTGCACTACGTCGAGCGGGGCCGTGGCGAGCCACTGGTGCTGATCCACGGCAACGGCATGATGATCCAGGATTTTCTGGTCAGCGGCATCGTCGACGATCTAGCCAAGCGCTACCGGGTCATCATCATCGACCGGCCCGGTTACGGCTACAGCGATCGCCCTCGTGGCCTCTGGACGCCACGCGCTCATGCAACGCTGTTCCAGAAAGCGCTCCAGCAGCTCGGCGTCTCGCAGACTGTCGTACTTGGACACTCCTGGGGTGCGCTGGTCGCGGTCGCCCTTGCGCTTCAGGCTCCGCAGCTCGTCCGGAGCCTCGTCCTAGCTTCCGGGTACTACTACCCGACGCTGCGCGCCGACGTGATGCTCTCGTCCCCGGTGGCGATCCCAGGCATCGGCGACTTGATGCGCCACACCGTGTCGCCCGTGGTCGGTCGGATCCTGCAGCCTGCCATGATCAAAACGATGTTCGCGCCAGCCGCCGTCACAGAGCGCTTTGACCGCCAGTTCCCGAAGGCTATGATGCTGCGCCCGAGACAGCTGCGTGCCTCAGCGGAGGACGCCGCACTCATGACACCGGTGACTGTCGAGCTGCAAAAGCACTACCGCGACTTGAAGCTTCCGGTGGTCATCATTGTGGGCGGTGACGATCAGATCGCCGACGTCGACCGCCAGTCGAAGCGTCTGCACGGTGAGCTGCCCAACAGTGATCTCATCGTCGTACCGGGCATGGGCCACATGATCCAACATCTGGCGCCGACAGAGGTTATCGCCGCAGTCGACCGCGCCTCAGAGGGGGTTCGCGAAGCTGCCTAACGAACAGCCTCTCGTGCGAACTTCTGTTTTTCAGCCGCAGCGGGCCCTGCATTATGCTCGCTCCAGCAAGCCGAGAAGCGCCACGCCGGCCGCCGAGATGACGTTGCCGTGCCCGCGCCACAGCAGGATCGTCGCTTCGGGGATGGGCGTCGCCTCCACCTCTGGCAACAGGAGCTGGGCTGCTTCCTCCTGCTCGCAGTTCTGGTCGCCTCCGCGCATATAGACGACTTGGCTGCCCCCGGTGTTCTCCGGGGCGGCCAAGGACGGCCAGAGTCCCCGCGGTCATGGTCCGCGCCGCCGTCCAGGCTGTCCAGAACGGCAATGAGGCGATCCCCCGCGTCGAGGGCGGTTTGTGCCGCCTCCTCCAGGCTGACGCGGAGCGTGGGGCCCGTGAGCTGAGTTGGGATCGCAGGAGCAACCGACTTCGGCCGCGGGGTGAAGGTGAGGACGTCGCCCATGGGGTTAGGTCTCGGGATGTAGGGGAAGGCCCGGCGGATCCGGCAGGGGCGGTACGCACGGCTACGAAGGGCGGGGTGATCAGCCCTTCATCTCGTCGGCCAACACGGTGACCGCCGCCGGCAGCGAACTCGCCATTAGCGGCGGATTGAATTTGAAACTTCGCCGGAACGATCCCGGGTGATCTCGAAGCGCCTCGTGACGCTCGGCGTGGCCATCGTCTTCGTCGGCGCTCTGCGAGCGTTGGAGGCTGCTGGCGTGGAAGAAGCCCTGGGGGATTGCCTTGCTGCAGCCGTTGCGGCGACCCTTCTGACATGGGCCACCGCTCCATGACCGCAGGCCTGAAGTTCATCCCCGAGAACGGGGGCGGGGCCGGGATCTGGTTCCGGGAGCGGAAGGGATAGAATACCGATCCAGGTTGGTTAGCGCGTCACCGAACTCCCGCCGGCTAGGTATCCAGAATGCGCAGCTTCATCCTCGCCCTCAGCCTGATCGCTATCACCGCCCCTGCGTCAGCACAGGCGCCCAAGCGAGGCAACGAAGACCTGAAGACCTACTGCTCCGGGGACGCCGTCACCTTCTGCAGCGGCAAGGACCCAGATAGCCCCGAGATGGACGCCTGTTTCAAGACGAATATGGACAAGGTCTCGGAGAACTGCCGGCGCGCGATCACGGCCTACAAGGGCGGTGGGGGCAAGTAGGGCCTCCACCATTTGAGCAAGGGAGTGGCAGGGGTGATTACAGGCCTGCAGCTTCTCGCGGCCCGGATCTCCATCGGCTGGTCACCTGCGAGGTTAGCCGGACGTGCTAAGGTCCCTTTGGGTGTTGTGGCACGCGCCGAGGGCAGCCCAGGCGAACCGACGGTCACTATCGCGCAGCTGAACGCTCTGGTTCAGGCCCTGCGCACCGCTGGAGCCACTTTTCCCGCTACCGATCCGTCGTGAGGCGTCACATAAAAAGCGACCCCCTTTTTATTCGGGAAGAGGGGCATCCCTGGGTAGCCCCCCATTTTTCGTGATCCCTAAAAGGCTTCTTTCTGGGGCGCTAAGCAGCTAGCTTTTGCCGTGGCGAGTGGGGACGCAACGAAGGGTGCGCAAGCCGCACCTATTGCGGGACGGTGCACATGCGCTCCCTTCGGAAGTTATCATTATGCCTGAAATCACCGTCTCACAGCCTAGTGCGGTCTGAAGCTTGCGGGTCAGCGGCACCAACGCTGATCTTGATGCCCCCCTTTCAGGACGGAGCCCATGCGCATTCTTGTCGGCTGCGAGATGACCTACGAGTTCCCGCAACCCACCCCCGTCATCGCGACGCTCAACGTCCACGCATCCCGCTTCTCGGATCTTGAGCGGCCTGACTATCTGATCACAAGTCCCTCGGTTCCCTTAGAAGGCTATCGCGACAGCTTTGGAAATTGGTGCAATCGAATGGTTGCACCAGCCGGCAGCTTTACGCTGAAGACCGACACGATCGTGCGGGACCACGGCAGCGGCGATGTGCAGGAGTTCGACGCTCAGGAGATTGCCGTAGAGAAACTGCCCTCAGATTGCCTACTGTTTCTCCTCGGCAGCCGTTATTGCGAAACCGATCGGCTCTCGTCCATCGCATGGGATCTATTTGGACATGTAACGCCTGGTTGGGCTCGGGTGCAGGCGGTCTGCGATTTCGTTCACGATCGGATTACGTTCGGATACGAGCATGCACGAGCGACCCGGACAGCCTTCGACGTCTTTGAAGAGCAGCGGGGTGTCTGTCGCGACTACGCGCATCTGGCGATCGCGTTCTGCCGCTGCCTGAACATTCCAACGCGCTACTGCAACGGCTATGTGAGCGACATCGGTCTGCCTTTGCCGCACGCACCCGGTGATTTCGCGGCCTGGATGGAAGTGTATCTCGGCGACCGCTGGCACACCTTCGACCCCCGCAACAACAGCTTGCGGATCGGTCGGATCCTTATCTCCTACGGTCGCGATGCCGCAGACGTACCGCTGACACTCACTTTTGGGGCCAATAATCTGACCGGATTTCATGTTACCACAGAGGAAGCAGCACCCCTATCCTAAACAATTATCGTAATTGGCACTGCTCGCGAACAGCCTTGATGTGGTTCCTCAATCCCATAGAACCGCATTGTGCTACGTCCTAGCGTGTAGGCGTCTGGGCGAGTCGTCTTCACACATCGCTGAACCGGGAAGCCCATGATCACGGCGGTCTTCACTATCAAGCGGCGCGTGCCGGGTACCGCTACAGACCGCTCACGTTGGGGCGTGCGCTCTGCGGTCAGACTTACCGTGCGTTCTGCCATCGAGACGTGACGTCTCGGAAGGCCACGTCGCCATTCGCCTCCGATGCGTCTTCCGAGCCGAAGGATCGAACTGACTGACGCACGACCACACCATCGCGCGTGATCGACCAGTCGAACCGGCCGGGCTCCTTCGTAGAGGGCGTCACGCGCAGGGTATGCGGGTTCGGATTGAAGGTGATCATGTCCACCATGTGGGGAGACGCCACCCTATCTACGAGGAGCGAACGGCAGGGCGCGATGAACAACACCGGCGCGGCCATGAAGGATGACGGCTCGAAGAAGGCTCCTGAAGGTCAGCCTGTGAAGCGTGGCTCCGACAACTGCTGAACCTGGACCATCGGCCGGGTAGCCTTGCGGACACGGCGGGGCTCGCACCTCCCGACACGCGGGCGCCGTTAACCGCCACGCGATCTTGATCGCCATCTCATAGCGGTCGCTGAACGGCGTATTCGCTACGGCGTAGAACCTGCGTAGCTGGGCGTACCCAGCATTCGTCGAGCTGCCTGATGCCTTGTTTCTTCATCGCCCTGCACGATGGGACTGAAGTCGCTCATGACAAAGACGGATACGAATTGCCTGACCTGGATGCAGCGCGTGCGCAGGCGTTGAGGATCATGATCCGGATCGCGCAAGGCCTGAGCGATAGCCCCGGTCGACAGGACTCCGTCGCAGCCGTTCGCGATGCCGAAGGCGCCGTGCGGTGGCGCTTCAGGATGTCTCTCGATACTGATCGTAGATGGAGGCATCAGCCTCCTGTCGGCGCACGACCGGCTTCTCTCCGGTGCGCTATGACTTTGACCCTAACCGAACCAATTGGTCCGCGCTTGGTCTGGATCAGTTTGCTGGGTCAAGGTCATGCGGGCGAAGCAGCTTC
>NZ_JAKSYD010000003.1 GCF_022829605.1 Methylobacterium sp. E-065 | reverse complement strand
GATCTCGATTGGGGAAATCAGAAGTCGCGCTGGACGCGGAACCGGACCTGCGAGACCGAGTCCTGCGTGGCGGTACGGACCGCGAAGGTGCCGTTGTTGATGCCGGCGATGTTGGCGTAAGCGGTCGGGCTCTTGTCGAGGTCGATCGCCCGGCCGTTCTTCAGGCCGATCTGGGTGTAGAACGCCTCGACGCCGATGTCGAGATCCTTGACCGGCGACCAGATGATGCTGCCACCCGCCACGAACTGGTAGGTGTCGCGCAGGGCCTGGCTCAGGTTGAAAAACCGGGTGCCGGGCACGCCGACGGCGTTCGAGCCGAACGGGTTGCTGCCAGCGAGACCGCTCACGAGGTTGTAGATCGCGCCCTGGGCGAGACGTGCGCCCTGCGAGAAGCTCTGCTCGCCGTAGGAGCCGAAGAAGGCCGAGCGCCATTCCGGCGTCCAGTAGTGCAGGTACGAGGCGACCGCCGTGAAGCTGGTCGAGGTCTGCAGCTGGCCGGTGAACGGGTTGACCGTCGCGTCAGCGAAGTACTGGGCGAACTTCTGGCCCTGGATGGTCGTGGTGCTCTGCGTG
>NZ_JAKSYD010000295.1 GCF_022829605.1 Methylobacterium sp. E-065 | reverse complement strand
CCGAAGGCAAGGATCGCCAACGGCAGGGTCATCACCAGCGGGCTCTCGTGGGGCGTCTGATCGCCATGGTGCCCGTGATGGTCATCGGCGACGAGGTCGCTCTGGTGCGCCGGCTCGATGTCGTGGCCGTGATCGTCGTGGGCGACGCCCTCGGTATGGCCCGGGGCCCCATCCGCCTCGTGCGCCATGGCTGAATGCGCAACCGCGGGGGCATCGTGGTGGTCATGCGCCGCGTGGGCACCCCAGCGGGCCGGCCCTTCGAAGGTCATGAAGAACAGGCGCCAGGAGTAGAACGAGGTGAAGAACGCCGCCACCACCACGCACAGGAAAGCCAGCGTGTGACCTGGGCGGGTTGAGGCGTAGGCCGCCTCAATGATCGCGTCCTTCGAGTAGTAGCCGGCCGTGTAGGGGAAGCCGATCAGCGCGAGGGAGCCGATCGCCATCATGGCGCCCGTGTAGGGGATGTAGCGGCGCAGGCCGCCCATGTTCCGCATGTCCTGCTCATGGTGCATCGCGTGGATGACCGAGCCGGCCCCGAGGAACAGGAGTGCCTTGAAGAAGGCGTGGGTGAACAGGTGGAACACCGCGGCCGAATAGGCGCCGACGCCAAGCGCCACGAACATGTATCCGAGCTGCGAGCAGGTCGAGTACGCGATCACCCGCTTGATGTCGTTCTGTACGAGGCCAATCGTGGCTGCGAAGAACGCCGTGATGCCGCCGATCACCGTGACGACGACCAGCGCGTTCGGCGCCTCCTCGAACAGCGGCGACAGGCGCGCAACCATGAACACGCCGGCGGTCACCATGGTGGCGGCGTGGATCAGCGCCGAGACTGGGGTCGGGCCCTCCATAGCGTCCGGCAGCCATGTGTGCAGCAGGAACTGCGCCGACTTGCCCATCGCGCCCATGAACAGCAGGAGGCAGGCGAGCGTCAGGGCGTTCCAGTCATAGCCGAGGAAATGGAAGCTTAGCGTCTTGATCGCGTCGACCTTGCCGAAGATCGCGTCGAACGCCACCGAGCCAGTCAGTACGAAGACCAGGAAGATCCCAAGCGAGAAGCCGAAATCGCCGACGCGGTTGACGATGAACGCCTTCATGGCGGCGGCGTTGGCCGAGGGCTTCTCGTACCAGAAACCGATCAGCAGGTAGGAGGCGAGGCCCACGCCCTCCCAGCCGAAGAACATCTGCACAAGGTTGTCGGCCGTCACCAGCATCAGCATGGCGAAGGTGAACAGCGACAGGTAGGCGAAGAACCTCGGGCGGTGCGGATCCTCGTGCATGTAGCCGACCGAGTAGAGGTGCACGAGGGTCGAGACCGTGGTCACCACCACGAGCATCACCCGGGTCAGCGTATCGACCTTGAAGGCCCAGTCGACCTGAAGGTCGCCGGCCGAGAACCAGGACGCAACCTGCACCCGCTCGGCGTGGCCGCCGTCGAGGAAGACGCCCCAGGCGATCAGCGCCGTGAAGGCGAGGAACGCCGTGGTGATGTACTCGCAGGCCCGCGCCCCGATGTACCGGCCGAACAGGCCGGCGATCAGGAAGCCGATGAGCGGGAAGAAGACGATCGCGTGATACATCGCTCTCTTGCAGTCCGTCCTCCGGGCCGGCCACGAGGCGGCGGCGTCCGGATGTGAGTCGGGGCGGCGGGGAAGGAGGCCCTTAGCCCTTCATCATGCTCACGTCCTCCACCGCGATCGAGCCGCGGTTGCGGAAGAACACCACCAGGATGGCGAGGCCGATCGCCGATTCGGCGGCCGCGACCGTCAGCACGAATAGGGCGAAGACCTGTCCGGTGATGTCATTCAGCTGCGTCGAGAAGGCGACGAGGTTGATGTTGACCGAGAGCAGGATCAACTCGATCGACATCAGGATGACGATGATGTTCTTGCGGTTGATGAAGATGCCGAGCACGCCGAGCGTGAACAGGATCGCCGCGACGGTGAGGTAGTGGCTCAGGCCAATCATCGTTCGAGTCTCCCGGCTTTCATCAGATCTCGCATCAGACCTCGACACCCTGGCGAGACGGGACCTTGCGGGTCTCGACCGCCATGGCCTGGGTGCGGGCGTTCTGGACCGCGATGTTCTGGCGCTTGACGCCCGGCCGGTCGCGCAGCGTGAGCACGATCGCGCCGATCATGGCGACCAACAGGATCAGGCCGGCGAGCTGGAAGAAGTAGGCGTAATCCGTGTAGATCACCCGCCCCAGTGCCTGGGCGTTGGTGAGGTTCTCGGCGGAGGCGACGTTGCCGAGCGGCGCCTGGACGAGGCCCGGATCGATGCTCCAGGAGCCGACCACGAGCAGCAGCTCGACCAGAAAGATCGCGCCGATCAGCGCACCCACCGGCAGGTATTGCTGGAAGCCCTGGCGCAGCTCGGCGAAGTCCACGTCGAGCATCATCACCACGAACAGGAACAGGACCGCCACCGCGCCCACGTAGACGACCACCAGGATCATCGCGAGGAACTCGGCGCCCATCAGGACGAAGAGCCCGGCGGCGTTCACGAAGGCGAGGATCAGGAACAGCACCGAGGCCACGGGATTGCGCGAGGCGATCACCATGAAGCCTGACGCGACCGTGATGCTCGCGAACAGATAGAAGAAGGCGGCTGCTGCGGTCATGCGCTGGTCGGGATCGGCCGCCGGAGCGGCCCCTTCTGCCGTGCGTGAAGACGGTCCGCAGCGGGCGGGCCGTCTATAGAACCCAGTCGTCGGGGGCACAACAGCGCCCCCGACATGAGTCAGCGATAAGGCGCGTCCATCGCGATGTTGCGGGCGATCTCGCGCTCCCAGCGGTCGCCGTTCAGGAGAAGCTTCGCCTTGTCGTAGAGAAGTTCCTCCCGGGTCTCCACCGAGAATTCGAAGTTCGGCCCCTCGACGATGGCGTCCACCGGGCAAGCCTCCTGGCACATGCCGCAATAGATGCACTTCACCATGTCGATGTCGTACCGAGTCGTCCGTCGGGTGCCGTCGTTGCGGCGGGGACCCGCCTCGATGGTGATGGCCTGTGCCGGGCAGATCGCCTCGCAGAGCTTGCAGGCGATGCACCGCTCCTCGCCGTTGGGATAGCGGCGCAAAGCATGCTCGCCCCGGAAGCGGGGCCCGCGATGGCCCATCTCGAATGGGTAGTTGATCGTGGCCTTCGGCTTGAAGAAATAGCGCATGCCGAGGATCATCCCCGACACGAACTCCTTCAAGAGAAGGCTTTTTGCGACTTGATCGAGCTTCATGCCCGGATCTCCGTTGCGGCGGGTGGGCTCAAGCGCCCGGCGCGAGGCCGGTGAGCTTGAGCACGAAGGCGACGACGACGACCGAGACCAGCGAGATCGGCAGAAACACTTTCCAGCCGAGGCGCATGAGCTGATCGTAGCGGTAGCGCGGCACGATGGATTTCACCATCGCGAACAGGAAGAACAGGAAGCTGGCCTTCAGAGTGAACCAGATCACGCCGGGCACCCAGGTAAAGGGCGCGAACGGAATCGGCGACAGCCAGCCACCCAGGAACAGGATGGTCCCCAGCGCGCACATGCTCATGATGGCGACGTACTCGCCGAGCATGAACAGCAGGTACGGGGTCGAGGAATACTCGACCATGTAGCCGGCCACGAGCTCCGACTCAGCCTCCGGCAGATCGAAGGGGGGGCGGTTGGTCTCGGCCAGCGCCGAGATGAAGAACACCACGAACATCGGGAACAGCCACAGCCAGTACCAGCCGAACAGGCCGAGGCTGGTGTCCTGCGCCATCACGATCCGCGACAGGTTGAGCGAGCCGGCGCAGAGCAGCACGCAGATGATCACGAAGCCGAGCGAGACCTCGTACGAGATCATCTGCGCCGCCGAGCGGAGCGCGCCCAGGAACGCGTATTTTGAGTTCGACGCCCAGCCGCCCATGATGACGCCGTAGACGCCAAGGGACGAGATCGCGAAGATGTAGGTGATGCCGACATTGAGGTCTGCGATCGCCCAGCCGTCGGCCAGCGGGATCACCGCCCAGCTCGACAAAGCGAGCATCGCGAAGACCAGCGGCGCCAGCAGGTAGATCGCCTTGTTGGCGCCCGCCGGGATGACCGGCTCCTTGAGCACGAACTTGAGCAGGTCGGCGAAGGACTGGAACAGGCCGAAGGGGCCGACCACGTTGGGGCCGCGCCGGAGTTGCACCGCCGCCCAGATCTTCCGGTCGGCGAGCAGCGCGTAGGCGATGAAGACGAGCAGTGCCGAGAGCAGCACGAAGCTCTTCAGCACGATCAGGAGCACGGTCCCGAGGATTTCGAGCGACGTCATCGGTCTTGGCTCCTACTCGGCCGCCGCCAGGGGCCGCGCCTCGGCGGCGCGCTCCCGGGCGATGCGCGAGCATTCCGCGAGGATCTGCGAGGCGCGGGTGATCGGGTTGGTTAGGTAGAAGTCGGTCACCGGCGACGCGAAGGCCGGCCCGCTGGCATCGCCGCTAAGGCCCGAGAGACGGTCAACCGCCTCGGTGACCGCGCCGGGTTCCACGGTACCGACCGCCGCAAAATGTGGGTGGGCGGCGTAAAGCGCCCGGCGCAGAGCGGTCAGCGAATCGAACGGCAGGCGCTTGCCGAGTACATCCGACAGGGCGCGCAGGATCGCCCAATCCTCGCGGGCATCCCCCGGCGGGAAGGCGGCGCGGTTGCCCATCTGGACCCGGCCTTCCGTGTTCACCCAGGTTGCCGACTTCTCGCTGTAGGCGGCCCCCGGCAGGATCACGTCGGCGCGGGAGGCGCCGCGGTCGCCGTGGCTGCCCTGGTAAATCACGAAGGCGCCCGGAGCCACGTCGCGCTCGTCGGCGCCGAGGTTGAACAGGACGTCGAGGGCGCCCGGCTCCAGCATCTGCGCGAAGGTCAGACCGCCCTCCCCCGGAACGAAGTCGAGATCCAGCGCGCCGACCCGAGCCGCCGCCGTGTGCAGCACGCCGAAGCCATTCCACTCGGCCGAGATCGCGCCGATATCCTTCGCGAGGGTAGCGGCCGCCGCAAACACGCCCGGCGCCGCATTCGCGCCGACGATCACGAGCGGTGCCTTCGCCTCCTTCAGGATCTCCAGAAAGCTGTGCTCGCCGCGCGCCAGAGCTGCCAGCGAATCGGGGCCGGCGCCGATGTAATGGCTCGGATAGGTCAGATCGACCGGCTCGCCGATCACACCCACGGCCAGCGGCGCCATGCGCCAGCGTTTGCGGATCCGTACGTTCAGCAGCGAGGCCTCGGTCCGCGGGTTGGCGCCGACGATCAGGATCGCGTCCGCCGCCTCGATGCCCGGGATGGTGGGGTTGAAGATGTACGATGCGCGGCCGAGCGCCGGGTCGAGGCCGGCATCGGTCTGGCGGCCATCGAGGTTCGGCGAGCCGAGACTCCGGATCAGCTCGCGAAGCGCAAACATCTCCTCGACGCCTGCGAGGTCGCCGACCACCGCGCCGATCCGCTTGGGATCCGCGCCCTTCACCTTGGCGGCGATGGCCTGGAACGCCTCACCCCAGGACGCGGGCCGCAGGCGGCCGTTCTCGCGCAGGTACGGGCGGTCGAGGCGCTGCATCCGCAGCCCGTCGATGTGGTAGCGGGTCTTGTCGGAGATCCACTCCTCGTTGATCTCCTCGCTGACCCGCGGCTCGATCTGCATGACCTCGCGGCCGCGTGTATCGATGCGGATCGACGAGCCGACCGCGTCCATCACGTCGACCGATTCGGTCTTGTTCAGCTCCCAGGGTCGGACGTTGTAGCTCTGCGGCCGGTGCACAAGGGCGCCCACAGGACAGAGGTCGGCGACGTTGCCCTGGAGCTCCGAGGCCATCGACTGCTCGAGGTAGCTGGTGATCTCCATATCCTCGCCGCGGCCGATGGCACCGAGGTCGGGCACGCCCGCCACTTCCGCCAGAAAGCGCACGCAGCGGGTGCAATGGATGCAGCGGTTCATCGCGGTCCGCACCAGCGGGCCGATATGCTTCTCCTCAACCGCGCGCTTGTTCTCCTGATAGCGGGTCGAATCGACCCCGTAGGCCATGGCCTGATCCTGCAGGTCGCAATGGCCGCCCTGGTCGCAGATCGGGCAATCGAGCGGGTGGTTGATGAGGAGGAACTCCATCACCCCCTCCCGGGCCTTCTTGGTCAGGCCTGAGCGGGTCAGAATCTCCGGCGGCTCGCCGTTCGGGCCGGGGCGGCAATCCTTCACCGCGTAGGCGCAGGACGCCACCGGCTTCGGCGCACCCTTCAGCTCGACCAGGCACATCCGGCAATTGCCGGCAATCGACAGCCGCTCGTGGAAGCAGAAGCGCGGGATCTCGGCGCCCGCGGCCTCGCAGGCCTGGAGCAGCGTGTATTCGGCGGGGACGTCGACCTCGGTGCCGTCGACGAGAAGTTTTGTCATCGGTGCAATCTCAGTGCGGGGCGTCGGCAAGATCGAGGCGCCGCTCGATCCGCTCGATGCGAGGCTCGACCCTGTCGATCCGCCGGTGGACGCCAGCCAGATTCTTGTCGACCGCAGCCCTGCGGCCTTTCACGTCGCGACTATCGTCGCTGAGGCGATCGACCGTGCCGTCGATCCGCCGCAACGACACGGGCATCAGGGTGTGAAGCTGGCCCGTCATTGGTTCACTCAGCCGCCATCGGCACAGGCTCGCTGTGCGGCTTCGCAGTGTAGCGGTCGATGCGCTTCTCGATCTCGGGGCGGAAGTGCTTGATCAGGCCCTGGATCGGCCAAGCCGCCGCGTCGCCGAGCGCGCAGATCGTGTGCCCCTCGATCTGCTTGGTCACCTCGAACAGCATGTCGATCTCGCGCTTCTGCGCGCGGCCCTCGGTCATGCGCTGCATCACCCGCCACATCCAGCCGGTGCCCTCGCGGCAGGGTGTGCACTGGCCGCAGGATTCGTGCTTGTAGAAGTACGAGATCCGCGTGATCGCCGCGACGATGTCGGTGGACTTGTCGAGCACGATCACCGCCGCGGTGCCGAGGCCGGAGCCGAGGTTACGCAGAGTGTCGAAATCCATCTTGGCGTCGACGATCTGCTCAGCCGGCACCAGCGGCACCGACGAGCCGCCCGGAATTGAGCACAGCAGGTTGTCCCAGCCGCCGCGCATGCCGCCGCAATGGCGGTCGATCAGCTCGCGGAAGGTAATGCCCAGCTCCTCCTCGACGTTGCACGGCTTGTTGACGTGCCCCGAGACGCAGAACAGCTTGGTGCCGGTGTTGTTCTTGCCGCCGAGCCCCGCGAACCACGCGCCGCCCCGGCGCAGGATCGTGCCGGCCACCGCGATCGACTCGACATTGTTCACCGTCGTGGGGCAGCCGTAGAGGCCCATATTGGCCGGGAATGGCGGCTTGAGCCGCGGCATCCCCTTCTTGCCCTCCAGGCTCTCGATGAGGGCCGTCTCCTCGCCGCAGATATATGCGCCGGCGCCGTGGTGGACGTAGATGTCGAACGGGTAGTCGTGGACGTTCGACTGGCCGACGAGGCGGGCCGCGTAGGCCTCATCCACGGCCTTCTGGAGCGCGTGCTTCTCGGCGACGTACTCGCCGCGGATGTAGATGTAGCAGGCATGTGCCGCCATCGCGAAGCAGGCCAGCATGCAGCCCTCGATCAGGAGATGCGGATCGTGCCGCATGATCTCCCGGTCCTTGCAGGTGCCCGGCTCCGACTCGTCGGCGTTGACCACGAGATAGTGCGGGCGCCCGTCGGACTTCTTGGGCATGAACGACCACTTGAGGCCGGTCGGGAAGCCCGCGCCGCCGCGGCCACGCAGGCCCGACGCCTTCATCTCGTCGATGATCCAGTCGCGGCCCTGCTCCAGCAGGAACTTGGTCCCGTCCCAGGCGCCGCGCTTCTTGGCGGCGTCCAGACCCGGCGACTGCAACCCGTAGAGGTTGGTAAAGATACGATCCTGATCCGACAGCATGTCAGCTCCTCACTGAGCCGGCGCGGCCAGCGCCTTGGCCTGCCCGACCCAGTCCTCCCGGTCGATGCGACCCGGGAACGCGAGGTAGGTGCCGACCCAGGTGATTTCGTCGCGGCTCCAGGCGGCGATCTGGTCGAAATGGTAGATGCCGAGGCCGTTCAGGCGCTGGCTGTTGTCCGGATCTATGCCCTCGATCCGGGTGAGGTCATCGGGCCGTCCGGTGCGAGCGGCGTCGAGTGCCGGGGGCCGCTTGCCGACCGCGTCGGCCTTCTGTTCGGGCGTCGCGTCCTTCGGCAGAGCCGCCAGCGCGCCGGCGACGCGCGCCTCCTCGGCCTCCGCCGCAACCTCGGCGTCGCTCGCGCCGGAGGCCTCCGGCTGCTGCGGGACCGCATCGCGCGCCGGCACATCCTGGTTGCCCTGGTCGCCGGCGGCAGGCTCGCCTTCGGCGACGCGCTTGGCTGGCGAGTCGAGCACGTCCGCGTCACCCTGGCGGGCGGCGCCGGCCTTGGCGGTCGACCGGCCGCGTTCGGCCGCATCGGCGCGGTCCTCGGGCTTGACCGGCGTCTCGCCGTCCGCGGCGCGCTGGGCCGGGGCATCGCTGGCGGTCCGCTCGACCGCGCGGCCGGCATCGGGCCGGGCCGGCTTCGGGTTCGTCGCGGCCTGCTGCACGCTGGCCGCCGCCTCGCCGGTCTTAGGGCGCGCGCCGGCGGCCGGCTCCTCGGCCTTCCCGGCCTCCTCGAAGCGCTTGCGCCAGGCGCCGACGCGCGAGCCGTCGAACAGGGTCGGGTCAGTCAGTGTGTTCACGGCGCCCTGGGGCTCGGACGAGACGCGCCCGGTCTGCGAACCGACCTTAACGGGCCGGCCGGCCGCGAGGTCGTCCATCAGCTCGCCGAGTGATTCGGGCGTCAGGTCCTCGTAATAATCCTGGTTGATCTGCACCATTGGGGCGTTGCAGCAGGCGCCCAGGCACTCAACTTCGAGCCAGGAGAAGTTGCCGTCCGCCGAGACGTGGCCGGGGGCCCCGAGCCGGTCGTGAAGCATCTCCTTCAGCCCGCGCGCGCCGCAGGAATCGCACGGCACCGTACCGCAGACCTGGATCCAGAAACGCCCCACCGGCTCCAGCGCGAACATCGTGTAGAAGGTCGCGACCTCCAGCACGCGAATGTTCGGCATGCCGAGTTCGGCCGCCACCGCCTCGATGGCAGCACGGGGCAGCCAGCCGCCGTTCTGCTCCTGCGCCTTCCACAGGAGCGAGATCACCGCGGAGGCCTGACGGCCCTCGGGGTACTTGGCGATCTGGGTCTTGGCCCACTCGGCGTTCTCGGGGGAGAACGCGAAGGTTTGGGGCTGCTCGGAGGCGGGGGCGAGTCTGCGGTTGGCCATCGCTTCTGTCTTACCGATCCACTTCGCCGAAGACGATGTCGAGCGTGCCGAGCACACAGGACACGTCGGCGAGAAGGTGCCCGCGGCACATCCAGTCCATCGCCTGAAGATGCGCGAAGCCCGGCGCGCGGATCTTGCAGCGATACGGCTTGTTGGTCCCGTCAGACACGAGATAGACGCCGAACTCGCCCTTCGGCGCCTCGACCGCGGCGTAGACCTCACCTTCGGGCACGTGGAAGCCCTCGGTGTAGAGCTTGAAGTGGTGGATGAGCGCCTCCATCGAGCGCTTCATCTCCCGGCGCGGCGGCGGTGCGAACTTGCCGTCGATCGAGGCGATCGGCCCCTGGCCGGCGGGCTCGCGCAGCTTGGCGATGCACTGCTTCATGATGCGCACCGATTCGCGCATCTCCTCCATGCGGATCACCTGGCGATCATAGGTGTCGCCGTTCTTCCCCACGGGGATATCGAATTCCATCTCCTCGTAGCACTCGTAGGGCTGCGCCTTGCGCAGGTCCCACGGGATGCCGGAGCCGCGCACCATCACGCCGGAAAAGCCCCACTGCATCGCCTCATCCACCGACACGATGCCGATGTCGACGTTGCGCTGCTTGAAGATGCGGTTGGCCATGACGAGGTCGTCGAGATCCTGAACGACCTGCAGGAACGGATCGCAGAACGCGTCGATGTCGTCGATCAGTTTAGGCGGCAGGTCCTGATGGACGCCGCCGGGCCGGAAGTAATTGGCGTGGAGCCGGGCGCCGGAGGCGCGCTCGTAGAAGATCATCAGCTTCTCGCGCTCCTCGAAGCCCCAGAGCGGGGGCGTGAGGGCGCCGACATCCATCGCCTGCGTGGTGACGTTGAGGAGGTGTGACAGCAGGCGGCCGATCTCGCAGAATAGCACGCGGATCAGCTGCGCGCGCCGCGGCACCTCGATGCCGGCGAGCTTCTCGATCGCCAGGCAGAAGGCATGCTCCTGGTTCATCGGCGACACGTAGTCGAGCCGGTCGAAATAGGGCGTCGCCTGCAGGTAGGTCTTGTACTCGATCAGCTTCTCGGTGCCGCGGTGGAGCAGGCCGATATGCGGATCGACTCGCTCGACCACCTCGCCGTCCAGTTCCAGCACGAGGCGCAGCACACCGTGCGCCGCCGGATGCTGCGGGCCGAAGTTGATCGCGAAGTTGCGAATGTTGTGTTCGGTCACGGGCGGTCTCCGCGGCTCATGCCGACGTCGTCTTCTCGTCGCCCGGAAGCACGTAGTCGGTGCCTTCCCACGGGGACAGGAAGTCGAAGTTACGGAACTCTTGGGTGAGCTTCACCGGCTCGTACACGACCCGCGCCTGGTCCTGATCGTAGCGGACCTCGACGAAGCCGGTCAGCGGGAAATCCTTGCGCAGCGGGTGCCCCTCGAAGCCGTAATCGGTGAGCAGCCGGCGCAGGTCGGGATGGCCCGAGAACAGGATCCCGTAGAGGTCGTAGGTCTCGCGCTCGTACCAGTTGGCGGCCGGGAACACCTCGATCACCGAGGGGACGGGCGTCACCTCGTCGGTCTGCACCTTCAGCCGGATGCGCAAGTTATGGCGCAGCGACAGCAGGTGGTAGACCACGTCGAAGCGCTTCTCGCGCTGCGGATAGTCCACGCCGCAAATGTCGATGAAATTGCGGAACGCGCAGGCCGGATCGTCGCGCAGGTAGGTTAGTGCGTAGACGATGTCGGAGGCCTGGACCACCAGCGTCAGCTCGCCGAACGTGATGGTGTGCGACACCACCGCTGGGCCCAGGGCGCCGACGACCCGCTCGGCCAGCGCCGATATCGCGTCTTCGCCGTAGACCGGCTGGGTGTGGGGCAGGATCGAGATGCCGTTGGACATGGCCGCTCCTCAGCGCTCGATCGTGCCGGTGCGGCGGATCTTCTTCTGGAGAAGCAGCACGCCGTAGAGCAGCGCCTCGGCGGTGGGCGGGCAGCCGGGCACGTAGATGTCCACGGGCACCACCCGGTCGCAGCCGCGCACCACCGAATACGAGTAGTGGTAGTAGCCGCCGCCATTGGCGCAGGAGCCCATGGAGATGACGTAGCGCGGCTCGGGCATCTGGTCGTAGACCTTGCGCAAAGCCGGGGCCATCTTGTTGGTCAGCGTGCCGGCGACGATCATCACGTCGGACTGGCGGGGCGAGCCGCGGGGCGCGAAGCCGAAGCGCTCGCAATCGTAGCGCGGCATCGACATCTGCATCATCTCGACCGCGCAACAGGCGAGACCGAAGGTCATCCACATCAGCGAGCCGGTGCGGGCCCAGTTGATCAGCTCGTCCGTGGTGGTGAGCAGGAAGCCGCGATCGGCCAGCTCGTCGCTGATCGACAGGAAGGTCGGGTCGTCGGCGCCAATCGGCCGGCCGGTGTTGGGATCGATGATCCCCTTCGGCTGGGGCGCGACCGCGGGGGCGCGGGACAGGCTGTGGGTCGTGTCGGTGATCAGGGCCATCGGCGACTCGGAATGGGGTGCGGGTAGGCGGCTGTCGCGAATCAATCCCATTCGAGGGCGCCCTTGCGCCACTCGTAGACGAAGCCGACCGTGAGCACGCCGAGGAAGACCATCATCGACCAGAAGCCGAACCAGCCCAGATCCCCGAAGGTGATCGCCCACGGGAACAGGAACGCGACCTCAAGATCGAAGATGATGAACAGGATTGCGACGAGGTAGAACCGCACGTCGAACTTCATGCGGGCATCGTCGAAGGCGTTGAACCCGCACTCGTAGGCCGAGAGCTTCTCCGGATCCGGGTTCTTGAACGCGACGAGGAACGGCACGACCAGCAGAGCCGTGGCGATGAACAGTGCCACGCCGATGAACACGATGAGCGGCAGGTAATCCGCCAACAATCCGGTCATGCCAGGGCCTCGCGAGACAAGGAAAACCGCGGTGCAACGCCGACACCGGATTCGCCCGTGGAATTGTTCTTATGCCAGGATGCGCGCGGCCGGAGGCTTAGTCGAGCCGCCGGCCCGTGACAATGGCTTGTCGCGTCGCACAAAGCGCGCTGTCAGTCCTCTCCAGAGATGGGCATGGGCGGCATGCCTGCAACACGACGGAAGCGCGCAGGTCCATCGGCACCTCGATGCACGAAACCACGGCTGATGCGCTTGACAGCCCCCCGGTCCACCCATAAACCCCGCCCCGTCGCCGGGCGAAACGCCCCTTCGAAGCGACCACGCCGTGCGGGCGTAGCTCAGTTGGTTAGAGTGCCGGCCTGTCACGCCGGAGGTCGCGGGTTCGAGCCCCGTCGCCCGCGCCACGTCCCCTTCCCCGTTGAACACGAGAGTAGACCGATCCGCGCGGGAGATGCGCGGGCTGCTGTCTTCAACACTTGCGCGTGCAGTTACCGGCGGACGCTAGGGCGGTCGTTACGTGGCCCTCGGCGCCTCTACCGTGGACTGATGTGACCGGCTTGCGGGTCGGGCTCCGCGAAGACTCAGCGCAATGCCCGCCAGAATCAGGCTGCCGCCGGCCACGATGCTCGCGCTGAGCGGTTCACCCAAGACGAAATGCGTGCTCAGGATCCCCGCCACCGGCACCAGGAGCGCGAAGGGCGTCACGGTGGCTGCGGGATAGCGCGTCAGGAGCCGGCTCCAGAGCCCGAAGGCGAGGAGCGTCGTCGGATAGGCTTGGAACGCTACCGAGCCGATCGCCGCCCAGCTTGGATGCGCCAAGCCCGCGAAGGCGGCCGGTCCCTCCACGATCAGCGATAGGGCGAGGAGCGGCGGCGTTGTGGCCAGGCTGCTCCAGACCATCAGCGCCAGCATATCGACGCGGCCGATGCGCTTCACGACGATGTTGGCGCTGGCCCAGCCCAAGGCCGCGCCGACCACCATCAGCAGCGGCCCGAGCGGAGCGTCGCCGCCCCGCTCGAGCGCAACGGCGGCGACGCCGAGGAGCGCGACCACGCCGCCCAGGACCTGAAGGGTGCGCGGGCGCTCGCCCAGTACGGCCCAGGCGAGCGCCACGGTGAACGGCACCTGGGTCTGGATCAGCAGCGAGGACAGGCCGGCCGGCATGCCGAGCTGGATCCCGGTCATCAGCAGCCCGAACTGGCCGACGCCGAGGGCCAAGCCGAACGCCGTCACCAAAAGGGCGGGCGCGTGGGGCGGCCGGATCACCAACACCGCCGGCACCGCCGCGAAGGCGAAGCGCAGGCTGCACAGCGTCAGCGGCGGGACGGTTTCCAACCCGGCCTTGATGGCCACGAAGGCCAGCCCGAGGATCGTGACGACGAGGAGGGCGGCCAGCACGTCACGCAGCGTCATGGGCGGATCCTACGACCCCGTCCGTCCGATCACCACCGGCGGGTCGCCCGCGCAGATCGGCGCTCGTCGCGGCGGCCGTTCAACAGGTCGATGGCATCGTCGATCCCCGGCCCGAAGGCATCCGCCACATCCCGGTGTGACAGGCCGATATCCTTCAATTCGCGCTCCGACAGTGTCGAGAGCCGGTGCAGAACGCGCCGGTTCATGGCCGCACGCGATAGGTCGGCCCGGATCTCCGCGCAGGCCTCGGCGATCGCCCGCGCCGCTCGGGCGATCCATGTGGGTCGGGCAGCGGCGCTTTGCGTGAGGCACTGGTCCATGATCCCCTCCTCCATGTCTCTGGGGTAGGGCGATCCTGGCCCAGCAGGACTGGCGGCGACAGGAACACTTCGGTACGGTTCTGACGAATTGTCCGGTCGATCGAGCAGTACGGATGGCGGTCGCAATCAGAAGCCCCGGGACGCGTGTCGAGGCGGTGGTCGGGGAGATCCGGGGGCGGATCGCGGCTCGGCATCTTGTGCCCGGCGTCCGGATTCCCTCGGTGCGCGCCTTTGCGGACACGATGGGCGTCTCGAAATCCACCGTCGTGGAGGCCTACGAGCGGCTGGCCGCTGAAGGCGCGGTCGTGGCCCGGCCGGGCTCCGGCTTCTATGTCGCCGGCAAGACGCGGCCGCTCTCGCTCCAGGCGATGGGACCGCAGCTCGACCGGATCGTCGATCCGCTCTGGATCACCCGGCAGGCGCAGCAGGCGGGATCCGACCAGCTCAAGCCCGGGGCGGGGTGGCTGCCCGATGCGTGGATGCCCCACGAGGCGATCCGGCGCGGCCTGCGCCGGGTGGCCCGAGCCAGCCTCGCCGAGATGACGAACTACGACCGGCCGCTCGGTTACGAGCCCCTGCGCCGCCAGATCGCCCGCAAGATCGGCGAGAAGGGCGTCGGCGCCGAGCCCGACCAGATCGTGCTGGTCGAATCGGCCACGCAGGCGCTCGACCTCGTTTGCCGTTTCCTGCTTCAGCCCGGAGACACCGTGCTGGTGGACGATCCCTGCTACTTCAATTTCCTGGCGCTGCTGCGTGCCCAGCGGGTCACGGTGGTCGGCGTGCCGATCACCCCGGAGGGGCCTGACCTGCAGGCGCTCGCGACCCTGCTGGAGCAGCACCGGCCGCGCTTCTACCTGACCAACGCCGCCCTCCAGAACCCGACCGGCGCGAGCCTCGCGCCGAATGTGGCGCACCGGGTCCTAAAGCTATGCGAGGCGCACGACACGCTGATCGTCGAGGACGAGATCTTTGGCGATCTCGAGCCTGACGCCGCGCCCCGCCTCGCAGGCTTCGACGGTCTGGAGCGGGTGATCCAGATCGGTAGCTTCTCCAAGACCCTCTCGGCGGCCGCGCGCTGCGGCTGGATCGCGCTCCGGGCCGACTGGGTCGAGCCGCTGGTCGATCTCAAGCTGGCGCTGAGCCTCGGCAACGGCCACATCACGGCGGCGCTGGTGCACGCGCTGATCTCCGAGGGGGCCTACCGGCGCCACCTCGCGGAGACCCGCCGCCGTCTCGCCTCCGCGATGGTGCAGGCCTCCGCAGAGCTGCGCGCTTGCGGGTTGGAGCCCTGGGCGCAGCCCCGGGGCGGGTTCTTCCTATGGATGCGCCTGCCGGATGGGCGCGACGGGGCGGAGGTCGCCCGCCGGGCGCTGGCCCGCGGCATGGTGCTGGCACCGGGGACGTCATTCAGCCTGTCGGAGGCCTTGAACGGCTACATGCGCTTCAACGTCGCCCACTGCATCGACCCGCGCATCCGTCCGATCCTGCGGGAGGCGCTGGGCTGAAGACGGGTTTCCAAAGGGCGTGCCCTTTGGCGAGTCGCCAGGGCGGAGCCCGACAGAAGGGCTTTGCCCTTTACCCATGAAAGGTCGCAGATCTTTCGAAACCAGGACTTTGCCGATCAGGCCGGCAGGGTCAGCTCCGCCCGGAGGCCGCCGAGGTCGGCGCGCCCGAGCGTCAGCCCGCCGCCATAGAGTTCGGCCAGCTCCAGGGTGATGGGCAGCCCGAAGCCATGGCCCGGCACGCCCTCGTCGAGGCGCCGGCCCCGGGCCATCACGGCCTCGGCAGCCTCGGCAGCCTCGGCATTGAGGCCCGGCCCGTCATCCTCGACCCGCACCCGCACCGCGCCATCCTCCGCGACGGCCGAGACCTGCACCCGCCCCCGGCACCAGCGGCAGGCATTGTCCACGAGGTTGCCGAGCATCTCGTCGAGGTCCTGGCCCTCGCACGACACCACGAGGTCGTCCGGTACGGCCAGCGCGATCGCCACGCCTTTCTCGGCGTAGAGCCGCACGAGCGCATTGCGCAGGTCCGTGAGCTGCGGCGCCAGGGGCGTGCGGGTCCGGGCCGAGCCCGCCAGCGCTGCCGCCCGGGCTCGGCGCAGATGGTGGCGGACCCGTCGATCCATGTCCTCCACCTCGCGGCGGAGCGCCCCGTCGGGATCGCGGGTTGGGGCGGCCAGGGCCATCGACAGGGTGGCGAGCGGCGTCTTCAGGGCGTGGGCGAGGTTGGCGACGTGACCCCGCGCCCGCTCCAGGTTCCGGGCATTCTGGTCGAGGAGCGCGTTGAGTTCGGCCACCACGGGTGCGATCTCGGCGGGCTGCTCGGCCGGGACCCGCTCCCGGGTGCCGGCCCGCACCGAGGCGAGATCGGTCCGCAGGCGTCGCAGCGGCGCGAGGCCAAGCCGCACCTGGAACGCCAATCCGGCCAGCAGGCACAGGCCGAGGATCCCCAGCGCCAAAGCGAGGCTGGTCAAAGCCTCGCGCAGCGGCCCGTACAGTTCGCCCTCCGGGGCCGCGACCACGATCGTGGCGGGCTGCGTCCCCGGCAGCGTCACGACGCGCGCATAGAGCGGCTGACCGCGGGGACCCGTACCCCAGGCCGGATGTGGGCGGCCCGGAACGTCCTCCGGCCCGGGCTCGGTCAGGCGGATGTCGCCGCCCCGCAGTGAGCCCGACCGGGTCGTCTCGGGCCCGCGGCGCACCTCCCAGGCCCAGCCGGGGCCGGGCCGGTCGAAGGGCGGCGCGTCGAGACTCTCGGGCAGGATCCCGGCTTCGAGCCCGGCCCGCAGGGCGACGATCTGAGCGTCCAGCCGGCCGTCGAGCTGCCCGCGCACGAACCGGTGCAGGATCACCCCGATGGCGAGGCCGGCCACCACCAGGGCGGCCAGGACCAGCACCACGGCGGCGCCAAGCAGGCGGGTCCGCAGCGAGGGGTGGGCTGTCGCTGCCGACATCAGGCGGGATCCGCGTGGAGCCGGTAGCCGTGCCCGCGCACGCTTTCGATCCGCGCCGGGGCGATCTTCCGGCGCAGGCGGGTGATGATCACCTCCACGGAGTTTGAATCGACATCCGCGTCGCCCTCGTAGACCCGTTCGATCAGATGTGGACGCGGCACTACGGTCTCGTGGTTCAGCATCAGGCAGGACAGGACCCGCCATTCGAGACCGGTGAGCTTGAGAGGCAGGCCGTCCTGCTCGAAGGCGCCGAGCCCGGGGTCGAAGCTCAGCGGCCCGCAGGTGATCCGGCTGGCGCCGCCGCCCTGCGACCGGCGCACCAGGGCGCGCAGGCGGATCACCAGCTCCTCCACGCGGACCGGCTTGACGAGGTAATCGTCCGCCCCGGCCTTGAAGGCCGCGACCTTGTCGCTCCAGCCGTCGCGGGCGGTCAGCACCAGCACCGGCAGGGTCCGCCCTGCCGCGCGCCACGCGCGCAGCACCGAAACGCCGTCGCCCTTCGGCAGGCCGAGGTCGAGCACGACCGCGTCGTAACCCTCTGTCTCGCCGAGATGCTGCGCGTCCTCACCGGTGGCGGCGTGGTCGAGGACAAAGTTTTCCGCCCGCAGAACCTTGGCCACCTCGGCGGCGAGCGACGCATCGTCTTCCACCAGCAGGATCTTCACCCGTTCGTCCTCCGCGGCTCGGCTGTACCGCGCCCGCTGATTGCACCAAGTTATTCAACCCAACATTTGCAAGATCGGCTCGCCTCACGGTTCCATCCTCGGCGCGGTCAGGGCCATCGTCGAATACGGTAACGCTTGATTTGCACGAATGATTTCTTGCCATCACATTCTTCGATCACCGCCAAACGAGATTAAGATCAGATATCAAGGCCTATACTAAGCTTATCACGCGGTTTTAAAAGCAAATGACGTGATATTGTTCTGTGCAATATCCCTTAATTGCGTTAAATGCAACAAAAATACAATAAGTTTTATATTTTAATTGCATTTTTGCAACCTTGACGTGGAAAAAATTGGAGCTTTTATGTCGTACCATATCGACATTCGCCTATCTGCTCTATGAGAATCGTTGGTCCGCTGGTACTGAGCGTACTTCGCCATCAAGAATGTCGCTGTTAGCGGCGACGTCGAGCATAAAACTTCAAATCAACTCAGAGTGTCGATCACATTTCAATTTGACGGCGCTCTGAAAGACCACGCGAATAAGAGTTTTCCAATGCCGCACATTCGAATTATCGACTATGTTGCAAATGAAGGGGGTGGGTTGCGCTATGTTACGGAATTGGTACGCGAACTTATAGATATTTCCGGTTATAGTTTTGATCTCGTAACTGGCGGCCAAGCGCTGGAGCGATATATAAAAGTACTCAATGCAGCAAAGATTTCTATTCAAGTCTTTCAAGACGAAACGACCGCGATCAAAGGTGCCGACGGCTCTCCGTTTTTCGTGCCGGACGTCTTCGGGGAAGGGGCTGACTTAATATGGCTTCCATGGGCGCATCGCCATCTGATTTCCGAGCCATTGGCGAAGAAAACAGTTGCAACGATTTTAGATTTTATTCTGCTGCGACATCAGCCGTACATTATGCCCTTACTGGATGATAATACTCGAAACTACGTTGCCAAGATATTGCAGGCTGAGACTGCAGTTACGTCGAGGCTACTCGACTGGCGTGTGCCTATGGCGCTGCTTTCCCACGAGGTTCAGAACGATCTTATACGTCTCTTCGAACGGGCAGGAAACAGTACTGTCATTCCCCTTCCGGGGCCCACAAAACATTACAAATTGATAGCACAGTTTCGCTGACTGGCCTTCCGGACAGCTATATCTTGTGCCCCGCAACAATATTTCCGCATAAAAATCACATTGCTCTGATCACTGCGCTTGGTCGATGCCGCTGGCGGTTACCCTTGGTATTAACGGGGCCTTACACTGACTACCTGCCGCAATTCCCGGCTGGTCATCATGGGTGGCATATCTTTAATGCTATTACCCAAGCAGGCCTCGTCTGGGGTGAAGACGTTATGGGTCTCGGCATGGTGCCGGATAACGTCTTTGATGCAGTACTTCGGCGGGCCGATCTCATGGTTTTCCCAACGCTGGCTGAAGGAGGAGGATTCCCCGTGGCAGAGGCGCTCACGGTGGGCATTCCGGTTGCTTGTTCAAACATCCCAGTTCTGCGTGAACAGTTATCGCGTATCGGCGGAAATACTATTTTGTTTGACCCTCATGATTGCGATGATATGGCGCGAAAGCTTGAGATGGCGGTCAGACAAATTGATACTGTTAAAGCTAAGGCGCAGATCGACCGTCACTCTTTGACCGATACCAATTGGGGCGAGGTGGCACGCCGCTATATAAATCTATTCGAGCGGCGCCTTGCAGATATGCGGCGCCCAATTCCCAATCTCCCCGCCACTGTCCGCTTTCACGGGCAATGGAATCCTCCTCAGGACGAGTTGCTTTTCCGGCGTTATTTTGGCGATATGCAAGGGCGCCGCGGGCATTTCATCGAGTCTGGCGCCGCTGACGGTGTGACTGAATCCTCTGGCTTGTTCTTTGAAGAGACGCTGGGTTGGACGGGCATTAACGTTGAGCCGTTTCCCGATGCTTTCAGAGCGCTGTGTAACAATCGTCCGAGGGCAATCAACGTGAATGCGGCCCTGTCCGACAGCGATGGTCGGTCGGAATTTCGACAGACAGTTCATCCGCTTCACGGTGGTAACTTCAACAATGGTTCACTCGATCATACGAAGAAACATCTCGACGATTTGTTGTCGGAGGGGTGCCACTTTGAGAAATTTGATGTTGCCACGCTGACCTATCGGAGCCTGTTGAAGCAGTATCCATTGCCCTCAATCGATCTGTTCATTCTCGATGTCGAGGGTGCAGAAAGCGCAGTGATCGATGGTATGAAAGATTCGCCTATCTTGCCACGCGTGCTGTGTATCGAATATGGGCATAATGATGTCTGGAAATTGATCAGAGATATTGGAACGATCGGGTATCGATATGATGGTTTGATACATAATAACGCTGTGTTCGTTCATGAAAGCGGCGCCGGGTGGACATCATCGAGATATTAGGCGCTTACACTGAATGATAGAGAATTCGGGCAGCTGCGTGATATTAGGCGATCAGACGGTAACAGATTGCCCGTAATAGCCCGGCCTTGCTGTCGATCTCATGCGGTGCTTTCGTCGCTCTCGCGATAAGCGGACACTCGCCGGCCGCAAAAAGGTCATGTCGTTTCAGTTTCTTATCGCTGGGATCGATGTCGCGATGACCTAGAGCCGGCGGTTCATTTTGTTCGCCGGCTCGGGCGCGCTCAAGTGCAGATTGCTTCAGTGCAGATTACAGGTCAGCTTGCGAGGCCAAGCCCTTGATGCCGCATGTGCTTCGGCTCCGCTTGTGCGTCGGATCCCATTACGGATCCGGGTTAAACCGGGGCTGAACCGCCCGGTTCAGTCCGGATTGCCGGGGGGGCCTTACGAAGGGGCATCGGATCGAACGGATCCGGAGCCCTTTTGAAAGACCACATCATGACCGACGACAAGACCATCGACGGCACCGCGCGGGAGATCCGCGAGCCGGCAGCCCCGGCGCGCCGGGCGATCCCACGGCGGACCTGGGTGGTGGGCGCCCTGGCAGCCCCGTTGGTGATGGGGGCCATAGGCCTGTCCCTGGCGCAGGGGACGACCTTCCAGCCGACGCCGGTCGAGCCGGTGGCGATCCAGGCGCTGGCCTCCTCCGGCGCGACCGCCATCAAGGGTACGGTGGCCGAGATCTTCGGCAACAAGTTCGTGGTCCAGGACCAGACCGGCCGGGCGCTGGTGGAGACAGGCCGCGAGGGCGAGGACGGCAAGCTCGTCGCCAGGGGCGAGGCCGTCACGGTGCAGGGCCGGTTCGAGACGGGCTTCCTGCACGCCAGCGTGCTCACCAACGGGGACGGGCGCAAGGTCGTGCTCGGGCCGGCCGGTGGACCGCCGATGGGGAGCCTCGACTGGGCCAAGGACCGGATCGGCCTCGGGCCGACGCTCGACCTCCCGGCCCTGACGGCCTCCGTGCAGGCGGCCGGCTACAGCGACGTGCGCGTCACCGGCCGCGGACCACGCCACCTCGACGTCGCCGCCAAGGACCAGGACGGGCGCGAGCATCAGCTTCATGTAGGCTTCGACGGGCAGGTCCAGGAGCGGCCGGCGCGCGAGCGGCCCCCGGTGTGATCCCGCGCCGGGGCGGGATGGCATGCAACTCTTCCCGCCCTGCCGCGTCCTCCTGTCTCTGGAGCCAGCAGGAGATACGCGTCGTGGAGCCGATGAAACCGATGAAGCCCATGGAACCCATGAAGCCGATGGAGCCGATGAAGGGCATGGAGCCCTGGTGGCCGAAGGATCTCGGCGAGCCCGCAACCAGCGGCGCACAGAACGGGATGAAATACGCGTTCTTCCCTGACAAGCACCGCCTGCTCATCGAACGCGACGGTCAGGTCTCGACCTACGACAGCGGTGACCACCGGATCGGTGGCGTGTCGCAGGCGGATGGGTCGTCGAAGTCGCTGACCTTCTCCAGCCAGAACGGCGACGTGGATCTCGGCTCGCTCAAGAAGCTCGACTGAGCCCGGCGTGGACAGGCCGGGGCGGCGCCCTTAAGCCCGGCCCGGCCATGCGAGCCGCCCGACCCAGACCCCAGACGCCATGCGCGCGCTGATCGACCTCGTCCGCGCCATGCGGGCGCCCGACCGGCGGCGCCTCGCCCTCATTGCGCTGGGCCTCGCGATGGCGGCGCTGCTGGAGGTGGTGGGCGTCGCTGCGGTGATCCCGTTCCTAACGCTGGTGGGCGACCCTTCGGCGGCGACCCGCATCCCCTATCTGGTCCAGACACGAGCCTTCCTCGGTCTCGCCGACGAGCGCAGCTTCCTGTTGGTCACCGGTGGCGCGGCGCTGGTGGCGATCCTCGTCACAGCCATGGTCAATGCCGGGCTGACCTACGCCCAGCTCCGGTTCACGCATCTGGCCGGCTACGGCTTCAGCCGGCGCCTGCTGTTCCGCTACCTCGACCGGGAGCGCCTGTTCTTCACGCAGGCCAACAGCGCCGAACTCGCCAAGAACGTGCTGTCTGAGACCGACCGGCTGGTGGTCGGCGCCCTGACGCCCGCCACCGTGCTGGCCTCGCGGGCGAGTTCGGCGCTCGCGGTGATCGCCTTCCTGTTGGTCTACGCGCCGCAGCTCGCGCTGATCCTCGGGGGCGGCTTCGGCGGGCTCTATGTCGGGATCTACCTCGTGATGCGCGCCCGCCTCGCCCGCCTCGGCGCCCGCACGGTCGCCGACAACGAGGCCCGCTTCCGGATCGTGCAGGAGACCTTCGGGGCGCACACCGAGCTAAAGCTCTACGGCCGGGCGGAAGCCTTCGCGGCCCGGTTCGACGCCCCGGCGCGCGCCTACGCGGTCGCCACCGCGGCGAGCCAGCTCACCGGGCAGATGCCGCGCTTCGTCATCGAGGCGCTCGCCTTCGGCGGCGTGATCGTAGTGGTGCTGTTCGCCCTCGCCCAGGGGCTCGACGTCGCCGGCATCCTGCCGCTGCTGGGACTGTTCGCCTTCGCGGGCTACCGGATGCTGCCGGCCTTCCAGAACATCTTCACCTCGGTGGCGCTGATGCGCTTCACCCTGCCGGCGGTGCGGGTGATCGTCGACGAACTCGCGCAGGAGCGAGCCACCCTGCCCCGCACCACGGATCGCCTGCCGTTCACGCAGGCGATCCGCCTGGAGGGCGTCGGCTTCGATTACGGCACCGGCCGCCCAGCGCTGGCTGGGATCGATCTCACGATTCCGGTCAACACGACGATCGGCCTCGCCGGGCGGACCGGATCGGGCAAGTCGACCCTCGCCGGCCTGATCCTCGGCGTGCTGAGCCCCGGCGCCGGGCGGATCACGGTGGACGGCCGCACCCTCGATCCCGCCACGCTCCCTGCGTGGCAGAACCGTATCGGCTACGTGCCGCAGGACGTATTCCTGGTTGATGGGACCGTCGCCGAGAACATCGCGCTCGGCGTGGATTCGCCGGACCGCGCCGCCGTCGAGCGGGCGGCCCGGCTCGCGGGCGCCCACGACTTCATCGCCGCCCTGCCCCATAGCTATGACGCGCGGGTCGGCGAGCGCGGGGCGCGGCTCTCGGGCGGCCAGCGCCAGCGTCTCGGTATCGCCCGGGCGCTCTATCACGACCCCGACGTGATCGTGTTCGACGAGGCGACCTCAGCCCTCGACGAGGAGACGCAGGGCGCGGTGATGCGGGCGCTGCGGGCGCTCTCGGGCCGGCGGACGCTGATCCTGATCGCCCATCGACTCTCGACCTTGGAGGGGGCGGATGCGGTCCACGTGCTGGAGGCTGGGCGACTGGTCGCCTCCGGGCCGCCCGAGGCGGTGCTGCCGGGCCTCGGCACGGCGGCGTGACGAGGCCCCTTGCGTCCCGGCCCACCTCCGTTACCTCGGCTCCAAAGCCTGACCGGGAGACCACCGTGAGCACGCGCATCGAGCTGACAGCAGCGGACGGCACCACGGCCACGCTCACCACCTACGGCGCCGAGCCGGTTTCCTGGCAGGTCGGCGGGACCGAGTACCTCTGGAGCGGCGATCCGGCCCATTGGAACCGCCATGCCCCGTGGCTCTTCCCGGTGGTCGGTGCCTCGGCGGGCGGGCAGGTGAAGGTCGGGTCCGAAAGCTACCCGATGGGCCAGCACGGCTTCGCCCGGGATCTGCCCTTCACGGTGGTGGAGCAAAGCGTCGATTCGGTGACCCTGCGCCTGACCGACGGGCCCGAGACTCGGGCGCATTATCCCTTCGCGTTCCGGCTCGACATCACCGCCCGGGTGCGGCCGGCGGGACTCGACTTCGACGTGACCATCGCCAATCCCGGCAACGCGCCCCTGCCCTACGCGCTCGGCTTCCACCCGGCCTTCCCGTGGCCCTTCGCGGGCGGGGCGCGGGCGAAGGATGGCGGTTACGCGGTTGACTTCGAGCATCCGGAGCGGCTGTTCGCCCCCCAGGTCGGTCCCGGCGGCCTGCTGCTGCGCGCGGAGCAGCCGATTCCCCTCTCCGGCGAAACGCTACCCCTCGATCCGGCGATCTTCACCGAGGCCTTCGTGTTTCGGAACGCCCGCAGCGGCACAATGCGCTTCACCGGGCCGGATAAGGCGATCCGCATGGAGATGGCGGATTTCCCGCATCTCGCGGTCTGGACCAAGCCTACGGCGCCGTTCCTCTCCCTCGAATGCTGGACCGGCTACGCCGATTGGGCCGATTTTTCCGGTGACCTGACCGAGCGGGATTCACAGCGCCTCCTGCCACCCGGGGCTGAGGCGCGCCACGGCGTCCGCCTGACCCTGGACGTGTGAGGGTTGCGCGTCTGGGTGGCACGGCCGGAACCGGGCGCGTCGCGGACCGGCGCGGCTCTGGCGGCGCGCGGCCACGCGCCGCTCGTGGCCCCGGTCCTGGCGGTGCGGCCGACCGGGGAACGGCCGCCCGACGGCCCGTTCGACGCGCTTCTGCTCACCAGTGCCAACGCGATGCCGGCCCTGCGGAACGCCGCCTCGCTGCGGGGACTGCCGGTCTTCGCGGTCGGCGCGCGCACGGCCGCGCTGGCGGCGGAGTCCGGGTTCGGGTCGGTGCACGCGGGGCCCGGTGATGCCGCCGGCCTTGCCATCCTGGCGCGCCGGATCCTGCCGCCCGGCGCGCACCTCCTCCACGCGGCCGGGGCCGAGCGGAAGCCGGAGCCTGCGGCGACGCTTGCGGCGGCCGGGTTCCGGGTCGCGATTTTCGTGGCCTACGCGGCGGAGGCGCTACCGGCCCTGCCCGATTCGATCGACCGCGCATTCGCCGACGGAAACCTGGACGCCGTCCTGCATTACTCCCGGCGCAGCGCCGCAATCGCCCACGCGTTGGCGGAAGACGCCGGCCACGGCGGAGCTTTCCGCCGCCTGAGGCATTACTGCCTGTCGGCGGACGTTGCCGCACCCCTGGAAGCGGCGGGTGTTCCGGTCCATTTCGTCGCGGCGTGTCCGCGGGAAACGGACATGCTGGACGCTCTCGCGCTGCTGCCCGGCTTGGCGTGCGGTGACAGGGAGGCCGGGCCGCCGTATCTCGCCCTCGCGCCAAGGGCCGGGGCGGTGCTAGGGGGGCGCGGCGACGCCGAAGAGTTGGAGGACTTGCCCGTGACGCCACCACCAAGCGACGCCGACAAGCCCGGATCCGGCGGCCGCAGACCGGATCCTGCGCCCGCCAAGCCCGGGCCGACCAATCCGTCCGGCGTCGAGACCCGGCCCGGCGCGTCCGCGACCGGCGCGACCGGCGGCGCGAAGCCGGGCCTGTCGGGGCCGGGCGCGAGCCAGCCCCAGCCTGCTGGTGTGATGCCAAGGCCGGCGACCGAGCCAGTCGTCGCCGCCAAGCCTGGAACGAGCGACGCGAAGCCCGAGGCTGGCAAGTCGGCCTCGGCTGTGGACGGCGCCAAGCCATCCACTGGTCCAGCCGCACAGCCGAGCACCGTTAAGCCCGATATCGTGAAGACCCCCGATGCCGTGAAGACTGAAGCGACCGGGATGACCCCGCCCAAGGACACATCCGGCAAGCCCGAGACCAATCCGTCGAGCACGGCGAAGTCGGGATTCACCCCGGCGCCGGACGCCGCCAAGTTGGCCGCTGCATCGGCTTCCGCGACCGCCTCGACCGCGTCGGCTACGGGCGCAACCAGTGCCGCGTCCAACAAGCCGGCGACTGAGCTGCCGAAGCCCGGCCAGCCGGGCGCGGGTCAGCAGACGGGTTCCGGGCCGCAGGCCGGATCCCGTCCGGGCGGAGCACCCACGGGCGCTGCCGGCTCGGTAAGCGCCGGTACGGTCACGGCCGGTCCGATCCTCGACATGAAGGCCAAGCGCGTCCCCGATCCGCCTGCCCCCAGCAAGGGGACGGGTCCTCAGGTGAACGCGGGTGGCAAGGAGCCGCCGAAGGATGCCCCGAAGGAGTCCGTGAAGGGCCCGATCCCGGGTGTCTCCGCCAGCACGGCGGCCGCTGCTCCGGCGGCCCGGGGGCGGGCCGGGTTCGGCTCGCTGGCGACCGCCGGGTTGCTCGGCGGCGTGATCGGCGCGGGGCTCCTGTTCGGCGCCGAGACGGCAGGGCTTGGACCGGATCCGCGTCTCAACGCCCTCGATCAGAAGCTTACCGGGCAGATCGCCGCCCTCGGCACGCGTCTGGATGGGCTCGCGCCCCGGGATGCCGTGGCCGCACTCGATAAGCGGATCGCCACTGCCGAATCGACGGCCAAGCAGGCCCTCGACAAGGCGGGAAGTGCTCCTGCGCCGGCTGTTTCCGCTCCGGATGGCTCCGCCTCCGGTCCGGCCCCGGCGGTGCCGGCCGATCTGGCGGCGCGCCTCGACAGTCTCGATCAGCGCGTGGCCGCGCTTCAAGAGGAGCCGGGCCGCGACCAGCCGGCGGATTCCAAGCTCGGCGCGGTCCAGGATAACGGCAAGCAATTTGCCGATCTCGATGTCCGTTTGAGGGCGCTTGAGTCGAATGGGGCTGACGCGGACGCCTCCAAGAAACTCGCCGCGCTGCAGGGCGAGGTCGAGCAGAAGACCAAGGCGAATGCCGACGCGGATGCCGCCCTCGGCGAGCGTCTCGACGCGCTCCAGCAGACCCTCGAAGGCCGGGTGAAGGCCGCCACCGAGGCGGTTCAGGCGGCCACACAAGCGAGCCGTACCGCCGCCGAGGCGGGGCAGACCCAAGCCGCGGAAGCCACGAAGGCGGTCGACCGCCGGCTTCAGGAGCAGGCCGACAAGATCGCCGCGCTGGACAAGAGCGTGGCGCAGCGGGCCCAGACCGCCACCGTCCAGGCGGCCCTGCGTGTGATCGTCGCTGACCGGGTCGCCTCGGCGCTGGAATCCGGATCGGCCTACGCCGAGCCGCTGGCCAGCCTGCGCAAACTCGATCCCGCGACCGACGCGCAGGCCAAGGCGCTCGCCCCCTTCGCGGAAACCGGTGCGCCCACGGCTTCCCAGCTGGCGGACGCGTTCCGGCCGGTCGCCGAGCGGATCGCCGCCAAGCGGCGGGCGCAGCAGTCCAAGACGGCCGCCGGGAGCGGCGACTTCCGCGCCAAGCTCCTGAGCATGGCCGATGGCCTCGTTCAGGTGCGCAAGGCCGACACTCCGGCCCCGGAGGCCGCCGATCAGCCGGAGGCGAAGGTCCAGGCAGCCCTCGATCGCGGCGACCTCACCGCGGCCGCCACGGCCTTTGCGGCGCTGCCGGCCGAGGCACGGGACGAGGCCGGCGACTTCGGCGCCAAGCTCAAGGCGCGGGCCGAGGCCGAACAGGCCGCGCGGACGCTGATCGGAAACGCCTTCCAGGCGCTGCCGACCGGTGAAGGCTCCGGCACGCCCGCTTCCACCCCCGCGCCCGGCCGCTAGGATTGTGACGGCTTCAAGCCGCGCGTCGCGCGGCCGCAACTCCTCCGGGCGGGCGTGCAGGCGCCCCGCCCCTCCCGCACTGAGCGACCGTCGCCGCGCGGCCGTCGATAGGAGACACTGACCCCATGTGGCGCGCCCTCGCCTTCCTGGCCCTGCTCGCACTCGCCGCCTTCGGGGCGGTCTGGATCGCCGACAGGCCCGGCACCGTCACCGTCGTGTGGAACGGCTACCAGATCGGCACCAGCCTGGCGGTGGCCCTCGTCGGGGTGATCGCCGCGGCCATCGTCCTGGGGCTGTTCTGGGCGGTCGTGCGCGGCGTGATCGGCCTGCCCGAGGCCCTTGTCCGCGGCTCCGCCGAGCGGCGCCGGACCAAGGGCCTCTCCGCCCTGTCCCGCGGCATGGTGGCGGTGGGCTCGGGTGACCGGCTGGCCGCCCGCCGGTACGCTGGAGACGCCGAGCGCCTGCTGGGCACCGAGCCGCTGACCCTCCTGCTCAAGGCGCAGGCGGCTCAGATCTCCGGCGACCGGGACGCCGCCGAGAGCGCCTTCCAGCGCATGGTCGACGACCCCGAGACCCGGGTCCTGGGTCTGCGCGGCCTGTTCGTGGAGGCCCGTCGCCGGGAGGACGAGACGTCCGCCCGTGCCTACGCCACCGAGGCCGCCCGCCTCGCCCCAAGCGTCACCTGGGCCAACGAGGCATTGCTGGAGGCCCAGAGCGTCGACGGCGATTGGGGCGCGGCCCTGGAGACCATCGAGCGCCGCTCTTCGCTCGGTCTGATCGACAAGGCGACCGCAAGGCGTCAGCGCGCCGTCCTGCTGACCGCGATCGCGGGCGAGCGCGAGGCCGGCGAGCCGGAGGTCGCCACCGAGCGCGCCCTCCAGGCCGTCAAGCTGGCCCCGGACCTCGTCCCGGCCGCCTGCATCGCCGGCCGGCTGCTGGCCCGCCGCGGCGACTTCAAGAAGGCGGCCCGCATTGTCGAGGCAGCCTGGAAGGCCAACCCTCATCCCGACCTCGCCAAGGTCTATCTCGGCCTGCGCACCGGCGACTCGGTCCGTGACCGCCTCGCCCGCGCCGAGGTCCTGGCGAAGCTGTCGGTCTGGGATCCCGAGTCGCGGCTTGCCCTCGGTCAGGCCGCCCTGGACGCGCGCGATTACAAGCGGGCGCGAGAGGCCGTGAAGCCGCTCCTCACCGACCGTCCGACCGCGCGGTCCTGCCTGATGATGGCCGCGATCGAGGAGGCCGAGCACGGCATCAATTCCGGCCAAGCCCGCGAATGGTTGGCCCGCGCCGCCCGCGCCCCGCGCGACCGCATCTGGATCGCCGACGGAATCGCCTCCGAGACCTGGGCGCCGGTCTCGCCGGTCAGCGGCCGCCTGGATGCGTTCACGTGGCAGGAGCCGCCGAACACCCTGGCCTCCCCCGCCGTGGTCGATCCGGAAGCGGAGCGCACCGATGCGCCCGCGCCCGTCCTCGTCCCGGCCGCTTCGAGCAATGCCAGTCCTGCCCCGTCGGCGCCGAGCGTGACGAAATCGGACGTCGTCGTGGCGCGCGGCCTCGCTCCGGCACCCGGAACGGAGCCCAAGGCCACCGGGCCGGACCCGGTCTCGGCCGGGATGACGGCGGCCGCGCTGCCGGCCTCCAAAGCCGCCGAGCGCGCGGTGCTCAAGACCGGCTGATCGCGTCCGGGCGGGGTCGGCGAGAGGCAAAATTGGTGGTGCAAGTCTTGTATCGGGGCTTGCAGCCCGAGTGTCTCGCGCGCAAGCGTCTGTACTCGGACGCCAAGACTGTCATGCCGTGGTGGCGCGCCGCTTCCGACCCCGGGGACCCGATCATCCGCCTTCTCATGCCCGCCTCGGACACGCCGTCGGCTCGGTCGATCCCGAACCCCATCCAGCACACCGGGGGGCGGCCGTGACGTTTCTGGAGGATGATGGCGAGCCGCGGCGGCAGGTCGGTGCGCTTCCGTTCCGGTTCGGGCGGGACGGTAACCCGAAGGTCCTACTTGTGACGTCGCGGGAGAGCCGGCGGTGGGTGATCCCGAAGGGTTGGCCGATGAAGGGGCGCAAGCCGTTCGAGGCTGCAGCCCGCGAGGCCTACGAGGAGGCCGGGCTGCGCGGAGCGATCGGCAAGCGGCCGATCGGTCACTATCTCTACCAGAAGCGCCTGAAGAACCTCGACGCCGTCCAGTGTCAGGTGAAGGTCTTCCCGCTCAAGGTTCGCAAGCAGCTCAAGCACTTCCCCGAGGAGAATCAGCGCGACCTGCGCTGGTTCACGCCCGCGGAGGCCGCCGAGGCGGTCGCTGAACCGGGGCTCGCCGCTCTGATCCGCGCGGCCTGCCGCTGGTAAAACCTCCGGATGCGGCGTTGCCAACGCGGCGGCGATCCGTTATGGCCCCACTCGACCGGATGGACACGCCCCCCACGGGGGCGCCCCGGACACCGGCTGCGGTAGCTCAGTGGTAGAGCACTTCATTGGTAATGAAGAGGTCGAGAGTTCAATCCTCTCTCGCAGCACCATTTTCACCCATCATCTTCGACGTTTGACGGCATAGGCTTCATCGGAGTCTGAAGCTCGAAGTGTCACGTCTGCATCGCCGCTCCGGCGTTTGGCGCGGGCTGCGTCCCGAGACTGATCAAAGTCCGGCCCAGGCCGCGTGAACGGGACCGGTCGCCGTATCTGGCTTCGATGCGCCGATGAAGATCACCACCGGGCCGTGGGCGGCGCGACGGGGATCGTAGAAGTCCAGCAGGCCCGGGTTGATCTGCTGTAGGAATTCCGGGGACCGGCCGCTCCGGCGTAGCAGGTGGTCGATCACCACCTGATCGCCGTGCACGGCGTTCGGCACCGGGCCGCAGGAGCCCGGACTCATCCAGCGCTCCGGATCGGCCGCGAAGGTCGTGTAGAGGTCGGCGAGTTCGTCGCCGGACCAGCGCAGCAGCGCGCTGGAGAGGCGGCCCGCGTGGAAATAATCCTCCATGGCGGCAAGGCCCGGCTCGGCCAGGGCATCGGCCGGCCCGGTAAGGACGGTGTCGAGATCGCACAGGAGCGTCGGGCCGGTGCTGACACCGGGGCGGAACGCCTCCATCTTGGCCCACCAGATCGGCCAGTCGTGACGAAGCGGCGCCGTCTCCACGCCCGGGACGGTCACGGGCTGGTCCGTGAGGCAGAGCATGCGATCGAAGGCCGGAGCGTGGCGGCGCATCCCGGCCGCGAGACGGGCGACCCAGGTCGCGTCGTAGCGCCCGCCGCTCTTCAGCACCATGATCAGCGTGGCCATGATGTCAGCGTTCCTGCGGAGATGGTGGGTGCACGCGGATGCGTCCGGCTGCCTCGGCCTCGGCGAACCACGCGCGCTCGGCGGCCCAGGGATGGCCGGGCCAGCCGGCGAATCCGAACCCGTAGGCCTGCGCCGGCTGCGCGTGCGCGGAGCGGCCGAGCAGCAGCGCCAGCGTCACGAGGAAGCCGGTGCTCGGGTTCGGCGTCCCCGATGTCCAGGGCGCGAGCTCGGCCTGCGCCTGCGCGTGCAGGGCCTCGGGCAGCAGGTGGATCGGGCGGCCCAGCGGCTGCAGCAGCGTCAGCATCTCCCGGGTCCAGCAGATCGGTTCCGGCACGTTGTGTGCCACCGGCAGGATCGGGAAGGGCAGGATGAAGGCCTGCGCCGCGCGCACGACGGGACGCTCCAGGAAGCCCCGATCGGCCAGCCATTCCCGCGTCTGACCGCCGCGATTGACCAAAGCGAGGTGCGTGACGCGGCACCCGGTCCCGCCGCCGAAGCCCGCGGCATTGTTGAACCGCACCACGCAATCCGCCGCATCGATCGCCGGTCCGGCCGCGCCGATCCCGGGCGCGTTGCCGACGATCGCGAGGGATCCACTGGCGGGCAGGCCGGGAACAAGGGGGTCGACGTCGGGGGGCACGTGCGGCAGGGGTTTGACGCGGAACAGCGGAGGTAAGGCGCCGGGCCGGCGCAGCCAGCCCTCCGCCGAGCGAGCCTGTCGGGGTGGAACCATGCGCCGCTGTTTCGTCTGCGCGGCCGACATGCTCGGGCCGAGCGACCGGCATCTGATCTATCCGGGCGGGCAGCGCCGAACCTTCTCGCTGGCCTGCGGATCCTGCGGGGTCCTGCTCGCGGCCGGGGCCGATCCAGAGGCGTGCCGGATGCATCTCGCCCGCAGCTTGTCCGAACCCCTCTTCGTATCCGACCCGGCGGCGGCCTACGGGCTCGACCTCTACACCCTGCGCAGCGCCGCGACCGGGCGGCGCCTCGGCACCCGTCCGCTCGACGAGGCCGGCCGCACGGAACTCCGGCACCCCCATGGCACCCGGGCCGCCCGGGCGGCGCTGTTCGCGCTCGAACCGTCCGGCGGATGCCCGGTCTCGCTGGGCCTGCTCTGCCGCCCGGCGGAGCGGGACGAGGTGCTGGCGGCATTGCCGGTTCACGGCGGCTGGGCGGACGATGTCGCGATCCTGATCGACGGGCCGGCGATGGCCGCAGTGCCGATGCCGGTCGCCGGCTTCGCCGAGGGGGCGGTGCGCGTGGCCGCCCGGCCCCTGGACGGGGATTTCGCCGCGCAGCGCAACGCGCTCCAGGGCCTCGCCCGTCACGGCTGGATACTGCAGCTCGATGCCGACGAAGTGCTCAGCCCGGAAGCCGGCCGCCTGCTGCCCGCCCTGGCGGCCATCGCCGAGGCGCAGGGCGTGGCCTCGATCGGCCTCGCACGGGCCAACCGGGTCGACGGCGTGCTGTCGGACGTCTTTCCGGATGTTCAATACCGGCTGAACCGCACAGGCCTGCGTTACGCGGGCCGCGTCCACGAGCGGCCGGTCCTCGACGGCGGATGGCCGGAGAGCTTCATCGCCCTGCACGGGCTGATCGAGCACCGTCTGAGTGGCGCCCATGTCCGGGCGCGGTCGCGGCGCTACGAGGCCCTGGATCCCGGTCGCGGACGCCCGGAGGAGGAGATCGCGCTGCTGCGCCCCTATGCGGACTGACGCACCCGCGCCGCCGCGATTGCCCGTTCGTAGAGCGCCAGAGTCTCGCGCCCGAGGCTTGCCCGATCGAAGCGGCCCGCCGCCGCGAGGGCGCGAGCGCGGTAGGCACGGCGCAGGTCCGGATCTGTGAGCAGCGGGCGCAGGGCCTCGGCCAAGGCCGGCCCGGTGGCGGTCGAGGCCAGGGGGCCGGCGCCGGGAGCGCCCACGAAGGCGCGGGCGCTCGCATCCTCCGCACAGGCGACGACCGGGCGGCCATACGCCAGGGCCTCCTGATAGACGAGGCCGAAGCTCTCGTAGCGGGAGGGGGCGAGCACCGCATGGGAAGCGGCGTAGGCCGCCGACAGGGCCTGCCCGTCGATCCGGCCGCGGGCGCGGACGTGCCGGCGTGCCGCCTCTGGCAGATCGGCCGGGAGATCGTCCGGCGGCACGCCGACGAGGTCGAGCACGAAGGGCGGCAAGTCCCCCCGCGCCTGCTCCGTGCCGAGGAGCGCGACGGCGGCGAGGAGCGCGTCGAAACCCTTGCGCGCCTCCGCCCGCCCGACGAAGAGCAGGCGCAGGGGCTCCGCCGTCTCCGGGTACGGGGCGCCACGGACGGCCGCCGCGACCTCGGGCGGAAGGCTGAGGCCGATCACCGCGGCGGGCTGCCGGCCGGCGAGCCCGTAGGCCCGGGCGACCACGTCGCCGTGCGCGGCGGTGTTGGCGATAAGCCCGGCGCTCCCCCGGACCTGCCGGCGTTCCAGGCGGTCGGCGGTCCATCCGTCGAGGCGATTCCTCACGGAGCCGGCCGGATCGCGGGTGAAGGCGGCCGGTGTCGAACTGCGCGTCACCAGCGGCAGACCCCGATGGCCGGCGAGCAAAGCGGCCGGTGCGTACCAGTTCGTGGCTTCGATCACGTCGAACGGTGCCGCGGCGTGGGCGGCGCGCACGGCGTGCCGGAACGCGAGCGGCGCGGCGAGATGCCCGGCCGAGCCCCAGAGGCGCAGGCGTGCCAGGGGGCTTCCCGGCGGCAGGGCGAGGCCGATGATCGTGACGCCACCGACCCGCGCGTGGCCCGTTCGGTCCAGGGTGAAAACCGTGACCTCCGCCCCCGCTTCGGCAAGGCTCTCGGCGATCTCGCGGGCCGCCGTGGAGAGCCCGCTCGGTGATGGCGGGTAGTCCCAGGCCAGGAGAGCGGTGCGCATCAGGTGGCCAGCAGGCGGTGGTAGAGGGCGAGGTAGTCGCGCGCCATGCGCTCGGCCGTGAAGCGCTCCTCGAATCGGCGGCGGATCCGGGCGCGGTCGAGCTGCCCGATCCGGGCCAAAGCCGCGACCGCCTCGGCCTCGGAGGCGACGATGAAGCCCGTCACTCCGTCCTCGACGATCTCGGGGACCGAGCCGCGGTTCCACGCGACCACGGGGGTCCCGCAGGCCATGGCCTCGATCATCACGAGGCCGAAGGGCTCCGGCCAGTCGATCGGGAACAGGAGTGCCCTGGCACCGCCCAGGAGTTGGCTCTTTTGGGCATCGTCGACGGGCCCGAGATAGGTGGCGTCCGCGCCGAGCAGCGGACGCACCCGGGTCTCGAAATAATCCGGGTTGCCGACATCGACCGTGCCGCCGAGCCGGATCGGCAGACGGGCGGCGCGGGCAACACGGATCGCCACGTCGGGTCGCTTCTGGTCGGTCATGCGGCCCACGAAGGCGACATGATCGTCCGGCGCGGCGCGGAAACCGTAGCGGTCCCGGTCGATGCCGTGATGCACGATGCCGGCCCGGTTCGCGGCCGGGATGCCGGCCGCTTGCGCCGCCGAGATCGCCGCGACCGGCAGATCCGGAAAGCCCTGGAAGAACAAGGCTCGGTCGAGTTCATCGACCCGCCAGTGAATGGTGGTCAGGCTGCGCCGGCGACGCGCGCCCAGCAGCGCCGCGTGCGCGAATTCGCCGTGGCAATGGACGATGTCGAAATCGTCCAGCCGCAGGCGCAGGGCCTCCAGTTGGAGGGCATCCAGGGCGGCCGGTACCCCGGGCGCGACACGGCCGTATTGGCGCTCCAACGCCGCGAGGCTCGGATATTCACCGACGCGCGGTAAGTCTGTCACACTGTCCGAGGAGCTAAATAATGTTAGTTCGACGCCCAAGCTTCGTAGCGCCGTGCTCAGATCATGCACAACCCGCTCGGTGCCGCCGTGATGGGCTGGGGGGACGGGAAAAATGTTCGGCGCGACCTGGGCGACGCGAAGCACGGCAACCTCTTTACATATGTTAAGCCGGAGCCCGGCAATCGCATTACATAAGTTAAGTCATCAGGGCTGTCCGAAAACCGCAGCCTGCGCCTGATGTTCGTTCTGCATATCGCCCTGCAGGGCTGCCTGCGCGGCGACGGCGTCGTCTACGGGCTCACCGCCGATACCGGTGGCCATATCCGCTACCTGCTCGATCTGGTCTCGGCCTCAGCGCAGGATCATGACCTTGCGCGGATCGTGGTGGCGACGCGCCTGTTCCGCGGCCCCCTCGGTGCCGCCTATGCCGTGCCCGAAGAGCCGATCGCCGACAAGGTCACGCTCGTGCGGCTCGCCAGCGCGTCTGCGGACTATTGCGCCAAGGAAGCGATGCACGCCGAGGTTGCGTGCTTCGCCGAGAATCTCATCGCCTGGATCGCCGCGCAGGAGCGGGCGCCGGATCTCATCCACGCGCATTACGCCGACGCGGCTACGGTGGCGGTCCTCGTGGAGGACCGCCTCGGCATCCCCTTCGTGTTCACGGCTCATTCGCTCGGGCGCGTGAAGGCGCGGATGCTCGACGCATCCCCTATCCGCCCCGACCTCGCCCACCGGATCGCCGCCGAGGAGGAGGCCCTGGCCCGGGCCCAGCTCGTCATTGCCTCGTCGCGGGATGAGGCCGAGGTGCAATATGCCGGCTATGCCGCCTACGATCCGGGCCGCGTCCGCATCCTGCCCCCGGGCAGCGACCTCGCCCGCTTCGCCACGGCCCGTCCGAACCCCCGGATCGACGCCGCGATCGACCGCTTCCTGGACGATCCGGCCAAGCCGGCCATCCTGGCGCTGACCCGGCCGGTGGCGCGCAAGAACCTCGCGGCTCTGGTGCGGGCCTATGGCGAGAACCGCGCGCTCCAAGCCCGCGCCAACCTCGTGATCGTCGCCGGCACCCGTGAGGATATCGACACCCTCGACGGCGACATGGCCGCCACGATGCGCGACCTCCTGGTGCTGATCGACCGCTACGACCTCTACGGGCGCGTCGCCTATCCGAAGACCCACCGGCCGGAGGACGTTCCGGCGATTTACGCCCATGCCCGGGCGCGGGGCGGCCTGTTCGTCAACCCGGCCCTCAACGAGCCCTTCGGCCTGACGCTGCTGGAGGCCTCGGCCGCAGGCCTGCCGCTGGTCGCCACCGACAGCGGCGGCCCCAACGACATCGTCGAGACGTGTGGCAACGGGCTCCTGGTCGACCCCCGCGCGCCCGAGGCGATCGCCGAGGCCTGCCTGCGGATCCTGGGCGATCCGGCTCTCTACGCCCGCTGCGTGGCCGGCGGCGCCCGGGCGGCGGCTGCCTACGATTGGGACCGGCACGCCGCCCGCTACCACGTGCTGCTGCGTGCGCTGCTGACTCCGGAGCCGCCGGCTCCGGCACCCCGGCAACTCCTCGTTTGCGATATCGACAACACGCTGGTCGGCTGCGACGCAGCGCTCGGCATCTTCCGCCGGTGGCGGAGCCGGCAGGCGGGGCTCGCCTTCGGCGTTGCGACCGGCCGGTCCTTTCACAGCGCCATGGCGGTGCTGGAGCAGCAGGCGAGTCCCCGACCCCAGGTGATGATCACCTCGGTGGGGTCGGAGATCTACCACCTCGATGCCAACGGCGTGACCTTCACGGCGGACGCCGCATGGCGCCGGACCATCGAGCCGGGCTGGGACCGGCCTGCCGTGCAGGCGGCTCTGGCCGGGCTCGACGGGCTCAGCCCGCAGGGGCCGCTGGAGCAGCGGGCCCTGAAGCTCAGCTATTTCGGCGACCCGGCCGCCGCGCGGCGTGTCCGTGCGTGCCTGGCCGAGGCCGGTCTCGCCGCCCGCGTGATCCACAGCCACGGCCGCTACCTCGACGTGCTGCCGGAATCGGCCTCGAAGGGCACCGCCGTCGATCACGTCCGAACCCTGTACGATCTGCCGGAGCACGCCGTGTTCGTGGCCGGCGATTCCGGCAACGACATCGAGATGCTGGGCGCCCGGGTCCAGGCGATCATCGTGGCGAACTATTCCGACGACCTCGCGAGCCACGCCGCCCTGAAGCACTCCTACGTTGCACGGCGAACCCATGCCCGGGGCATCATCGAGGGGGTCTCGCATTTCCGCCGGATGCTGGCCCATGTCGGCTGAGAAGTCGGCTGAGAAGTCGGCTGATCCCGGGGCGGAGCGCAGTCCGAGCGTCCTGACGCTGGTTCGAAACCGGGCCGACCGGCTGCGCAACCTGATGCGCGGGCTTTCCCGCCAGACCCTGCCGCCGCGTGAACTGGTGATCGCCTGGATGCAGCCCGAGCGCGCGCCGGACCTGCCCGATCCGGGCTGCCCGGTCCGGCACCTCCATGTGCCGGGCGAGCCGATGCCGCTCGCCGCCGCACGCAACCGGGCGGCCGAAGCGGCCTCGGCGGATCTCCTCGTCTTCCTCGACGTGGATTGCATCCCGTCATCCGGGCTGGTCGCGGCCTACGCACAGGCCGCCCGGACGGCACGGGGGCTGTTCCTGGGCGAGGTCCTCTACCTGCCGCCCGGCGCGTCCGACGGCGATCCCGATCCGGCGGCCCTCGACCGCCTGGGCCGCGCCCATCCAGCCCGGCCTGGCCTGCCGGAGACGGGTCTGCGGCCGGAACCCGATGCGGGTCAGCTCTGGGGCCTATCCTTCGCGCTGCCGGCCGAGGCGTGGCGCGCGGCCGGCGGCATGGACGAGGCCTTCCTGGGTTACGGCGGCGAGGAGACCGACCTTGCCGCCCGGCTGGCCGCCTCCGGGCTGCCGACCTTCTGGGTCGCGGGCGCCCGCGCCTACCACCAGCACCACCCGGTCCACGTGCCGCCGCTGCAGCACTTCGCGCCGATCCTCGCCAACGCGACGCGATTCCGGGCGCGGCACGGGCGCTGGTGCATGACCTACTGGCTCGACCAGTTCCGCGCGGCCGGGCTGATCGACTGGGACGCCGACGCCCCCGCGATCCGCCTGATCCGCCCGCCCACCCCGACCGAGATCGCCGCCGTCCTGCGGCCCGACGCCCTGTTCTCCTGAGATCGAACCGCCCCCCAATGAAGAAGCCGATCGCGTTCTTCGTCCATCACCAGGGCCGCGGCCACGCCAACCGCACGATGGCGTTGGCCGCCGCCTTCGCCCGCGACCGCCCCGTCTCGGTGCTGACAGCGGATCCGCGCCTGTTCGACGGCTTCACCCGCGACATCGAGATCGTGGCTTTGCCCAACATGATCGGCGCCGCGGTGCCGACCCCGCGCCTCTACGCCGAGCCGACGCCGCAGGTGATGCACTGCGTTCCCCTGGGGCTGCCGGAGATGCGCCGGACCATGCGGACCATCCTCGACCACCTCGACGATCGCAATGTCGGCCTGTTCGTGGTCGACGTCTCGGCGGAGATCGCGCTCCTGTCCCGCATCGCCAGCGTCCCCGCGGTGCAGATCCGCATGCATGGTGACCGCTCCGATATCGGCCATGTCGGCGCCTACGAGGCCTGCGTGGGGATGCTCGCCCCCTTCGACGAGCGCCTGGAGCAGGACGATTACCCGGCGCGCCTGCGTGCCAGGACCTTCTACAGCGGCGGCCTGTGCACGACCGTCGACCGGGTGCCGGAGCGTGCCGAGGCGCGCGCCAAGCTCGGCCTCGACCCCAGCCGGGAGATCATCGTGGCGGTGACCGGCGGCGGCGGCAGCGGTACGCCCTACGCGCCGCTCACGGTCGCGGCCCGGGCCGCGCCGGACGCCCTGTGGCTCACCCTCGGGCCGACCCACCGCGAGGGCCACGAGACCGATTTTTCCAATCTGCGCGAACTCGGCTGGGTGGCCTCGGTGACCGATTACCTCGCCGCCGCCGACATCGTGATCGCCTCGGCGGGCGACAACACGGTCCACGAGGTCGCCCGGGTCAGCGGACGCCTGATCGTGATGCCGGAATGGCGCTACTTCGCCGAGCAGACCCGCAAGGCCGAGGCCCTGGTCCGCCTCGGCGCCGCCGTGCAGGCCCCGATCTGGCCCGGCGATCTCCAGGGCTGGCGCGACCTCCTCGCCCGGGCCCGCACCCTGGACGGGACCGCCCTGCGCGCCCTCTACGCCCCGGATGCGGCCGCCCGGGCCGCCGACTGGCTCGAAGGGCTGACCGACGCGCTCTGGGACCTCGCCCCGGCCGGCGCCGAGCCCGCACCGCACCCCGCCTTCGGACCGCTCCAGGGCGTCGCAGCCGAATGAACGCCGCCCCTCCCCCGCCCCCCTCGGAGCCCGAGCGCCGCATGTCTACCGTCTCCGTCGTCACCCTCGCGAAGGGGCGGCCGGCGCACCTGCGCAACGTGCTCCTTGGCCTGGAGCGCCAGACGCAAGCCCCCGCGGCGTTCATCGTCGCGGTGATGCAGGAGACGCCCTACGACCTGCCCGAGGTCGGCTTCCCGGTGCACCAGATCCTCGTGCCGGGCCGTGAATTGCCGCTGGCGGCGGCGCGTAACCGCGGGGTGGCGGCGGCGGACAGCGACGCCGTGGTCTTCCTCGACGTGGACTGCATCCCGGCGCCCGATCTGGTCGCCGACTACGCCCGCGGCCTCGCCGAGCTCGACGGCCTCTTGATGGGCGAGGTGCTGCACCTGCCCGAGCGCGCCACGCTGGGCGCCTGGGACTATGACGGCCTCGACGCCGCGGCGGAACGGCATTCCGACCGCCGCGGGCCCCCGGCCACCGGCCTCGAGATCTGCAACGATTACCGCTGCTTCTGGTCGCTCAGCTTCGCGATCCGGCGGGCCACCTTCCTGGCGACCGGCGGCTTCGACGAGCGCTACACCGGCTACGGCGGCGAGGACACGGATTTCGGCAAGCTGCTGGACAGCCAGGGCATCCCGATCGCCTGGATGAAGGGCGCCCGCGCCTATCATCAGTACCACCCGCACCACATGCCGCCGGTCCATCACCTCGACAGCGTGGTGCGCAACGCCGAATTGTTCGAGGCCAAGTGGGGCTACCGCACCATGGGCCACTGGCTTTACGCCTTCAAGGTGATGGGCCTGATCGACGACACGCCCGACCAGCCGATCCGCATCCTGCGCCGGCCCGACGCCGACGATCTCGCGCTGACCGGACAGCAGGGCCACCAGCCCTACACCAATTCGGCTTCGGTGATCCGCACGATCGCGGCCCGGGCGGGCGAGCCCGCGCCGGTGACGGCGTGAGGATCGCGCTCCTCGCCCATCTCCGTCATCCGATCGCCCCGCCCTTCGCGGGCGGCCTCGAAGCCTACACCTGGAACCTCGCGGACGGCCTCACGGCACGCGGCCACACGGTCGTGCTGTTCGCCTCCGGCGACAGCGACCGGCGCTTCGCCCTGGATCCGGTGATCCCGGTCCATCACGAGCGGAGCTTTTCCGGACTTGAGCACCAGGGCAATGCGGGTCTGAAGGATCATCTCGACGCCGGTTATGCATCCGCCTGTGACCGGATCGCCGCCGGGGGTTTTGACGTACTCCACAACAACAGCCTGAGCCGCCTGCCGCTGGAACCGCGGCGCACCGCCGCCATACCCACCGTCACGTCTCTGCACGTGCCACCCTTCGACGCCCTGCGCTGGTTCGTGCAGGCGAGCCCCGCCGCGGGACACCGGATCACCGCCACGTCGCAGGCGCAACTCGACGCATGGTGGCCGGACGGGGCGCCCCCGGAGGCCTCGGTGTTCCACAACGGCATCGATCCCGCCGCCTGGCCCTACCAGCCGCGCGGGGACGGCAGCGCCGTCTGGTGCGCGCGGATCACACCGGACAAGGGTGCCCATCATGCAATTGCCGCGGCGCGCCGGGCCGGGTTGCCGCTGACCCTGTTCGGCCCGATCGAGGAGCCCGATTACTGGGATGCGCAGGTCGCGCCGCTGCTCGGCGGCGCGATCCGCTACGGCGGCCGGCTCGGTGGCGCCGCGCTTGCCGCCGAGGTCGGCCGTGCCTCCGTGTTCCTGACCACGCCGTGCTGGGACGAGCCGTTCGGGCTCGCAGCGGTCGAGGCGATGGCCTGCGGCCTGCCGGTCGCGGGCTTCGCCCGGGGCGGCGTCCCGGAAATCGTCGGAGAGGCCGGCTCCCTCGCTGCGCCCGGCGACGCGGCCGACCTCGCCCGTGCCATCGCGGCGGCGCTCGCGATCCCGAGGCCGATCCCGCACGCGCGCGTTCTGCGCCTGTTCACCCGCGCGCTCTGGCTCGACCGCTGCGAGGCGCTCTACGCGCAGGCCCGGGCCGGGGCGGCGACCGCACCCTGAAACAATCCGCACCGCCGCGTGCGCTCCAGAGCCCGAGCCCTACCATGACCCGACAGGACCTCATCGCCGCCCTGTGGCACGGCCGCGACCCCTTCGCCGACCCGCCGCCGGATCTGCGGCCGGCCGATCTCCAGGGCTGGCGCAGCATCCATCCCTACTTGGAAGAGGCGGTGATCGATCTCCGCCCCGCCGTCACCGTCGAGATCGGAACCTGGAAGGGGGCGAGCACCCTCTACCTCGCTCGCACCTTGGCCGAGCGCGGCATCGACGGCACGATCGTCGCGGTCGACACGTGGCTCGGGGCCGTCGACCATTGGGCCGATGCGGGCCTCTTCGCGGAACTCCGCACCGAGCACGGCTTTCCGAGCCTCTACCGGACCTTCCTGGCCAACGTCCTGCGCGAAGGCATGGCCGATCGGGTGGTGCCGCTGCCCCTCGACTCCGTGAACGCCGCGGAGCTGATGCGCCTGCGCGGCGTGAGCGCCGACGTGATCCATCTCGATGCCGGCCACGAGGAGGCATCGGTGGCCGCCGACCTGCGGGCGTGGTGGCCGGTCCTGCGACCCGGCGGGTTGTTCATCGCCGACGATTACGACCGGCTCGGCGGCCGCTTCCCGGGTGTGACCCGGGCCGTGGATGCGTTCTGCGCCGAGTTTGGCGTCGCCGGTCCGTGGTCGCAGCGGGGCAAGTGCAAGTTCGTGAAGCCGGAATAGAGCGTAGGTCGCCGGTCATCACCGGCGGCCGAGACCCCTCCGGCCGGCGCCGCCGTGGCGAACAGACCCAGCGTGGCAGAATACGCGGTTGTGGTGCGATCAGGCAGGAACGATCGAGTCCCCAAACAGATGCCCTCATGCGCACCCCGCGCTGTGGAGCCGCCAGCATGTTCATGAAGATCGACCGTCTTCTGACGGAACTGCCCGAGCCGAAGAAGCCCGAACCGAACGCCGCCGCCGCCCTGCAGGAACTGCTCGGTGGCAAGTACGGCGAGATGTCGACCCTCGGGAACTACATGTTCCAGAGCTTTAACTTTCGCAACAAGGAGAAGCTGCGGCCGTTCTACAGCCTCGTGTCGAGCATCTTCGCCGAGGAGATCGGCCACGTCGAACTGGTTTCGACCGGCATCGCCATGCTCAACAACGGCCCGGGCAACCCGAAGTCGAATGTCGACATCTCGAAGGCGCCCTTCGAAGAGATGCAGGACATCCGGCTCGCCGGCAGCTTCCTGTCGAACGGCGGCGGCGCCATGCCGATGAATTCCAACGCCGCGTCCTGGAACATGGACATGGTGACGACGACCGGGAACCTGATCATCGACCTGCTGCACAACTTCCACCTGGAGTGCGGCGCGCGCATCCACAAGCTGCGGGTCTACGAGACCATGATCGAGCCGACGGGCCGCGAGACCTGCGCCTACCTGCTCGTGCGCGGCTCGCTGCACGCCCACGCTTATGCCCTGGCGCTGAAGAAGCTCACCGGGGTGCAGATCGAGAAGATGCTGCCGACGCCCAACATCGACCTGTCGCGCATCCCCGAGTGTCAGAAGTACCTCGACGAGGGCAAGCACCGCCGCCTCTACACGTTCAGCGAGTCGGACTACAAGGAGGCGGCTGGCGTGTGGTCGAACGACGAGGTGGCGCTGCCGGGTGACCCGCCGGGGAATCTGGAAGTCGTCGATGGGGCGCCGGAGGGCGGCAAGATCCCGGAACTGGACGGCAATTACGGTGCGTTCGCGCCGGATTACGCCCCGGAGGAGATCTTCGAGATCGCCAGCAAGCTCTACAAAAAGGGGCGCTGAGGGCCCTTCCACCTCGACCCGATCGTGGGCGCCTGCCGTGACGCAGGCGCCCGCGCAGGACCCGCGTTCAGGGTTGGCGTGACCGGGCGGGCTCTGCGCCGGACCTGGGAAGTCCGGACGGTTCAGAACAGGCCGACGAGCGCCACCCCCCGCGAAGATCACCGCGGCTGTGACTGGCTGGCCCAGCGATGTGGATAGGGTCGCGGTCTGTCCAGGCTGAATGGCGTTGGCGATGCCGGCGAGAACAATCAGACCGTAAAGAGATCACAGGCCTGACCAAGCCGCCGCGGACACGGCCAAGTTTTGGCCCACGGCGCAGAAGTTGCGCCCCACGCAGGCAGGTCCAGCGCATGGCCGGGCTTCGCGGGCGAGGCGCGATACGGCCGAAATGCATAATTCTTGCTGGTGAAGGTCGTCGGGCTCTGCGCTCGACCTCCACGCCCGCTCCGCAGTCATCTCCCCCCTCTGTCTGAGGGGCGGCCGTGGATGCCCGGCGCCCGGTCACCGGGGCGGCGGATTCGGAGCGCCGGCGCATCCCGGCCCGAAGGGTGAAGCTTGAACTCTGCCGCTGGGCCTGTTTATTGACCAGGGGACAATTGCGGAGGTCACGTCCCGTAATAACGCGCTCGTGCGGCCGCTCGTCAGGCTCGACCACCCCCGGACCCGTTCTGGTACGACCGCCCGCGGCGCGCCTCGATCCACGGATCGGCACCACGGAGGTCGGTCGCTCCGGGGCCGGGTTGGATCCGCACCCAGCGCCAGACGCGAAGGTCCCACGCACATGACAGATACCGGCGATGAGCCAGACAAGATGGCTGAAGTTGCCGGGCTGGCGGCGGCGATTGCCGATCGCATCCTCGATCAGCATGTGGCGGGCGCGTCGATCCCGCCCGAGCAGTTCAGAATGCTCGTCCGCGCCGCCCGGATGCTCCTGGATAACGGGGTGCCGTGGCCACCATCGGTCGAGCACGTCGTGATGGAGGTCGCCCGACGCCTGCAGGATTTCGAGGCGCCCGCCACATCCACCGCGCCCTCAGAGGGCGACGACGTGGTCGTGCAACTCACGCGGAGCCTGGGCGCCGTGAAGCGGTCCTGAAGCCTACCTTGAGCAGGCAGGTGCATCCCGCGGCAGGCCCGTCCCGATGGAGCAAAGCCCGCCGGTTCTTCGTTGCGGTGTTCGAGGCGGGCGGCGTCGCCGTCTCCGCCGGGGCCATCGCGGGGCCATACGTTGAGGTTGAACGCGCGTCAGGAGGTTGGCCGGTTGGCTCATGTGATCCCGATCGCCGCCGTAGGGGCGGTTGCCTTGCTGGCCTGCGGCTCCGCGCAGGCGGCCTCCGACATCACCATTGCGGCGATTGCGACCGGGCGGCTCTATGTGGTCGGCACCACCGATCAGCCGCATATGCCGGTGGTGCTGGACGGCCGATTCCGCACCGAGTCCGACGATCAGGGCAAGTTCCAGTACGAGTTGGTCTATCACCCGCCGCGTTGCATCGTCTCGGCGGCGATCGCCGGCAAAGCCTACGACGCGGTGGTCAGCAATTGCGGCGAGCAATGCGCGATTCCCGATTCCAGCGACACCGGCAAGATCCGCGACACCGGCAAGATCCGCGACAGTGGCAAGATCCGCGGCACCGACACGTCCCGCGACATCGGCGAGACCCGTAGCGTCACCGATTCCCGGCATGCCGAGGGTCCGGGACCGGGCCGGCCGGCGGACTCGGCGGCCGGATCCGAGGCACCGGTCAGCGGGGATCGCGAACCGACGCCGCCCGGATCCCGCATCGTGCGACCGCCGCTCCCGCCGCAGAGGCCGACCTCCGGTCTCGGCACCTGAACGGGCGCGGTCGGTTCAGGCCGGCGACGCGAGGGGCTTGCCCTTCTCCACCGTGTAGGTTCCCGCCACGCGCGTCGATCCGGAGCCGTTGCGCAGGCTATGCGGGGTGACAGCCGGAACCTGGAAGCTGTCGCCGGCCCGCAACGTGCGATTGGGCTGGCCGTCGACGAGCAACTCCGCCTCGCCCGCCAGGATCACCGAGGATTCGATTCCCGGGTGCGTATGGCGCGCGACTGTCGCCCCGGGCGCGATCTCGGCGGCGACCTGCACGACGACGTAATGCCCGCCCGGTAATTCCTCGGTGCTGAGGATCGTGCGCGTGACGCCGGAGGTTTGACCGGCCGGCTGCGCCTGCCCTTCGACCGCGACGGCCGTGAAGCCGCTCGAGAGCATGCAGAGCGCGCAATTCACGAAGCTTCGTCTCGACAGCATGGGCGTCTCCTCGCATTCGCGCGCTTGTTTGTCCCGATTGCCGATCGGTCACGCGCAGCCGTCACGATGGGCCCAGTTCCGGCAGCTCGTAAATGCCTGGTTGCTGGATATTCATGGCCCGCCGGATCGAATGAAAGCAGTCGATCGCCGGTCTTATGTCGGCCGTGAGCTCTGTTTGGCCGCCATCGCGCGCCGGATCCACGGCCGGCCGGCACGAAAGAGCCCGCTCCGGCGATCGGAGCGGGCTGAGTATGCCATTGGGGTTTGGGAGGCGCCAGACAACCAGAGGGGAGGCCGAGCCGCATCACCTATTCGAAGGAGGCCTGGGACCGATCCGGCAGGATCTCGGCCGCCGCAGCCCGATCAGGCCAGGAGGGCGGCGAACACGGAGACGATGAGCAGGAACGCGCCCGACGAGGCGAGCACCGCACTGCCTTCCCGATGCTGGAGGACGAAGGCACGGACTGCAGGGAACATGCACGGGACCGGAGATCAAGGATCGTCCGATCAGGGGTGCCGTCGAACTGTGCCCGTTCGAAGGCTCAGGCGGGTCGGGATCGCGCGATCCGTGTCCTGTCGCAGACCGGCAACAGTCCGGCCGCCGCGTCGTCAGCGGCTTCGGGCGTTCGCATCGCGCACGGCACCCGCCGCGGCCGCGCTGAGCGCCGCACTGATCACGACGAGGAGACTTGCGGAGATCATGGAACAGGCTCCTTGGACTAGAGCGAACCAGCACCGAGGATAGTTAATAACCCGTTAAACGGGCTCTGTTTGGAACGAGCTTTCCGTTGAACCAGTGCCAGGAGAAATCGTGGCCCGCAACATCAGTAATGAACCATAACGCTGAGCTTGTGCCGCGGCGAGGCCGGCTTGCGGATCGTCAACAGGGAAAGCGGAGGCCGGCCCGACCGATGCCGGCGCATCGAACGAGACCTTGCGGGCGTGCGCGATCACTCTGCAATCGGGCACGTCTCTCATGCTTCGGTGTGAAGTTTTGCCTTACGCCGGACCGGTGGCCGCCGCGGCGGAGCGCACGCTAAAGCCAGCGCTCGTCGATATCCGTGGCGTTTCGTTCGGCGAGGGGCTGCGTTTCGTCGCCCTGGGCGAAGACCACGATATCGTCGGGGCCGACATCGCGGGTGGCATAGAAGTCCCAACGGCGATGGATGACCCGGGGACCACCGAAGATCCGGAAGGCGTTCCAGTACCGGTCGTCGCGGAAGCCGACATAGTGGACGCAGCGCGTCGTCATCCGCCGGTCATCGGCGCTGAGGTGCGTCCTGCCGCGAGACCCACCGCGCCAAGCGCGGCCGCAGGGGCAGTGACAGGCGATAGGTTGCCTCGGCGATCGCCAGCACGGGGCGGAAGCCGAGGATGCGCAGGCCGATCAGACGGCCGAGCCAGCGCCAGCCCGGGAGACTCGTCCAGAGATGGGCGAACGCCTCGGCACCCGAGACCAGCCGCCCGTCCGCCGTGCGGACGTGGAAGCGTCGCAGGGCGGCCTCGTGGGTCAGGCCGGGCGCGAGCGTCGGAGCGGGCTGAGAATGCCCGACATCGACGAAGGCCAGCCGGTCGGCGCCGTCGCAGGTGCGATAATGGCCGATCTCGGCGCGGCAGAGCGGGCAATCCCCGTCGTAGAAGATCCTGAGGGTCTCGCTGGATGTGCCGCTGGTCATGGGTTCGTCAAAGCCTCAATTGGCAGGCGGGATCAGGATCAGCTTCCCCTTGAAGGGCGCGGCCTGGTTGCGGGTGCTGGTGCAGGCATAGGTCTCCTCCCCCGCCTTCATCGTCCGCAGGCGCAGCGTGCCCTGGCCATTCTGCTTGATCGTGTAGCCCTTCTCGCTCTCCACATGGACCAGGTCGCCGTCCGAATGCTGGATCAGCCCATTCTCGAACTGACCCGGCGCGGTGAGGACCACGGGGGCGTCGGCGCTGCTCTTGATGTGGAGCACGACGTTCGTCTCCGCCGGCAGACGGAGCTCGGCCGGATCACAGACCGGCTTGCCGTCCTGCATGCTGATCGTCAGTTCGACCGGCGGCGTCACGTCGCTCGCCGGGGGCGGAAGCGGCTTGCCCTGCGCGAAGGCCGGCCCCGCGACGAGACAGGCGACGAGGACGGCCGCGCCACGGGTGAGAGTCGGCATCAGGGGCATCTCCGGGACGGGTTTTCGGCGGCAGCCACGCGGCGTGAGCCGACAGGTTCGGCATAAGCCGACGGTACCGTCAGAAAGGCGACGCGCTCCGCCCTGTTCCCGGGCGCAACGCCGCACCGGGACCCGTCGGGCGGGCCTGCCCCGAGGTCAGTCGAGCGCGTAGCCGAGCAGGCCCTCGGTCGCCTGCCCCTCGCACTTGGCGTCGGTCGACACGAAGTGGTCCCGGCCGCCGGCGAGGCAGCGGTAGATCGGGTGGCTGCCCGGGCGCGGCGCCTCGTAGAGGTAGCCGGTCTGCCCCAGCGGGGTCCGGCCCTCGCAGTTCGGATCGCGGCTGACGAAGTGGTCCGCCCCGGCCAGGCAGCTCATCAGCTTGGCGGTGCCCGGCTTCGGCAGGAGGAACAGCGTCCCGAGCGCGGTCTCCATCGTGTAGCCGGGGGCGATGAAGCCGGTCGTGACCCAGTGTCCGCCCGGTCCGAGCGCCCGCTTCAGGGGCGCACGGTCGGCGGCCGGGTTCTCGGTCGCCGCGGCGATCCGCCAGGTGCCCGGATAGGGATCGCCCCCGGAGAAATAGACCGTGACGGATGGCAGGAAGGGCGTGAGGCTGCCGAAGGGGTCGCGCTGAAAGCCCGGGCTGTGATTGAGGTAGAACCCCGTCACGTCCGTGTTCAGGTCGCCGGCCGGGACCCAGGTCGCGGGCGCGCCGCTCAGCAGGGCCTTCAGCGGCATCCGGTAGAGACCCATCTGGAAGGTCTCCCGGTCGGGGTTGCGGGCCGGATCCTTGCAGGCGACCTGCTGGCAGTTGCGCCCCGGCAGCCCCGTGATGACGTAGACGTCGCCGGATGACGGGTCGTAGGCGAAATCGGAATTCGGATTGAGGGTCGCGCCGTCGGTGGTCCGGTTGGGCACCCGGACCGGCGGATCGAAATGCACCGCGTCCGCCGTCCGGCGCACGTACAGGTCGCCGAACCCCGCTACGCCCTGCGGGCCGGTCAGGTCGGTGGTGAAGACGAGCAGGCTGGAGCGGCCGTCGAGGTTGATGGTCGCCGGCTGCCCGGCGCCGTAATTGCCCTGGGCCACGGTCGGGTTGAGCGGGGCGATGACCGGCTCGGGGTAGTCGATCCAGGTCACCTTGTCGTTGGAGAAGGCCAGCCCGGTGTGGTTGTTGTGGCCCGGCAGGTTGTCGGCCCCCGAATAGTACATCGCGTAGGCGTAGGGCTGCCCGTCCGCGGGGTTGCGGAACGCGCCCTTGATCACGCTCGGGTCGCAGACATACTGGCGGTTCCAGGATCCCGGCGTGGGCTGGAAGACGACCTGCGCCGGCGAGAAGCCGCCTTGGGCGGTGAAGGTCCGGTGGAAGATCACGTCGGTCTTGCCCTGGCCGCACCACCAGATATCGGTCGTCTGGCCCTCGACGATGACGCTCGGGGCGTAATTGTATCCGCTCGGATTGGCCTCGTTGACGAACAGGGGCTGTGCCCCGGGGCCCTGCCAGCCGGCTTGCGCCACGGACAGGGACAGCGTCGCCGTTGCGGCGAGGGCGAGACGAAGCAGCTTCGGTTTCACGGCCATCCTGTTCCGGCGCAGAGGGCGCCACCGACCCAGCCCGTCTCGCCAAGCCGGTTATATCGCGGCACGGTCACGCGCCCAGCATGGCCGCGGGCGATTCGAATCGGTGCCCGAATCGCCCCGACGCGCGACTTGACGGACGCGGCCGGATTTCACACACTTGGATTACCGCTGCCTGTAAGTCCCTGTATCAGCTTGGGAACCGCGCTCACGCGAGCGCGCGGCACCGGGGCGCGGACATCCGCGTGTCCGGGCTGGAGGACGGGATCGAGCCCCGCCGTCCCACAGGGGCAAGGATCCGTTGGAAGGATTGTGAAGGCCCGTGAATTCGACAGCCCTGTTCACGATGGTGAGCCTCGTTCTCGGATGGGCCATCCTGGCAGGGGCTGCGCTCGCGAGCGGCCGGGTGCCGACCTTCGCGTTTTTGATCCTCACGGTGATCGCGCTCTACCTCTACGTGCCGTGGGTTCGGCTGCGCGCCAGCGGGATCGACGGGTCCAGCCGGCCGGTCCGGTTCTGGACGAACGCCGCCATGCTGATCGTCACGGTGGCGGCCTGCCTCGCCCTCTGCGTGATGCTGGCCCGTCGGATCGGGTGGCTGTGATCGGGGCCCGGTTCCGGGGTCATGGGGCCGTGACGGCCGCGTCGGCGCGGCGCCACTCGGCGCGCGCGTCGGACCAGCGGTTCGAACGGTCCGATCAGGCGGGATCGGCCCAGATCTCCAGATAGGTCGCGTCGAACTGCGCCAGCCGTTCCAGGCGTGGGCGATCGAGGAACGTCAGCTGGCCGCCGCGCAGATGGATCAGCCGGCTCTCGCGCAGGCTCTTCAGCACCCGATTGACGTGGACCGGGGTCAATCCCAGTGCGTCGGCGAAGTCGCTCTGCGTGATCCGCATCTCGAAACTGTCCTCGGTGGCGAAGCCCACCGTCGCCAGCCGCCAGCGCAACTCGCACAGGAGATGCGCCATCCGCTCGATCCCGACCCGGCGCCCCAGGCTGACGATCCATTCCCGGGCGATGGCCGCCTCGCGGCGCAGGCGGTGGCCGAGGATGGCGGTCAGGTCCTGATGATCGAGGGTGGCGATCCGCGCCAGGGAGATCTCGCCGACCGTACATCGGGTGAGCGTGTTGACGGCATAATCCGCGCGGTTCGCCACGATCGCTTCCGGATCGCAGATATCGCCCGGTATCAGGATAGCGGTGATCTGCCGGCGCCCATCCCGCAGCATGCGGCTGCGGCAGGCATGGCCGGCGAGCAACAGATGGGCGACCTCCGGCTCGGCGCCGGGCAGGAGCAGATCGTGCTGCTTGGGAATGGACCGCTCGCGCATGGGCAGGCCAAGCTCTCTCGCGAACCCATCAGGGGTTGCCGGACGGGTCCCAAAGAGCTGGGCCAGATCGGCCATTGGGGCAGTGAGCATAGGACGCACTCCAGGCCATTGGCGATGCGCCAACCTGGATATTCACGAGCGCGTGAGATCAACGCATCTTCGAGTACAAGTCGGTCGGATATGATTGGACCAAAAGTCGTTTTAGTATTTTCCGAAGCGTACGCAATCGGACATTGGATATTTGCACGATTAAATTGCGCATTCATCGATCGATTGCCGTCACGGTTGGATCTGAATTCGAACGCGGTCAGAGCCAACGACACGCCCTCGCGCCACAGCCGCTGCGTGTGTGACGAGCCCGCGGTCGCGACGGGCTGAAGCGCCCGGGTCTGCAGGTCAGGCTATTTCGGGCTCATCCTCCGCCCGAAGGCACGATATTGATCTAGATCTATCGACTAAAACCTATGTTAATATCATGTCATTCTTGTGGCGGGCGGATAACGATGTCTTTTTCGAAAAAAGTTTTGCGTTGATTTCATGAAGGAAAATTGGATTTCGATCATTTAAATTGTTCTCAATGCGCCCGTCGACCGAACCGATGTCCTAAAGCCGGGTTGGGCAGGGAGCGAGGCTCGATGCTCCCGTGGAGTATGGGACCTGCGGCCGATCGTGCGGTGGGCTTAAGCGCGCCGTGCCTCACGCGAGGAACACTCATCATGTACTATCACGACAAGCGCCTGCAGTACCCGGTCAAGGTCGACAGTCCGGATCCGATTTACGCCCGTATGCTTCAGCAGGCGATCGGCGGTATCGAGGGCGAGATCCGGGTCGCGTTCCAATACTTCTTCCAGGCCTGGGGCAACCGTGCTCCGACGACCAAGTACCGTGACATGCTGCTCCACACGGCCACCGAAGAGATCGGCCACATCGAGATGCTGGCGACCGCGGTGGCGATGAATCTCGAGACCGCCCCCACCAAGGTCCAGGAGGCCGGCGCGGCCGATGCGATCGTCGGCGCCGTGATGGGCGGCGAGAACCCGCGCCACATCGTCGAGGGCATGCTGCACAAGACGCTGCTGTCCACCGGCATGGCCGCCTTCCCGGGCAATTCCGACGGCTTGCCCTTCGACATGAGCCACATCTACGCCAGCGGCAACATCGCGGCCGACATGTACTGCAACGTCGCGGCCGAAAGCACCGGGCGCGTCCTGGCGGTGCGCCTCTACAACGCCACGAACGATGCCGGCATGCGCGACATGTGGAGCTTCCTCATCGCCCGGGACACGATGCACCAGCAGCAATGGCTGGCGGTGATCGAGGAACTCGGGGGTCACGCCGGCACCCTGCCGATCCCGAACTCCTTCCCGCAGGAGAAGGAAAACCAGAAGTTCAACTACAACTTCTTCGGGACCGCTGCGGACGGCTCGCCGCCCCCGGCCGGCCGCTGGACGGAAGGCCCATCGCTCGACGGTAAGGGCCAGTTCAGCGTCGTGCAGAACCAGCCGATGGGCGAGGAGCCGGTGCTCGGTCCGGCACGCCCGGACAGCGCGGCCGAGACCCAGCAGATCGGCTGACGGCACGGCGCTCCGAAGCGCCATCGGTGCGGACTAGGACAGGCAGGTCTCAGAACGGTGACAAGCGCCACATTCGTCGAGGGTCGCGTCTGCCTTGCCCGCACCGACGCGGAGCGTACCCCGCTGGTCCGGCGGCTCGGCCGGATCGAGGGCCAGGTCCGGGGGCTGCGGGCGATGATCGAGGCGGATCGCTACTGCCTCGACGAGATCCAGCAGATCCGGGCGGCCAGCGCCGCGCTGCGCGAAGTGGGGCTTCTGATCATCGGCCAGCATCTCGAGGCGGGCCTGGCTCTGGCGACCCAGCCGCAGGACCGCGAGGCGGTGCTGGAAGACCTCCTGCGCGTCCTGCGGTCCGGCATGACGGAGGCTCGGTCGGGTTGACCGGTTCCGCCTGCGGCGGCTCCGCTTGCGGCAATCGAGGTCGGCAGGGAGGCGGGCTCAGTGACGCGTCAAGGTCTCGACCACCGTGCCGTGCTCGATCGTCTCCGAGAAGCGGGCCAGGCGCCGTTGGCTCGCTTCGCTCAGGCCACCGGCATGGGCGAAGGTGGTCAGCGCGATGCCGACGAGAAAGCGCGCCTCCTCCTCGGTCACGGCGCGTCCGCTCAGCGTGCTGGCCGCACCTCGCACGGCCAGCACGGCCTGCTGGAAGGCCGGATCGTCTTCGAGGTCGGACAGGCGTGTCATGCGTGTAGTCCCGAGTTCGGCGTCCGGTTGCAGCACTACGGCTTCGCTTCGCCGGCCGCCAGCGCAACATGCTTCCGTGCCGGTGCGCAGATGCTGCGTCACGCAGGACAGGTTTTCGCGCGAGACATCCGGAGCGAAAGCGTGCCGTCGGCCCACTATTCCGCTCGGATTAGCAGTCGGCACATCATGGATCAATCTTAAGATCTCGATATCGGCTGATCTATGTTGCGGCGATCGTCCTGGGAACGGGCGCTAATGGCCGGACCGATACTCTTTATTCCTCATAGGTGATCGGCGATCATGCTTCGACATGCCAACGACGGCGGGACAATCGCCCCGCAGGCTCCCCGGCTCCCCGGCAGCGTCCAGTCTCACCTGGGCCATCTGCTCGCTGCGACGTACGCACAGGATGTGATCGAGCCACCCATCGCGGATCGGTTCGCCGAACTGCTGCAGCTCCTGGATGCGGCCTTCGGTAAGGCCCAAGACGGCCACGAGAAGGCGTTCCAGACTGCCCTGCTGCGCCTAGTGCCGAACCTGCAGCGCTTCGCGCGCTCGCTGCTGCGCAACCATGTCGGAGCCGACGACCTCCTCCAGAACACCCTGCTGCGGGCGTGGCGCTCGCGGGCCAGCTTCGTGCCGGGCACGAACCTGGAGGCGTGGCTGTTCACGATCATGCGCAACCAGTTCTACAACGAGCACCGCAAGCGCGGCCGCGAGGTGCAGGACGAGGACGGCGCGCAGGCGGAGCGGATGGTGTCGCTGCCCGAGCAGGGCGGCCATCTCGACCTAAGCGACGTGCGCGTCGCCCTCGACCGGCTCGCGCCGGCGATGCGGCAGGCGCTGGTGCTCGTGGCGATCGAGAACCTCACCTACGAGGAGACCGCTTCCGTCATGCAGTGCCGGATCGGCACCGTGAAGAGCCGCGTCTGGCGCGCCCGGACCCAGCTCGCCGAGCTGCTGGGCTATACCGGCCTGGAGGTCGGCACCGACGAAGTCATGCTGGCCGCCGCTGGGCCGCGGGGCCGGAGACCCACCACGATCTCCTGATTGCGACCCACGGTCAGGGCTCGCCTCGGGCACCCAGCGCGCGTAGGAACGTTCAACCGTCACGCGCGCCAGGAGCCGTCGGTCCCGCATGCCGTTGCCCGAGTTCGCCCGCCGGACCCTCCTCCTCGGTCTGCTCCTGATCCCATGCGCGTTTCCGGCCCGGGCGGCGCCCGGACCTGCGGCGCGTGCCTGGCTGTCGGATCTCGTCATGCGGATCGATGGCGCCGACCGCGCCGAACGGCGGCCGGGATCGGGGCGGCGGGGCGGCACCGTGGTGGTCCATGTGGTGATTGCCCCCGACGGGGTGTTGCAGCGAGCCGAGGTGGAGCGCAGCTCAGGCTCGCCCGATCTCGACCAGCGGGCGCTGCGCGCGGTCCGGGCCGTCGGTCCGCTCTCGGCACCGCCGGCGGGTCTCGTGAGCAGCGGAGGCGTGGCCGACCTCAGCATTCCGGTCGAACTCGGGCGCTGACCGGTCTGCGGCCCGGCGACGACGCGCTCGCCGAAGCCCTCTTCCGGTACAGCGGGGCTGGATGATCGGCCGCTACGCGAAGTTCGGAATCCAAGAGTCCTAAGAGGTGCGGCGCGGATCCGGCGATGATTCCGCGCCGCAGGGATCCGCGACGCGGGACAAACCCGGTCTCGCACGCCCACGGTGCTTGAGGCCAAACCCGCCGGCAGCCTATGAGCGCGGTCACGGCGGCGCTTCCGCGCGCGCAGCCAACCGTTCCCACGATCCTCCCGGAGGTCGATGTCGGGCTTCAGCTTCATCCACGCGGCCGATCTGCATCTCGGCTCGCCGCTGTCGAGCCTGGCGACCCGCGACGCGGATCTCGCCCGCCGCCTCGCCGCGGCCGGGCGGCACGCCTTCGAGGATCTGGTCACGCAGGCGATCGAGCGGCAGGTCGCCTTCGTGGTCGTGGCCGGCGACGTCTACGACGGCGACTGGGCCGACAACACGATAGGCCTGTTCTTCGCCCGGCAGGTGGCCCGCCTCGACCGGGCCGGCATCCCGACCATCCTGGTCCGCGGCAACCACGACGCCGAGAGCGTGATCACCAAGTCGATCACCCTGCCCCCCTCGGTCCACGTCTTCGAGGCCAAACGCGCCGGCACTCACCGCATCGAAGCGTTGCGCGTCGCCCTGCATGGCCGCAGCTTCGAGAACCGGGCCGTCCCGGAAAACCTGTCGCTGACCTACCCGGAGGCCCTGCCGGGCTGGTTCAACCTCGGGATTCTCCATACCTCCTGCACGGGCCATGCGGGCCATGAAACCTACGCCCCCTGCTCGATCGCCGACCTCCAGGCCCGGGGCTACGATTACTGGGCGCTCGGCCATATCCACGAGTATGCCGAGCTGTCCCGGGATCCCTGGATCGTGTTCCCCGGCAATCTCCAGGGCCGCAGCATCCGCGAATGCGGTCAGAAGGGCGCCGTCCTGGTCGCTGTGTCCGACGGACGGGTGACCGGTCTCACCCGCCTCGCCCTCGACCGCGCGCGGTTCGAGCAGGTGTCGGTGGATCTCTCCGACGCCGCCGATACCCGCAGCGCGATCGAGGCGGCCGAGGCGGCCCTGCGGCCGCTGGCGGACGCGGCGGCGGGCCGCTTGGTCCTGGTGCGCGTCCACCTGACCGGCACCACGAAGGCCCACGACGCGCTCGCTGCCGACCGGGACGGCGTGACGGCCGAGATCCAGGCCGCGGCCCACCGGCTGCACGAGGATCTCTGGCTGGAGCGCCTGAAGATCGCGACGCGTCGGCCGCCGGCCGCAGTCGAGTCCTCCGGTGCCGCGATCGACCCGGCCGCCCTGATGGCGGATCTCGACCGCGATCCGGAATTCCGGACCCGGGCCGGGGCCGCCCTCGCGCAGATCCGTGGCCGTCTACCCGCTCCGGTCGCTGCCGAGGCGGATCTGGAGGCCGAGTTCGATGCCCTCTGCGCCGAGGCCGAGGCGCTGATCCTCGGCCGTCTCACCGGCCGGCACTGCTAAGTGGATCGAGAGCCCCGATGCGCCTGATCCACCTCGCCCTGGAGCGCTACGGCGCCTTTACGGACCGCACGATCGCCTTCCGGCCGGATGCGCGCCTGCACGTGGTGCTGGGTGCCAACGAGGCCGGCAAGAGCACGGCGCTCGCGGCCGTCACCGACCTGCTGTTCGGCTTCGGGAAATCCACCCCGTACGCCTTCCAGCACGACATGCCCCTGCTGCGCCTGGGCGCCGAGATCGTCGCCGCGGACGGGCGCCGGCTGAGCTTCCGCCGCCGGAAGGGCAACACCCGCACCCTGATCGACGCCGCCGAGGCGCCGATCCCCGACGACGCCCTGGCACCGTTCGTCGGCGGCATCTCGCGGACCGTGTTCTGCCGCGCCTTCGGCCTCGACGCAGCGAACCTGCGGGCGGGCGGGCGCGAGATGGTCGATGTCGAGGGCGAGGTCGGGGCGAGCCTGTTCGCGGCGGGTTCCGGCCTGCGCGGGCTTACGGAGCTGCACGCTGACCTGGAGGGGGAGGCGGACGCGATCTTCACGCCTCACAAGGCCAAGCACCGGACCTTCTACCAAGCGCTGGAACGCCACGACAATGCCCGCCGGACGATCCGCGAGACGAGCCTGCGCGCGACGGATTGGCGTGCCCTGAACGACGAGATCGCGGCCGCGGCCGGCCAGCTCGAAACCCTCCGCGACGGCCAGAAGGATTTGGCAGTCGCGCGCGCGCGGCTGGAGCGGTTCAAGCGGGTCCGGCCGATCCTGTCCGAGATCGATGCCCTGGCGCAGCGCATCGGGGCCGAGGATGGCTTGGTCGATGCCGATCCTGCCTGGATCGACCGCCTCGGTATGGCCCTTGCGGCGTGTCGCGCCGCGGAGGCCGAAGCCGAACGGGCCGGCTCCGCCGTCGCCCGCGCCCGGGACGACGCGGAGGCGGTGCCCGTCGAGCCGGGCCTGACGCTCCGGGCCGACGAGATCCTGGCGGTTTTCAGTGGCACCAAGGAATTCGAGAAGGGCGGCACCGACCTGCCCCGGATCGAGGGTGAGATCCATAAGGTCGACCTGGATCTCGAACGGCTGCGCGCCCGGATCGGCCTTGCCGACCTCGCGGCCCTGGAGGCCGGCCAGCCGACCGACGCCGCCCGGGCCCGGATCGACCGGCTGATCCGGGACCACAGGACACTCGCGGCCGCCGAGGACCAGCTATCCCGCGATCACGCGGCGGCGCTCACTGAGCGCGACCGTCTGGCCGGGGAGATCGAGGCGGCGGGCGCAACCCGCGATCCGACCCCGCTCCGCGAGGCGCTGAAGCCCCTGGCGCGCCTTCACGAGCGGATTGCCGCGCACGACAGCCTCAGCGCCAACATCCGGCACGAGACGGCGCTGCTGCGCAATCAGGCGGCCCGGATGGCGCCGGCCATCTCGGATATCGCCGTCCTTGTCCGGACGCCCCTGCCCCACCCGGAGGCGGTGGCGGGCTATCGTGTGCTTCTCGACGGGAAGGCCCGCGAGCGGGAGCGGGCCGCCGACCACCGCGACGCGGCGCAGCGTCAGGTGAAGGCCACCCGGGACCGGCTGCGCGAGCGCGCGGCCGGCCAGCCGATCGCCACCCGGGAGCGCGTCGCGGCGCTTCGGGAGGCGCGCGACGCGGCCTTCGCGCCGCTGCGCAGAGCCCTCGAGTCGGGGCGCATGCTGGAGTCCGCCGAGATCGCGGCTTACGAACGTGCGCGGCTCGACGCGGACCGCTTGGCCGATGCGCGCGCCGACGACGCCGCCCGGGTCGCGGCCCACGCGGCCGACCTCGACCGCCTCGCCGCCGAGGAGGAGACTCTCGCCGGCGCCCTGCATGAGCTCTCCGGGATCGAGGCCCAGATCGCCGAGGGCGAGGCCGCGTGGCGCGCGGCTTGGGGGGGGACCGGCATCACCCCCGCGTCGCCGGTCGAGATGGCGGCGTGGCTCGCGGAGGTCGAGGACCTGGTCGAGGCCGAGCAGCGGCTCTCGGGTGACCGGCTCCGGCTCGACGAGACCCGCGCCGCGATCGAGGCCGCCCGGGCGCCTCTCGCCGAACTGAGTGCCAGAGCCGGGCTCGACGCCTCGCCCGGGATCGAGGTCGGGCCGGCTCTCGAACGGCTCGAAGCGCGCCTCGCCACGCTGACCAGCCGCTGGGAGGCCAGCCTACAGACCGGCGGGCTCCTGCGCGCCGCGCGCGCCGCGGCCGAGCGGCTGGACGCTGCCCGGGCCGAGACGGAGAACCGCCGAGCGGGGTGGCAGAGTGAGTGGAGCGCGGCGCTGCGGCTCATCGGCCTCGACGCCTCGGCCCGGCCCGAGGAGGCCGAGAGCGCCCTGGAGGCGTGGCGGGCGGTCCCCGAACGGCTCACCGAGCGCGCCGCGCTGACCCGACGGGCCACCGGCATCCGGCGCGACATGGAGACGTTCCGGAATGCCGCTGCGGCTCTTGTCGAAGCGCTCGCCCCCGATCTCGTGGAGGCCGGCCCCACGGCGGCGATCCGCGCCCTCCACGGCCGGCTCGTCGCCGCCCAGGCCCACGAGGCCCGGCGGGTCGAACTCGACCGGCGGTTGGACGAGGCCGCCGCAGCCGGTCGTGCCGCCGCCGACGCGTTGACGACCGCGCGCGCGGCGCTGACCCGCCACGTCGCCGCACGGATGCCGGACCAAAGCGATGCGTCGATGCCGGAACTCGAAGCGCTGTTCGGCCGTCTCAGCGCCCGGGAGGCGCTCCGTGCCGAGCTGGAGCGGCTGCGTGTCAGCCTCGCGGGCGCGTCGGATGGGCTGCCGGAGGCGGAGCTGCGCACCGGGCTCGAGGCGCTGCCGCCCGAGGCGATCGAGGCCGAGCTGGCCCGGCTTGCCCTGGAGGCCGAGGAGCTGGAGGAGCGCGGCCGGGTGATTTTTTCCGACCGTGACAGGGCCGAGCGGCGGCGGGCAGAGCTGGAGGGCGGGACCGGGGCCGAACTGGCGCTCGCCGAGCGCAAAGCCGCGGAGGCCGATCTGCAGGCGGCGGCCCGTTCCTGGGCGGTGCTGCGGCTGGCCGGGCTGATGCTCGGTCAGGCGGTGGCCCGGCACCGGTCGGGGCAGCAGGATCCCCTGGTGGCCCGAGCCGGGGCGCTGTTCCGGTCGCTTACCGGCGGCGCCTTCTCGGGCCTCGCCCAGACCTTCGACGAGGCCGATACCCCGAAGCTCGCCGGGCAGCGCAGCGGGGGCGGATGGGTCGGCATCGAGGGCATGAGCGAGGGCACCCGCGATCAGCTCTACCTCGCCCTGCGGCTCGCCTATCTGGAGGATTACGCTTCGCGCGCCGAGCCGGCGCCGTTCATCGGCGACGATCTTTTTTCGACGTTCGACGAGGCGCGAACCGGGTACGGCCTCGACGCGCTCGCCGAGATCGGCGCTGCGGTGCAGCCGATCCTGTTCACCCACCACCGCCACGTGGCTGAGATCGCCCGTGCGCGGCTGGGGGACGCGGTGGATGTGGTGGCTTTGTAGGGAGCGGGCTTCAATCGCTCAGGATTGGTTGTCTCCGCGGATCCCCCTCCCCGTTTGTGGGCAGGGAGAGACGCAAAGGCCGCTCCAGGCCTCCTCCTACGAAAGCCCGCCGACCCATCACGCCCCGAGATACCGCGCCTCCAGATGCGTCCGGAACGCCGCCGTGCCGAGCGGCGCCCCCGTGGCGCGGGTCAGCAGCGCGTCGGTGTCGAGCAGGCTGCCGACCTCATGCACATTCGCACGCAGCCAGCGCCGCAGCGGCGCGAAATCGCCCTGCGCCAGGCAGCTTGGCAGCGCCGGCTCGGCCGCCCGGGCAGCCCGGAACAGCTGGGCGGCCGCGAGCGCGCCCAGCGTGTAGGTCGGGAAATAGCCGAACGCGCCACTCGGCCAGTGGATGTCCTGCAGGCAGCCCATCCGGTCGTCCGGGACCGTGAGACCCAGCAACTCCCGCATTCCGTCGTTGAATGCCCCCGGCAGATCCCGCACCGCGAGATCGCCCGCGATCATCGCGGTCTCCAGCCGGTAGCGCAGGAGGATGTGCGCCGGGTAGGTCGCCTCGTCGGCATCGACCCGGATGAAGCCCGGCGCGACCTGGGTGTTGAGCGCGTGCAGGTTCTCCGGAGACCATTCCGGCCCCGTGCGCCCGAACGCCTCCCGCAGCAGAGGCGCCAGGAAGGTGAAGAACTCCCGGCTCCGACAGGCCTGCATCTCGACGATGAGCGACTGGCTCTCGTGCAGGCTCATGCCCCGAGCCGCGCCCACCGGCTGGTTGCGCCAGGAGCCCGGCCGGCCCTGCTCGTAGAGGGCGTGGCCGGTCTCGTGCAGCACACCCATCAGCGCGCGGCCGAAATCGGCCTCGTCGTAGCGGGTGGTGATCCGCACGTCGTCGGTGGCGCCGCCGCAGAACGGGTGGAGGCTGATGTCGAGCCGACCCCGGGTGAAGTCGAACCCCACCGCCTCCATCAGCTTGAGGCCGAGGGCGCGCTGCACCGCCACGTCGAACGGGCCGGTCAGCGGCACCGGCGCCGGGCGGCCGGCCTGGATCTCCCGGGCCTGGGCGATCAGCCCCGGCAGCCACGAAGTCAGATCGGAGAAGAGCGGGTCGATCGTCGCCCGGCGCATGCCCGGATCGTAGCTGTCGAGCAACGCATCGTAGGGGTCGAGCCCGAGGGCTGCGCCCTTGGCCTGGCCGATCTCGCGTTGGAGCCGCAGCACTTCGGCGAGGTGGGGCTCCAGCTTGGCGAAGTCCGCGTCGCGGCGCGCCTCGCGCCAGACCATCTCGGAGCGGGAGACCGCACGGGAACTCGCCTCGACGAGGTCGCGCGGGACCGCTGTGGCGTGGGCCTGCGCGCGGCGCATCTCGCGCAGGTTGGCGGCGGACCAGGCTTCGAGGCCGCCTTCGCGCTCGGCCGCGTCGAGATCCCCGGCCGCCTCGGGCTCGGTCAGCATCGCGTGGGCGAGGCCGCGCAGGATCGCGAGCTGGTCACCCCGCGCCGACGCGGCGCCGTCCGGCATCAGGGTCTGCGCATCCCAGCCGAGGATGCCTGCGGCCCCTTCGAGGGCGGCGAGGCGGGCGAAGCGCTGTTCGAGGGTCTGGTAGGCGGTCATGCGGTCTCCGGTCCGGTCCATCGTGCAGGCGGTTGCGGGACTCACCCCGCCTGCAGCATCTCCAGCTCCAGCCAGCGGTCCTCCGCCTGCGACAGCTCGGTCTCGGCCTGCGCCAGCATGGTCGAGGCCTTGTCGAAGCGGGCGGGGTCGCGGGCATAGAGGTCGGGGTCGGCCAGGATCGTCTTGAGCTGGCCGATCGCCGCTTCCAGCTTCTGCATCCGGGCGGGCAGCGTCTTCAATTCGTGCTGCTCGTTAAAGCCGAGCTTGGGCTTGCCCGCTGGCTGCGCCGCCGGGTTCGCCGATCGTTCGCGCGACTCCTTCGCCTTCGGCGCCGCGGCCCGCGCCTCGACGCCCTGCCCGCGCTGGACCAGCATGTCGCTGTAGCCGCCGGCATACTCGACCCAGCGGCCCGCGCCCTCGGAAACCAGGACGCTGCCGGCCACCCGGTCGAGGAAGTCGCGGTCGTGGCTCACCAGGATCAGCGTGCCCTGGTAGTCGCCGAGCATCTCCTGCAGCAGGTCGAGGGTCTCGAGGTCGAGGTCGTTGGTCGGCTCGTCGAGGACGAGGAGGTTCGCGGGCTGGGCCAGGGCGCGGGCGATCAGCAGCCGGTTGCGCTCGCCGCCCGACAGCACCGAGACCGGCGTGCGCGCCTGCTCGGGGCTGAACAGGAAGTCCTTCAGATAGCCGATCACGTGGCGGCTCTGGCCGTTCACCGTGACGCTGTCGCCGCGGCCGCCGGTCAGCACGTCGGTGACGGTCATTCCTGGTTCGAGCACGGCCCGGGCCTGATCGAGCACCACCGGCATCAGGTTGGTGCCGAGCACGACCTGACCGGCATCGGGCTCCAGCCGCCCCATCAGGAGGTTGATCAGCGTCGACTTGCCGGCGCCGTTCGCCCCGACGATGCCGAGCCGGTCGCCACGCATCACCCGGAGCGACAGGCCGTCCACGATTTTGCGTTCACCGTAGGATTTCGCGATGTCGCGGGCCTCGACCACGAGGCTGCCGGAGGATTCGGCGTCCGAGGCCTGCATGCTGACGCTGCCGACCGGACGGCGTACCTCGCGGCGGCTCTGGCGCAGCTCGTGCAGGTTGCCGAGACGCCGGACGTTGCGCTTGCGCCGCGCGGTGACGCCGTAGCGCAGCCAATGCTCCTCGGCGACGATCTTGCGGTCGAGCTTGTGCTGGTCGCGCTCCTCCTCCTCGAAGAAGGCATCGCGCCACGCCTCGAAACCTGAAAAGCCCTGGTCGATCCGGCGGGTCTCGCCGCGGTCGAGCCAGATCGTCGCCCGCGACAGGGCCGAAAGGAAGCGCCGATCGTGGCTGATCAGCACGAGCGCGGCGCGGGTGGACCGGAGTTCCGATTCGAGCCACTCGATCGCCGGAAGGTCGAGGTGGTTGGTGGGCTCGTCGAGGAGCAGCACGTCCGGCTCCGGGGCGAGCGCCTGGGCGAGCGCGGTGCGCCGCCCCTCCCCGCCCGAAAGCTTCGTGGGGTCTTCCTCACCCGTCAGTCCGAGGCTCTCCAGCAGGTAGCGGGCCCGATGGGTCGATTCCCCGGGAGGCAGGCCGGACTCGACGAAATCCATCGTAGTGGCAAAGCCGGAAAAATCCGGCTCCTGCGCGAGGTAGCGGATCGTGGTGCCGGGCTGCACGAAGCGGCGGCCCTTGTCGAGCTCGACCAGGCCCGCGGCGATCTTCATCAGCGTCGACTTGCCGGACCCGTTGCGTCCAACGAGGCAGGTTCGCTCGCCGGGTGCGATGGCGATCTCGCCGCGGGTGATCAGCGGCGTGCCACCGAAGGTCAGCGCGACGTCTTGGAGAGTCAGAAGCGGGGGAGCGGCCATGCGCCGGCTTATGGCAGTGTGCGTCGGTCCGTTCAAACCCGCCCCCGCCTCTCTCCGATCCTCCGGTCAGGCGACGGGGTTTGCCGGACCCGGGGGGCTGATCTCCGGCACGCCCGGATCGTTCACCGGAATCTCCGGCGGCTGAATGCCCGGGGCCTCGGCGGGGGTGTTGCCGGGGATCTCCGGCCCGGGCGGCTGGGTCGGCGCCTGCGGGGGCTCGTAAGGCCGCTCCGGTCCGGGGCCGGGCTGCTGCGGGACCTCGGGGATCGGCCCCGGATCGGCGAGGGTGAAATCGGACACTGGGATCCTCCGCGCTGCCGACGCTGCATCTCGGCGTCGTTCCGGCGGAAACAAGGTCCGGCCGATCCGGTTCCGGACCGCTACTTCTTGGTCAGCAGGAGATTGCCCTCCTTGCTCGCCACCTTCTGGATCTTCTCGGCGAACAGGGCGAGCAGGAAGGGCAGCTTGACCTCGAGCCGGACGCTCTCGGGGCCCACGTCGATCGTGCCGGCGATCTTCTGTGCGACCGCGGAGACGCCGAAATCGAGGCGATCCCCCGTCCAGGCGAGCTGGTCGACGCTGATGCCGCTCTTGGCCAGGAAGGCGCGCGCCTGATCGGTGCCGTGCTCAAGGCGCCGCTTGGCCTCGTCGCGGCCGAGGTCGTGCGGGATGTCGACGATGAGGGGCTTGGGCATGGTAGGCTGATCCGAGCTGAACCCGGCAGCAGATGGGGCCTCAGGCCGCCTCAGACAACGCCCCCGGGGGCCGCCTCGCCCTGTCGGGACGGAGGCGGCCCGGCGCTACAGGCGCGTTGGGATCAGTTCAGGACGTGCAGCGACACGTAGGTCGTGCCGCCCATGCCCAGGGCACGGGCCGATCCGCGCGACAGATCGATGATGCGGCCATGCACGAAGGGCCCGCGATCGTTGATGCGAACCACCACCGAGCGGCCGGTCCGGGTGTTCTCGACGCGGACGCGGGTGCCGAACGGCAGGCTGCGATGGGCGGCGGTCAGACCGTTGGGGTTGAAACGCTCACCATTCGCGGTGCGGTGACCGCTTCCGTACCAGGAGGCCCCTCCGCTCTGCGCGGTGGCCGGGAGGGTTGTTCCGACGACGGTGGTCAGCATTCCAAGCGAGACAACGAGCTTACCGAAACCAAACGACATTCTCACCGCATTCCCTTTGTTGTTATCGGGGCGGCGCCAGTCGTGTCAGAAATCGTCCGGAATAAGGCAGGTTTTCGCAACCGATTCACGTCACATTTTGGCCGATTTCGTGCTGATCAGCACGATTACATGCCCTAGTGTGACAGTTTATTTCGCTGCTTGTTGCGGATGAAATAGTGCGTAGTCGTCCCTGGGTGGCGGAAAGAACTATGGATGTCGTGCCGCCGGCCTCGAAAATAGGTCGTCGTTCCTAAGCCCTGCGCTGGCCGTGACCCTGCGTCCCGCTGAGATGGAGACGGCGCGCGCCAGCGGTGCGATCGCGGCGGTGATTGTCATGCCGGGCTGGTCCAGAAGAACAGCGGGCCCGAACGGCGGGGCAAGCGCAGACGAGCCAGCCTTTCGCGGCTCAAAGGGCGTCGTGCGCGCGCTGTAACCGAAGCTTAATCTTTCGCGGGATGGGCCGGACATTGTGCTCGGCAAAAACTGCAGCCCCAGAACGGGACGCGGGCCGACGAAATTCGAAAACGCGTCCTTTACCCTGTTCGGGTCATGGTCTGCCGGTCAGTCGCGTAACCGGTGTTTGCCATGGCTTCCCCGCGTACCGTGGCTGCCGACGTCGTCGCCCGGAAACAGGTCTCGCGTGCCGGGCGGCCCGCGTCGGCGCCACGGATGGGTCTCGTACCCGCCCAGCGTTCTCTGCCCCTCGATCAAGTGCTGATCGGGGATTGTATCGCAGCCATGAACAGCCTGCCGGCGTCGAGCGTCGACTGCGTGTTCGCCGACCCGCCCTACAACCTGCAGCTCGGCGATGCCGGCCTGCTGCGTCCCGACCAGAGCCGTGTCGACGCCGTCGACGACGACTGGGACAAATTCGCGACCTTCGAGGCCTACGACGCCTTCACCCGGGACTGGCTCGCGGCCTGCCGCCGCGTGATGAAGCCGAACGCAACCCTTTGGGTGATCGGGTCATACCACAACATCTTCCGGGTCGGGAGCGCGTTGCAGGATCTCGGTTACTGGATCCTCAACGACATCGTCTGGCGCAAGGCCAACCCGATGCCGAATTTCCGCGGCAAGCGCTTCACCAACGCCCACGAGACCTTGATCTGGGCCTCGCGCTCGGCGGAGTCGAAGGGCTACACCTTCCATTACGACGCGCTCAAAGGGGGGAATGAAGACCTCCAGATGCGCTCGGACTGGTTCATCCCGCTCTGCACCGGCGAGGAGCGGCTGAAGGATACGGAGGGCCACAAGGTCCACCCGACCCAGAAGCCCGAGGCCCTGCTGGCCCGCACCCTGCTCGCGGCGACCAATCCCGGCGACGTGGTGCTCGATCCCTTCTTCGGCACCGGCACCACGGGCGCCGTCGCCAAGCGCCTCGGCCGCCGCTTCATCGGCATCGAGCGCGAGACGACCTACGCCGAGGCGGCCCGTGCGCGGATCGCCGCCGTGGAGCCGCTGTCGAAGGCCGCCCTCATGGTGGCGCCGACAAAGCGGGCCGAGCCGCGGGTGCCGTTCCTGTCGGTGATCGAGGCGGGGCATATCCGTCCCGGTGAGATCGTGACCGATGAGCGCCGCCGCTTCCGCGCCACGGTGCGTCCGGACGGCCAGCTCGACAACGGCCTCGTCATTGGCTCGATTCACAAGATCGGCGCCCTGGTCCAGGGATTGCCGGCCTGCAATGGCTGGACCTTCTGGCACGTGGAGCGCGGCGGCAAGCCGTTGGTGATCGACAGCTACCGGGCCGGCCTGCGGCAGGCGATGGCGAACGGATAGGACCCTTTACGACTTTGCGAGCGTCGCGACGCTCGCAAAGTCGCGGCGCTGTTTTTTCGACGCGCATCGTGTTGGCGGCCACCCTTGCCGGGACGCTGCCTCAGCGTTTCCGAGCCGGACCTGATCGCCGTGTCGGCGCCCTGGTGGGCGCCGGAGCCATCCGTGGCTCGACCTCCCCCTCCAGCAGATCATCCACCTCCAGCGGCGGTGCAGGCGCCGGCTTCGGCTGGGGTTTCGGCACGGCCCGGATGCGCGGGCGCGGCTCCGGATCCGGCATCGACACCGGGGCTTCCATCGCCGCCAGCAGCGGCATCGGCGGCGGGTCCTTCTTCGGGCGCCCGCGCGGCTTCTTCTCGGGCTCCGGCTTCGGGTCGAAGGCGTGGGCCAGAACCTTGCGCATCAGGCCGGGCAGCGGCTCGTCGTCGAGGGCGTTGCGCGGCGTGAAGCGCATGCCGGGCGGCGCGGGCGTCGAGAGGGCGACCCGGGCCACGAACACCGTCAGCTCCAGGGGAAAATGCGTGAAGCCGTGACGCACGAGTCCCGGCAGGCGCTTCCAGCGGGCGTCGAGGGGCGCGTCCAGCAGCGCTCCGGCCGCGTCGTAATCGGGCTCCCAGGCGCTGCCCGGCGGTTCGGCCATGTTGCCGAGCAGTCCCTCCGGCGCCCGCGTCCGCAGCAGCACCCCCTCGTCGCCGCTGCGGATCGCCACGAAGGCCGCGCCGCGGCGCAGCGCACCCTTGGCGACCTTGATCTTGCGCGGGAACGTGTCCTGCGTGCCGAGCCCCCGGGCCCGACAGGGCAGCATCCAGGGGCAGAGCGCGCAGGCGGGCCGCTTGGGCGTGCAGATCGTCGCACCGAGATCCATCAGCGCCTGCGCGAAGTCGCCCGGCCTGTCGTCCGGGACGAGCGCCTGGGTCAGTCGCCGGATCTCCGGGCGGCTGCCCGGCAGGGGTGCCTCGACCGCGTAGGCGCGGCTGAGGACCCGCTCGACATTGCCGTCGACGGCCGCTTCCGGCCGGTCGAAGGCGATCGCGGCGATCGCCCCGGCCGTATAGGCGCCGATCCCCGGGAGCTTGCGCAAGGCCTCCGCCGTATCGGGGAAGCGCCCGCCGCCCGCGGCCACGGCCTTCGCGCAGGCGTGCAGATTGCGTGCGCGGGAGTAGTAGCCGAGCCCGGCCCAGGCCGCCATTACGGCCTCCTCGGGGGCGTCCGCCAGGGCGAACACGTCGGGAAAGCGCCCTAGGAAGCGCTCGAAATACGGCCGGACCGCCGCGATCGTGGTCTGCTGCAGCATCACCTCCGAGAGCCAGACCCGGTACGGATCGGGCACCTCGCCGGCGAGCGCCCGCCACGGCAGGGCGCGCCGATGGCGGTCGTACCAGACGAGCAGGTCGTCGGCGCGCGGTCCGGCACCGGCTTGATGATCCATGGCTGTGCGGGGCGGCATGGGCAGATCGACAGGGTCCGCGCTGCATAGCCGGCGGGGTGAGGCGATCATAGGGCGGCGAAAGCGCGGCTGCGTCCTCCCTTCGTCAACCATCCTGCGCTAACGTCACCGGATCCACAGGGCCGGGACCACCATGGCGCGCGTCAAACCGCTGGCCGAACTGATCGAGGGTTGCATCGGCCCGGCCTTTGCGGCGCAGGGCTTCGCCTCGACCGACATCCTGGCCGCGTGGCCCGAGATCGTGGGCGAGCGGCTGGCCCGCTACTGCCGGCCGTCCAAGCTCGAATGGCCGAAGCGCCGCCGCCGGGATGGCGAGGCGCCGGAATCCGGTACGCTGGTCGTGCGCGTCGAAGGGGTGTTCGCCATCGAATTGCAGCACCTCGCGCCCGTGGTGATCCAGCGGATCAACAGACATTACGGCTGGGCCTGCGTGTCGCGGATCGTCCTGCAGCAGGATCGGGTCGGCCGGAGCGGCACGCAGGCCAAACCAACCCGCGTGGATCCCGTTCGGGCCGTCGAGGTCCAGAAGGCGGTCGCCGGGATCGCCGATGACGGCCTGCGCGCGGCCCTCGACCGCCTCGGTACCGCGGCCGTCGCCACCCGCCCGGATCGATAAGCGAGGCGATTCGGTCGCCTTGCCAGGACGGCCGCGCCCGAGTACCCGCATCGGGACGCCAAGACTAATCAATCCGGCGGAGCCTGACCGATGACGACGCGACGCGACGCTCTCAAGTTCTCCGGCCTCGCCTTCGGCGCCGGCCTCGCCCTGCCCTACCTGTCCCGCTCGGCGCAGGCACAGGGCGCGGATCTCGCGACCCTGATGCAGCCGGGCCCGCTCGGCGATGTCTGGCTCGGACCGGCGGATGCGAAGTGCACGATCATCGAGTACGCCTCGATGACCTGCTCGCACTGCGCCGCGTTCCATAAGAACACGTGGCCGACGCTCAAGGAGCGGTACATCGACACCGGCAAGGTGCGGTTCACGCTGCGCGAGTTCCCCCTCGACCCGCTCGCCACCGCGGCCTTCATGCTGGCGCGCTGCGAGGGCGATTCGAAGTACTACCCGATCACCGACCTGCTGTTCGATCAGCAGGCGGCCTGGGCCTTCACGCCGAAGCCGGTGGATGCGCTGGAGCAGATGCTGCGGCAGGCCGGCTACACCAAGCAGACCTTCGAGGCCTGCCTGAAGGACCAGAAGATCTACGGCGCCGTCAACACCGTGAAGCAGCGCGGGCTCGACGTGTTCAAGGTCGATTCCACACCGACCTTCTTCATCAACGGCGAGCGCTACACCGGCGAGATGACGGTCGAGGGCATGGAGAAGGTGATCAAGCCGATCATCGGTGCCTGAAGGCCGGGCCGACGCTCTTGCGAAGCACCGTGCAGGAGTTGTGGTCCGAGCTGGAATACCAAATTAAAATCAACGGCTTACCATGTATGGGCTTCGCCTTGACACCCAAGATAGGCGAAACTATGGTGCGCCCGCTTGCTGGGGGCGTCCAGCCGGTTTCGGATCCTCCTGCCCTGTGAGTTTTGAGCCGTGAACGGCGACGACACGAGGGGCGGGGCAAGGGACGGAGACGGGACCGAGGGGACGCCGACGGACAGCGAACTCTCCGCGAGGCTCAGACGTCTCGAGATGCAGATCGAACGGAAGCGGCCGCAGGCTGCTGCCGATCCTTCGACGCGCCCTCGAAACGGCGGAGGCTCGTCGCTGGGCCAGGCCATGACGCTCTCGACCGAGTTCGTCGCTGGCGTGATCGCAGGAGGGGTACTCGGCTGGATCGTCGATCATGTCTTCGGGACCAAACCCTGGGGCTTGATCGTCCTTCTGATGCTCGGGTTCGTCGCGGGGGTCTACAACGTGATGCGGGTGTCGGGTTTCTCCGGCGCGCGTCCAGAGCGGCGCGACCGGCAGGAGCCATAAGGCGCGCCGGTCGGTGATAATCGAGGCGGCCGGCATGAGCCGGTGCGTCGGACAAGAAGGGCGGGAGCGGGAATGGCGGTCACGATCGACCCGATCGAGCAGTTCGAGCTGAAGCCGCTCGTATCGCTCGGCCATATCGGCCATCAGCAACTCGCGTTCACCCAATCCGCCCTGTACATGTTCGCCGCCGTCGGCGTGATCGCGCTGATCACCATCGTGGCGACCTCGTCGCGCTCGATCGTCCCGGGCCGGATGCAGTCGCTGGCTGAGATCTTCTACGAATTCATCGCCGACACGCTGCACCAGTCCACCGGCGACGGCGGCAAGCGGTTCATGCCGCTGGTGTTCTCCCTGTTCATGTTCGTGCTGATCCTGAACCTGTTCGGGATGATCCCCTACGCCTTCGCGGTGACCAGCCACCTGATCGTCACCTTCGGGCTGGCCGCGCTGGTGATCTGCACCGTGGTGATCTTCGGCGTGATGAAGCACGGCACCCACTTCTTCGGCCTGTTCGTGCCGTCGGGCGTGCCGAAGCCGCTTCTGGCGATCCTGGTGCCGATCGAGATCATCTCGTTCATCTCGCGCCCGATCAGCCTGTCGGTCCGTCTGTTCGCCAACATGCTGGCCGGCCACATCGCGATGAAGATCTTCGCGTTCTTCGTGGTTCAGCTTCTTCTCGCGGGCGCCTGGAGCGTGCTATCGCCGCTTCCGCTGTTCCTGACGATCGCGCTGACCGCGCTCGAATTCCTCGTTGCGGCGCTGCAGGCCTACGTCTTCGCGACGCTGACGGCGATCTACCTCAACGACGCCCTTCACCCCGGCCACTAATCCGGCCGGCTCCACCCGCCGCAAACGTCAAAGCACGTTTCGATCTGAAGAGACCTCAGGAGTTATCATGGATCCCGTCGCTGCGAAGTACATCGGCGCCGGCCTCGCTTGCCTCGGCATGGCGGGTGCGGGCATCGGCCTCGGCAACCTGTTCGGTCAGTTCCTCGCCGGCGCTCTTCGCAACCCGTCCGCTGCCGACGGCCAGCGCGCCACGCTGCTCCTGGGCTTCGCCCTCACCGAGGCGCTCGGCATCTTCTCGCTGCTGATCGCGCTGCTGCTGCTCTTCGCCGTCTGATCGGCAACGGAGGCTGCGGCCTCCCGGTCAATGGGTGGGCGCTCCGTGATGGGGCGCCCACCTTCGTCCGTCACCGCATCGCGGTGGCTTCAGCGAACGGTGTCAGTGTAGCGGTCCCATGGCGCAGCCCAACCCCCTCACCACGCCGCCCCCGGGCGCCGACACGCAGGTCGTGCCGGGCCATGTCGAGCACCCGGAAGGGCATACCGGCGCCTTCCCGCCCTTCGAGAGCTCCGGCTTCCTGGCGCAGCTGATCTGGCTCGCGCTCGCCTTCGGGCTTCTCTACTACCTGATGGACAAGATCGCGCTGCCGCGGATCCAGTCGATCCTGCACACCCGCGCGGAGCGTCTGCGGGCCGATCTCGATCAGGCGCAGGCCATGAAGACCGAGGCAGATGCCGCAGGCGTCGCCTTCGAGACCGCGCTGCGGGACGCCCAGAGCAAGGCGCGTGACATCGCGCAGACCACCCGCAACGAACTGGCCGCCGAGGCCGATGCCAAGCGCAAGGCGCTGGAGGAGCAGCTGAACGCGAAGCTCGCTGCTTCCGAAGCGACGATCCGCCAGCGGACCGAGGCCGCCATGGGCAATGTCCGCTCGATCGCGGGCGAGGCTGCGGCGGCGATCGTCGAGCGTCTGACGGGTCAGGCGCCCGATCGGGCAACCCTCGACCGCGCCCTCGACGCCACCGCTCACTAGACGGGACCCCAACGATGCTGCTCGAAGCCGAATTCTGGGTCGCCGTCGCGTTCGTCATCTTCATGGGCATCGCCTGGAAGGCCGGTGCCTTCTCGGCGATGACCAAGGGACTCGACGGCCGTGCCAAGCGCGTCCGCCACGAACTCGATGAGGCCAAGCGCCTGCGCGAGGAGGCAGCCGCCGTGCTGGCCGACTACAAGCGCCGCCGCGCCGAGGCCGAGAAGGAGGCCGAGTCGATCGTCGCCGGCGCCCGTGAGGAGGCGCAGCGCGCCGCCGAAGAGGGTCACCGCAAGCTCGACGACTTCCTGGCTCGCCGCACCAAGGCTGCCGAAGTCAAGATCGCCCAGGCCGAGGCGCAAGCCGAAGCCCAGGTGCGGGCTGCGGCCGCGGAGGCCGCCGTGAAGGTGTCGGAGACGATCCTGCGCGACCGGTTGCAGGGCGAGGCCGCTCAGGGCCTGATCCGCGCGAGCCTCGGTGAGGTCCGGACGCGCCTGCGGTCCTGATCCTGTTCATCCCCGCGTAGAGAAGCCGCCTTCGGGTGGCTTTTTTCGTTCAGCGCCTTCGGCTCTCAAGAAAGAGCCCATCGCGCCCCGCTCATTGAGAGCGCCCTGCCTGCGCCGCATCGCTGTCAATCGCGATGACGAAGACCGTCGGCACCGGCGAACATCGTGGCTGTGAACGACGTTCCCGAAGCGTGTGAGCACGGGGACGGTATGCCAGATAAGGCACGCATCGTGATCATCGGCGGCGGCGTCGCCGGCATCGAGGTGGCCACGAGCCTCGGGCGCGGCGGTCGAGCCGACGTAATCCTCGCCGATCGCAGCCTGTCCCACGTCTGGAAGCCGATGCTGCACACCTTTGCGGCCGGCACGGCCCGGGCCGACCGGCAGAAGGTCGACTTCTTCGCCCAGGCGCACCGCAACGGCTTCCGGTTCCAGCCCGGGGCCCTGACTGGTATCGACCGGGCGGCGAAGCGGGCGAAACTCGCGGTCGAAGCCTCCGAGGGGCGGCCGGAGGTCGATCTCGCTTACGACCTCTTGGTCATCGCCATGGGGAGCCGGGCCAATGATTTCGGCACGCCCGGCGTCGCGGAGCATTGCCTGACCATCGACGATCTGACCGAGGCCGAGCACTTCCACGATCAGCTCCGATGCCATCTGCTGGCGCGGCTGGATCGCGGCGGCCTGCTGGAGATCGCGATCGTGGGTGGTGGGGCAACTGGCGTCGAACTCGCTGCCGAGCTGAAACACGCCATCAACCTGCTCTCGGCCTACGGTTCGCCGGACCTGCCGCAGCGCTTGCGCCTGACCTTGATCGAAAGCGGGCCGCGCCTGTTGCCGGCCTTTCCGGAGCGGGTCTCGCGCGCCGCCGCCCGCACCCTGTCGGACCTCGGCGTCGCGGTGCGGACCGGCGCAATGGTGACGGCGGCGGACGCGTCGGGCTTCACCCTGAAGGATGGAAGCCGCATCTCCGCCGTTCTGAAGGTCTGGGCGGCCGGCGTGAAGGCCCCCGACGTGCTCGCCGGCCTCGACGGGCTGGAGCGGTCACGGACCGGACAGCTCGTCGTCGGCCCAGACCTGCGCGCGACCCGCGATCCGGCGATCATCGCGCTCGGCGATTGCGCCAGCCTCGCCGATCCGCAAACCGACAAGCCGGTTCCCGCCACCGCTCAAGCCGCTCGGCAGCAGGCGCAGCACCTTGCCCGCCATCTCGGACGCGCGCTGTCCCGCGGCGGCACTGTGGCGACCCAGTTGCCGCCATTCCGCTACGTCGAGAAGGGCGCCATCGTCTCGCTGGCCGATTTCAACGGCTGGGGGACGCTGGGCCGCTACACCTTCGGCGGCGGTCGCCTGAACGGGCTGTCCGCCCGGCTGACCCACGACCTGCTGTACCGCCAGCATCAGATCGGCCTGTACGGACCCGTCCGCGGGACCTTGACGTGGCTACTCGACGATCTCGATCATCTGATCAGCCCGCCCGTGAAGCTCGACTGACTGGCAGACCTTAATCAAGCCGTTCGCCCTCGACCGCCTTGGTCTCCTCCACCTCCGGCGCGACCTGTCCGTAATTCAGCACCGCCACCAGAGCGGCTCCGCCGAAGGTGTTGCCGAGCAGCGTCGGCAGAAAAAACTTGAACCCGTAATCGCCCATCGAGGCGGCCCCTGTGACCACGAGGTAGAAGGCCTCCACGGAGCCGGCCACGATATGGGCCAGGCTGCAGAGCGCCACCAGCCACGTCATCAGCAGGATCACGAAGGGTGCCGCGCTGGCCGTGGCGGGCAGGAACCACACCATCAGGGCGATCATCCAACCGGCGAAGACCGCCTTGACGAACGTCGCCCAGAATCCGTGCGCGATGGCGTCGTGGCTGATCTCCGCGAAGGCCTTGAGCACCGGGGGCTCGAACGCACCCGAATAGGCCACCACCGTCGCGATCGTGAGCGTCCCCAGGATGTTGCCCGACAGGACGATCGACCAGAGCCGGACTACCCTCAGGGCCGTCTTCATGGAACGGTCGTGCAGCAGCGGCAGGACCGGCGTGATCGTGTTCTCGGTGAAGAGCTGCTGCCGCCCGAGGACCACGACGAGGAAGCCGACCGCGTAGCCCATGGAGCTCACGATCTTCGCCCAGTCCGTCTCGGGCAGGTGGGTCCGCAGGACGCCGGGCACGATCAGGGACAGGGCGATGCTCAAGCCCGCCGAGAAGGCCGAGAGGAACAGCGCGAGGCCGTTGCGCCGCAACTCCTCGTCGCCTTCCAGCCGGATCACCTCGTGCAGGACGTAGGCATCGGGGCGGCCGATCTCCGAGACCTCCTTCAGCAACTCGTCGCGGCGGGCCGCCGGATCGGCCCGCTTGTCCTTGTCCCGCACCATCCACTCAGCTCCGTGACGCAACGCGACCCGATTGGAGGTCCGTCATTCAGGCCGACAGCCGGGCCAGCAAGGCTTCGACCGCGCCGCGCGCCTCGGCGAGCGCCGCAGAGTCCCGACTGCGCACGACGATCCGATTGCGAAAACCCTCCGGTGTCATCGCCGGGTACGAACCGATCGACACCTTTGGCCGCTCCTTGGCGATCAGGCCGAGTTCGCCGGCGTAATTGCCCTCCGGCAGGCCGGCCGCCTCGATCGTCTCGGAGAGCATCGCGGCGCCGCCCTGCAGGGTCGGGGCGATCGAATCCAGCATGGCCTGCATGATGGCGGGCACACCGGCCATCACGTGAACGTTGCCGATCCGGAAGCCTGGCGCCTTCGAGACCGGGTTAGCGATCAGGTCGGCGCCGAACGGGATCCGTGCCATGCGCAGGCGGGCTTCGTTCAGATCCTCCGGCTTGTGCCGTTCCAGCAGCATCGCCCGGGCGCGCTCATCGACATCGATGCCGACCCCGAAGGCTCGGGCGACGCAATCCGCCGTGATGTCGTCGTGGGTCGGGCCGATCCCGCCGGTGGTGAACAGATAGGTATAACGGGTTCGCAGGGCGTTGACCGCTTCGACGATCATGTCGGCCTCATCCGGCACGACCCGCACCTCGCGGAGATCGATGCCGGCCGCGGTGAGGAAGTCCGCGATGGTGCCGATGTTCTTGTCCTTGGTGCGACCCGAGAGGATCTCATCGCCGATCACGAGGATGGCGGCGGTGACGGATTCGGTGGTCTGGTCCATGGGTCTCTGGCGTCGGGTGGATCGCGTGGGCAGATAGCGCGACACGCTCTCCTGGCTACGACAATCCCGAGGATGCCATGCAGTTCGCCGCGCCGCTCCTGCCGGGACGGCTGGTTCGACGCTACAAGCGCTTCCTGGCCGATATCGAGACCGCGGAGGGGCTCGTCACCGCGCATTGTCCCAATCCGGGGGCGATGCTGGGGCTGAATACGCCTGGGGCGCGGGCACTACTCTCCCGCTCGGCGAACCCGACGCGCAAGCTCCCGCTGACCTGGGAGCTGGTCGAGGCCGATCTGCCCGGCGGCCCGCAATGGGTCGGCCTCAACACCCTGCGCCCGAACGCCCTGGTGGCCGAGGCTTTCCGGGCCGGGGCGATTTCGGCCTTGGCCGGATACGACGTGCTGAAGCCGGAGGTCCGCTACGCACAGGCGAGCCGGGTCGATTTCCTGGCGAGCGGCGGTGGTGGCGGGCCGTGCCATGTCGAGGTCAAGAACTGCCACCTGATGCGTCGGGCCGGTCTAGCGGAGTTCCCGGACTGCACGGCCGCCCGCAGCGCCCGGCACATGCGCGACCTTGCCCAGGTTGTCGTCGCGGGTGGGCGGGCGCTGGTCGTCATCGTGGTGCAGATGCACGCGGAGGCGTTCGATGTCGCCCGCGACATCGACCCGGCCTTCGATCGAGCCTTTCGGGAGGCGCGTGCCGCGGGCGTGGAGGTTCGGGCCTATCGCTGTGCCGTCGGCCCGGAGGGCGTGACCATCGCGGAGGAGATACCGGTCGTCACGCCGCCCTGACGGCCGAGCGCTCGAACATCAGGTTGAGCCGGGAGCGCGCGACCTCGCGATAGCCGAAGCCCTCAAGGTGCTTCGGCAGGTCGATCTGCCACTGGCCCGTGCCGTTCTCGATCAGCAGGATGCGTGGCAGGAGGGCTTCCGGCGCCTCGCGCAGAAACGGCTCCAGGATCAGATCCTCGGCGCCCTCCACGTCGAGCTTGACGGCATCGACCCGCGACAGCCCTTCGCCCCGCAGCAGATCCATCAGCGTCACCGCCGGCACGGTGATCCGGGCGCCTTCGTTGGTGCCGACGATCCGCAGGCTCGATTCGCCCCGGTTGCGGGGATCGATGAACAGGGTGAGCTCGCCGGCCTTGTCGGCCACCGCGCAGGCGACTGCCTTCACGGTGTGGAACGGATTCTGGGCGATGTTGTAGGTCAGGCGGTCGAACACGTCGGGCTGCGGTTCCACCGCGACGATCCGTGCACCTGGGCCCGAGAACGCGGCCACGCACAACGCGTAGGCTCCGATATTGGCGCCGATGTCGAGGAAGACGCAGTCCTTCGGCAGGCGTTCCTGAAGAAGTGCCCGTTCCTCGGGATCGAAGAACTGCGGGGTGAACAGCACCTTCTTCTCGCAATTGTTGTTGTACGGGTGCAGCCGCATCCGCGCCCCGTAGCGGGTGACGTCCAGGGGCTTGCCCCGCAGCCGCGAGATCGCGATCCGGCGCAGAAACAGCGCGAGGCGCCGCCCATACCAGGATTCGGCCGGGATCCGGTTCGTGCGGCGGGTGATGGCCGCCACGAGACCGGTGGGTTCGTAGGTGCCGTAAGGCTGCGTGTCCGTCATGACCGGCGGGGTTTGCCAGCCGGCGCGCCACCCCGCAAGCCGATCACGATGCGTTGCCCCGGGAAGCCCGCGTGGTCTAAGCGGTGGCCGAGCGTGAGGAGCATGGGTTGCCCGGCATGGAATCCTTCAATTCCGACGGCGTGCGGATCGCCTATATCGATGTCCCACCGGCGGCAGGGGACAGTCAGTCGGCGGGCAAGCCGATCCTGCTGATCCACGGCTTCGCGTCGAACCACGCGGTCAACTGGGTCAACACCCAGTGGGTGAAGGCCCTGACCCAGGCCGGATACCGGGCGATCGCCCTGGACAATCGCGGCCATGGCGAGAGCGAGAAGCTCTATGATCCGGCTGCCTACAGCTCGGAGTCGATGGCGGGCGACGCGATCCGGCTGCTCGACCATCTCGGCATCGAACGCGCCCACGTGATGGGCTACTCGATGGGCGGGCGGATCACGGCCCACATCGCCCTGGATCACGCGAGCCGGGTCCGCTCGGCGCTGATCGGCGGGCTCGGGATGCATCTCGTCGAGGGCAAGGGGCTTCCGTCGGGTATCGCGGAGGCGCTGGAGGCGCCCGCCGGCACAAAGGCAGCGAACCCGACCGCGGCGGCCTTCCGCATGTTCGCCGAGCAGACACGGAGCGACCTGCGGGCGCTGGCGGCCTGCATGCGCGGCTCCCGCCAGACCCTGAGCCGGGCGGAACTCGGGCAGATCGAGGTTCCGGTGCTGGTCTCGGTCGGCACCCTCGATACGGTCGCGGGCTCCGGTCCGGGTCTCGCCGCCCTGATCCCGGATGCGCGGGCGCTCGAGATCGAGGGCAAGGATCACTCCACCGCGGTCGGCGCCAAGCCGCACCGGGACGGCGTGCTGACGTTCCTCGCGGCGCAGCCGTGACCGATCAGCTCTTCAGCCGGTAGCCCGTGCGGAAGATGTAGGTGACGAGGCCGAGGCAGATCACCAGGAACAAGGCGGTCATGCCGAGGCTGATCGCGATGTTCACGTCCGCCTTGCCGAAGAACGCCCAGCGGAAACCGCTGATCAGGTACACGACCGGGTTGAGCAAACTCACCGCGTGCCAGAACGGCGGCAGCATGCCGATGGCGTAGAAGCTGCCGCCCAGGAAGGTCAGCGGCGTGACGACGAGGAGCGGCACGAGCTGAAGCTTCTCGAACCCGTCCGCCCACAGGCCGATCACGAAGCCGAATAGGCTGAAGGTCACGGCGGTGAGCAGCAGGAAGCCGATCATCCAGACCGGATGCTCGATCCGCAGCGGCACGAACAGCGCCGAGGTCGCCAGGATGATCAAGCCGATCAGGATCGACTTGGAGGCCGCCGCGCCGACGAAGCCCAGTACGACCTCCAGCGGCGAGATCGGCGCCGACAGGATCTCATAGATCGTGCCGGCGAAGCGCGGGAAGTAGATGCCGAACGAGGCGTTCGAGATGCTCTGCGTCAGCAGCGACAGCATGATTAGCCCGGGCACGATGAACAACCCGTAGGGCACGCCGTCGACCGCCGAGACCCGCGAGCCGATCGCGGCGCCGAACACCACGAAGTACAGCGTCGTCGAGATCACCGGGGCCAGGATGCTCTGCCCGGCCGTGCGCCAGAACCGTCCCATCTCGAACCGATAGATCGCCCGGACCGCCGGCCAGTTCATGCTGTAGGCCGTGCTCATGCCCGTGCTCCTTCTTCGCGCACGAGGCCCACAAAGATGTCCTCCAGCGAACTCTGTTCGGTGTGCAGGTCGTTGAACCGGATGCCCGCCGCGGCGAGCCCGGTGAGCAGCCCGGTGATGCCGGTGCGCTCGGCGCGCGTGTCGTAGGTATAGACCAGCTCGCGCCCCTCCGCGGCGAGGGCCAATTCGTAATCGGCCAGCTCCGGCGGAACCTCGGCGATCGGCTGCTGGAGATTCAGGGTGAGCTGCTTGCGCCCCAGCTTGCGCATCAGCGCGGCCTTCTCCTCCACCAGGATGATCTCGCCACGGCGGATCACGCCGATGCGGTCGGCCATCTCCTCCGCTTCCTCGATGTAGTGGGTGGTGAGGATGACGGTGACGCCCTGTTGGCGCAGCTCGCGCACCAAGCGCCACATGTCCTGGCGCAGCTCGACATCGACGCCTGCGGTCGGTTCATCGAGGAACAGCACCCGGGGCTCGTGCGACAGGGCCTTGGCAATCAGGACCCGACGCTTCATCCCGCCCGAGAGGGTCATCAGCCGGCTGTCGCGCTTGTCCCACAGGGACAGCGCCCGCAGGATCCGCTCGATATGGCCGGGATCCGGCCGCAGCCCGAACAGACCGCGGGAGAAGCTGACCGTGTTCAGCACCGTCTCGAAGGCGTCGGTGGTGAGTTCCTGCGGCACGAGCCCGATGGCGCGCCGCGCGGCGCGGTAGTCGCCGGCAATGTCGTGGCCATCGACCAGCACGGTGCCGGAACTCGGCGTGACGATCCCGCAGACGATGTTGATCAGGGTCGACTTGCCGGCGCCGTTCGGGCCGAGCAACGCGAAGATCTCCCCGGCCTCGATCGCGAGGTCGATGTCGCGCAGGGCCGTGAAGCCGGACGTGTAGGTCTTCGACAGCTGCGAGATGGATATGATCGGCATCAGGGCCTGAATGGAGCGTTGGCGAGCCCGGAGCCGGCAACGTGCGCATCGCTCGCGCGTCGATGCGCCGATGGCCGTCGCCTCGGGAAGGCCGGCCCTATAGCACGCCGATCGCGAAGCCGGACCGATCCGGTGTGCGCCGGCGCACGGCCGGGCACGTCAGCCGCTACCGCTCGCTGAAGCGCTCGACGATCGCCAAGCATTCCCGGCGCTGATCCGGGTCTTCGATGCGCGAGAACGCCGCCAGCAGCGCAGCGCATTCCGAGGCCGCCGGCCCACGCGGTCCCGCGTTCGCGGTCCCGCGTCCCTGGAAGGTCGAGACGGGGATCTTCAACGCCTCTGCAATCTGTCCGAGCAGCCGCACCCGCTCGTCGGCGGAGGACGTGGCTGTCATGGGATCGAAGCCCGCTGCGTCCGTCATGATGCCTTCAACACCAACCCTCGATCGGACGCATGCGCCGACGCCCGGCGCGAACATCCACATATTCGCGACCGGTGCAACCTACCGTTAGGTGTCGAACCCCGCGGCAGACAACGGAGCTTCAATGGACAGGGGGTGCGGACCGGATCAGCCGGCCTCTGGGCAACAGCCAAGTCCATCATCGCGCCGTGAAATGGCGCCGTGATCAGACGAGCTTGGCTCAACCCGCTAGCCGAAGCGTGATGAGCGCGATAAGCCCGACCAGCGTCCCGGCCCCGAGGAACCTGCGCCAGGGGTTCACCCCGCGCAGCAACTCATCGAGCGCCCACCACGCGAGGGCGAGATCAGCGCCGACAGACAGCCATCGCGCCAGGGGCTGGTTCGTCTGGGCCGCCCAGGCGCCCAACGTTAGCCCACCGAACAGCCACAGGGGCAGATTGGGCCATTGCCCAACGGTCAGCGCGCCGGTTTTGCGGTTCCGGAACATCCAATCGACCGCTCTGGCGAACACGCCGGTCCTGCTCTGCTCCATGGCGGCGAACCTTCTGGGAGAATGCGTGCTCTGCCGCACTGCCGAGCCGCGCCGGCGGAGCTAGAACGCGTTAACGGGTTGGGCGCGGTCTTAACGAAGAACTAACCTTAGTAAATGGAAACCGCCCGCAAATCCCTAACGGAAGCTGAAAAGACTCGCGGAAATTCCGTTAATACGTTGGTAATGCGTTGGCCGGGCAGCGAGGCAGCCGCCCTTCAGAGAGGATCGACCATGAGCGCCCGTCTCGAAGACCTGAAGTTCATGCTGACGCTCAGCGCCGTCGTGCTCTTCGGCAGCGGCCTCGATATCATCCTGCGCTGATCGAGACGGCCGCGTCGGCATGGAACCGCTGGCCACCGCGCGCGATGGCGCGCCGGAGGGCGGAACGCGCCGCCGTGTCACGGGTCGGTGCTGTACGGCCTGATTCCGCAGCGTAGGGGATAGCGACCACGCGGGTCCCGAAGGCGGCCCGGTGATGCGAGCCAGCGATATCGCGTGGGGTGGAAACGGTTTGGCCGGAGCGGAGGAAGCTCCGCAGCTCGGCGACTTTCGCCCGACGTTCCGCCTGGATTCTCAACAGAGCAAGCACGAGACCGACCAGCCCGGCGGTCTCCAGAATGGCTGCAACCACGTAGCCCAAAGCCATCCAATTTCACCGAGCACTCTGATGGGGACACCGCGCCGCAGCGGCCGGTCCCGATCTGCGCCCGCATGGTTAGCGCGACCTTAATGGCATCTTCGATCGCCGCAGCGGCTGGGCGCCGTATCGGGCGCCGACGTACCGAAGCTCCGCCGTGTCACCACCCATCTATGTCCCAAGGCCGGGACACGGTATCATTCGGCGAGCGACGCCCGCTGCCCTGAGCGCCAGCCCCGCGGTCGGACGTTGATGAGACGATGCCATGGCCGATCCTGCCCTGCGCCGCATGACACCGGACCAATTCTTCGCGTGGCAGCTCGGACAGGACGGGCTCTACGAACTCGTCGACGGCGTCCCGGTGCCGCACGTCAAGATGATGATTGGGGCCAGCGCCCAGCACGATCGGGTCACCGTCAACATCATCGCGGATTTGCATCACCAGCTTCGGGGAACAGGCTGCCGCCCGACCACCGATGACATCGCTCTGCGCACGAGCATCGCGACGCTCCGGCGCCCGGACGTCACGGTCGAGTGCGGCGAGCTGGTGCGCGACAGCCATGAGAGCAGGTCGCCCCGCCTCGTCGTGGAGGTCCTCTCGCCTTCAACAAGCAGCGTCGACCGCTTCCGCAAGCTCGACGAGTATCGCCGCCACCCGACCCTGCGCGGCATCCTGCTGGTTGAGACCCGGTTTCCCAGCGTCCTTCTGTACCGACGTACCGGCGAGGCCTGGGAGCCGGAGACCTACGAGGCGATGACCGACATCATCGACCTGTCGGAGATCGGCGCGCGTCTGGCGCTGGCCGACATCTACGAGGCTGTGGCCTTCGAGCCTGGGCGCAACGCGCCGTGACCGCGCGCTACCACATGTCGAGGGCGACGCGGGCCTCGTCCGACATGCGGCTCTGATCCCACGGCGGATCGAACACCATCGTGACCGAGCAGGATTGAACGCCCGGCACCGCAGCCACCGCGTTCTCGACCCAGCCGGGCATCTCGCCCGCCACCGGGCAGCCGGGCGCCGTCAGCGTCATGTCGATCGCCACCTTTCGATCGTCGCCGATATCGACCTTGTAGATCAAGCCGAGTTCGTAGATGTCGGCCGGGATCTCCGGATCGTAGACGCTCTTCAGCGCCGCGACGATGTCGTCGGTCAGGCGATCCAGTTCCGCCGGCGGGATCGCGGAATCGCCGGCGACGGCGGGGGCGTTCATGCCGCCCGTGATGGTGGCGTCGGTGGTCATCGCTTCACTCTCTTCGGACGCGTCCGGATGGGACCAGCCTCGAACCCGTATATCAGGTGAACAGCATTTCTGCCTTGGCGAGCGCCTCGGCAAGGGCATCGATCTCGGCCGTCGTGTTGTAGAGGCCGAACGAAGCGCGGCAGGTCGAGGTGACGCCGAAGCGGTTGAGCAGCGGCATGGCGCAATGGGTCCCGGCCCGCACCGCCACGCCCTGCCGGTCGATCACCGTGGCGATGTCGTGGGCATGGGCCCCCTTCATCTCGAACGCGATCACGCCGCCCTTCCCCTCAGCCGTGCCGATCAGGCGCAGGGAATTCATCGCGCCGAGCCGCTCCTGCGCGTAGGCCGTCAGCTTCGCCTCGTGCGCGGCGATCGCATCGCGCCCGAGCGACATCATGTATTCGAGCGCCGCTCCGAGACCCACCGCCTCGATGATCGCCGGGGTGCCGGCCTCGAACTTGTGCGGCGGATCGTTGTAGCTGATCGCATCTTCGCCGACCGTCCGGATCATCTCGCCGCCGCCCTGGTAGGGTGGCAGCCGATCCAGCCACTCCTTCTTGCCGTAAAGCACGCCGATCCCGGTCGGGCCGTAGACCTTGTGGCCGGTGAAGACGAAGAAGTCGCAATCGAGCGCCCGGACGTCGACCGGCTGGTGCACCGCGCTCTGGGCCCCGTCGAGCAGCACCGGCACGCCGTGGGCGTGGGCGATGCGCACGATCTCGGCGGCCGGCGTCACCGTGCCGAGCACGTTCGACATGTGGGTGATCGCCACCATCTTGGTGCGGGGCGAGAACAGCTTTTCGAATTCCTCGACGAGGAAGTTGCCCTCGTCGTCCACCGGCGCCCACTTGATCACGGCGCCGCGGCGCTCGCGCAGGAAGTGCCAGGGCACGATGTTGGAGTGATGCTCCATGATCGAGAGGATGATCTCGTCCCCCTCCCCGATCAGGCCGCCCCAGCCCATCGACGAGGCCACGAGATTGTAGGCCTCGGTGGCGTTGCGGGTGAAGATGATCTCGTCGGTCGAGGCCGCGTTGAGGAACTGCCGCGTGGTCTCGCGGGCGCCCTCGAACCCTTCGGTCGCGGCGTTGGCCATGTAGTGCAGGCCGCGGTGGACGTTGGCGTAGCCGGTCTCCATGCAGGACACCATCGCGTCGATCACCTGCCGCGGTTTCTGCGCCGAGGCGGCGTTGTCGAGATAGACCAGCTTTTTGCCGTAGACCTGCTGCGCCAGGATCGGGAAATCCTTGCGGATCGCCTCGACGTCGTAGGTGGGGGTGAGGACGGGTGCGTTCATCGCTTCTCACTCACGGGTCGCCCTCCTTGCGGAAGGACGGTGTCCCCTCCCCCTTGTGGGGAAGGGGTTAGGGGTGGGGGTGGTTCAGGAGGCACCGCCGAGCCACACCCGGAGCCACCCCCACCTCCGGCTCCTCCCCAGAGGGGGGAGGAGAGCGCGTCGCGCTAGCCCCGCGCCTTCAGCCAGGCTTCGATCTCGCCGATCAGCGCCGCGCGGGCGCCCTCGTGCGTGACCGCTTCCACCGCCTCGCCCACGAAGGCCTGAACCAACAGGCTCTCGGCGATCGGGCGCGGCAGGCCGCGGGCCATCAGGTAGAACAGCAGTTCCGGATCCGGCGCGCCGCAGGTTGCGCCATGGCCGCAGGCGACGTCGTCGGCGAAGATTTCCAGTTCCGGCTTGTTCATCATCTGCCCCTCGTCGGTGAGGAGGAGACAGTCGGACTTCATCTTGCCGTCGGTTTTCTGGGCGGCCTGACGGACGATGATCTTGCCCTGGAACACGCCGGTGGCATCGCCGTCGATGATCCACTTGAACTGCTCACGGCCGACGCCGCCCACGGCGGCGTGGTCGGCCAGCAGCGTCGAGTCGGCGAGCTGGCCGTTGCGCAGCATGGCGGCGCCATTGACCACGACGTTGGTGTCGTCGCCCGCGACATGGACGTAGATCTGGTGGCGTGACAGCACAGCCCCGGTGACGAGGTTCACGGTCTCGACCTGACCCTCGGCCTCGACCTTCAGCGACAAGGTCGAGAGCGCGATGGTCGCGTCGCCCTCGATGTTCAGGCGGGTGTGCCGGAAGGCGGCCTTGGGGCCGACCACCACGTCGAGGGCGTCGTTGGGCTGGCAGGTGAGGCCGTTCGGTCCCTCGTGGCTCTCCAGCAGGCTGAATTCCGCGCCTTCCCCGATCTGGACGAGCACGCGGGTCGCCGTCGAGAACGGCGTGCTGCCGGTGCCGACGAAGCGCAGGTGTATCGGCTGCTCCGGCTTGGCGCCGGCCGCAATCCGGATGACAGCGCCGTCCGCCAGGAAGGCGGTGTTGAGCTGATAGATCGGGTTCTCCCGGGCCTGGGGCACGGGGGCGAGCTGGGTCAAGGCGTCATTGCCCTGGCTCAGCGCGTCGTTCAGCGGCATGACCGTGACGCCGGCTGGGATCCGGTCGAGATCGGACAGCTCGCGGACGAGGTGGCCGTTCACGAAGGTCAAGCGCGCGGTCTCGATCCCGGCAAAGCCCTTCGCCTCGGCGACCGCCACCTTGGAGACATTGAGACTCGGCGCCTCGGCCGGCGGCGCGGCTTCGCTGATCGCGGCGCGCAGGTCGGTGTACTTGAACGCCTCGACCCGGCGGCTCGGCAGGCCGGTCGCCTCGAAGAAGCGGAACGCCTCCTCGCGGGCGATGGTGGCGTCGCTGGCAAAGCTCTGGCGGGCCGTCTCGAACAGCTTCGACAGGCCGGCCTCGGCGGGGGAGCGGAGGTTGGTGACGTCGGCCATGGCTCAGGCCGCCTCGTTGGTGCGGTATTCGGCGTAGCCCGAGGCTTCGAGCTCCAGGGCCAGCTCCTTCCCGCCGGTCTTCACGATCTGGCCCTTCGACATGACGTGCACGGTATCGGGCACGATGTGGTTGAGCAGCCGCTGGTAGTGGGTGATGACGAGGAACGCGCGGCCCTGGTCGCGCAGGGCATTCACGCCCTCGGAGACTATGCGCAGGGCGTCGATGTCGAGGCCGGAATCGGTCTCGTCGAGCACGCAGAACTTCGGCTGCAGCAGCGCCATCTGGAGGATCTCCATGCGCTTCTTCTCGCCGCCGGAGAAGCCGACATTGAGGGCGCGCTTGAGCATCTCCTTGTTGATCTCGAGCTTGTCGGCCGCGCCGTTCACCGCCCGGATGAAATCGGGGGTCGACAGCTCGGCCTCGCCGCGCGCCTTGCGCTGGGCGTTGAGGCAGGCCTTCAGGAACGTCATCGTGCCGACGCCGGGGATCTCCAGCGGATACTGGAACGCCAAGAAGATGCCGGCGGCGGCGCGCTCGTCGGCGGCCATCTCCAGCACGTTGTGCCCGTCGAGCAGGATCTCGCCGTCGAGGACCTCGTAGTCCTCCTTGCCGGCGATGACGTATGAGAGGGTCGACTTGCCCGAGCCGTTGGGGCCCATGATGGCGGCGACCTCGCCGTCATTCACGGTGAGGTTCAACCCGTTCAGGATGCGGTTGTCCTCGATCTGCACGACGAGGTTCTTGATTTCCAGCATGTCTTGGTAGTCCTAAACTTTAGACGTGTTGAGCGGCCGAAGCCGTCAAAGGAATTTCTGAAGGGCCGCAATGACCGCGACGGCCGCCCCCACGATGGCGCCGATCTTCACGGCCGTGCGGAGTTCGAGTTCGCGGAGCGAAGATTCGACGTCCTTCTTCAGCTCCGCGAGATCTGCCTTGGTTGCCGTATCGGCGACGACCATGTCCCGAGCGAGTTCGGCATGAGCCACGGCCTGATCGCGCCCGACACCGACCTGTTCCAGCCGCTGCCTGAACTTGAGGGTATCGAACGCGTAAGTCATGGCCGCGAGATCACCCCACCGAGCCTTCCAGGCTGATCGAGATCAACTTCTGGGCCTCGACGGCGAACTCCATCGGCAGCTGCTGCAGCACGTCCCGGACGAAGCCGTTGACGATGAGGGCAGTCGCTTCCTCCTCGGAGAGGCCGCGCTGCTGGCAGTAGAACTTCTGGTCCTCGGAGATCTTCGAGGTGGTGGCCTCGTGCTCGAACACCGCCGAGGCGTTCTTCGACTCGATGTAGGGCACGGTGTGCGCGCCGCACTGGTCGCCGATCAGCAGGGAGTCGCAGTTCGTGAAGTTCCGGGCGTTCGAGGCCTTGCGGTGGGCCGAGACCAAGCCGCGGTAGGTGTTCTGCGAACGGCCCGCCGAGATGCCCTTCGAGATGATCCGGCTCGTCGTGTTCTTGCCGAGGTGGATCATCTTGGTGCCGGAATCGACCTGCTGCATGCCGTTCGACACCGCGATCGAGTAGAACTCGCCGCGGGACTCGTCGCCGCGCAGGATGCAGGACGGGTACTTCCACGTGATCGCCGAGCCGGTCTCGACCTGCGTCCACGAGATCTTCGAGCGGGCGCCACGGCAATCGCCACGCTTCGTCACGAAGTTGTAGATCCCGCCCTTTCCGTCGTTGTCGCCCGGGTACCAGTTCTGGACGGTCGAGTACTTGATCTCGGCGTCATCCAGGGCGACCAGCTCGACCACCGCGGCGTGGAGCTGGTTGTCGTCGCGCTTCGGGGCGGTGCAGCCCTCCAGATACGAGACGTAGGAGCCCTTGTCGGCGATGATCAGCGTGCGCTCGAACTGGCCGGTATCGCGCTCGTTGATGCGGAAATAGGTCGACAGCTCCATCGGGCAGCGGACGCCCGGCGGGATGTAGACGAACGACCCGTCGGAGAAGACCGCCGAATTGAGCGTCGCGAAGAAGTTGTCGGTCGCCGGCACGACGGAGCCGAGATACTTCTTTACCAGCTCCGGGTATTCCTGCACGGCCTCCGAAATCGGCATGAAGATCACGCCGGCCTTCGAGAGCTCCTTCTTGAAGGTCGTGGCCACCGAGACCGAATCGAACACGGCGTCGACCGCGACGCGGCGCTCCGGTGCGATGCCCTCCAGCACCTCGACCTCACGGAGGGGGATGCCAAGCTTCTCGTAGGTCTTCAGGATCTCCGGGTCGATCTCGTCGAGCGACATCGCGGCCGGGCGCTTGGGGGCCGCGTAGTAGTAGATGTCGTTGTAGTTGACCTTGTCGTAGGAAACCCGGGCCCATTCCGGCTCCTGCATGGTCAGCCAGCGCCGATAGGCGTCGAGGCGCCATTCCAGCAGCCAGGCCGGCTCGTTCTTCTTGGCCGAGATGAAGCGCACTACATCCTCGGAGATGCCCTTCTCGGACTTCTCCATCTCGATGGTGGTCTCGAACCCATACTTGTACTGGTCGAGGTCGATCGAGCGGACCCGGTCAATGGTTTCCTGCACGGCAGGCATATGCGTCTCCTAGGCATCTCCGGCGTCAAGGGCCGGGAAGCATCTGGCGGAAAGCGGGGGGACGGCGCTCAGGCCGCCTGTCCTCGCCGTCTATATAGGGTCTGCACGACCCGTTCGAAGGCGTCGAGGAAGCATGCCGCATCCGCGTCCACCGTGTTCCAGCCGAGGCTGACGCGCAGCGCCCCCCCGGCAAGATCCGCATCCACGCCCATCGCGGCGAGCGTCGCCGAGCGCGCGACCTTGCCCGACGAGCAGGCCGAGCCCGACGATACCGCCACGCCGGCGAGGTCGAGGGCGATCACGGACGCGGGCGCGTCGAGGCCCGGGACCGAGAAATTTAAGGTGTTGGGCAGGCGCGGGGCTCCGGCCGCGAAGATGACGGCATCGGGCGCCAAAGCCCGCACCCCGGCTTCGATCCGATCGCGCAGGTCGGTGAGCCGTGTGCTCTCTTCATCGAGCGCCGCGCGGGCGGCCCGGGCTGCCTCGCCCATGCCGACGATGGCCGGCAAACACTCGGTGCCGCAGCGCTGCCCACGTTCCTGGCCACCGCCGCGCAGGAAGGCGCTCTCAAGGCTGACGCCTTCGGCGAGCACCAGCGCGCCGACACCCTTCGGCGCCGCGAATTTGTGGCCCGACAGGGTCAGGGCGTCGAGGTCGAGCGCCTCCATGTCGAGGGGAACCTTGCCGACCGCCTGCACGGCGTCGCTGTGAACCAGCGTCCGGCCATGGGTCCGGGCCAATGCCACGACCTCGGAGAGCGGCTGCACGGCACCGGTCTCATTGTTCGCCGCATGGACCGAGAGCAGCACGCTCTCGTCCGTCAGCGCGGCGAGACCGCTTTCCAGGGCAGCGAGGTCGATGATGCCTTCCCGGGTCACCGGCAGCAGCTCCACCGCAGCCTCCGGGAACCGGTGGCCTGCGGCGACGCAAGGGTGCTCGGTCGCCGTGTGCAGCAGCCGTGTCGGCGCCGGCAGGCCGCGGCGGCGCAGATCGCCCGACAGGACCGCGTTCGCTGCCTCGGTCCCGCCGCTGGTGAACACGACCTGTTCGGGCCGGGCACCGACCAGAGCCGCGACTTCCGCACGGGCGGCCTCCAGAGCGGCCCGTGCGGCGCGCCCCTCGGCGTGGATCGAGGACGGATTACCCGGGAGCATCAGCGCGCGCGCCACCGCATCCGCGACGGTCGGGCGGGCCGGAGCAGTGGCGTTGTAATCGAGATAGGCGCGTGCCCGGCTCATCGGCGTTCCGTGCGATCCTTGTCTGCCGCGCGTCACAATTCCTTGCCTTCCGACCGGTCCGACGTGCTAAGGGCCGCCGATGGATCGAGGCCCGCCGACCGGCAGGATCGGCTCAGGCAGCCCGTGCGACACATCGAGCGGCCTTTTTAGAACAATTCTAATCGACTAGAACTGTTCTAAGAGTGCTTTTATGGTGCTCCCGCTTTGAGTCAAGGCTGCCGGAGCTTGGCGCCACGCGCGCGGCGGGCGAATGCGAGAGTGAGTAGCGAACCATGCCCGAAGTCATCTTCACCGGCCCCGCCGGTCGCCTGGAAGGCCGCTATCAGGCCCCCAAGAAGCGCGGCGCGCCGATCGCCATCATCCTGCACCCGCACCCGCAATTCGGGGGCACGATGAACAATCAGATTGTGTACAACCTTTTTTACACGTTCGCCAATCGCGGCTTCGCAGCCCTGCGCTTCAATTTCCGCGGGGTCGGCCGCAGCCAGGGCGCGTTCGATCACGGTTCGGGCGAGCTGTCCGATGCCGCCGCGGCCCTCGATTGGGTGCAGTCGGTCAATCCGGAGGCGAAGTCCTGCTGGATCGCGGGTGTCTCGTTCGGTTCGTGGATCGGCATGCAGCTGCTGATGCGCCGCCCCGAGATCGAGGGCTTCATCTCGATCGCCGCGATGGCGAATCGCTACGACTTCACCTTCCTGGCGCCCTGCCCGTCCTCCGGGCTGTTCGTGCACGGCTCGGAGGACCGCGTCGCGCCGGCCCGCGAGGTCATGCCGGTGATCGAGAAGGTGAAGGTGCAGAAGGGCGTCATCATCGAGCATCAGGTGGTCGACGGCGCCAACCACTTCTTCGACGGCAAGGTCGACGAACTGACCCAGACGGTGGACACCTACCTCGACAAGCGCCTCGGCAAGCGCGAGGAGGCCGCCTGACGCTGCGCCAACCCTGCGCCTTGACGGGGAGCGCCTCGGAGGAATACGGCGCGGGCATCGGAATCCACCACAGCTCCGCAGGTCTGATGTCAGAAAGCCCGTGCGACCAACCCGTGGTGCTCCTGGTCGAGGATGATGGTCTCCTGCTGATGGAGGCCGCGGACACCCTGGCGGATGCGGGCTTCACGGTCCTGGAGGCGAGCCACGCCGACAAGGCGCTGAAGGTGCTGGAGAACCGCGACGATGTCGGCGTCCTGATGACGGATGTCGACATGCCGCAGGGCTCGATGGACGGCTTCGCCCTCGCCCGGCTGGTCGCGCATCGCTGGCCGTCGATCCCCGTGCTGGTCGTGTCCGGCATGGGCACGCCCGGCCCGAACGACATGCCGGAGGGCGCCCGGTTCATCCCCAAGCCCTACGAGCCGACCACGCTGGTCCGCACACTGCGCGCCTTCATCCAGCGCGCGGCTTGACGCACCGGTCCGCCCGGGCTCACCGAGGCTCCGGGCTCCGAACCGCCGACCGAGAGCCATGACGGACACCACGCGACAGCACCGTTTCGCCACGCGGGCCATCCACGCGGGCGCCTCGCCGGACCCCGCCACGGGTGCGCGGGTCCAGCCGATCTACTTCACGAACGGCTTCGTGTTCGACTCGACCGAGCAGGCCGCCGATATCTTCGCGGGCCGCCGCACCGGGTTCTCCTATTCACGCGGTTCGAACCCGACGGTGGCCGCGCTGGAGCGCCGCATCGCCGATCTGGAGGGCGCCAAGGCCGGGGTGGCGGTGTCCTCCGGACAATCCGCCATGCAGCTGGTCCTGATGACGCTGATGAAGAGCGGCGACGCCTATGTCGCGTCCCCGCGTCTGTTCGGTGGTTCCCTCGGCCTGATGCGGCGCCTCGACGGGCGCTACGACCTGAAGCCTCGCTTCGCCCGCGGCATGGCCCCGGAGGATTTCGAGGCGGCGATCACCCCCGACTGCCGGGCAATCTTCTGCGAATCGATCGTGAACCCGTGCGGCTCGGTGATGGACCTCGACGGGATCGCCGCGGTGGCCCGCCGCCACGGCCTGCCGCTCGTGGTGGACAACACCCTGGCGTCGCCGGCCCTGATCCGGCCGATCGAGCACGGCGCCGACATCGTCTGGCACTCCACCTCGAAGTTCCTGAGCGGATCCGGCCAGACCATCGGCGGCATGATCTGCGATGCCGGGACGTTCGATTGGGCCAAGGCCGGCGGCTACAACCTGATCACCGAGCCCTGGCCGGATTACGACGACCTCGTGCTGACCGAGGCGTTTCCGGCGACGCCCTTCGCGGCGGCGTGCCGGTTCTTCGGCCTGCGCGACCTCGGCCCCGGCCTGTCGCCGATGAACGCGTTCCTGACGCTGATGGGCATCGAGACCCTGCCACTGCGCATGGAGCGGCACTGCGCCAACGCGCGGGCGGTGGCGGCCTTTCTCAAGGACCATCCGGCGGTGGCTTGGGTAAGCTATCCGCTTCTGCCGGGGCAGCCCGGGGAGGAACTCGCGCGCCGCTACACGCCGGACGGGCCGGGCTCGATCTTCACCGTCGCGCTCAAGGGCGGCGAGCCGGCGGCGCTCGAACTCATCGCCGGGCTTGAACTGATCTCGCACCTCGTGAATATCGGCGAGATCAAGTCGCTGGCGATCCACCCCTCCTCGACCACGCACCGGCAGCTGCCGGAGCACGAGAAGGCCGCCGCGCAGGTCGGGCCTGAGACCGTGCGGCTGTCGATCGGACTGGAAAACGAGGCGGATCTGATCGCGGATCTTCAGCAGGCCCTAGATCGGCTGGGCTGAGCGGGGCGCTTTAGCGGTCACGTCGCAGGTAGGCGCGCAATTACCCCTTCCCCGCAGAGCTACGGGCTACACAGGTTTGATGTCTCGGCGGGCTCGTCCGTGGGCAATTTGAGGCGCAGGTCCCCTCTCCCGGGCGGGAGAGGGGGGCCGTCGCGCTCTGTCATCAGATTGAAGCCCAAAACCTGTGCAGCCCGTAGCCCGCAGAGGGGGAGTGAGAACGCCGGGCGACCGTTATCGCCTCAGCGTCGCCGCTCGAGGATCGACACGTAATTCGCCACCGCGGCCCCACCCATATTGAAGATCCCGGCGAGTTCTGCCCCGGGCACCTGCATCTCGCCGGCCTCGCCCATCAGTTGCAGGCAGGCCATCACGTGCATCGACACGCCGGTGGCGCCCACCGGGTGGCCCTTGGCCTTCAGCCCGCCGGACGGGTTGATCGGCAGCCGGCCGCCCTTTTCGGCCAGCCCCTCGCGCACCACGCGGAAACCCTCGCCCGGGGCGGCGAGGCCCATGGCCTCGTATTCGATCAGTTCGGCGATGGTGAAGCAGTCGTGGGTCTCCACGAAGGACAGGTCGTCGTTGCCGATGCCGGCCTGCGCCCGCGCCTTGTCCCAGGCCATCCGCGCGCCCTTGAACTCCGTCGGGTCGCGGCGGGAGAGCGGCAGGATGTCGTTGACATGGGCCCGGGCGCGGAAGCCGATCGCCCGTTCCAGCCCCTCGGCGGTCTCGGCATCGGCCACCACCAGGGCCGCCGCCCCATCGGAGATCAGCGAGCAATCGGTGCGCCGCAGGGGTGCGGCCACGTAGGGGTTCTTGTCCGAGACCCGGTTGCAGAACTCGAAGCCGAGATCCTTGCGCAACTGCGCATAGGGGTTGGCGACGCCGTTGCGGTGGTTCTTGGCGGCGATCCGGGCCAGCTCCTCGCTGCGGTCGCCGTAGCGCTGGAAGTACCCCGCCGCGATCCGCCCGAACACGCCCGCGAAGCCGCCCTCGATCTCGGCCTCCTCCTTCCGGTAGGAGGCGCCCAGCAGGATGTCGCCGGTCTCGGCCACGGTCTTGGCGGTCATCTTCTCGGCGCCGATCACCAGGGCGACGCGGCCCCGGCCGCTATTCACGAAATCGAGCGCCGCGTAGAGCGCGGCCGAGCCGGTTGCGCAGGCATTCTCCAGATGGGTCGCCGGCGCGTGGGCGAGGCCCGGCCGGTTCACGGCGACGAGCGAGCCCTCGAAGCCCTGCTTCGAGAAGCCGGTGTTCATCGAGCCGACGTAGATGCCGTCGACCTGCGATTCCTCCACGCCGGCATGGGCCAGCGCCTCGCCGGAGATGCGGGCGATCAGCCCCTCGACATCCGGCTCCTCCAGCTTGCCGAAGGGGGTGTGGGCCCAGCCCACGATGCAGGCGCGCGTCATCCGGTGACCTCCCGATTCTTTGCCGGACGATGGGCCCGGCACGGCCGGCGATCAAGCCGGCCGCTCAGCCGTCGCTCCCCTGCCCCATCAGGAAGTCGAAGTCGCAACCCTCCGGCGCCTGCGTGACGGTACGGCGGTAGAGCGCCTTGTAGCCCCGGGTCGGGGCCGGCGGCGGCTGGTGGTTGGCGAGGCGCCGGGCGATCTCTGCGGGCTCGACCAGCAGGTCGATCCGCTTGTCCCGGATCGACAGCTTGATCCGGTCCCCGTCGCGCACCGCGGCCAGCGGGCCGCCGACGGCCGATTCGGGTGCAACGTGCAGCACGATCGACCCGAAGGCCGTGCCCGACATCCGCGCATCGGAGATGCGCACCATGTCCTTCACTCCCGCCCGGGCAAGCTTCTTCGGGATCGGCAGGTAGCCCGCCTCCGGCATCCCGGCCGCGTGCGGGCCGGCATTCTGGAGAACCAGCACGTCGCCAGGGTTTACGTCGAGATCCGGATCGTCGATTCGCCGGCTCAGGTCCTCCAGACCGGTGAACACAACCGCCCGGCCCTCGGATTCGAACAGCTCCGGGGTCGCGGCCGCGCGCTTGAAGATCGCGCCCTCGGGGGCGAGGTTGCCGGTCAGCGCCACCAAGCCGCCGACCGGCGAGACGGGATTGTCGAAGGCACGGATCACCCCCCGGTCGACCCAGCCGGCAGGTTCGTCGAGACGCTCGGCCAGCGTCCGGCCCTCGACGTCCACGGTGTCGAGGTGGAGGAGCGGGCGCAATTCGCGCAGCAGCGCGCCCATGCCGCCGGCCGCGTGGAAATCCTCCATGTAGCCCTCGCCCACGGGCTTCAGGTCGACCAGCACCGGGGTCTCGTCGGAGATCTGGTTGAAGCGCTCATATGGAACGCGGATGCCGAGCCGCCCGGCGATGGCCGTGAGGTGGACGATGGCGTTGGTCGAGCCCGAGACCGCCATCAGGACCCGAATCGCGTTCTCGACAGACTGGCGGGTGATGACCTGAGACGGCGCGATCCTTGTCTGGATCAACCGCACGGCGGCGCGGCCGGTCTCCTCGGCGGCGACCAGCCGGTCGGAATGCACCGCCGGTATCGCGGCCGTGCCCGGCAGCGACATGCCGAGTGCCTCCGCGATGCACGCCATGGTCGAGGCCGTGCCCATTACCGCGCAGGTGCCGGCGGTGACCGAGAGCCGACCCTCGACCTCGGCGATCTCTTCCGCGTCCACGGTACCGGCCCGGTATTTGGCCCAGAACCCCCGGCAATCCGTGCAGGCGCCGAGGCGCTGGCCCCTGTGGCGGCCGGTCGACATCGGGCCGGTGACGAGCTGGATCGCCGGCAGCCCCGCCGAGGCCGCGCCCATGAGCTGGGCCGGCACGGTCTTGTCGCAGCCGCCGATCAGCACAACCGCGTCCATCGGTTGGGCCTGGATCATCTCCTCCGTGTCCATGGCCATCAGGTTGCGGTACATCATGCTGGTCGGGTTGAGGAAAACCTCGCCGAGTGACACGGTCGGGAACGGCCGCGGCAGGGCGCCGGCCGCTAGCACGCCGCGGGAGACCGCCTCCACCAGCTCGTCCATGCCCCGGTGGCAGTTGTTGAAGCCCGAGGGCGTCATGGCGATGCCGATCACCGGCTTGTTCAGAAGCCCGATCGAGATACCCATCGAGCGGGCGAAGGAGCGGCGCAGGTAGCGGGCGAAGTCGCGGTCGCCGTAATTGGTCAGTCCGCGGTCGAGCCCGTGCGGTTCGTCATGGTGGGCGTCATCGCTCATGGCTTCGGTCCCTGAAGGCAGGCACGCCGACGGTCAGCGCAGATGGAAGGCGATCCACGCGACCCCGGTGAGCACGATGGCGGTTAGCAACCACCGCGCGAAGATGCGAGAGCCCATTCTCATGCCGGGAAAAGCTCCGGATGCCGAAGGCGCAGTGCCAGCACGAGGGTCAGCGTCTTCAGATCGGTGAGTTCGGCCCGGTCGGCCATGGCGGCCAGCTCCGCGAGCGGCATCTCGATGATCCGGATGTTCTCGTGCTCGCCCTCGGCCCCGCCGCCTTCTTCGGCCCGGTCTCCGCGGCCGTAGGCGGCGAGGTAGAGGTGGATCTTCTCGGTGGTCAAACTCGCGCAGGAATAGGCGGCGCCGACGAAGTCCAGGCCATGCAGGCGCAGGCCGACCTCTTCGAGGACCTCCCTGCGGGCATTCTCCTCCGGGCCGCCGTCGTCGATCAGGCCGGCCGGCGCCTCCAGCTGGACCTGCTCGCCGGACGCGAAAAGTGGCGGCACCCGTAGCTCGCGCACCAGCGTCGCGACCCGACGCTCGGGATCGTAGGGGAGGATCCCGACCGAATGTCCGTGATCCTCGATCGCCCGCTCCGCTACGGATCCGTCGTGCAGGCGCACCCGTGCGAGTCCGAACCGGTTCCAGCCCTCGTGAAGGAAGCGGATCGACAGGATCTCGGCCTTCATGATGCGCCCTCGCCCGCCGAACCGTCCGATGTCCGCTGTGCTTACACGAAGGCGTGTCCTCGGGTTCCGGGAACGCCCATGCTTCGAAGCCGGTTGGGTCGATCAGGCGTATGGCTACGCTTTTGAGGCGTCTTCCGGTTAGGATCGATGCGGCTAGGACCGATCAGCGGGCTCAAGGAGCAGTCGACGCGCGATGCCGTCGCGATCTGGGTGCTGCTCGCTCTGACCTACTTGGTCTTCGCCGGCTCCCTGAGCGTCAACGAAGGCATCGCCATGGTGGCTTGCGCGACCCTCGGCACGGCTTGGTGGTGGGTCGTGGCGCGGCACGGCGGCGTGCGCTTCCGGTTCGATCGCGCATCGCTTCGGCCCCTCGGCCCCGCCATCCTGGGCATGGCCCGGCAGACGTGGCGGGTCGGTCTCCATCTGGCGCGGGTGGTGCTCGGGCGCGCAGAGGGTGGTGCGACGCAGGAGCGAAGCGCCGCCACGATCGCGTGGGCGCGGCCGGAGGGGGAGACGGCATCCGCGACGCGGGCCGTCGGGCTGCTCGCCGCCTCGCTCGCGCCGGACAGCTACGTGCTGACCCTCGACCGCGCGCACGGGACGGTGACGACGCATGCCCTGGAGCCTGAGGCGCCATGAACATCTGGACGGCCGCCATCCTGGCGTTGCTGCCGCCGCTGATCCTCGCGGCGATGCTGGCGTGGCGCGGAACGCCCGGCCAGCGCTTCGCCGCCTACCAGCTCGCCGGCAGCGTGACGGTCCTGATTCTGACGTTGATGGCCTTCGCCACCGATCAGGCCTCGATCACCGACCTCGCCCTCACCCTGGTCCTGCTCAATCTGCCCGGCTCGATGCTGCTCGCGGTCTTCCTGGAGCGCTGGATATGAGCCTCGCAATCGGCGTGCTGCTCGCCCTCGTGGTGGCGGTGACGTGGATCGCCGCGCTGGCCCTGTGGCGCCTGCCCCGGGCCCTCGACCGGATGCACGCCATCGCCTTCCTCAACGTCGCCGCCTCCGTCCTCGTCACCGTGGCGGCCTTCCTGTCCGACGGGATCTCCGGGCGTTCGCTCAAGATCCTGGTGATGATGGTGGTGTTCTTAGGCTGGGCCGCGGTGCTGTCGCACGTGTCCGGCCGGGCCCTGCTGATGCGCGAGGGGCGCTCGGCATGAGGTCGGACCGATGAGCGTGATCCTGCCGCTGCTGTTCCTGCTCACGGCGATCTCCGGCAGCGCCGTGGTGCTGGTGCGCGATCCGATCCGGCAGGTTTTCGCCATCGCGATCAACGGGCTGGTGCTGACGATCCTGTTCGACGCCCTTCAGGCCCCCGATGTCGCCCTGTCGGAACTGGCGGTGGGCTCGGCCGCGGTTCCGCTCCTCTTCCTCGTGGCGCTGATGGCGGTGCGCACGCAGCCGCCCGGGGCGGAACCGTGAGCCCGCGCATCCGCGTCGCGCTGCTCGCCCTGTCGGGCCTGATCCTGCTGCCCTGCGCCGCCTCGGTGATCGCGGGGCTGCCGGCCTTCGGATCCAAGATCGCGCTGTACGGCGAGCGCATCAACGCGATCACCCCGGAGGCGCGGCACGTCGCCAACATGGTGAGCGCGATCAACTTCGACCTGCGCGGCCTCGACACGCTGGGCGAGGAATTCATGTTGCTCGCCGCCATCACCGGCACGGTGGTGCTGCTGCGCGGCCACCGCGGCGAGGGCATCACCGGGCGCGCCATGCGCCGGCCCGGCCGCGCCGTGATCCCGCGCTCGGAGGCGACGGTGCTGGCCTGCCGGATCGCCGGGCCGCTCACCTGCCTGTTCGGCCTCTACGTGGTGCTGCACGCCACCGTCACCCCCGGCGGCGGCTTCCAGGGCGGCGTGATCCTCGCCTCGGGGACCCTGCTGATCTACCTCGGTGAGGGCTATTCCGGTTGGCGCGACGCCATCCACAGCCACTGGCTCGACGCGCTGGAGGGCGGGGGCGCGCTCCTGTTCGCCTTGTGCGGGCTCGTGCCGATGCTGACCGGCGCCGCGTTCATGCAGAACATCCTGCCGCTCGGCACGCTGCGCGACCTGTTCTCCGGCGGCCTGATGCTGGTCGAGAACCTCGGCGTCGCGATGGCGGTGACGGGCGGGTTCACGCAGCTCTTCCTGGAATTCATGGAGGAGACCCGTGAGGCCGAGGAACCCGACGAGCCCGGGGAGGAATCCGCGTGAGTGTTCTGCCATACGCGGTCGCCGCGTGGCTGTTCGGCATCGGCCTCTACGGCATCGCCACGAGTCGCAACTTCATCCACCTCGTCGGCTGCCTCGGGGTCTGCCAGTCGGCGACCTATGTGCTGCTGCTGGGGCTCGGCTATCGCTGGGGCAGCATCGCGCCGATTTTTTATGATCACCCGCCGGGTACCCCCGCGGTCGATCCCGTGATGCAGGCGCTGGTTCTCACCGACATCGTGGTCGGCGCGACGCTGACCGCCCTGCTCCTCGTCCTGACGGTCCAGGCCTACAAGCGGGGCGGCAGCCTGGACCCGGAAAAGCTCCGGCCGATGCGGGCAGGCGACAAGCCCGGCCAGAGCCGGGGTTCAAGCCAAGTCTCCGACGGTGGGCGCCAAGCTTCGTGACGCTCGCTCCCGCCGCCCTCCTGCCGCTCCCGGTCGCCATCCCGCTCGTGGTCTGCGCCACGCTGCTGGCGACCGCACACCTGCTGCCGGGCCGCATCCCCGACATCCTGGCGCTGATCGCAGCCCTTGCCGTCGCGGCGCTCTCCGCCGTGATCGCCGTCCACGCCGCCGACGGCCCCCTCGTCTACTGGTTCGGCGGCTGGGAGCCGCGCGACGGCGTCCATCTCGGGATCGGCTTCTCGGTCGATGCGGCGAGCGGCTGGATCGCGGCCTTCATCGGGCTGCTCTACGCCCTGACCTTCGTGTTCGCCTGGGGCTTCTTCGACCGCACCCACGGGCACTTCCACATCCTGATGCTGCTGTTCCTGGCCGCCATGGTCGGGTTCTGCTTCACCCGGGACATGTTCAACCTGTTCGTGTGGTTCGAGGTGATGAGCGTCGCGGCCTTCGCGCTCACGGCCTATCACCTCGCGGAATCCTCGCTCGCGGGAGCCATCAACTTCACCGTGGTCAACAGCCTCGCGGGCTTCCTGATGCTCGGCGGCATCGGGTTGATCTACGCGCAGACCGGGACGCTCGATTTCGACGGCATGGCGGCTTCCATCGCCCAGGGCGGCCGCAGCCCCGTGGTGGCGGGGGCCTTCTGCCTCGTGGCGGCGGCCCTGATGATCAAGGGATCGATTGTTCCGTTCCAGTTCTGGCTCGCCGACGCCCATGCGGTGGCGCCGAGCCCGGTTTCGGTGATCTTCTCCGGCTCGATGGTCTCGCTCGGGCTGTTCGGCCTCGCGAAGGTGAGCGCCGTCGTGTTCGGGGGCTCCGATCAGGTCCAGGGTGCCCTGCCGGTGCTGCTGATCGGGCTGGGCAGCGCCACGGCCCTGCTCGGCGGCTGGATGGCCCTGCTGCAACGCCACCTCAAGCGGATGCTCGCCTTCTCGACGATCTCGCATGCCGGGATCATGCTGACCGGCCTCGGCGCGCTCTCGGCCGGCGGCACCGGCGGGATGCTGGTCTACGTGGTCGGCCACGGGCTGGTGAAGGGCGCCCTGTTCATGATCGCCGGCATCCTGCTCGCCACGCAGGCAAGCATCGACGAGATCGCCCTGCGGGGCCTCGGCCGCGGGATCTGGCCGGCCGGGATCGCCATGGGGCTGGCCGGCCTCCTGCTCTGCGGCCTGCCGATCGGGATTCTCGACCAGGGCACTCGCCTCGTCCAGGGGGCGCTGTCGCAGCAGGGGCACGGGATCGCGCTCGCCGCCACCGCGATCGGCGCCGCGCTGACCGGGGCGGCGGTGCTGCGGGCGGCGGGTCGCATCTTCCTCGGGCTCGGGCCCGATCCCGGCGACGAGGCCGGTGCGCCGAGTGCGGATGAGCGCGAGAAAGCCAACCGGCCCCTCTGGCTGATGCTGGCCCCGTGCTGCGCGCTGCTGGCGGTCGACGTCGCGCTCCCGGCGGGCCCGATCGCGCACGCCCTCCCCCGGGCCGTCTCGGCCTTCATGCACCGGCCGGAAGCCGGAATGCTGGCCGAGGGGCCGGGCTGGCTGCCGTGGGTCTCGGTGGCGGCGGCCCTGGCGGGGGCCGGCTACGGGCTGTTCCGAAAGCGCTTGCCGGCCTTCGTGGTCCGGCCGGTGAGCGCCACACAGTCGGCGCCGACGCGCGCGCTGGAGATCCTGCATAGCGGGTTGATCGGCGATTATGCGGTCTGGCTCGCCGTCGGCGTGGCGGTGATCGCGGCGGTGCTGGCGATGGTATGAGCGACCCGATCGTCGTTTTCGGTCACTGCGAATCCGAACGACACCGCCGCTCTGCACCGTCAGTCGTCAGGATGCCCCGGATAAAGCGCTCCGCCGATCACGTGTTTGCGCAGAGCTGCATCAGCCTCGTGCACAGAGGTTGCGCCGACGCCGCGACCGTGAGCCCCTGCGTGCGCAGGGTCAGGTCCGGCGCCTCCGGTATTTCGTAGGGCGCCGACACGCCGGTGAAGGCGGAGATCTCTCCGGTCCGCGCCCGCGCGTACAGCCCCTTCGGATCGCGGGTCTCACACACCGCGACGGATGTATCGACGTAGACCTCCAAGAATGGCAGGTCTCCGGCGATCTCCCGCGCGCGCGCGCGGTCTGTCCGGAACGGCGAGATCAGCGACACGATGACCACGAGCCCGGCCTCCGCCATCAGCCGCGCGACTTCGGCGGTCCGGCGCACGTTCTCGGCTCGGTCTGCGGCGCTGAATCCGAGATCGCTGCAGAGTCCGTGACGCAGATTGTCCCCGTCGAGCACGCAGACATGCCGTCCATGCGCCGCCAGTTCCCGATCCACCGCATCACTGATCGTGGTCTTGCCAGAGCCCGGTAAGCCGGTCAGCCAAGCGATCGCCGGCCGCTGGCCAAGCTGCGCCCAGCGCGCCTCACGCGGCGCGTAGGTTTGCCATCGGATAGTCTTACTCAATCTCGCCTCAAGTCTGCTCGATCCCGAGCGAGGGTCCGTACGCATGCCCACCAACTCCGGGCATCGGAGCGCCGTCAGGAGTCGATGTGGTCCGGGTGGGGAGGAAGGATCGCGCGGGCAAACCCGACGCGGCGGAGCGGCCGGGTCAGACGCCAGCTCCACGAGGACGCGATCCCGTTCTGGAAGGCCGCCGCCCATTGATGGAGGCCGGCATGGGCGTCGCGGTGGCGCCGGATCTCCGCCTCGGCTTCGGCGATCGCCGCTGCGTACCGCATGCCCTGCGCCTCGAGGTCCCGGCGTGCAGCGTCTGCGTCTCTGGCGTGCCGTTCAGCCTCCGCGACGGCTTCGTCCCGCGCCTGCACGGCGGCGTCGAGCTGCGCGCGCCATGACTCGCTGTCCCGGCGAAGAGCTTGTGCGTCTCTGGCGTGCCGTGCGGCCTCCGCAACTGCCTCGTGCCGGGCCAGCACAGCGGCGCCGTGCTGCGCGCGCCATGACTCGCTGTCCCGGCGTGCGGCTTCTGTTTCTCTGGCGTGCCGTTCGGCCTCCGCGACGGCCTCGTCCCGCGTCTGCACGGCGGCGTCGTGCTGCGCGCGCCATGACTCGCTGTCCCGGCGTGCGGCTTCTGCGTCTCTGGCGTGCCGTTCGGCCTCCGCGACAGCCTCGTCCCGCGCCTGCACGGCCTCCTGCTGGGCCTGTACGGCTGCGTCGTGCTGCGCGCCCCATGACTCGCTCTCCTGGCGAGCCGTTTGGAACTCAATCCTCGCTTGGTCCAAGGATGTGCGAAGGACGTCCAATTCAGCGGCTTGCTGTTCCCGTTCGGTCCCAACTGCCCGGATGCGCTCCCCCCCCGCGGTCTGAGCGGACTCGTGGTCCTCTGCTGCCTTTACTCGTCCCTCGAATGGGAGAATCTGCTGGAAGGCAGTAAACTGCTCGACAAATCGGGCAATGGCGGCGTGAGTCGCGGACGTCTTTTCCGATTGGCTCAGTAACTCATAGAAATAACGCAGCGCCGGTTGCTGGGCGCTCTTCGGGGTCAGCCCGTCGTGGCGGAGTGACCTGTCGATCCGCGTCTCGAGGGACTGCGCGATCGAGGCTCGATCCACGTCGACCACGTCGGAAAGGAAGGCGAGGAGACGATCCAACGTCCGGTCCGGGTCCGTGAACCACGCATCGTACACGATGGTGCAGGGCTCGGTGCGTAGGTTGCGCCAGCAATCCGCATTGTAGACCGCCCAGCGATACTCGCCGGTCGCAAGGGGGAGGCCGTCGCGGTCGTTCAGCGAGCGTGCCACCTGCGATGGGCTTCGTACGCAGAACACGAATCGCGGATCCAGATTCAGGGCGCGGAAAATCGGTGTCCAGAGCGGGAGGAGGCGTGCCGTCCTCGGATCCTTGAAACCGAACGGATGCCCCGGCCGCATCCGTGTCCGGATGAAGTCTTCGAGTTCACGTTGAATGGCGCGAACTTCGGGCTGCGCCCACCAGCCGCTCGGCAAGGGAAAGTCATGGGTCCCGGACCAGTAATCGCGCCCGAGGAGCCGTAGGACACGATCGTGGAACTCGACAATTTCCCAGCGTTCCCAGTGTCCCGCCTGGTTGTTTGGGTGTTGCCCGACATCGTCGGCCATATCCAGGCCCAAGAGACTGAGCACCTGCGAGCACAACGAGGTTCCGCTGCGATGCATGCCCAGTACGATCACGATCGGCGTTCGGACAGGATCGTGCCGGCTGACGGACGGACTCAGAGAATGATCGCTCCGCGTCACAAGCATGGATTCGAAATTCTCGCTTTCACGATTTGTTGATGAGCCGTGCGTGGTCGTTAAAACATTCCGATCTTTGAGTCCATCGAAGAAGTATCGAAGATATAGAAATAAAAAAGGCCCCCGTTTTTCAATTGTAAGTTATTTTTACAATTCAGATCGGGCGGTAATTGCATACTAAAGCTATAAATCGGATCTTTTACCCGCCACATCATTTGATAAAACTGAGATTAGTAATTTTCTTATTCATAAAAAAATCGTTTTGAGGGGCGCATCTATGCATAAGCTCAAAATATTCCGCGGCATATCCCGCCTATTCGAATTCGTTCTGCTGAGAACCGCGGCACTGCGAGCCTGAGTTCGGCCTGTTATCTCGGCGATTTTCACCGCGACGCGATGGAACCGCCCCCCTCCCAATTGCCGAGACCGGATCGATTGAGGGCAATGCCATAGCGCACTATCTTTCCCCTCATCCGGCCCAACCGGAACCGGACGGCGCCCGCACCTCAGCGGATGTCGGATCAAGGAGGAGACATGGACGCGCAAGCGACCGGGGATCCCGGAGGCGGCAACGCCTGGGGACCTCACAACACGGTGACGGTGGTGGATCCGTCGCCGGTCAACTGGCTATCGATCACCTGGAACACGATGGAAGAGGCCAATCGCGTCGATCACGACGGGATCGGCCAGCCGAGCCTCGCGGAATCCTGGCGGTGGCTCGACGGCGAGACCCTCGAACTCAAGATGCGCGATGCCGTCTATCAGGATGGCGAGCCGTACAACGCCGCGATGTTCAAGCTCGGCTTCGACAAGGTGCAGGAATGGACCAACCCGCATCCGCCGGGCGCCTTCCTGAACTTCGCCCGGGACGTCACCTGCGAGGCGGTGGATGATCGGACCATCCGCATGCGCTTCCCCGGTGGCGATTCCGCGGCTCTGATGAAGCTGCGCGGCATGCACCTGCCGTCGACACGCTTCTGGAACGAATGGGGCTTCATCGACCCGAAGACGGGATCGGCCGAAGGCCATTGGTGAGTCATCGACGCGCCCGGTCCGTGGGGGACTGGCCCGTTCGTGCTTACCGAGGGTGTCTCGCTGATCGACTCCCGCTCCGATCGTGTCGTGATGGAGCCCAACCCGACCTACTGGAACCCGGAGCGCAAGCCGACGGTCCGGATCGTCTACGACAACGGCATCGGTAAGGATGAGGGCATCAAGTCCGTGGCGTCCGGTGACGGCCGTGTGGACGTGGTGTTCGACCTGACGCCCGCGGAGGCCAAAACCTTTCCGCAGAGCGACAAGGGCAGGATCCAGACGAAGAAGGCCAAGACGATCCTCACCGGCGTCTTCAACGAGACCAAGCCCGATTCCGTCTGGCGCGATCCCGCCGTGCGGCAGGCCCTCAACCGCGCCATCGATCGGCAGTTCGTGCTCGACCAGGGCGCGCACGGCTACGGCACGGTGATCCCGGCCTTCATCCAGCCCGGCCGCTACGGGGCCGATCCTGGCATGAGCCCGATCCCGCACGATCCGGAGGCCGCACGCGCGGTTCTGGAGAAGGCGGGCCTCGGTGGACGGGAGATCATGATCGTCGCCTCGCCGAGCTGGCAAGGCGTGGTCGCGGCGATCGGGCAATGCCTGTCCAAGATCGGCCTCTCGGCGCGCTTCGTCAGCGATCGCGGCGCCCTGCCGGAGGATTTCGACGTCAAGATCGAATGGTATTTCGATTGGACGCCGCAATATCCGGTCGCCTGCGTGCACCGCGAGTTCTTCGGCAAGGACGCGACCCTGCGCCAGGGTCCGGAGGATCCGGAGTTCGACGCCCTCTACGAGAAGCTCCTGCACACGCCGGCAGAGCGGACGGAGGAGGTCGTTCGGGAGGTGGAACGGTACATCCAGGACAGGTCCAAGGCCCTGTTCCTGTATTCACCGTTCACGCTGTTCGCGGTCTCCGACCGGGTGGCGTTCACGGCCTACGACACCTGCATGTCCGAACTCGCCGAGACCCGCATCAAGGGCTGACAACACAACCAACCGGCGCGGAGTGATCCGCGCCGGTCCTCAATCGGGTTGAACACGCGCGGGCCGCATGATCGTCGCGACAGCGGGGCATATCGATCACGGCAAGACCGCGCTGGTGAAGGCGCTCACCGGTATCGACGCCGACCGGCTGCCCGAGGAGAAGGCCCGGGGCATCACCCTTGATCTCGGCTTCGCCTACGCGCCGGAGGGCGGGCTCCTCAAAACGCCGATCGGCTTCGTCGACGTTCCGGGTCACGAGCGCTTGGTACGCACCATGGTGGTGGGCGCCACCGGCGTCGCCTGTGCGCTGCTCGCGGTCGCGGCCGACGACGGGATCATGCCGCAGACCCGCGAGCACGTCGCGATCCTCGACCTCCTGGGGTTGAGCCGCGGGGTCGTGGCGATCACCAAGACCGACCGGGCGGACCCGGCGCGCATCGCCGCCGTGACCGCGGAGATCGGCACGTTGCTCGCCGAAACCGGGCTCGCCGCTGCGCCGATCCTGCCCTGCTCGGCCCTGACAGGAGCCGGGATCGCCGACCTCGCCAGCCATCTCGAAGCCATGGGTCACGCCGGCGAAACCGATGTCGCCGCACGCGGATTTCGCCTCGCCGTCGATCGCCACTTCACGGTGCCGGGGGCGGGCCTCGTGGTGACCGGCGCCGTGTATGCCGGCACGGTTCGCGTGGGCGACCGGCTGCTGGTCTCCCCCGGCGGATACGAGGCGCGGGTCCGCGCGATCCGCGTCCGCGACGGCGAGGCCGGCTCGGCGCAGGCCGGGGAACGCTGCGCCCTCAACCTGACCGGCCCAAGACTCACGCGGGAGGCGGTCGGCCGCGGCCACTGGATCCTGGCGCCGGACCTTCACGGGCCGACCGTTCGCCTCGACGTGGCGCTGCGTCTCCTGCCCGGCTCGGCGCGGCCGTTGCGGCATCGCGCGCCCGTCCACGTGCATCTCGGCGCCGCCGCGGTCACCGGCCGGGTGCTGCTGGAGGCCCATGGCGCAGTATCCCCCGGTGCGGCAGCCCACGCGATCCTCACGCTGGATGCGGGGCTCGGCGCGCTGGCCGGCGACCGCTTCATCCTGCGCGACATCTCGGCGACACGCACCCTTGGCGGCGGCCGGGTCATCGACATCGATGGGCCGCGCCGCGGCGCCTGGGCTCCCGGACGGCGTGCCGTCGTGGAGGCGCTCGATCGGGCGGACGATCGCCGGGCGCTGGAGTCCCTGCTCGCCGCGTCGGAAACCGGCATCGACCTCGGCCGCTTCGCTCGCTTGCGCAACCTGCCGCCCGAGACGGGAGAGGCCCTGGCGGCGGACCTCGGCGCGGTCGTGATCAAGGCCGGCGCGGCGCGGCTGGCCTTCTCCGGGGCGCGGGTCGCGGCACTGGTCCTGCGCGTGCTGGCGGACCTCGACCGGGCTCATGCCGATGCACCCGACAATCCCGGCCTGCTGGTCGAAGAAATCGCCGGTGCGATGCCGGACCCGGACCGGCCGGTCCTCGCAACGGCCCTCGACCGGCTTCTGCGGGATGGCCTGATCGCGCGCAGCGGCCGGCTGTTCCACCGTTCGGGCCACATCGCACGCCTGCAACCGGCCGACGCCGCGCTCTACGCTGCGATCCGGGCCGTTCTGGACGCGGCCGGGCGCGATCAGCCCCGGCTCGCGCTCCTCGCCGAACGGCTCGGGCGCGATCCGGATGTCTTGCGCCCGCTCCTCGACAAGATCGGCCGCATCGGCTGGCTCCACCGGATTTCGAAGAGCTACTACATTCCGCCGGTAATCCTCACCGACCTTGCGCGGATCGCCCGGGACGTGGCGGCGCAGCATCCGGAGGGACTTCTGACCGTGGGGCAGTTCCGCGAGGCCGCCGGCATCGGGCGGAATCTCACGATGCCGCTCCTCGAATTCTTCGACGCGCGGGGGTTCACGCTCCGCATCCCAGAGGGACGGCGTATCCGGGCGGACTGGAGCGCGGTGGAGAACGAGGAGTTGGTGGTGCCGCAAGAGGGATTCGAACCCCCGACCCCCTCATTACGAATGAGGTGCTCTACCAGCTGAGCTATTGCGGCCCGGGCCCCAACGGAGGCCATGCCCGGCGCGCGATCGAGCGCTTCGGACGTGGCAGGCTCATAGCGGCCCGCCCTGCTTTAGGCAAGGCCGGAGCCGCGCCGGATCGCGATCACGCGTCGGATTGGGCGGTCAGCTCGTCGCGCAGGAAGGCCGTCACCGCGGACCGGTCCACGCCCGGCGCGATGAAGCTCTGGCCGATTCCGCGGGCGAGGATGAAGGTCAGTGCGCCGTCCCGCACCTTCTTGTCCTGCGCCATCGCGTCCACGATCGCCTCGGCGCCGCCGCACCCGCCCGGGACCGCCTGGAGGCGGGTCGGCAGGCCCGCGAGCGCCAGATGGTTGGCGACGCGGCCGGCCTCCTGGCCGGCACACAGGCCGAGCCGGGCCGAGAAGCGGAACGCCAGCGCGAGACCGATCGCGACGCCCTCGCCATGGACCAGTCGCGCCGAATCGTAGCCGGTCAGGCGTTCAAGGGCATGCCCGAAGGTGTGGCCGAGATTGAGCAGGGCGCGCTCGCCATCCTCCCGCTCGTCGCGGGTCACGACCGCAGCCTTGGCGCGGCAGCAGGCCGCCACGGCCGCCTCGCGCTCCGGTCCACCGGCGAAAATGCCCCGCCAGTTCACCTCGCACCAATCGAAGAAGCCCGAATCGGCGATCAGCCCGTACTTGGCGACCTCGGCGTAGCCGGCGCGCATCTCGCGCTCCGACAGGGTGTCGAGGGTCGCGGTATCGGCCAGCACGAGGCGGGGCTGATGGAAGGCGCCGATCAGGTTCTTGCCGAGGGGCGCGTTGATGCCGGTCTTGCCGCCGACCGAGGAATCGACCTGCGCGAGCAGGCTGGTGGGCACCTGGACGAAGCGCACGCCCCGCCGCAGGGTTGCGGCGGCGAACCCCGCGAGGTCGCCGACCACGCCGCCGCCGAGCGCCACCACGAGGTCCCCACGCTCCACCTTGAGGCCGAGCAGCCCGTCGCAGACCGCGGCGTAGCCCGCGTAGGATTTCGAGCCTTCGCCGGGCGCCACCGTCACCACGCCCGCCTGCAGGCCGGCCCGCTCCAGGCTCTCCCGCAGGCGGCCGGCATAGAGCGCCCCGACAGTCTCGTCCGTGACGATCGCGGCCCGGCGGCCGCCGAGTGCGGCCACCGCCTCGCCCGCCGTATCGATCAGGCCGCGCCCGATCCGGATGTCGTAGGCACGGCCGCCGTCGAGGGGGACGTGGACGGTCAGCGGCTCGGGGCGGGGCGTGGGCTCGGTCACGGTCAATGAATTCCTACTGCGCGGCGAGCGAGATCGAGCGTTCGCCGCTGAGATGCGCGTCCAGCGCCTCCAGCACGTCCTGCACGACCCGGTCGTGCGAGACCTCCCGCGAGATCACCATCACGTCGGCCGCGGCGTAGACAGGGTGGCGGACCGCCATCAGCTCGCGCATCGTCGCCTCGGGGTCCTCGGTCTGGAGGAGCGGTCGGTTGCCCCGCTTGCGCACCCGCCGCATCAGGACGTCGAGGTCGGCCTTGAGCCAGACCGAGATCGCCGATTCCGTGATGCGCAGGCGGGTGGCCTCACGCAGATAGGCGCCGCCGCCAGTGGCCAGCACCAGGGGCCCGGCCCGCAACAGGCGCGAGATCACGCGCTCCTCGCCGTCGCGAAAGCTCGGCTCGCCGTAGATGGCGAAGATGTCGGGGATGGTCAGACCGGCCGCCGCCTCGATCTCGATGTCGGCGTCCTTGAAGATCAGACCCAGGCGGCTCGCGAGGCGCCGGCCGACGGTGCTCTTTCCGGCTCCCATCAACCCCACGAGCACGATCGAGCGCAGGCCGAGCGCGCGGCGCAGCCGCGCCTCGATCGGTTCGCCACCCTCCGCCTCGCCCACCGACTCCTGCATCACCCCGTGTACCGCCGCTTCCAACATCCGTCGCACCGCTTCGATTCGGTGCCCCCTTGGCCGCACCGGGCGCACGGCGCCGGGCGATCCTCCATCCTGCGGCAGGCTCTTAGCGCGATTCAAGCGGCCAGCGAAACGCATCGCTGTGTCGTTGTGGGCCTTGTCAGCGCCTTGTTCGCATGGTCGAAACCGGGCACCCGCGTCGGTTGGGAAAAGCCGCCGCCCGTTTTCCCCCGCCGACCGTATCGTCTGCCCGAGGTTCGACCGACGTGCCGACCCTGTTCCGTTTCTTCGCCACCCTTGCGATCCTGGCGGGTCTCGTCTTCGCGGCGATGTTCGCGCTCGCGACCTTCATTCAGCCGACGCCGCGGGAGATGAGCGTGGCCATCCCCGCCTCGAAGCTGCAGCCCGGCAACCGTTGAGCGCGACGGAGGACGGCGGCGGCGACGGGGCGTCCAGCACCGAGGTCGCCGATTATCTCGACATGCTGGCCGCCGAGCGCGGTGCCAGCGCCAACACCCTGGCCGCCTATCGGCGCGACCTGGATGATTATCTGGCCTACCTCGTCCGTTCGGGGATCGCCCGCGATGCCGTGAATGCCGGGACGCTGCGCGCCTTCCTGGTCGATCTGGAGACGCGCGGTCTCAAGGCCTCGTCGGCGGCGCGGCGCCTGTCCTGCGTGCGCGGTTTCCACAAGTTCCTGTACGCCGAGGGTCTCGCCGAGGTCGACCCGAGCGTCGCGGTCTCGGGACCGCGCCAGGGCCGCACGCTGCCCAAGATCCTGTCGGTGGTCGAGGTCGACCGCCTCCTGGCCGTCGCGCAGGCGGCTGCCGACGCCGAACAGGCGCCCGGCCCGGCCCGGCGGGCGCGCCGGATGATGTGCCTGCTCGAACTCCTCTACGCCACGGGCCTGCGCGTATCCGAACTCGTTTCCCTGCCCCGGGCTGCGGGGGCGAGCCGCGAGCGATACCTGATCGTCAAGGGCAAGGGCGGACGCGAGCGCCTCGTGCCGCTCACCGACGCGGCCCGCGCCGCCATGACGGTCCATCTTTCGGCGGTGCCGGAGGAAAGCCCGTGGCTCTTCCCCGCCGACAGCGACAGCGGCCATCTGACCCGGCAGGCCTTCGCCCGCGACCTGAAGGCCGCAGCTTTGGCGGCCGGATTGCGGCCGGACCGCGTGAGCCCGCACGTGCTGCGCCACGCCTTCGCCAGTCATCTGCTGCAGAACGGGGCCGATCTGCGCATCGTCCAGGAATTGCTCGGCCACGCCGATATCTCGACCACCCAGATCTACACCCACGTGCTCGATGAGCGCCTGAAGGCGATGGTCCGGGATCTGCACCCGTTGATGGACGGCTGACGGACTGTCGCGGAACGGCCGGTCACAAGGGCGTTTACGGGAAGCCCAGACGGCGTCGGGGGCGTTTCAGCGTCGGCAACCATGTCCTGTCGCAATGACGCGGCGCGTGCCCTGACGCTTGCGACGATTGTTCTTGTATGCCGAACTGCCTAAATGTGACGGATCGCCATACCGGTACGCGAGCCAGACTTTACCAGAGAGAGATCAATCCATGCCAGGCCCGACTGCTCTGCAGAGCGGCGCTGTGCCGAACCAGTCGGATCATGCAACCGTCGACCCGTCGACGCAGCAGGAGCGGCAGCGGCTCGACAACCAGCTGTGCTTTGCGGTCTACGCCGCCGCACACGCCTTCGGCCGCGCCTATCGCAACCTCCTCGGCCGCTACGAGCTGACTTATCCACAATATCTCGTGCTGCTGGTGCTGTGGGAACAGGACGGCCTGTCGGTCAAGGAGATCGGCAACCGCCTGTTCCTCGATTCCGGCACGCTGACCCCGTTGCTGAAGCGCCTCGAAGCGTCGGGCCGCGTGCGTCGGGCCCGGGACCGGGTCGATGAGCGGCAGGTCAGCATCTTCCTGACACCGGCCGGCGCCAAGCTGCGCGACGTCCTCGCCTGCATCCCCGACGATGCCGGCGGCTTGACCGGCCTCGATACGGAGGGCCGGAAGGCCTTGCTTCACGATCTTGTGACGCTGCGGATGGGCCTGCAGGCCGGCATCATCGCGGATTAGAGCGCTCCCTGCCGCCCGCGCACCGGTTCGGCTCGAGAGGGCGTGTCGCGACCAGGGTGCACAGCGGCGCACGATGGCGGCGCGATCGGGTACGGACTTCAGCGGTCCCGAAACAGGTCGGGGGCGGCCCTTCGGCCACCCCCGGGGTCACAATCCGTGCGGACGGAACTTAGGACTGCGTCTTCAGGTAGGCGATCACGTCGTTGATCTTCTTATCGTCCGGATAGCCCTGGAAGATCATCTTGGTGCCGGGCACCTTCGCCTTCGGGTTCTTCAGCCACTCGTGCAGATTGGCCTCGTCCCAGGTGATGCCCGAATTCTTCAGGGCCGCCGAGTAGCTGTAGCCTTCGTAGGTGCCCGCCTTGCGGCCCACGACGCCCTTCAGATCAGGTCCGACGCCATTCTTCTGAAAGTTGTGGCAAGCCTTGCAGGGGGCGAACGCCTTCTCGCCGGCGGCCGCGTCTCCGGCCTCCTGGGCCTGAACCGAGAGCGGAACCAGAACGGCAAGGACGGCGCCGAGAACGAGTGAACGCATGGATTTCCTCCTATTGGCCGCCGTCGCGGCAGCACTGTGGGCAGAATGGTCCTGCCTGGAATAGGTCTAATTGAAGTTACAGCCAAGGCGCAACGGTCCCACCCGGCCCGGCCCCCCGCCCGACCGCGACGGCGACCGGCAAAGCCTGAGTGCATCATCGCGATCCCGGCTCGGTGCGGCACATCGAAGCCACGCCGCGGGCCGGCTCGGGGACCGAGACACCGTACGAAGGCCTCATCGGTCACGGGCCGGCTTGTGGCCCCGGTCGCCCGTCCTGTAAGCCTCATGATGCCGTGCAGACCGACGAACGACCGCTTCCGACAAGCCTGACGCGCCTGCTCGCCGCGACCCCATCCGCGCGGCTGCCGCCGAGGGAGCACAGGCTGCCCGCGCGGGATGGCGCGTCCGCCCATGTTGCACTGGAATCCGCCTTGCTGCGGGGCTTCGTGTACGGCGTATCGGGCCTGGTCTGGCTGATCGTGATGCTGCTGATCGTCCGCCATATCGTGGGTTAGGGGGCTCCCCGGGGCCCTGTGGACAGCGACGATCCACGCATGCGTCCGGCCGATCAATCAAGACTTGCCCGGTCAAATCCGCTATCGACAGGCGATGCTGCGGCCAAGATTGTTCTTGGCCTGCGCGGCAGGCGCTCTGTGCGAGGAACCAGACCATGTCGCTGACCGGGCGCTTCTGGTTTCGAAAATCCTGGACGGGGCGGCTCGTGCTGCTGGTCGAGGAGGAGAAGCCCCGGTGGTTCGGCCGTGGCGCCGGAAAGCCGCGCTGGCGCAATGCCCGATTGCTCGATTTCGCGGAGCCCGAATTGCGGCCGCTGATGGTGATGGAGAAGCATCAGCGCGCAAACGCCGGATCCGCACAGGTGCGCACCCTACGGCCGGTCCCCGTGCCTACAGAAATGCGGTCGGCCAACGGCTGAGCCGCGGCCTTGCGTGCGCTGGCCGGCCCGGATCACCACGTGAGCGCCGTGCCCCGCCCGGGGCCCGTTCTCGGAGGTGACGGGATCATGCCGCGCTATTTCTTCCACACGCAGATCGGCGACGACCTGATCAGCGATCCGACCGGCGTCGAGCTGCGCGACCCGGACGCAGCCTGGGACAGGGCACGCGACACGATCCGTGCGGCCCTGCGCGAGCAGGGGGACCAAGCCCGGCTCCTGACCGCCTGCCTGATCGTCGCCGATGCGGCTGGCGACATCGTGCTGGAATTTCCGTTCAGCGAGGTGGTCGCCATTCCGACCACGGACGATCCGATCCTGCACTGACAGCGGCGCGATGCGCTCAAGCGCCCTACATCGCGTCGACCGCGAGTGATCAGGATCTGCGCCACGATGGACACACCCCCGAACGACCTCGACGCGCATGCGCTCGGCCAGGCTGCGCCCGCCAAGGGCTTGGCGCGGGAGGCCTGCCCCTACGCCGAGGGCACGCAGGCCCGCGCGCTCTGGCTCGCTGGTTACGATGCGGCGCTGGCGGACGGCGCCGAGCCCATAACGGGCGGCATCGCCGAGCATCCGATCAACGGGGGGCGGTGATGGACGCCCGGACCGGAGCCCATCCCGGCGCCGCCGCGCATCCGGCCCTGGACCGCAAGGCGGTCGGCGCCGTGGTGCTGGGCAACGCGCTCGAGTTCTATGACTTCACGGTCTACGCCTTCTTCGCCAAGCCCATCGGGGCGGCGTTCTTCCCGGCGGCCGACCCGACCCACAGCCTGCTCGCATCGCTGGCGCTGTTCGGCATCGGCTACGTCATGCGGCCGATCGGCGGGGCCTTGATCGGCGCCTTCGCCGATCGCGCCGGGCGCAAACCCGCGATGCTGATCACGATCGCGCTCATGGCGCTCGGCATGCTGATGCTGGCCGTTTGCCCGTCCTACGCGGCGATCGGCGGCTGGGCGCAGGTGATCGTCATCGCGGGGCGGCTGATCCAGGGCCTGGCGCTCGGCGGCGAGGTCGGCCCGTCCACCGCCTACCTGCTGGAGGCCGCACCCCCGGACCGGCGCGGCTTCGTGACCAGCTGGCAGATCGCCAGCCAGGGCTGCGCCGCCCTGTTCGCCGGGATCGTGGCCACCACCCTGGCGCTCGTCGTCGGCGATCAGGCGATGAGCGAGTGGGGCTGGCGGCTGATGTTCGTGCTGGGTCTCGGCGTCGTGCCGGTCGGCCTCGTCATCCGCAGCCACCTGCCGGAGACGGCGGGCGTCGAGGCGGATCCGAACGCGGCCGACTCGACCCTCGCGGTGGTCGGCCGGCTCCTGCGCGACCACGGCCGGCTGCTCGGTGTGACCTTCCTGGTGATCTCCGCCTCGACCGTCTCGAACGCCATCGGCACCAACATGCCGGTCTATGCCGGCGCGACGCTCGGCCTGAGCGAGACCGCCGCAACCGCGGTGCCGATCGCGCTGGGGCTCGCCTCGGTGGCGTTCCCGCTGCTGGGCGGCTGGCTGGCCGACCGGATCGGCCGGCGGCCCGTCATGATCTGGCCGCGGGCGCTGATCCTGATCCTGGCGGTCCCGGCCTTCGCCTGGGTGGTGCAGGCGCCGAGCGCGGCCAGCGTCTACGCGGTGACGTTCCTGCTCTCGGCGCTCTCCTCCATCAACGCTGCCGCGGTGATCGTCGGCATCCCGGAGGCCCTGCCCCGGGCGGTGCGCAGCGCCGGCCTGTCGATCGTCTACGCGGTCTCGGTCTCGGTGTTCGGCGGCAGCACCAACTTCGTGGTGAACTGGCTGATCGCCACGACCGGGGACCGGCTTACGCCCGCCTACTACCTCGCGGCCTTCAGCCTCATTGGGACGGTCGCGGCCTTCCTGATGCCGGAGACCCGCGGGCGCGACCTCGACTCGAACGAGGAGGCCGGGGCTCGCTGATCGGGTTGCCAGACTTTGGAGAGAGGCCTCCGCAGCAGGGTCTTGCGGACGCAAATTCGGGTTGGATAGGGCTGACGGGCGGGCGCGCAACTCCCTCCCCCGCAAAGGGGGGAGGGAGACGTGCGCTTCCAGTTCCCGATCCGTGAATATTGTAGCCCGCACGGGAGATTGGACTTGTCGCGCTCTGCCGCCCCTGCCGATCTTCGTCGGAGATCTGCAAATATCGCAGGGGATACGGTTGCCGCAGGCCCCTTCGTCGGCGCGGTGGGCCCGCGTCACCGATGTGTGATCGCGCACGCACGTCGCCCCAACGGAGCTGCTCCCTCGCGGCGATGCTAGGTTGTGAGCCGCGCTGGGCCTAGATCGGTCTAATGCCGACACCCCCTGAGACGCACCGCCCCCTGGTCCTCGCCGCGGTGATGGCGGCGATGTTCATGATCGCCATCGAGGCGACGATCGTCTCGACCGCGATGCCGCAGATCGCCGGTCAGCTCGGGGATCTCCACCTCTATGCCTGGGTGTTCGCGTCCTTCCTGCTGACCCAGACGGCCACCACGGTGGTGTTCGGCAAGCTGTCCGACCTCTACGGGCGCCGGCCGGTCCTGCTGTTCGGCATCGCGGTGTTCCTCCTCGGCTCGCTGCTCTGCGGCCTCGCGTGGTCGATGCCCTCGCTGATCCTGTTCCGCCTGGTGCAGGGGATCGGCGCGGGGGCGATCCAGCCGGTGAGCCTGACGGTGGTCGGGGATCTCTATTCGGCGCGGGAGCGCGGCCGGGTCCAGGGCTATCTCGCCAGCGTCTGGGGCATCTCGTCGGTGGCCGGCCCGCTGGTCGGCGGGCTGATCATCGGCCATCTGAGCTGGCCGTGGATCTTCTGGATCAACCTGCCGATCGGTCTCATCGCGGCGGGCCTGTTCCTCCGGTTCCTGCACGAGGGCGTCGAGCGCCGCAGCCGCCAGATCGACGTGATCGGCGCAGGCTTGTTCACCGCCGCGATCGCGGCTTTGATGATCGCGCTGACCCAGGCGGGCGAGTCGGCTGCAGCAGCGCTTTGGCCAGGCGTGGCCTTCGTGGTCGCCGCGCTCCTGTTCGTGCTGCAGGAGCGCCGCGCGCCCGACCCGATGCTCGACATCCGCCGGTGGATGCAGCGGCCGATCGCCACCGCCAACACCGCGACACTCCTGTCCGGCATGACGGTGATCGGGCTCACGGCCTTCCTGCCGATGTACGTCCAGGGCGTGCTGCAGCAATCGCCGCTGATCGCCGGCCTGACCCTGACCCTGATGGTGCTGGGCTGGCCGATCGGCGCGACGACCGCGGCGCGCAGCTTCGTGCGCTTCGGCCTGCGCCCGATCCTGCTGGTCGGCGCGGTACTCCTGCCGCTCGGGGCCACCGCGTTCGTCGCCCTGGGGCCATCGACTTCACCCGCCGTGGCGGCTGCGGGCTCGATCGTGATGGGGCTGGGCATGGGCTTCCTGTCCACCGCCGCCATCGTGATCATCCAGGACAGCGTCGCCTGGGCGCAGCGCGGGGCTGCCACCGCGTCGAACATTTTTGCGCGCAACCTGGGCTCGACGCTCGGCGCGACTGCGCTCGGCGCCGTCCTGAACTACCGGCTGGCGCATCCGACGAGCGGGGCCACGGTCAGTTCGGATGAACTCCGGCGCCTGCTCGACGATCCGTCGAGCTTCGGCGCTGGCGGCGAGGCGATCCGGGCCGGGCTGCAGCATGCGCTCCACGGGACGTTCTGGACCGTCTTTGCGATCGCCGTGTTGACCCTGCTCCTGTCGCTCCTCGTGCCGCCCGTGGCGATCTCGGAGGGGCCGCGCGAGCTCGCGGTGGAGTAGGCGGCGAGCCTGGATGCTTCCGTGCCGCGGCCTCATGCATTAGCCTCCCACCATGCCCCTCGTTCCACCCCCGCGCCCCGCCGCCCCGCCCGCGACGGACATCCCGCCGACCAGCGTGCTGAATGCGAACCAGCCCGAATGGTCGGTGGGCGACCTCGCGGGCGCGCTGAAGCGCACCCTCGAAGACGCGTTCGGCCATGTGCGCCTGCGCGGCGAGATCTCGGGCTATCGCGGGCAGCACGGCTCGGGCCATGCCTACTTCTCGCTGAAGGACGGGCAGGCGCGCATCGATGCGGTGGTCTGGAAGGGCGTGTTCGGGCGCCTGCGCCAGCGGCCCCAGGAGGGGCTGGAGGTGATCGCCACCGGGCGCATCACCACCTTCGCGGGCAAATCGTCGTACCAGATCGTGGTCGAGAGCCTGGAGCCGGCGGGCCTCGGCGCCTGGATGGCTTTGCTGGAGGAGCGCAAGAAGCAGCTTGCCGCCGAGGGGCTGTTCGCGCCCGAGCACAAGCGCGCGATCCCCTACCTGCCGCGCGTCGTCGGCGTCGTCACCTCGCCCACCGGCGCGGTGATCCGGGACATCCTCCACCGGTTGGAAGATCGCTTCCCGCGCCCCGTCCTGGTCTGGCCGGTGCGGGTTCAGGGCGACGGCGCGGCCGAGGAGGTCGCCGCCGCGATCCGCGGCTTCAACGCCCTGAAGCCCGGCGGCTCGATCCCGCGCCCGGACGTGCTGATCGTCGCCCGCGGCGGAGGCTCGATCGAGGATCTCTGGGCGTTCAACGAGGAATGCGTGGTCCGCGCCGCCTTCGAGAGCGCGATCCCGCTGATCTCGGCGGTGGGTCACGAGACCGACACCACGCTGATCGATTACGTGTCCGATCGCCGCGCCCCGACCCCGACCGGGGCCGCCGAGATGGCGGTGCCGGTCCGGGCCGAACTGATCGCCACGGTGGCGGATCTCTCCGCTCGTGCGTTCGGCGCGGTCGGGCGCCGGATCGAGCGCGACCGGGTGGACTTGCGGGCGCTGGGGCGGGCCTTGCCGAGCGCCGATGCCCTGCTGGCGGCCAAGCGTCAGCGGCTCGATCTCGCGGAGGCGCGCCTCGCGCCGGCCCTGGCCGCGGGTGCAAGCCGGCATCGGGCACGGCTCCAGCTCCTGCTCGACCGGATGGCGCGGCGTTCGCCCGATGTGGCGCTGGCCAATGCCCGCGCCCGGTTGGCGCGGATCGATCACCGGCCGCTCCACGCCCTGCGCAACGACGTGCAGCGCAAGGGCGAGGCGCTGGTCCAACTCGGGCGCCGCCTTGTCGTCGCCCGCGACGCGAGCCTGGAGCGGGCCCGCGCCCTGCAGGCGCGCCGGACCGACCGGCTGCTCGCCCTGTCCGACCGCCTGGCCCAGGCCGGCGCGCGCGGGATCGAGCGGCGCCGGGATCGCCTGGAGGGGCTGGCCGGGCTCCTCGGCTCGCTCAGCTACCATGCCGTGCTCGAACGGGGTTACGTGCTGGTCCGGGACGCCGCCGGCCTGCCGATGCGCCGCGCCGCCGAGGCTGCCGCCGCCACGCGTCTCAGTCTGCAGTTTTCGGACGGGACTGTCGCCGTCGTGCCGGAGGGGGAGCGGGATCCGGACGACTCGCCCAAGCGCCGGGCTGGCGCGCGGCCGACCTCAACCTCTTCTCGCCCGACGGAACGGCGTAGCGCGAAGCCGGCCAGCCCGGTGCGGCAGGGCTCGCTGTTCGACGCCTGACAGGGTGGCGGGTTGAAGGAACGCATCGCTGCAATCCACCCGGTCGTCCCGTCGCTGTGCGGGCGAAGCCGGCAGAGGCGACCCGATTAATGATACAACGACGGTAAAACGCCCTCTCGAAGACGTGCAGGCCAGCCCGCGCGGCACCCGTTCAGCCCGGCTCTGGCCCGACCCGGTAGTGGTAGCGGTACAACTCGCGCTCGAATCCGAGGCTGCGATACAGCGCCCGCGCGGGGGTGTTCTCCGCTACCACCTGCAGGCAGGCGGCCTCGGCCCCCTGGGCCCGGCTCCAGCGGAGCAACGCCCCCACGGCGCGCCGGGCATGGCCGCGGCCGCGCAGGGGCGCGGGGGTCGCAACCGACTCGATCACCAGCAACCCGCGGTCGAGGACCCCGAAGGCGATCGCCCCGATCCCGTCCTCCGCGGCCGTGCTGGAGAAAACCCGCGGCAGCATCAGGGCCGCGACCGTGTCGCGAAACACCTGCGCGGCCGCGGCGTCGGCCTGGTTCACCGCGTCGCGAAGCGCCAGCCACTCCGCGCCGGGCGCCGTCGCGACGGTGCCGGACGGGTCGAGCGTATCCGGCACGCCGTCGAGGGTGCGGTACAGGGTGCAGGTCTCGTCAACGACCGCGTAGGCGCCGTGTGCGAGGAGCGGCTCCATCTGCGGCGCGATGGCGGGAATGCGGAAGATCGGGCGCTGGCCGAGGCTCCGGTAGAGCGCGCAAGCTGCCGCGATAGCAGGCTCGGGGGCGCCGCTTCCGCGCATCGGATTGACCGAGTTCTGCCGCTTCGACCGGCCGCCCGCGGCGCGCAGCAGATAGCCCTCAAGCAGGATCTGGCGCGGGCTCGGCCAGGCGTTGAGGCAGGCCTCATCCACGCGCCAGGCCAGATCGGAATCCCCGGTCATGATGTCCTCCTGGCGCGGTGATCGCATGCCGCGGGAACGCGGCCAACGGACCTCCGGCCAAGAGTTTTGCCGTGCGGCGTCGCGTACGCTTGAAGCATTCCAGGCCCGCGCGATGTCTTCGCGATGTCCGAACCCGAATACCTGTTCTGCCTGCACTTTCTCGGCGGGTCTGCCCGAAGTTGGGCGCGGCTCGCCGAGGCGCTCGACGGCGTCGTGACATGCGTACCCATAGACTTGCCGGGCTTCGGCGAGGAAGCCGGCATGACCGGGTTCTCGGTCGACGCAATGGCCGATCACGTAGCGGAGGCCATCCGCGCCCGCGCACCCGCTTCCTACGGGATCGCGGGGCACAGCATGGGGGCCAAGGTGGCGCTGGCCCTGGCGCGCCGCTCCGAGGACGGGGCGCCCGGTCTTGCCGGCCTCACCGACCTGATCCTGGTGTCCGGCTCGCCGCCGAGCCCCGAGCCGATCCCGGAGGAGCGCCGCACCCGGATGGGGGCCTGGATCGACGCGGATCCCGAGACGCGGGCGCGGGAGGCCAGGGCCTTCGTGCGCGAGAATGTTGGGACTACCCTGGATCGCGCGATCGAGGACGCGGCTGTGGCCGATGTGCTCCGGGCCGCGCCGGAAGCCTGGAAGGCCTGGCTCGAGTCCGGTGCCCGGGAGGATTGGTGCCGCCGCATCGGCGTCCTGCGCACGCCGGCCTTGATCCTGGCCGGTTCGGAGGATGCCGATCTCGGCGCGGACGCGCAGCAGGCGCTGATGGCGCCCCATCTCGCGCAGCATCGCCGCGTGACCGTCGATGGCGTCGGCCATCTCCTGCCGCTGGAGCGCCCCGACCTCCTGGCCGGGTCGGTGCGCGAGCATTTCGCCACGCGGGACGCGGCGCCCGTCGCCGGCCCGCCCGAAGTTCCGGCCGCCTACGCGACGCTGATCGCCTCCGAGCGGGTCAACAGCCGGCTGCGCGAAGCACTGAACACCCGTGCCGAGCCGGATGATTCCGCCTACCGGCCGGAGGCCATCGACCCGGTGGAACTCGCGATCCTGCGTGCCGCCCTCGCCCGGGTCCTGCCCGAGGCCGGCCTCGACCTGGCCGCACGGATCGACCGCCGCCTCGCCTCCGGACAGGGCGACGGCTGGCGCTTCTCGGCCCTGCCCGCCGACCCGGACGCCTATCGGGCCGCGCTGCGGACCCTCGATGCTGCCGCACGCACGGCCCACGGCCGCCCGTTCGTGGCCCTCGACACCGGCAACCAGGACGCGCTGCTGACGCTCTGCCAGCGGGGCGAACTGACGGTTCCGGACACGCTCGGCGGCCGGCTCGACGCCGACCGGATGCGCTTCTGGTTCGAGGACCTGCGCGGCGACGCGGCCCGGCTCTGGCTCAGCCATCCGGCGGCCCTGGCGCGGATCGGTTTTTCGGGGATCGGCGCCGGCGGCGACCGGCCTGATGCGATCGCCACGGACCTGCCCGGCTTCCACGCGGTCGGGCTCGACACGCCCGAGGCCTGGGAACCACGACCGTCACACGGGGAGACTGCACGATGAACTTCGCGGGGATGCGGACCTACCGCGAGGATGACGTCGTCGATGCCGTGATCGTCGGCACCGGGGCGGGCGGCGCGCCGCTTCTCGCCCGCCTCGCCGCGGCGGGCCTGAAGGTCGTGGCCCTGGAGGCCGGACCGAACTTCACACCGGAGCGCTTCGCCTTCGACGAGACCCTGGCCGACGAGATCTACTGGACGGATGAGCGCCTCAGCGGCGGCTCCACGCCGGAGGCCTTCGGCGGCAACAACAGCGGCACCGGCGTCGGCGGCTCGACGCTGCACTGGGGTGCCTTCGTGCCGCGGGCCGATGCCCGCGACCTGCGGCTCCACACGGAGACCGGCGAGGGCGTCGACTGGCCCCTCGGCTACGACGACCTGCTGCCGTATTACGAGCGCGTCGAGCGCTTCATCGGCGTCTCGGGGGCGCAGAGCTATCCGTGGGATGCCGACCGGCGCTATCCCCTGCCCCCGGTGCCGCGCAACGGCCCCGCGCAGATCATGGCGCAGGCCTGCGAAGCCCGGGGCATCCGCTGGGCCGATGCGCCTGCGGCCGTGGTCTCGAGGGACTTCCAGTCCGAGGACGGACCCCACCGCGGCGCCTGCATCAATTGCGGCTACTGCCACCAGGGCTGCCGCAACGGCGCCAAGGCCAGCATGGATGTCACCTACCTGCCGATGGCGCTGGCCCGCGGTGCGGAGATCCGGGCCGAGGCCTTCGTGCACGGCCTGGAGCGCGGCACGGACGGGCGCATCACCGCCGTGGTCTACCGGCAGGACGGCCAGGATCGGCGCCAGCGTTGCGCCACGGTCTTCCTCTGCGCCGGCGCCGTCGAGACGCCGCGGCTGCTGCTGCATTGCGGGCTGGCCAATTCCAGCGACCAGATCGGCCGGAACTACATGGGCCATGTGGCGACGCAGGTCTGGGGCACCTTCCCGCACGAGGTGCGGATGAACCGCGGCTATCCCTCGTCGCTCATCACCGAGGACTTCATCCGCGCGGGGTCGGATTTCGCCGGCGGCTACCTGATCCAGAGCCTCGGCGTGGTGCCGGTGACCTTCGGCAACGCGGTGGCGCGTGGGCGCGGCCTGTGGGGCAAGCCGCTCCTCGACTATCTCGACCGCTACAACAACCTCGCCGGCATCGGCATCAACGGCGAGACGCTGCCCTGCGACGCCAACGTGCTGACGCTCTCCGACGAAACCGACGCGCGCGGGATGCGCAAGCCCCAGATCAGCTTCGGCTACGGCACCAACGAGAACCGCCTCAACGCCCACGCCACGCAGGTGATGCGTGACCTGTGGGAACAGGCCGGCGCCGACGACATCTGGGTGCTGGAGCGCGTCGCGCACACGCTGGGTACCTGCCGGATGGGCCGCGATGGGTCGAGCGCCGTGGTCGATCCGCAGGGCCGCAGCTTCGACATCGACAATTTGTGGATCTGCGACGGCTCGACCTTCCCGAGTTCGCTGGCTGCCAACCCGGCGCTGACTATCATGGCGCTGAGCCTGCGCACCGCCGACGCGTTTCTGGGCGGCGGATCGGCCGGGCGGGGCTGAGGTCCGGCCGGCGCACGGTGAAACGGCGCAGCGTGGCGGACGCGGGGGCAGCCTGAGACGCGCGAGGGGCGTTCCGTCGGCCTACGCGGCCCGCACCGTCGTGAGGAAGCGATCGACCTCCGCGGAGAGGTGCTCGGACTGGCGCGAGAGTTCGGAGGCCGCCCCGAGGACCTGGCTCGCCGCCGCCCCCGTCTCCTCGGCGGCATCCGCCACGCCCGCGACGTTGCTCCTCACCGCGCCAGTGCCCTGCGCCGCCTGGGTGACGTTGCGCACGATCTCCTGGGTCGCCGAGCCCTGTTGCTCTACCGCCGCGGCGATCGTGGTCGCCACCCCGCTGAGATCCTGGATCCGCCCGGTGATCACCCCGATCGCCGTCACCGCCTGGCCGGTCGAGGCCTGGACCCGCGTGATCTGCCCGGAGATCTCATCGGTGGCCTTGGCGGTCTGCTCGGCGAGCGCCTTGACCTCCGAGGCGACCACCGCAAAACCGCGGCCGGCGGCACCGGCCCGGGCCGCCTCGATCGTGGCGTTGAGCGCCAGGAGGTTGGTTTGGCTCGCGATCGAGGCGATCAGCCCGACCACATCGCCGATGCGCGCGACCGCCCCACTCAGCTCCTGCACCAGCGCGGTGGTCCGATCGGCCTCCGAAGCCGTCGCCTGCGCGAGTTCCGCGGAGCCCTGCACCTGTCGGCCGATCTCAAGAACCGAGGAGCCCAGTTCCTCGGCCGCCGCCGCCACGGTGCTGACGTTGCTGGCGGCCTGCTCGGCGGCGGCCGCCACGGTGGTGGATTGGTCGGCCGTCTGGGCCGCGGTGGCGCTCATGGTCTGGGCGGTGGCCTGCAATTCGGTGGCCGACGCCGAGACGAGGTCGATGATGCTGCCGACCGCCCGCTCGAAGCCGTCGGCCATCTGCCGCATGACGGTCCTGCGCTGCTCCTCGGCGGCCAGCCGCGCCTGGGCGGTCTCCGCCTCGAGCGCGCGGGTGCGGATCAGGTTGTCCTTGAATACCTGCATGGCCGCCGCCATCACGCCGATCTCATCGCGGCGGTTCAAGCTCGGGATCCGGACGTCCAGATCACCGGCCCCGAGCCTGGACATCGTCCCCTGCATGGCGGTGAGCGGCCGGACGACGCGGAACTGCGTGATCGCCAGGCCCCCCAGGACCACGAGCAACGCCGCCCCGATGACGGCCGACATCGCTGTCATGAGCCGCCGCGCCCGTTCGACCGCGGTTTCCGTCGCGGCTACGACCTGATCCATCGCACTCGTCGCGACGGTCAGGACCGTGCGCTGGCGGACGCCGTTGTCCGCCTGGAGGTCGGCCAGGGAAATCGGCATCGCCCCGCCGACTAGACCCTCGCGGACAGCGTGTCTGAACTGGGCGTTCTCGGCGGAGAACATGCGCGCCTGCGCCACGGCAACGTTCTGCCGGATCAGATCCGGCACGTCCGGCCGGTGAAGGCGCTCTTGGACGGAAGACCAGAAGGCGTCGGCCTTTCCCAGGTTCGCCGCCATGGATTCCGCCTCGGCTGCCGACAGGGGCTTCCGGCCGGCGACCGCCTGCGTGAGCGTGGCATAGGCCGATCCGACTGCGGAGCGGGCGTGCCACGCCGCGTTCTTGATCGCCACGAGGGAGCCGGTTTCGGGCGCGATCCGCTGGATCCGGTCTCCCAGGCCGACTGAGAGACGATCGAGCGTCGCCAGCAGGCGGTCCGCTTGCGTCGCCCAGCGCTCCGCCAGCGCATCATCCCGGTCTTCCGTGCGGGCCAACGCATGGTCGATCGCCGGACGCAGCGCGACGAGCGCCCGATACTCGGAGTGTGTCTCTGCCGCGGCCTTCGTGAGTTCGGGGTCGGCGAACCCGGCCGCCTGCAAACCGATCTCCCGCATCGTCGCATCGACTTCCGAGCGGACCTTGGCGATCCGCTCGATGACTGTCCGGGCCTCCCCGGTACTCGCCTTGAGGCCGGAAAGGCTGTTGCCCCGCTCGAAGCGAAGGGCCTGCAATGCGTTCAAGACGGCTTTGTCCGCGACGGCATCGAGCTTGGCGATTTCAGACGCGGCCACGACCTCCCACGCATGCCACGCCCGCACCGCGACATCGGCGATGAGCGCGAGGCCGAGGAACCCAACGACCGCAAAGAGATTCGTCCGGAGCGAGATATTGAGCGCGCGCATGCTCTGTATTCCCTGTCGCTTATAGATCAATTTTCCAGAGTTGTGCGAACAAGGTCCTGTTTTTTCGCGCGCAGACTCGGAGTTTCAGAGTATGGCGATAAGATCGACAACTTCGCAATGTGTCTTGAACCGGTCTGCATTGCGGTGCGCGCCGCTCTCCACCGGAGCCGATCGGGTTTCTCGGTCGGTTACATCATGCTCCCTGGCAGGATCGACTTACTCCGATCGACCGGGACGCCGTTCGTGGCGCGTCCCAGGCAGCCTCGACGCGTCCGCCGTGGCTGCGCCGGACGGGTGCCCTCAGCCAGCCGCACCGCGCAATGCGGCAAGCCCGCGCCGCTGGCGGCCCTCGGCGTCGAAATTCACGGGATCGAGCCATGCTTCGAAGCCGGCGCGGACCTTCGGCCAGTCCGCGTCGGTGATCGAGAACCACGCCGTGTCGCGCGAGCGACCCTTCACCACGGTGGCATTCCGGAAAATGCCCTCAAAGGTGAAACCCAGGCGCAGGGCCGCCGCCCGGGACGGGGCGTTGAGGCTGTCGCACTTCCACTCGTAGCGGCGGTAGCCGAGCTCGTCGAAGGCGCGCGCCATCATCAGCGCCATGGCTTCGGTCGAGGCCGGGCTGCGCTGCAGGCGCGGCCCATAATGGAGGTGCCCGACCTCGATCACGCCGTTGGCCGGATCGATTCGCAGATACGCGGCGATGCCTAGGGGCTCGCCGCTCTCGCGGTCGAGGATCGCCTGGAACAGCGGATCCCGGCTCGCCGCCCTGGCTTCGAGACGCTCCCGGAACGCTGCCTCGCTCTCGGGCATCTCGTCGGAGAGATAAGTCCACGTCCGCCGATCGGGCGCTGCGCTGTAGGCTGCGAACAGGCCGGCCGCGTGGGCCTCGGCGTCGAGGGGTACGACCCGGCAGGTGCGGCCCTCCATCGGCGTCCGGGGCGGGTGCGGACGCGGCGTCCAGTCCGGCAGAGCCGGTCCGATCGGCTGACCGAAATCGTCGACGCGTGCGCTCATGACCGGCTCCGCTCGGCGACCAGTTCGGCGAGTTCCGCCTCGCCCGCGGCCTGGAATCCCGCGATGACGCCCGCCCGGTCAAGCTCGGTCCTGTTCTGGCTCATCTTCCACTTCCCCTCGATACGCGTGATCGGGATCTCGAGACCGATCAGCGCCCGAACCTGCGCCGCCACGAACGGCTCCGGCGCGTCGGACACCGCCCAGGGCTCGGCGCGCGATCCTTCCCGCAGCGCGGTGAGATCGGCGATCTGGCGCCGCAACCATGCCGCGTCCTCGATCACGCGCGGGCGGCCCCAGGCATGGACGGTGGCGTAGTTCCAGGTCGGCACGACGCGGCCATGAATCGGCTTGCTCGCGTACCAGCTCGGGGTGACGTAGCCCTGCGGCCCCTGGAACACCACGAGGCATTCGGCGACCGCCGCGAGCTCTGCGCCCTGCGGGTTGGCGCGCGCGAGATGCGCGCGCAGGATGCCGTGTTCCCCGCCGGCGTCGATAAGGAACGGGATCGGGTTGGCGATCAGGCCCCCCGGCCCGGCGGTGATCAGGAGGCCGAGCGGATAGGCGCGGATCAGCGCGTGCTGGGCTTCGAGAGCATCCTCCCTGAAGTGTGGCGGCTGGTACACGGGCCTCCTCCTGTCGGGTCACGTGAACGCATCGTTTGCCCGGGGTGCTTGACCATTCGGTGGACCAGAGGAAAGGTCCAATTCCTGAAACGCGACTGGACCACTTGCCGGGATGTCCAGGGCCCCGCTTCCGCTGCCCGTCAGCCTCGATCCGGCGAACCCGCTGCCGCTCCATGTGCAGCTCCGGGAAGCGTTGCGCCGGGCGATCCTCGACCGCCGGCTGCCGCGCGGGGCTCGCCTCCCGGCCTCGCGCGTGCTGGCCGCCGACCTCGCCTGCGCCCGCGGCACGGTGGTGCTCGCCCTCGAGCAGCTCGTGGCCGAAGGCTACCTGATCGCCCGCCCCGGCTCGGCCACGCGCGTCGCCGGGACCCTGCCGGACGATTCGGTGCCGTCGGCGGTCCGGCTTGTCGGAGCGTCGGTCGCACCGCTGCCCACCCTGTCGCGCCGGGGTGCCGGCCTCACCGCGACGCCGCGGCAGCGGTACATGGCGGGATCCACCGCGCCCGACGCCTTCGCGCTGGGCCGTCCCGCACCCGATGCCTTCCCGTATGCGGTCTGGGCGCGCCTGCTCCAGGCCGAATGGCGGCAGGGGCCGGCCGAGCCGCCGGATCCCCGCGGATCACCGGCGTTGCGCGGCGCCATCGCGGCCTATCTGGCGCAGGCGCGGGGCGTCGTCTGCGAGGCCGACGACGTGATCGTCACGACCGGCATCCGGCAGAGCCTGCGGCTGCTCGCGGAGCTGCTGCTCGATCCCGGGGAGACCGCCCTGGTGGAGGAGCCGGGATTTCCCGGGATTGCCCAGGCGCTGGCCAGCGCGGGCCTGCGGCCGGTGCCGATCCCGGTCGGACCGGGCGGGCTGTCGGCGTCCCGCGCGGCCCTCCTGGCGCCCGGTGCGCGGCTCGCCGTGGTGACGCCGGCCCACCACTACCCCCTCGGCCATACCATGAGCCTGGAGAACCGCCTCGACCTCCTGGCTTGGGCGGATTCCGTCGCGGGCTGGATCGTCGAGGACGATTACGACGGCGCCTACCGGTATGCCGGCCGTCCGCTCGCGCCGTTGCGCGCCCTCGATCGGTCGGGCCGGGTCATCTACGTCGGCAGCTTCTCCAAGCTCCTGCTGCCGGCCCTCGGCTTGAGCTACCTTGTCCTTCCCCGGGGGCTGGTGGCCTCGGTCAATCAAGCGCTCGCCGAGATCGGTCCCGCCCCGCCCGGGATCGGCCAGTGGGCGCTCGCGCGCTTCATCGAGGACGGGCACCTCGCCGGTCATCTGCGCCGGACCCGCCGCCTCTACGCCCTGCGGCAGGAGGCTCTGGTGGAGGCCGCCGTGACCTTCGCCGCGGACGTGATCGCGGTCGACCCGATGGAGGGTGGGATGCATCTCATCGCGCGGCCCGGCCCGGCCTGGGTGCCGAGCCTCACCGATGCCGCCGCCGCGGCAGCGCTCGGCCACGCCGGGATCTCCGCGGTGGCGCTCTCGGCCTATCACGCGGGGGTGCCGGAGCCCGGGCTGCTGCTCGGCTACGCTGCCGTCCCCGACCGGGCGATCGCCCCGGCGGTGCGGCGCCTGGCGGAGGCGCTGCGGGAGATGCTGTGAGACGGAGCCCGTTCAGGGCACGATCGCGCCGGTCTCGGCGAACCGGGCCAGCCGCGCGACGAGGGGCGCGACCATCACGCGGTCCAGCTGCCGCAGCAGACCGCTCTGCGCATGGGCGACGTTCGCCTCGGCCTGCTCGCGCGCCCGGCGGTGCCAAGCCGGGCGATCCGCCTTGCAGTCGGTCCAAGCCCGCTCGATCGCGCGAAACACCTGCGGCAGGCGTTCGATCGGGTCGGCAATCGGGTCGTAGCCGTGGTCGATCAGGTCGTCGAAGGTGTGGAACCCCAATTCGGAGAGCCGCGCCACGGCGCGCGGGGCGCCGACCATCACGAAGGGCAGACCGGTCGCGGCGGCCTTCAGGGATTTTTCCGTGATCCGCTCCACGCCGGGTTCGAAGAAGTCGGTCTCCGAGATCACCGTCAGGTCGCAATCGGCGTAAGCCTGCGTGTCCAGGGTCATCACCATGTCGGTGCCCTGGTCGGCGTCGATCCGCTGGGCCCGGCGGGGGATCCAGGTTTCGATATCGGCCAGCAGCGGGCCGAAGGCGGCCTCGATCTCCGGCGGCCGGTGAAAGACGTCGATGCCGCCCGCCTTCGGGTTGTCGGTGCCGATGCCGTGGAAGGAGATCACACCGTCGCGGTCCAGGCCGTTGAGCTGGAACCAGCGGTAGAGCAGCACCCGGTGCCAGCGCAGGGCCGCGTTCTGGCACAGGAAGCGCGCCGGACCCGCGCTCCGCGCGAATGGTGCATAGCCGGTGCGATCGAGCGGATGCTGCGGGAAGAGGCGCGGGCCGGCCTCCGCGTCGAGCCAGAGGGCGACCTGGAGCGGGAAGAACTCGAACGTCCAGAAGCGCAGGCCGTCGCCGTAAAGCCGGTCGTACTCCAGCCGCAACAGGTGGTTCTGGGACACGAGCACGACCCGGTCGCGGGGGATCCCGAGGCCGTCGAGGTTGCGGTGGAGCGCCTCGAAGGTTGGCGCGTGCAGGCCCGGGCCCTCGTTCGAGAGGTCGAGCAGCAGCGCCGCGCGCCCGGTGCGCAGGTTCTCGACATCGCCCGGGTGCAGCAGATCCAGCCGTCCGTTCGCTTCCGGGAAACCCAGGCGGACGAAATCGAGCACCGGCAGGCAGAGGACGTGGCGCGCCGCTCCCGGATCGGCCGTGACGGTGATCGGCTTGCCCATCCAGCCGAGCGCAGCCGGCAGGAAATGGCCGGCCTCTCCCCGGGGGACGAGCAGAATTGCGGAGGAGGGTTGGCTCATCGTCACGCCCGGACGGCCCACAACCGGGCCGCGCGAAGCCGGATAAAGACTCTGCGCGCAGGCGTCGAGGTCAGGCCGGGACCGGCTCCGCGGCGCGCACCGGCGTCGGCCCCGCCCGGTAGGCGGCCGAGGCCTCCTCGGTCCGCCAGCAGGCGACGTCGTGGCCGGCGGCGATCGCGGCGACCGGCGGCATTTCCCGGCGGCAGCGCTCCTCCGCCAGGAAGCAGCGCGGCGCGAAGGGACAGCCCGGCGGGCGGTTCGCGAGATCCGGCGGGCTGCCCGGGATGGTCTCCAGCCGGGAGCCCTTGGCGAGCGCCCCCTCTGCGCGGCTGCGCAGGAGGCCGATCGTGTAGGGGTGGTGCGGGTTCAGCACCACCTGATGCGCGGTGCCGGTCTCGACGATCTTGCCCGCGTACATCACGGCGATCCGGTCGGCGACCTCAACCGCCGCGCCGAGATCGTGCGTGACGATCACGATCGACAGGCCCAGATCGCGCTGCAGCTCACGCAGCAGCAGCAGCACCTGGATCTGCACCGTGGCGTCGAGCGCCGTGGTGGGCTCGTCGGCCAGCAGCACCTGCGGGTGGCAGGAGAGCGCCAGCGCGATCATGGCCCGCTGGCGCATGCCGCCCGACATCTCGTGCGGGTAGTTGTCGAGGCGCCGCTCCGGGCTCGGGATCCGAACCCGCTCGAACAGGGCCAGCGCCCGCTTGCGGGCCTCGTCCTTGGAGATCGTCTCGTGCCGCCGGATCGCCTCGGTGATCTGCTGGCCGACCGTATAGACCGGATCGAAGGCGAGCAGCGGTTCCTGGAAGATCATCGAGACGTCGCCGCCGCGGAAATCGGCGAGCTGGCGCTTGGTCAGGGCCTGCACGTCCTTGCCGGCGGCCAGGATCCCGCCCTCGATCCGGCTGCGCCCCTCCGGGAACAGCCGCAGGATCGCCCGCAGGGTCACGCTCTTGCCGGAGCCGGATTCGCCGATGAGCGCCAGCGCCTGCCCGCGCTCCAGGGTCAGGTCGACACCGTCGACGACCTGCACCTTGCCGAAGGCGACGCGCAGGTCCTTGAGCGCAACGGCGGGTTCTGAAGAGGACATCGGGGTGCTCATGCGGCCAGGGCCGCGGCGGGGGCCGCGGAATGGCCTGAGCCGGGCTGACGGGCGAGGCAGGCGACGCGGTGCAGCGGCCGGATCGGGTCGAGCGGCGGCTCGGTCTCGGCGCAGACGCCCTCCGCCAGGGCGCAGCGGGGATGGAAGCGGCAGCCGGAGGGCGGGTCGATCGGGTTCGGCGGGTCGCCGGCCAGCAGCGCAACCTCCGTGCGGTTGTCGGGATCGAGCGACGGCATCGAGGCGAGCAGCGCCTCGGTGTAGGGATGCGCCGGCGCGTCGAGCACGGTGTCGGACGGGCCGATCTCGGCGACCCGGCCGAGATACATCACCATCACCCGGTCGGAGATGAAGCGCACCACGTTCAGATCGTGGCTGATGAAGATGTAGGTCAGGCCGAACTCGGCCTTCAGGTCGAGGAGCAGGTTCAGCACCTGCGCCTCCACCGACTTGTCGAGCGCCGAGACCGCCTCGTCGAGCAGCACCAGCCGCGGCTCCAGGGCGAGCGAGCGGGCGATGTTGACCCGCTGGCGCTGGCCGCCGGAGATCTCGTGCGGATAGCGGCCCGCGAAGCGCTTCGGCTCCAGCCCGACCCGGGCCAGCAGCGCGCGGGCGCGCTCCACCGCCTCGCGGCCCGGCACGCCGTTGACCTTCGGGCCGAACGCGATCGACTGCTCGACCGTCATGCGCGGGTTCAAGGATGCGTAGCTGTCTTGGAACACCATCTGGACCTGGCGGCGGTAGGCGCGCCACGGCATGGCGCGCTCGCCGATCGCCTGGCCGTCATACAGCATGGCGCCGGAATCGCGCTCGATCAGCCCCATGAGCAGCTTGGCGGTGGTGGACTTGCCGCAGCCGGATTCGCCGACGATGCCGAGCGTTTCGCCCTTCAGGACATCGAAATCGACACCGTCGACCGCGCGGATGACCTGTTTCTTGCCGCCGGCCTTGCGGACCGGGAAGTGCTTGATCAGCCCCGAGACCGACAGCAGCGGCTGGGCCGGTCCGCCGCGGTCGTGGGCGAACGGATCGGGGGCGTCCGGGATGACGCTCACTGGCGAATCTCCATGGCCGCGCGCAGGCCGTCCGAGAACAGGTTGAAGGCGATCGAGACGATGAAGATGCACACGCCCGGCAGGGCGGCCACGACCGGATTGACGTAGATCGCGGTGCGCAGGGTGTTGAGCATCAGGCCCCATTCGGGCTCCGGCGGGCGCACGCCGAGGCCGAGGAACGACAGGCCCGAGGCCAGGATCATCGAGACCGAGATCAGGCTCGTGGAATAGACGAAGATCGGCCCGACGACGTTGCCCAACACCTGCACGCGCATGATCGTCAGCGCCGAGGCCCCCGAGAGCTTGGCGGCGTCGATGTAGTCGCGGCGGCGGATGCCGGTGGTGACGCTCTCGGCCACCCGGGCGATCTGGGGCACGAACACGCAGGTCAGCGAGACGATCGAGTTGAAGATGCCCGCCCCCAGGGCGCCGGACAGCGCGATCGCCAGCAGGACGGAGGGGAACGCGAAGAATACGTCGATCGTGCGCATCAGGATCGTGTTGGTCCAGCCGCCGACGTAGCCGGCCAGGATTCCGATGCCGGAGCCGATCACGAAGGCGATCAGCACCGGGGTGACGCCGATGAACAGCGACAGCCGCGAGCCCAGCATCAGCCGGCTGATCATGTCGCGGCCGAGCTCGTCGGAGCCCAGCCAATAGGTCGCGTCGCCGACATGCTTCAGGCGGCGGATCATGGAGCCCTTGTAGGGGTCCATCGGGGTGATCCAGGGCGACAGGATCGCGATCAGGACCACGAGGAGGATCACGGCGCCCGCGCCCATGGCGACGGGGTCGCGGACAAGCCGGTGGCCGACATGGCCCCAGAACCCGCGCGACGGCGCGAAGGCGGCCTCGGGGGCGATGTCGTCGACGGCGAGCACGCCGCCGTCGAGGGCCAGTGAGGCGGCGGTGATGGGCGCGGTCATCATGGCCTCCGGGTCAGGCGCGCTCGATGCGCGGATCGAGGGCGGTTTGCATCACGTCCACCAGCAGGTTGAGCAGCACGAAGAACATCGCCAGCACGAGGATCGAGCCTTGCAGCAGGGGCAGGTCGCGCTGGAAGATCGCGGCGTTGAGCAGGAAGCCGGTGCCCGGCCATGCGAACACGGTCTCGACCAGGATCGAGCCGCCGAGCAGGTAGCCGAGCTGCAGGCCCATGATGGCCAGTGCGGTCGGGGCGGCGTTGCGCACGACGTGCTTGAACACGCCGCGCTCGTCCATACCCTTGGCGCGCAGGGCCTCGACGAAATCCTGGGACAGGATGTCGGCCACCAGCGCCCGGACCGTGCGGGCGATGATGCCCATCGGGATCACCGACATGGTGATCGCGGGCAGAAGCAGGTAGCGTAGGTGGTCGAAGTCCGGCCGCCAGTTGCCCGATCCGTCGGGCCCGGCGCCGGTCGGCGGCAGCCAGCCCAGCGTCGCCGAGAACACGATCACCAGCACCATGCCGAGCCAGTAATGCGGCACGCTCACCCCGAAGACCGAGAGGGCGGAGGCGGCCCGGTCCGCGAGCGAGTTGCGGTGATAGCCCGCCACGAAGCCGAACAGCGTGCCGAAGGTGAAGCCGATCACGGTCGCCACGGAGGCGAGGATCAGGGAGTTGACCACCGCGCGGCTGACCTCCCCCAGCACCGGACGGCCGGTGGCGATCGAGATGCCGAGATCGCCGTGCAGCACGTGCCAGAGCCAGATCGCGTACTGGATCGGCAACGGCTTATCGAAGCCATAGGCGGCGCGCATCTCGTCGATGGTCGCCTGGGTGGCGTCGGCCGGCAGGATCGCGCTCAGGGGATCGCCCGGCGCGAGATGGACGAGCAGGAAGCAGACGATGCTGACACCGAACGCCACCGGCGTGGCGGAGACCAGTCGTTTGAGGGTGTAGAGGAGCATTCAAAGACCTGTTGTCATGCATAGCCGAAGCTATTCCCCTCCCCCTTGCGGGGAGGGGTTAGGGGTGGGGGTGGTGCAGGAGGCACCGCAGCACCTCATTCTGCACCACCCCCACCTCCGGCTCCTCCCCGCAAGGGGGAGGAGAGAGGGGCCCCGTTACGCTACCGCCCCGCCGTGGCGATAGTGATCTTCGAAAAGTCCTGGAACCAGTTCTGCGCCTGAACGAAGCCCTTCACCTTCGGGCTCATCGCCCGCGGATTGACGTCGTGCGTGATCATGACGAACAGCGCGTCGTCAACGTACTTCTCGTGGATCTTCTCCAGCACCTTCGTCTGCTCGGCCTTGTCGAAGGCGTTGCGGACCTGATCGAACAGCTTGTCCATCGCCGGGTCACAGTAATAACCCCAGTTGGTGCCGTTCGGCGGGGCGAAATTGCACTGCAGATGGCGGATGAAGCCGGTGAACGGGTCCTGGATGAAGTACGAGTAGTTGATCGCCGAGACGCCACGGGAGATCTCGGCCTTGGCGCCGGCCCGCCAGATATTGATCAGCGTATTCCACTCGACCACTTCGTAATCGACCTGGATGCCCACGTCGGCGAGGTTCTGCTGGATGAACTCGTTCATCGGCAGCGGCTGCATCTGGCCCGAGCCCGAGGCCGAGATCGCGACCTTCAGCTTCAACGGCTTGGCGGCGCTGTAGCCGGCCTCCGCGAGCAGCTTCTTGGCCGCCTCGGGATCGTACTTCACGTCGAAGGTCGGATGGCCGAACCACTGGTGGCCGGGCGGCATGAAGCCCTTGGCGGGGATGGCGAGGCCGCCGAGCAATTCCTTCAGCCCATCGCGGTCGATGGCGAGGTTGGCGGCCTTGCGCACCCGGATGTCGTTCCAGGGCGAGCCCTCGACCCGCGACAGGTGCCACGTCCAGTTATGCGGATAGGCGTTGGTGACGATGGTGAAGCCGGCGCCCTTGAGCGAGGCCACGGAATCCGGCGCGGGCGCCTCGATCCAGTCGACCTGGCCGGAGCGGAGTGCCGCGGTCCGGGCATTGGCCTCCGGCAGCGGGATCAGCACCAGCTTGTCGAGCTTCGGCACCCGGTCCGTGTCCCAGTACTCCTTGAAGGGGACCATCTCGGCGCGCTCGCGCGGGGCGAACAGGGTCAGCTTCCACGGGCCGGTGCCCGAGGGCTGCTTGGCGAAGGCATCCCAGGACTTGCCCAGCTTCTCCCACTGGGCGGGCGACGACATCATGATCCAGGCGATCTGGTAGGGCAGCGTCGCGTCGGGAGCCTTGGTGGTGATCTCCACCGTCAACGGATCGACCACGCGGTAGCTGGCCACGGCCGGGACGCGGGTCTTGCCCTGCGCCGACTGGCGCGGATCGTATTGCGGCGCGTCGGCCTTCAGGAGCTTGTCGAGGTTCCACACCACCGCGTCGGCGGTGAAGTCGGAACCGTCGTGAAATTTCACGCCGGGCCGCAGCTTGAAGGTCCACTTGGTCTTGTCGGCGGGATCGACGGCCCAGCTGGTCGCCAGCCCGGGCACGAGGTCGGAGGCGAGTTCCGCGCTCGACAGGTCCCAATTGATCAGCCCGTCATAGACCGTGTAGCCGAGGAAGCGCATGCCCTCGCCGCCATTGTCGGTCTGGCCGGTGGTCAGCGGGATGTCGGAGGCGGTCATGCCGATCCGCAGCGTCCCCTGCGCGAGGGCAGCGGTGCTCGCGGTGAGCGCCAGGGCGCCGGCCAGCGCCGCACGGGCGCCGAGTTTTCTCAGACGGGACAGCATCTTGGGTCGGGTACTCGCGTCGGTCCGGGCCAGGACGGCCCGGAATACGCTCGACCGTATGCAAGCCCGCGGCCACTCGCCCCGCGGAGCTGGAACGGCGACTGATTGCGTTGCCCATCGTGCACGACAGAACCCTGCGGCTGGGTCATGAGCGATCCCACCCAATCCCCCTCATCCTGAGGTGTGAGCGCAGCGAGCCTCGAAGGAGGCCTCTAGCCAGCCGCGCGATCCCTGGAGACCTCCTTCGAGGCCTGCGCAACGCTTCGGCACTTCAGGATGAGGGCTTGGGTGGGATGACCGGAGGGGTTTCAGTCTTCTGTCGTGTACTGTGCGCGTTGCATACATGCGCAGCACCAAACCTTTATTTTTAAACCGCTTTCGTGCTGCGAACCAGTGTCCACGTCGGCGCCGAGCGCTTTAGTCAGCGTCAATCAAACTCACATGCGCGGCGATCACCCGCCAGCCCTCGGGGAAGCGCATCCAAGTCTGGCTCTGGCGGCCGATCTTCCCGGGTGCCGACGCGCGGGTGAACAGCGTCATGGCGATAGCGGCATCGCGCCCGTACGTGGTGATCTGTGTCTGCGCCAGGGTGCGCTCCAGGCCCACGGGCGAGCGGGCGCGACGGAAGGCGCGGATGGCGTCCATGCCGTAGAGGTTCTCGCCGATACCGTAGCGGATGGTCAGCGGATCGTCCCGGAACAAAGCCTCCAGGGTCGGGACATCGTTGGTAGTGAGCGCCGTTTCGTAGGCCTCGAACGCGGCCTCGACCTCGGCCTTCACGGCGGGATCGTCGATCACCATCAGGTCAACTCCGCGATGGGCGCCGTGCAGATTCCAGCCCGTTCGAGGTAGCGGGCGACACGCAGGGCCAGATCCTCCCGCCAGGGGGCGGCGATCACCTGAACACCGAGCGGCAGCCCGTCGTCGAGCCGGACCGGGACGGCGACCACCGGCAGGCCGATGAACGAGATCGGCTGCGTGAACACGCCGATATTGGCCCGCACCGGCAGGCTCACCCCGTCGAGCACGAAGTGGGTCTGGCCACCCTTCGGCGCCCGGCAGGGGGTGGCGGGCGCCAGGATCACGTCGACGCCACCGAACAGGTCGAGCACCGCATCCCGGTACCAGCGGCGGAAGCGCTGCGCCCGCTCGACGAAGGGCGCCGGGATCATCGCGCCGGCGATCAGCCGGTCCCGCACCGCAGGATCGAAATCCCCCGGCCGGGTGCGCAGGCGGTCGAGGTGGAGCGTCGCGCCCTCGGCCGCGGTGATGAGGTAGGCGGCAGCCCGGGCGCGATGGGCCTCCGGCAGCTCGACGGTCCGGCCTGCGCCGAGGGCCTGGGCGACGCGCGCCACCGCCGCGAACGCGTCTGGATCGCCGCCCCGGGCGAAATAGTCGCCCGCAACCGCGATCCGCAGGCCGTCGATGCCGGATTCCAGAACCGGCAGGACCGGCTCGGCTGCGCGGGGCGTTGCCACGGGATCGTCCGGATCCGGGCCCTGCATCGCGTCATACGCCAGGGTGAGATCGGCGACGCCGCGGGCCATCGGCCCGAGATGATCGAGGCTGCCGACGAAGGGGAAGCTCCCGGCGCGGCTGAGCCGGCCGTAGGTCGGCTTCAACCCGAAACAGCCGCAGAAGGCGGCGGGCACCCGGATCGAGCCGTTGGTATCCGAGCCCAGCGTCAGCGGCACCATTCCGGCAGCCAGCGCCGCGCCGGACCCGCTGGATGAGCCGCCGGTCATGTGATCCAGCGCGTGCGGGTTGTGGGCGTCCCCGTCGTGGATGTTCTCGCCCGTGAAGTCATAGGCGTATTCGCCCATGTTGAGCGCCCCGACGAGGATCGCCCCGGCCGCCTCGAGCCGACGCACCAGGGCGCCGTCCCGCTGGGCCTGGGGATGCCCCCGGTTGATCTTCGCGCCCGCCCGGGTGGTCAGGCCCGCGACATCGATGAGGTTCTTCACCGCGAACGGCACGCCCGCGAGCGGCCCGGCGGTGGCGCCCTCACCGAGGGCGGCGTCGAGGGCCTCGGCCCGGGCCAGGGCGCGGGCGCCGAGCACGTCGGTGAAGGCGTTGATGCGACCGTCGGTCCGCGCGATCCGGTCGAGGGTCTGCGCAACCACGTCGCGCGCGGTGCTGCGTCGGCCGGCGACCGCGGCGGCGATCGACGCCGCATCCATCGGAGGCGCCGCGCTCACGCTTCGAACCTCGGCGCGGCCTCGACTGTATCGGGCAGCGGGAACTCGGTCAGCAACGCGGCGGCCCCCGCGAGGACGCGCAGATTGGCCGTGATCGCGTCCGTCCACCCGGCCTCGATGGCGATGCCGAGAAGCGGCGCGGTCGCCGCGATGTACGCCTCCGGATCGAACACGGCGGCGGATGACGGTACGGGTTCGGGCATGGCGCGACTCAATTCGGCGCTGGGATCGACGCGGCTGGGTTTAGCAGGCCTCATGCCGACAGGTTCGGCGGCGAAGACTTTGATCCCCTGCCTCATTAGTGTGCAACGCCCTATCGGCTGCGCGAGCGAGCAGTTCAGGATGCCGCGCTGCCTCATTCTTGAGCGCAAAGCGCTCGTCGCCAAGGCTGGCTCCGGGTCGACCTGATAGACCGCGTCGGTGCCGGGTTTAGACGCTGTGCCTGATCGTGATGCGCTGAGACGCAGCCTGGGCGGCCCGTCGCCACCAATACCCGTGGGCCGAGACCCCGCTTCCAAATACGGCGCAGCCATTCCGCAGATCGGCTCGCATCACCCGGCAACGCAAAGATGTCGCTGGTGCAAATCAGGGTTGCAGCCACCGAAGGTGAACCATCGCAAACAAGTCCGGTGGTATGTTGGCGCGCGAACCGTGATGCCGAATGAGCTGCGCATGGCCTCGGGCCGTCTATCAGGGTGACGGCCAATACAGGTTGGCCATCTTGCCGCCTCTTAGGCCCCGTCCTATCTTGTGGACGGCGCCGCGCGATGCTGGCATCCCACTCACTGAGGCGTGCGTTGCGACTGGCGCTTGATGTTTTTCTGCATCGCCGGGTGAGACTCTTACAGAGACGGTGTGGATTGTCGCTGTGTCGGCGGGCCGAACGTGTTCCCGCGATTGCATCGCCGCCGGGGCTCCGGCTAAAGGCTAACCGTTTTCAAACCTTGGTTCGACCCGAGCGCTGCGGCGTCCGCTGAGCGCTCGGGTCGAACCATCGGTACACCCGATGGGTCGGCATGGTTCCGAGGTCCGGGGACGGCATCGGGATCCGCAGACGAAAGGTCCCGCACCGGCGTGGCCGGATGTCCCTGTGCATGTCGAACGTATTGAACTGAGAAAGGTCAGATGAGCGCATTCGACTACAGAAATTTCGACGACCGCCGCCAGCACTCCCAGAGTGCCAAGGCTGCCCTGCTGGCCAAGTTCAAGGCGCGCCCCCCGGCCGATGATCCGGAGGTGATCGCCAAGGCCAAGGCCCGGGCCGAGATCACGAAGGCCCGCGAGGAGCGTACCCGCGAGCGTGAGGCCGCGCGCATCGCCGCCGAGCTGAAGGCCGCCGAAGAGAAGCGTGAGCGCGAGGAAACCGAGCTGGCTGCCCAGCTCGCCCGCGAAGTCGCCGAGTTCGCCGCCGCGCAGGAGCGCAAGTCGGCCGAACTTCACGCCAAGAAGGCCCAGCGCGACGCGCGGTACGCGGCGCGAAAGGCCAGCGTCAAGGTCAAGCGCTAAGCGCGCGCCGGTCGACTCGGCTGTTTCGATGGCACGACGCCCGCCTCTCCGGCGGGCGTCGTCGTATTTGGGCCTGGAGCCTGAAACCTGCGCGCGGCGTGCCGCGTTTGCGACTGTCTTTCGGCCGTCCTGATTCGTGCGGCTGCCCTGGAGAGGTCGCGCGATGCTGTGCAGGATGGGTCCGCTCGTTGCCGTTCTGCTGTGGTCAGGGGCCGCCGCGGCTCAGGACCCGGCCAAGGCGATGGCGTGCGACACGCTGCTGGCGGCCCGCCGGGTCGATGCCTCGACTGGCGCGAGCCGTACCGCCGAGGGCGAGGTTGGCTGCCGCAGCATCGATCGGAAGTCGATCGGTTCGGTGGAGCAGCGGGCTTTGATCGGCGGCGCGCCGTACGAATGCATGACGATCGCGGGTGCCGGCCGCTGCCTGTGGATCGTGCCCTGACGGACGCGCAGACCGTAGTCTCGGACGGTTCACTGCCGCGCGAAACGCTCTATTTCGGCATCGGAGTGGAGCAGGGATCGCGATCGGAATGCTGAATAATTGGGCGAGACAGCGTTTATCCGCATGCGGAGTGTTCGGAACGCTGATCGGCCTGATGCTGGCCGTGAGCCCCGCCCGCGCCGAACCCCCGATTCGCAGTCCGGAAGACGCGGCCTGCCGGCTGGAGGCCCGGGCCAAGGTCTTCGTGGCACCCAACCCCCGCGGTCTGGAACTCGAGGAGATCGGGAAGCAGATCTATTACGCCTGCATGGCGCGGCTGGGCGAAGCCGCGCAGCCCGCCAAGCCCGCACACCGACGGCACAAGCGGCGCCATCGGCGGTCGTGAGCCCTCAGGCTCCGGCGATTACGAGTTGAGCGGCGCTCCGATCCGGGCGCGCAGACGCAGGCGCAGGGTCTCGTCGCCGCCCTCGGCCTGCAGGGCCGCCATCAGGCGCAGCAGGTGGCTCAGCGGGGTCGACTGACACGCGACGGCGTCGGCGATCTGATCCGGCAGCGACTTGGCGGCCGGAACGAAGCGCATCGCCGGTTCGGCCTGATGGGTCTGAGGCATCCGCAGCGCTCGTCCTTTGAAAGGATCCAGGTTGGCGGGCGGCTGGCTACGCCTTTTGCCGAAGCCGCACCAGCCCCTATCGCGATTTTACGTAGCCGGCATTGTGCCGAGTCACCGCGCTGCAACAGATCGCGTGAAACATGGGGATAGCGCGGGTTGCCGTATAGACAGCGCGGGTCTGGCGGGCCGTCAACGCTGCGCCAGCGGGGAGCGGTCGTAGCCGTCGAGGAGATCCTGGGGATCGCGGAAGATCGCCACGCAGCCCGCCGCCGAGAGGTCGGCCTCCGGGAATCCGCCGCAGAGCACGCCGATCGTCGGCACGCCGGCCTTTCCCGCGGCCTCGGCATCGTAGGGCGTATCACCGACCGCGTGGATCGTGTCGGACCGCCCGGCTCCGAGCTTGGTCAGGGCAGCCTGAAAGATGTCGGGATGCGGTTTCGACCGCTCGGCGTCATCCGAGCTGGTGGCGACATCGACGAGATCGCCGATCTTCAGGATCTCGGTGTAGCGCTCCACCTCGGGCCGCTTGCCCGACGAGGCCAGCGCGATCGTGAGGCCATCCGCGCGGATCCGCTCGAACAGGGCGCGGACGCCCGGAAACGGCCGCACCTCGGGCAGGAACTTCTGCTTGAACAGGTCCGACCGGAACGCCTCGATGGTCTTGCCCTCGCGTTCGATCCGCTCCTGCGGCAGGAACACCGGCATCAGTTCGTCGCCGCCCTTCCCGATCTGGCTGCGGACGTGGCCCTGATCCGTCTCCACGCCGAAATGCGCGAAGGCTTCCACCCAGGCGCGGGCATGCAGATCGACGCTGTCGAGCAGGGTCCCGTCGATGTCGAAGATAACAGCGCGCATGCGAGCCTCGTTGCGGCGCAGGGCAGCCCGCTTCAGGGCCAACAACCGGGGCGGCGGGAGGCCTGTTCCCTTTCGGGGCGCCGGAACGGCAGAAGCCCGCCCCCGGTCGGGGACGGGCTTCCGAAATGAATCCGGTGCGGCGTGCGTCAGTGCATCGCGGCCGGGGTGCGGGCGGGCTTCGCCTTGGCGGCCAGCCCAGCGGTGACCGCAACCTTCGAGGCCCGGACGGGCTTCGGCGCCGTCGGCTTCGCGGCAGCCTTGACGGGGGCGGGCTTCGGCGCAACCGGGTTGGCGGCAGCCTGGGGCGCAACCGCCTTCGCGGTCTTCGGCGCGGCGGCCTTCGTCGCAGCCTTGGGGGCAGCGGCTTTGAGGGCAGCGGACTTGGGGGCAGCGGCCTTGGGCGCGGCAACCTTGGCAGAGGCCGGAATGGCGGCCTTCTCGGCGGTGACGGCCTGGATCACGGTTCCCGCCGCCAGCGTGGCGTTGGCGTGCAGCTCGGTCTCCGCGCGCATCCAATGCGCCACGGCCTGGCCATGGATCCGGCCTTCGTTTTCCCAGATGAAATAGGCGCATTCGCGCACGTGGTGTTCGCTGATCTGCATGCCGTTGGCCTCCTGCTGTCCGTCCCGCGACTGACGATGGGAGGGCTGGGTTAAGGGGCAGTTAACCCTGCAGATCGGCTACTCGGTGCGGCCGAGAATGCGCCGGGCCTCGGCGAGGAGAATCGCGTGGCGCTCCGCCCCGGGACCGGCCACGGGAGCGTCGCGGCCGGCTTGGGCGATGCGCTTCTGGAACCGGCGCCGGTCCAAGCCCCAGACGCGCAGGCTTGCCAGTACGGCGTCGAGAACGATGCGGACGGCATCGGTACGCGCCTCGGCGCGGGCGACGACCTCGCCGTGGGCGGCTGTGGCATCCGCCACGGTCCTGGCGTCCGCAGCCGCGATGTCTGCGCCGGCCCGGGCGTGATCGAGGTCCAGGCCCGCGCGCCGCGCGGCCTGCCAGGCTTGCGCGTGCTGGTGCGTGCGCAGGGCGAGCAGGACCTTGAGGGCCGCGACCTCGGTCTGGGCCGCGTCGAGCTTCGCCTGGATCTCGCGAAGGTCTCCCGGCTGATCCTGCGCGAGCATCTCGTCCCCGGTCACGGTCACCGCTGGCTCCTCTGTTGCCTCGATGCGCCCGTCCTCGGATGCGCGAAGCGGAATGTCCACTCTCGCGGGAGGCCGCGCAGGTTGAGAAAATCCGATGGTCGGTCCACATGAACAGGGCGCCCTGGGGCGCATGTCCCGGCCGGCCTTGAACCGGCGCAGCGGAGTTATGCCAGCATGTTCATCCAGACCGAAGCCACGCCGAACCCGGCCACCCTCAAGTTCCTCCCCGGGCGCGTCGTCCTGTCCGAATCGACCTTCGAGGCGAAGGACGCCGAGGCTGCCGCCCGCTCGCCCCTGGCGTCCGCCCTGTTCGCGGTCCCGGGCGTTTCGGGCGTCTATTTCGGGCACGACTTCATCTCGGTCACCAAGGCCGAGGACGGGTCCGACTGGGCGCAGGTGAAGCCCGCCGTGCTCGGCGCGATCATGGAGCATTTCCAGTCCGGCGCCCCCGTGATGGATGAGGGCGGTCACGATGCGACCGAGGCCGGCGACGAGTTCTACGACGAGGCCGATCACGACACGGTCGTCACCATCAAGGATCTGCTCGAAACGCGCGTGCGCCCGGCCGTAGCCGGCGACGGCGGCGACATCACCTTCCGCGGCTACAAGGAGGGCGTCGTCTATCTCGAGATGAAGGGTGCGTGCTCGGGCTGCCCGTCCTCGACCGCGACGCTGCGGCACGGGGTTCAGAACCTGTTCCGGCACTTCCTCCCCGAGGTGCGGGAAGTTCAGGCGATCTGAGGAGCGTATCGGCGACGAACGGTGCGCCGCGGGCTTTTTCGCCCGCGGCCGCGAGGGTGTCGGCGTGGCGCCGATGCTTCGAAAAGTGTGCGTTTTTCCGCTCTCCGCACACGATACGATAGTTAAACCTTTCTCGCCGCGGGGCTCTCTTCTCCCCCTTGCGGCTACGGGTGACACAGGTTTTCGGTCTCGTCAGGCGCGCCCTTCTGCAGGTTGAGGCACAGGTCCCCTCTCCCAAGCGGGAGAGGGACAGGGTGAGGGTCGAGAACTCTCCGAACGAGACGCGCCCTGTCTGCTCATCAATCACGCACTCGATCCTGAGAGTTCTTCTCCCTCACCCCAACCCTTTCCCGCTCGGGAGAGGGGGCCGGTCGCGCTCTATCATGAGCCGCATGCTTCAAACCTGCGTCCCCCGCAGCCGCGGTAGGAGAGCGCGCATCGGGGGGAAGGTGTGATCAGCGTGCCCAAAGAGCTGACCACCCTACGCCATCCTTGACAATGTTCCTATTTTGTGCTCATTAGCCGCCACCTGTCCGCGACGCTTCTGGGGTGACCCAGCGGCATCCTTCGGGGGCCCGCGCGGTGGCTGACCGTGCGGGTCCGGGGACGGGGCGGTGCCCGCGTCGGTGGCTCTCAGCCGCCATCGCCCCGGGCGGCGGACCGCTACGGGGCGTGCCCCGGATGCGGGCGTGAGACCGGGCGGCAGTTTCCCCGGCGGGGGGAGGAAATGCCCCCCGCGCCGACCCGCGTCTGGGCTTACCCTGAGCGACCTGCGGACCCGCCCACGACCAGGCGGGGGCCGGCTGGAAGGCCACGGCGCCGATGCGGGTTCCGGGGGTGCGTGGACCCGGCCCGGCACCGCTAACGGGGAGGCGCAGGACCGGCGCGCACGAGACCCCTGCC
>NZ_JAKSYD010000288.1 GCF_022829605.1 Methylobacterium sp. E-065 | reverse complement strand
CCGCCGCAGATCGTCGGCCGTGAAGTCCTCACGCAGCCGCACCGCAGATGACATGGCAAACCCTCCGGTTCACCTCATCGAATCAGATCCAGAGCCGCAACGATACCCCGTGAGTCAGCCTCACCGTCGATTGGTATTAGGAGAAAACTAAACTCGAATTTAGGCATCCACGCCCGCCCTCAGTTGCTCAGGGGGACGGAGCTGGGGCGGGCGTGGAGGTCGGCGACCCATCCCGAGCGCCGACGCCGGGCGGGAGCAAAAATCATGCATCCACGCCTGCCCTAGACAGCTGAGGGGCGTATCTGCGGGCAGGCGTGGCGGCCGACCGAAGCCGACTGATCCACGTTAGCAAGCCCGAAATGAGCCCAGTACCTACCTGTGATGCCCTCGTTCACGAAACCGTGACATCGACCTTGCGAAAGTCACTCGCGCATCCGGTTCGGGTGGAAGGCGGTGGTCGGAGGAGACCTAGGAGATCCAGCCGAGCACCGTCACCAAGCGGTCGGCCTGGGCCCGGGTCAGTCCGGACGCGACGGCCGCTCCGTTCCGGTAGACGCCGAACGAACCGTCGCCCGCCACACGGATCTTGATCGAGGCCATTCATACGCACTCCAGACCCGCCGAGGCGGCGCCGGAACGTAGCGGATGGGGGACCTCGATGTTGCCGGATTCCGCGGTTGTCGACAGGGGAATCTGTCGGGCCGTAGCCAACGAATGCAGCTCGCGCATCTCGTGTGAGCAAGTTGTAGGTTTTATTGTCGGTATGGCTGGGATGAAAACCGCTAACTCGTTGTCTAATAACGGTTTTGCGGGTTAATTGGCGGAGGGAGCGGGATTCGAACCCGCGATACCGTTTCCGGTATACACACTTTCCAGGCGTGCGCCTTCAACCACTCGGCCACCCCTCCGGCCGCGGACCGGGCGCCCGGGCGCGCAAGCGGGCTCCGGGCGCAGCCAGGGCCGCGCGGTGCCGTGCTGTTAGCCGGGTGTGCCGCCGGGCGCAAGGCGCAAGAGCATCATCCCGAAAGGTGGGTTCCGGCTTTCGGAAGACGATGAGGCAAAACCAGGAATCTGGAGCCTCGCCTCGGGTCCGGTTACAGGGGCGAGGCTCAAGCGCCGGGCGCCCCAAAAACCGCCCGGCCCGAGCTGTTCAGTCCTCCGCGTCGAGATGGAAGCGGACGGTCTCGACGTTCGCCCGCTCGAAGGCCTGCATCACGTGCTGGTACGAGCGCTCCATGGCGTTGTCGCCGTCGCCGGGGCTGTCCTTGGGCTTCAGCACGAACATCAGGAGCGAGCGCCCGGTCACTTCGTAGCCGCCGCCGAACGGGAAGCTCTCGACGTCCTGGCTGTCCGGCAGGTTGGTGTCGAGCAGCCGCGTCCAGGCCACGCCGCCGACCGACTCGGGCAGCGCGAACGTCACGAGGTCGTGGTGGGCGTTGAACATGATCAGCAAGGTCGCGTCGCCGCCGCGGCGGTGAAGCCCCGTCGCCTGGGCGCGGCCGTCGAGCTGGACCGCGAAGGCGCGGGCGCCGCCATCGGACCAGTTCTCGGGTGTCATCTCGCTCCCGTCGGGGCGCAGCCACGCCACGTCCTTGACGCCGAACTCCTCGTCGTACTGGCCGGTGAGGAACCGACCGCGGTTCAGGATCGGCAGGGCGTTGCGCAGGATGATCAGGCGCTGCGTGAACTCCGCGAGGTCCCGCTCCTCCTCCCCGATCGCGTCCCAGTCCAGCCAGGACACTTCGTTGTCTTGGCAATAGGCATTGTTGTTGCCGTTCTGGGTCCGGGCGAACTCGTCCCCCGCGAGCAGCATCGGCGTGCCGCGGGACAGGAACAGCGTCGCCAGCATGTTGCGCATCTGGCGCAGGCGCACCGCCCGGATCTCCGGATCCTCGGTCGGGCCCTCGACCCCATAATTGTACGAGAGGTTGTGCGAGTGGCCGTCGCGGTTGCCCTCGCCGTTCGCCTCGTTGTGCTTGTCGTTGTACGAGACCGTGTCGTGCAGGGTGAAGCCGTCATGCGCGGTGAGGAAGTTCACCGAGGCCCAGGGCCGGCGTCCGCGCTTGTTGAACTTGTCGGCCGAGCCGGCGATCCGAGCGGCCATGTCGGGCAAGAGGCCACCATCGCCTTTCCAGTAGGCGCGCACGTCGTCGCGGAACCGGTCGTTCCACTCGGCCCAGCCGGGCGGGAACCCGCCGACCTGATAGCCGCCGGGGCCGCAATCCCACGGCTCGGCGATGAGCTTGACGGCGTTGAGCACCGGGTCCTGGCGGCAGGTGTCGAGGAAGCCGCCGCCCTCGTCGAATCCGTAGGGCTCGCGGCCCAGGATCGTGGCCAGGTCGAAGCGGAACCCATCGACCTGCATCTCCTGCGCCCAGTAGCGCAGGGAATCGGTGACGAGCTGCAGCACCCGCGGATGCGACAGGTTGAAGGTGTTCCCGGTACCGGTATCGTTGATGTAGTAGCGCGGTTCGTTCGGCAGCAGCCGGTAGTACGAGGCGTTGTCGACGCCCTTGAACGACAGGGTCGGGCCCTTCTCGTTGCCCTCGGCGGTGTGGTTGTAGACCACGTCGAGGATCACCTCGAGGCCGGCGCCGTGGAAGCGCGAGACCATCTCCTTGAACTCGGAGAAGGCGAAGTCCGGCACCGCGGCGTAGCGCCGTGCGGGGGTGAAGAACGAGATCGTGTTGTAGCCCCAGTAATTTACCAGGTCTTTCTGTTCGAGATAATCGTCCTGCACGAAGGAGTGGATCGGCAGCAGCTCCACCGAGGTGACGCCGAGGCTCTTGATGTAGTCGAGCACATCCCGGGTTCCGAGGCCGGCATAGGTGCCGCGCAGCTTCTCGGGCACCCGCGGGTCGAGCTTGGTCATGCCCTTGACGTGGGCCTCGTAGAAGATGGTCTTGTCCCACGGGACGTGCGGCTTGCGGTGCCGACCCCAGGTGAAGGCCGGGTCGATCACCCGGGAGCGGCGGGTGTAGGGCGCGCTGTCGCGCTCATCGAAGGTCAGGTCGTCGCCCGTCTCCATCTGGTAGCCGAACAAGGCGGGGTTCCAGGTGATCGAGCCGACGAGACCCTTGGCGTAGGGGTCGATCAGCAGCTTGTTGTGATTGAACCGGTGGCCGGCCTTCGGCTCGTAGGGGCCATGGACCCGGTAGCCGTAGATCGTGCCGGGGCGGGCGTCCGGCAGATAGCCGTGCCAGATCTCGTCGGTGTACTCCGGCAGTTCGATCCGCTCGATCTCCCGTTCGCCCTGATCGTCGAACAGGCAGAGTTCGACCTTGGTGGCGTGGGCCGAGAACAGCGCGAAATTGACCCCGAGCCCGTCCCAGGTGGCGCCAAGCGGATAGGGTTGGCCCTCTTGGATGCGCGAGCGGGACTGCGACGAGGGACGTCGGGTATCAGACATGAACACTCCGGGATTCCACCCGCGCGGCCGGCGCCGCGGGGGGGATATACCGGGTGAACGTGCCGACCACGGCGAAGCTCCCCAGGGCTGGTAAAATTTGCTCAGGTGGCGGAGGGGGAACTGTTCGGTCTGTTCCCTCCGCTTGCCGGGGACTGACATCGGGTCGGGCGAAGATCCGCGCATCCGCTCGGAAAGATGCCGTGCCGACAACCGGGCGCACAATCATCACGCTCCGAATCGCGCCACCGGCGTGGGGCGCCTGACCTTACCCGAGCACACCGCCTCAGTTCGACGCCGCGGCCGTAAAGCTCCGGTCGACGGCCTGGCCGACATCGAGCCGCTTCGACAGGATGCCGTAACGCGTCGCCCGGTCCGAGGCCTCCTGGATCTCCTTCACGATGGCCGCGTCGATCACGATCGGGCTCGTCCGCTGCGCCGTGTAGGCCGAAAGCAGGACATCCTCGGGCAGCTTGGTCAGGCTGGCCGTGGTCCGGGCGTATTCGGCGAGGTGGTCCAGCGACCAGAGCCGTGCCTTGTTCAGGCGGTTCAGCAGATCCTGCACCGCGGCCCGCTTGGTGGCGATGGCGCTGTCCGAGGCGACGATGAAGGTGATGGTCGGGGTCAGGCTCGCGCCGTCGGCGATCGGGCGTGCCTTGTCCTTCAGGATCGCGAACGAGACGTAGGGCTCCCACACCGCCCAGGCATCGACCGAGCCGGCCATCAGCGCCACCTTGGCGTCGACGGGATTGAGCGGTGCGAAGGTCGCCGCCTCCGGCTTGATTCCGGCCTTCTCCAGCGTGGCGCTGATCAGGAACTGGCCCCAGCCGCCGCGCGTGCCGGCGAGCCGCTTACCAGTGAGATCGGCGGCCGAACGGATCGGCGAATCCTCACGGACCAGGATCGCCTGTGACCGCGCGTCCGACCGGGTGCCGCCGATCGCCTTGATCGGCGCGCCGGCCGCGTGGACCGTGAGGAACGAGAGATCGCCGGTATAGCCGACATCGAGGGCGCCGGCGTTCAGCGCCTCCAGGATCGGCGCCGCGGCGGGAAATTCCGACCACACGATCCGGTAGGGCAGATCCTGCGCGAGGCCGGCGATCTCGAGCAGAGCGCGGTTCCCGCCCTTCTGATCGCCGACGCGCAGGACCAAAGCATCGGCGGCGAATGCGGCGGCGGCCGACATCAGCGTCAAGCCGGCGGCGAGCAGGAAAGCCGCCATGACGCTGGCGGGGCGGGTGTGAGATCGGGTGCGCATGAGGCCAGCCGCGGTGTTGCGCCCGCACCGCGCGGGCTATTCGGGGGATGGCCAATCCTATGCTTGACCCGGAGAGGGTCAATAAAATGGATCTCTGTATTACCGCTGCGCCGGGCAAGAATATCCTGCCAGGGTGGGACCCACGAGAAGACGAAGGGTCCCGCGGTTGAGACGAGGCGCAGTCGGCGCGTCAGGTCCGTGGCGAAAAGGCCGTCGCCAGATAGGCCTGCACGAAGCCCGGCATGCGGGCCGGGTCGATCTCCGCCGCACTGCGCACGCTGTGCAGCCCGGCGAGTTCCGGCTCGGCCTCGCTCCCGAGATGATCCGTGATGCGCGCGGCGATCATTGCGGCTGGCTCCGGGAAGCGGACGGGGCGCAGGAAGGCGAGCTGGTTCTCGCCCTCGAGCATGATCCAGGCCGTATCGGCCTCCTCCGGCAGCGCGAGACCGGTCTCCTCGGCGAGTTCCCGGGCGGCGCTGCCGGCGAGGTCGACGCTGTCGCCGCGCACGTCGTCCGGGTCCGGGGTGCCGCAGGGGAAGTAGAGCTGGCCGGCATTGGCCGTGTGGGCGCCCATCTCGCCGAGCAGGATCGCGCCGTCGGCGGTCCAGGGGACGATCGCCGCGAAGGCGTTGCGGATCTGGGGATCGGCGTGCCGGATGTGCCGGTAGTAGGTGAAGCTGGAATAGCGCGTCGCGAACAGGTCGAGCCGCGCGATACGGTCCACGACTTCGTGGGCACAGCACAGCAGGACGGTGCCGTCGAACATCCCGGGGCTGCGGGCGATCCGGGCCTGCCAATGCGCCGCGATGGCGGCCTCGTGCGTCCGCGGAAACGCCCAGTCGTGATCCACGAACCGCGCCGTCACGTCGGCCAGCTTCGTGCTGCGGAACCCCTCAGACATGCAGGGTGCCGTCCGAGACGATCACGGCCGCGCCGCCGATCTCCACACCCTGCAGGGCGCCGGCCGCAATGGTGAGCTGGAGCGCGATCGCGCTCGGCCGGCCCATGGCCTGGCCCTGCCGGATCGCCACATCGTGAGTGCCGTCGCCCAGCGCCTCGTACTGCATCAGCACCCCCGCGAAGGCAGAGGCTGCCGCGCCGGTAGCCGGATCCTCCGGGACGCCGAGATCCGGCGCGAACATCCGCACGCGCCAGCTCTGGCCGGCCCCCTCGGGATCGGGCGTGTAGAGGTAGAGACCATCCCCCGGCTCCGGCGCCTGGGCCGGCCGGGCGCCGTCGAGGGCCGCCACGGAGGCGATGGGCACGCAGGTGAAGCGGGGGCCGACCCCGTGGCGGCTCGGCGCGTGCCGGCCGGTGCCGATATCGCCGGGTTCGAGGTCGAGAAGCGGCGCCAGGATCTCGGGCTCGGGCCCGGGTCCGAGGTAGTCTGGGAGGACCGGCAGCCGGAACCGCGCCCGGCCGCCGCTGCCGTCGGCCAGGGTCTCGACCACGCAAGGCACGATCCCAATCTCCTCCTCCAGGCCGAAGGCGCGGGCATCGCCCTGAGCGGGGTCCTGGAGCGCCAGCAGCAAAGCGGTGCCCACCGTCGGATGACCCGCGAAGGGCAGCTCCCGGCCCGGCGTGAAGATGCGCAGGCGCGCCCGGTGCCGGGAATCGGTGGGTGGCAGCACGAACACCGTCTCGGACAGGTTGAACTCCCGGGCGATGGCCTGCATGGCCTCCGTGTCGAGGTCCTCCGAATCGAGCACCACGGCGAGCGGATTGCCCGCGAGCCGGTGCTCGGTGAACACGTCGAGGGTGACGAAGCGGCGAGCCATAGGGGAGTGACCTTCCTGCTCACGCGAGCCCGGCGGCAAGAGAGCCGCGACTCGGTGGCGAACCACAAGATTGGTACACCGTGCGGCGTGTCCGATCGACCCGCCCGGAGGACAGGCGGCGCTCGGATCGGCTCTGTCACGGGGGGATCCATGGCCGACAAGCAGCACCGCTACGCCGTGACGGTGACCTGGACGGGCAATACCGGCACCGGGACCAGCAGCTATCGCGGCTACGACCGCGCCCACACCCTGTCGGCGCCGGGCATGCCACCGATCGCGGGCTCGTCCGATCCGGCCTTCCGCGGCGATCCCGCCTGCTGGAACCCCGAGGAATTGCTGCTGGCCTCGCTCGCGGCCTGCCACAAGCTCTGGTATCTCGGCCTGTGCGCGCAGGCCGGTATCGTGGTCACGGCCTACGAAGATGCCGCCGAGGGCTCCATGACCGAGGAGGCGGGCGGCGCGGGCCAGTTCACCGCGGTCACCCTGCGCCCCCGCGTGACGATCGTGGCCGGGTCGGACGCGGCGCGGGCCCTAGCGCTTCACCGCGAGGCCCACGCCTCCTGCTTCATCGCGCGGTCGGTGAATTTTTCGGTGACCGCCGAGCCGACGATCCTTCGTGCGGAGACCGGCGCGGCTTGAGCGTTCAGACGGCCTCGACCGGAAACCGCTCGCTCGGGGTCACGTATTCCTCCTGCGCCGCCACGGTCAGGATCTCGCGGGAGCCCGCCTCGGCGGTGCGTTTCAGGAGTCCGTAGACCGAGGCCGCCGCTGCCCCCAGGGCCGCCGCCGCCGAGCCGGTTCGGGCGTAGTGCACGAGGAACAGGGCCGCGATGCAGTCGCCCGCCCCGTTCACCTTGAGGGCGAGCCGCGGGGTGCGGACCCGGAACAGCTGCCCCTCCGCCCCGGCGAGCATGTCGATGCTGTCGGCCGGCGTGTCGGCGCAGAGCGCCGAGGTGACCAGCACGACCCGGGGTCCACGCCCCCGCAGCGCCGCGACCGCCGCTCCGGCTTCCGCGAGGGTGCCGCTCGGCAGGCCGGTGAGGAGGCCCAGCTCGAACTGGTTGGGGGTGAGGATGTCGGCCTGCGGCACCGCCTGCTCGCGCAGGAACGCCTCGATGCCCGGCCGTACGTAGACGCCCTCGTCGACGTCGCCGATCACCGGGTCGCAGCAGTAGAGTGCCCCGGGGTTGGCGGCCCGCACGGTGGCCACCGCCTCCACGATCGCGGCGCCGATCTCGGCCGAGCCCATGTAGCCCGACAGCACCGCGTCGCAGGTGGGAAACACCCTGCGCTCGCCGATGCCCTGCACCACCGCGCGGATCATCGCGGCGTCGAAGACCGGCCCGCGCCACGCGCCGTAGCCGGTGTGGTTGGAGAACTGCACCGTGTGGACCGGCCAGACCTCGACCCCGAGCCGCTGCATCGGGAACACCGCCGAGGCGTTGCCGACATGGCCGTAGGCAACGTGGGACTGGATCGACAGGACGTTCAACGCGGGTGATTCCCGGATCGTGGGGATGCCGAAGCTGTCGGCGATCCGGGGTGCGGGCGCAAGCGCGCGGGCGTCACCCGTTTCCCGGTCAATCGAAGCGGCTGCCGTTCCAGCGGACGAAGCCGCGCCGACCGCCATGGGCATACATGTGCACCTTCGGAATGCGCTCGGACCCCACGCTAAGGCCGGCGCCGAGCATCTCGTGCACTTTCCGGAGCAGCGGGCCGCGGCGCAGGTAGAACGTCACCGAACAGACCTGCATGCCGCAATTAATGCTGCGCGGCGATGGACCGGAGCAGCGTAACCCGTCATCGGCGATGATCAGATCCGGGACGCCGTCGCCGTCCAGGTCACGTTCGATGGCGCCGGACGCGTCCATCGTTCCGCGATGGCTCTCGCACCCCTCCGAGATGGCCTGCTGAATAAGGTAAGTCGCTGCCTTCGATTGCGCGCCGGCCGGCGATGCCGCCAGAATTGTCACGAACCACGCCCAAAACAGTCCTGTGCGGATCACGGGCGGCCTCATCGCGGATCACAACAGCGAACTTGTTTGATCGAGCAGGCCTTTTGCAAGGAATGACTGTCTCGATCGACGCGAGATCGGCATCTAAGACCTGCGGATGTCAGTCCCACACGCCGCCACCGGAATCGCATCGGCTGGCTCGGCCACTTCGGGGCGTAGACGAGCGATCCAGAGCGTCAGCCTTCGCCCACCAGCAGTTCCTCCACCACCCGCGGGTTTCGGTCGAGGAGCGCTAGCCGAACCCGGGCCGGCCCCTCCGGGTGCCGCCGACCCTGCTCCCAGGTGCGCAGGGTCGAGACCGCGATGCCGATGATTTGCGCGAAGCGGGCCTGCGAGGCCCCGGTGCGCCGTCGGATGGCGGCCACGTCGAGATCGGCACGCACGCGGGGGGTGTGCACTACGAGGCCGGGAACCGCCTCACCGCGGGCATGGGCCAGCGCTTCGTGCAAGCCCGCCATGACGGTTTCGAACGCTTCGTTTTCCATCGCTCCCTCGCCGGTCACCGTTTCCGGTCCGTGTTCCGAGCTTGCTTGAAAGCCTTGGTCAGACCGTACATGGCATTGACCTCGGCATCCGTGAAGTTCGCGCGCCGTCTTGCTCAGCACACCCAGCAGATAGGCGGGACTCTCATCGCCAAGATAGGCCACCATCACGCGGTAGCCGCTCGAACCGGCAGAGCGAATCTTTCGAACCCCACCCGGAGCCCTGAACCAGATCGCCGTCCTGGGGAGCCGAGGCAACTTGGTTCACGATGGCCGCACGCTCGTCATCCGACAGGCCGATCCGCTTGGCCGTCGTCAGAAAGGCGTTCGTTTCCACGACCGTATGGAGCGGCTTCTCAATAGCGCAAGGAATAAGCCAATGGCATAGGCCCGTCTATCACGGATCCCTGCAGCGCCGCGTGCGGCCCATCCCCACCCTTGCCGAGCCATCCCCCGCACCTCAGATGGGACCCACCCTCCCCGCGCCCCCCCCGAGCCCCATGGACATCGAAGCCTTGCGCACCACGGCCATCGCCTTCGTGGAGGCGCACAAGGCCTGGACGCCGCTGATCGCGGGCGGCCTCGCCTTCTGCGAGTCGATCGCGGTCCTGTCGCTGTTCGTGCCGGCGACCGTGATCCTGATCGCCATCGGCGCGCTGGTGGGGGGCGCCGACATCGCATTCTGGCCGGTGGTCCTGGGGGCCGCCGTCGGCGCCGCTTTGGGCGACTGGATCTCCTACGAGGCGGGGCACTGGCTCGGGCCGGGGGCGAAGACCAAGTGGCCGCTGCGGCGCTACCCCGAACTGACCGTCAAGGCCGAGGCCTTCATCGGCCGGTGGGGCATCGCCGCGGTGGCGCTCGGGCGGTTCTTCGGGCCGGCGCGGGCGCTGGTGCCGCTGCTCGCCGGGATCCTGGGCCTGTCGCGGCTGCCGTTCCAGGCGGCCAACATCGCCTCCGCGCTGGTCTGGGCCTTCGTGCTCCTGGCGCCCGGGGCCGGGCTGCTGACCTGGCTCGACCGATGATCCGGCGCGACCGCTGATGCGCCGGTTCCCGCCGGAGCGGATCGTCTGCCTCACCGAGGAGACCGTCGAAACCCTGTACCTGCTGGGCGAGGAGGACAGGATCGTCGGCGTCTCGGGCTACGCGGTGCGCCCGGCCCGGGTCCGGAAGGAGAAGCCCCGGGTCTCGGCTTTCACCAGCGCCGACATCCCAAAAATCCTGGCGCTGGCGCCGGACCTCGTCCTGGCCTTCTCGGACCTCCAGGCCGACATCGTCGCCGACCTCGCCCGCGCGGGCGTGGCGGTCCACCTGTTCAACCAGCGCGATCTGTCCGGATGCCTCGCCATGGTGCGGACGCTCGGGGCTCTCGTGGGCGTTCCCGAACGGGCCGAGACCCTGGCGGCCGGCTTCGAGGCGCGACTCGCGGAGGCGGCGCGCGCTGTGCAGGATCGGCCAAAGCTGCGGGTCTATTTCGAGGAATGGGACGCGCCGATGATCTCCGGCATCGGCTGGGTCTCGGACCTGATCGCCCAGGCTGGCGGCCAGGACGTTTTTCCGGAGCTGAGCCGTCAGGCGGCCGCGAAGGACCGGATCGTTTCGCCCGAGCAGGTGGTCGCGGCCGCGCCCGAGGTGATCCTTGCCTCGTGGTGCGGGAAGCGGGTCAACATCGACCGGATCCGGGCGCGGCCGGGCTTTGCCGCGATCCCGGCGGTGCGGGACGGACGCATCCACGAGATCAAGTCGCCGCTGATCCTGCAGCCCGGCCCGGCCGCGCTCACCGACGGGTTCGACGCGATCCGGGCCTGCCTCGCATGACTCCCGCGGGGTGACCCGCCGGGTGGGGTGATCCCGCGTCGCAGGTGACGGATGGCCTCCGGATCGGCAGGATGTGCCGATTCGGTACAGGTGCATCCCCCGCGATTGATGTCCGCTTCCCTCGGCCTTCCCGACTCCGCCCCCGCGGTCGTCGATGCGTTCCTGCCGCCCGACCGGCGGCAATCGCCCACGGCCCTGCGGATCCAGCGGGGCGTGCGCCGGCTGTTCTCCGAGATGGGCTGCGTCACGCTGCCGGAATTCTCCCTCGTGAACGGCCGCCGGGCCGACGTGATCGCGCTCTGCGGGGCGGGCAAGCTCACGATCGTGGAGATCAAGTCGAGCGTCGCCGACTTCCGCGCCGACCGGAAATGGCCGAATTACCGGGATTTCTGCGACCGGTTCTTCTTCGCGATCCCCGAAGACGTGCCGGAATCGCTGATCCCGGAGGAATGCGGCCTGATCGTCGCCGACGCCTACGGCGCCGGGATCCTGCGGGAGCCGCCGGAGCACCCGCTGAGCGGCGCCCGCCGCAAGGCCGTGACGCTGCGCTTCGCCCACAGCGCCGCGCGCATCCTCCACGCGCTGGCCGATCCGGGCGCGGTGCGGGAAGGTGCGCTGTAGGCTACACGCTCCGGTCCGATTCACGTCGAGGCGGGTGACATGAATGGCGATGTTACAGTGCATCTGCCGCATTCGCTGACGGATGCGGCCGAACGGATCGCGCGGGAGGGCGGAACGACGCTCGCCGCGTTCGTTGCGTCTGCTGTTGCCGAGAAGCTTTCGGCGATTCAATCGGCTGCGCTCCTTGCTGAACGTGGTCGACGCGCGGATTTGGAGGCCTTCGATCGCTTCATGAGCCGGCCGAACGGCTTTCCCCCAGCTCTCGATGATCGTCTGAACGACTGACGAGCCACCGTGGGACGGGCATCCGCGGTGAATTCGGACGCCGAGACTGGCGGCTCATCTCACAGGTACGGCCGGCGATGGACGTTGGGATCCGGGCTGGTGCGTCTGCGGTGGTATTCCACCGAGGATTGAAATCTGACTAGAACGGCTGCGCTTCCCTTAAATCCAGCGCCGAGCCCGATTGATCGATGACCTCCGTCGCCCTGTTCGAGCTGATCCTCGGCCTCCTCGGTGCGGCCCTGCTGCTGTCGCTTGTGGCGGGGCGGCTGGGCTTTCCGCCCGCCGCCGCCCTCGTGCTCGGCGGTATGGCGCTGGCCGTGGCGCCGGGCCTGCCGGCCTTCGATCTCGATCCGGACCTGATCATGGTCCTGTTCCTGCCGCCGCTCCTGCTCGAATCGGCCTACTTCACCGTCTGGCGCGACTTCCGGGCGAGTCTCGGCCCGATCCTGTCCCTGTCGCTCGGCGCCGTGGTGTTCACGACCCTGGTGGTCGGCCTCGTCGCCCACGCGGTTGTGCCGGCCCTGCCCTGGGCGGCCTGCTTCGCGCTCGGCGCAATCGTGTCGCCGCCGGATGCGGTCGCCGCCAAGGCGGTGCTCGCCCGGGTCGCCCTGCCCCGGCGGATGATCACGGTGCTGGAGGGCGAGAGCCTGGTGAATGACGCGTCCGGCCTCGTGCTCTACCGGCTCGCCGTGGCGGCGGCGCTGACCGGCAGCTTCAGCGCGTGGTCGGCGGCCGGCAGCTTCGCGTGGCTCGCGGTAGCGGGCGTCGCGATGGGGCTCGTCTGCGGCTTGGCGGTGAACACCCTTGTGCGGCGGCTGCACGATGCCAACGCCATCACGGTGCTGAGCTTCCTGGCCTCCTACGCCGCCTATCTCGCGGCCGAGGAGGTCCATGCCTCCGGGGTGCTCGCCGTGGTGGCCTGCGGCCTGATGATGGGCGGGCGGGAACACGAGACCTTCGACGCCCAGGCGCGCCGTCACGCCGTGGCGGTGTGGCAATTCGTGGTCTTCGTGCTGGAGGCGCTGGTCTTCGTGCTGATCGGGCTGGCGCTCCGTGGCGTGCTCGCTCGGACAGGCGGTGAGTTTGGTTCGCTCGCGGCGGGGCTGCCCCTGGCGCTCGCCGTCACGGCGGCCTGCGTGGTCGCACGTCTGGTCTGGGTGTTTCCCGCCGTCTACCTCCGGCGGACCCTGTCGGCGCGAGTGCGCGCGGAGGAGCCGCCGCCGAACCCGGCGGTGCCGCTGATCGTCGGCTGGGCCGGGATGCGCGGGGTGGTGACGCTGGCGGCCGCCCTGGCGCTGCCAGTGGATTTCCCGGGCCGCGACGCGATCCTGCTGGCAGCCTTCGTGGTGATCCTGTTCACGGTGCTGGTCCAGGGGACGACGCTGGGATCGCTGATCCGCCGGCTGCGGCTCGATCCCACCACGGATCTGCCCGACGGCCATCTCGACGCGCCCATGGCCCGGGTGGTGGTCAACGAGGCGGGCCTCGCCGCGCTCGAGGGATTGGTGTTTCCTGAAACCGGGTCACCGCAGCATCCGCGGCTTGTGGAGGAATACCGCCGCCGGGTCCGGGCCACCGCCCGGGACCGCGACGAGCGGAAAGCCCTCGCGGCCGAGAAGACCGAGCACTTCGCCGCCGCACTGCTCGCCGTGCATTCGGGCCGGTCGGCGCTGATCGACCTGCACCGGCAGAACCGAATCCACAGTTCGGTGCTGCGTCAGCTCGAGACGGAGATCGATCTGGAGGAACTCCACCTCAAGCGCTTGGCCGGAACCGCGCCGGCCCACGGCTGAGTCTGCTGTCTGCCCTCAGTGAGCGGCGCAGCCATCCGCCGGCTGGCCGTAGCCGCTGTAGACCACCCGCACCTTGCGGGCGCAGCCCGCCTCGGCCTTCGGCGCGAGAGTCACCGGGGAGACCTCCACCGGCTCGACCCGCAGGGTCGCGGCGATCGGCTGGTCCTCGGCGGTCGCGAGCGCGCGGCTGGCGCTCATCACGAACGGCGTGGCAACCAGAGACGAGACGGCAAGCGCGGCCAGGACGGCGATGTTCTTGCGGCCGAAAGTGTTAACGGTGCGGGTGGTGCGCATGGCTGGTCGTCCGACGTATTCCGTTCGGCAGCGCTGAGGTGCCGAGATCCCCTTTTGCGCTGATAACTTGGCCGTCAGCTCGGCGGTTCCGGGTTATTGCCCAAAAACCGCCACGCTTGGGTGTCGCCGCGCACGTCGGTGCAGATGTCAGAACAGCTTGCGGTACTGCACGAAGCCGGACTTCTCGGCGATGCGATCGTAGAGTTGCATCGCGTCCGCGTTGGTCTCGTGCGTCAGCCAATGGACGCGCGCGCATCCGGCGGCCTTCGCGGCCGCGTAGACGTGCTCGATCAGCCGCCGGCCGATCCCGAGGCCGCGGGTCCCGTCCGCCACGAACAGGTCCTGAAGGTAGCAATAATCGCCGACCGTCCAGGCCGAGCGATGACGGATGTGATGGACGAGACCGACCGCCTCGGCGCCGCGCCACGCCAGGGCGCCGTCGACCGGCTCGGCTGGATCGTTGAGGCGGGCCCAGGTCGTGTCGGTGACCGCCTCGGAGAGGTCGACCTTGTAGAAGGCCTGATAGCCGCGCCAGAGCGGCAGCCACGCCGCCCGGTCGCCGGGGCCGATCGGGCGGATCGTGAGGGCGGTCGTATCGGCGTCCATGGTGTCCTCCGGGTGCAGATCTGCGGGATCGGATCACCATCCGGCCCGGACGCGCAAGCCGGGCGGTCTTGCATTGGTCACCTTGCACCTGTCGCCTTGCACCCCCGCCCGCCCGCACCTAAACCGGCCCGCCGGCGGTCCGAGCCGCCGCACGAGCCCGAGCCTTCGCCCCCATGTCCGAAAAAAAATCCTTCCAGGGTCTGATCCTGACGCTTCAGGAATTCTGGGCGGCGCAGGGCTGCGTGATTCTCCAGCCCTACGACATGGAGGTCGGCGCCGGCACGTTCCATCCGGCCACGACCCTGCGGGCGCTCGGCCCGAAGCCGTGGAAGGCGGCCTATGTCCAGCCGTCGCGCCGGCCCAAGGACGGCCGCTACGGCGAGAACCCCAACCGGCTCCAGCACTATTACCAATTCCAGGTGATCCTGAAGCCGAACCCGCCCAACCTGCAGGAGCTCTACCTCGCCTCGCTCAGGGCCATCGGGGTCGACCTGACGCTCCACGACATCCGCTTCGTCGAGGACGATTGGGAGAGCCCGACGCTCGGCGCCTGGGGCCTCGGCTGGGAGTGCTGGTGCGACGGGATGGAGGTCAGCCAGTTCACCTATTTCCAGCAGGTCGCGGGCTTCGAGTGCGCGCCGGTGGCGGGCGAGTTGACCTACGGGCTGGAGCGGCTCGCCATGTACGTCCAGGGCGTCGAGAACGTCTACGATCTCGATTTCAACGGCGCCGAGGGCCCGGACCGGGTCACCTACGGCGACGTGTTTCTGCAGGCCGAGCAGGAATATTCCCGCCACAATTTCGAGGCGGCCGACACCGCCATGCTGTTCCGGCAATTCACCGACGCCGAGGCTGCCTGCCGGACCTATCTCGATGCGGGCGAACCGGAGGCCGGCGCCAACAGCCCGCGCCACCGCATGGCGCAGCCGGCCTACGACCAGTGCATCAAGGCGAGCCACGTCTTCAACCTGCTCGACGCGCGGGGCGTGATCTCGGTGACCGAACGCCAGAGCTACATCCTACGGGTCCGGGAACTGGCCAAGGCCTGCGGCGCGGCGTGGTTGAGGACGGCCGCCGGGGGCGCGTGAGGCGGCGCGGCCTACAGCGGATAGGCCGTGCAGAAGTATCGGCGCGGGTCGTCGGGCTTCGATTGCCAGACGGAGCGAAACAGCGGATTGCTGCCGTCGGGGGTCTCGAGGGGACCCTCGTAGACGTATTTGCGTCCGTAGGCGTCATCGACCTCTCGCACCAGCTGGCTCGGGCGCGCATGGCTGAACAGGGCAGCAATGAGCAGGAACCGCTGGCTTGCGTGAAGCCGCAAGCCAGCAGAACACGGGCCTTGTGACGGCCTTTTCGGTGATCGAGATTGAGCAGGTAGCCGTGGATCTTGGACTCGGCGATTGTCAGATCGGGAGTCCAGTCGCCGTGATCGTCAGTCACCTGCGTCAGATCGCACGCAGGGCGTCCGCCTGAACCGTCGCGTTGCCGACGACCGGCTCATCGAACTCGACCTCGTAGGCCTCGCCGTCGCCCCAGACACCGACAATGGTGCCTTCCGCCCCTGCAGGAACCGTCACGCCGTCATCGGTCACCACGTCCCGCAGCAGTGCGACCACGCTCAACTCGGCGAGGCCCTGTGGCTGCGTGACTGGCGCACGCGACTGATACAGCGTGTCGAACGACATGCTGTATCATGTGCGCACCGTCGGCGCTCGCGCAAGACCGATCCGGTTCGCCGCTGCGTCCCGGTGGAGCCCCTGGCGCCCTCGCGCGTTGCAACCCCCGCCAACCGGCGCGCTCCGGCGCGTCCGCAGACGCGGGAAACACCTGATGAAGAAGACCCTCCTCGCCCTCAGCCTCCTCGGATTCGGCCTCGCCCCCGCGCTGGCGGCCGATCCCGGCCCGGAGGCCGTGGTGAAGAAGCTCTACGCCGAGCCGCACCCGAATCACTCCGCGGTCTACTCGAAGCGCCTCCAGGGCCTGTTCGACGCCGACGCCAAGCAGGCCAACGGCGCCACCGGTAACCTGGATTTCGACTTTCGCCTCAACGGCGAGCCCCTGAAGCCCGACACGGTGAAGAACCTCACCTTCAAGGAGGCCACGGAGGGCAAGGACCAAGCGAAGGTCACGGTGGAGCGCAAGGGCGGCGACGGCTCCAAGGCGATCGTCTACGATCTCGTGCGCGAGGATGGCGGCTGGAAGGTCTCCGACGCTCACGCGATCGGCGACCGCAAGTGGCAGCTCTCGACCATCCTCAAGGGCGAGGCGCGCTGAGGCGGATCCCCGGCCCTCGACAGGGGTGCAACGCGGCGATATGGCCGCGCCATGCCCGACCTCCTGCTCGAACTCCGCTCGGAAGAGATCCCCGCCCGCATGCAGCGGCGCGCGGCTGAGGATCTCAAGAAGCTCGTCACCGACGCATTGGTGGCGCGCGGCTTCCTGTACGAGGGCGCCAAGGCGTTCTCGACCCCACGCCGGCTCGCCCTCCACATCGCCGGCCTGCCCGCCCGGGGCGAGGCGGTGCGCGAGGAGCGCCGGGGCCCGCGGGTCGGCGCACCCGAGGCGGCGGTCCAAGGCTTCCTGAAGGGCGCGGGGCTGGCGAGCCTCGATCAGGCCACGACGGTTACCGATCCCAAGAAGGGCGA
>NZ_JAKSYD010000282.1 GCF_022829605.1 Methylobacterium sp. E-065 | reverse complement strand
GGTCCGTGTGAGGCTTGCCTATGTGCGATCTGCCCCGAAATCTCTTTCGTGGCTTTGGCCGTCTGCTCGGCGGCGGCCTTCACCTCGGAGGCAACGACGGGGAAGCCCTTGCCGGCGGACCCGGCCCGGGCGGCCTCTGTCGTGGCGTTCAGGGCCAGCAGGTTGGTCTGCCCAGCGATGGTCGAGATCAGCCCGACCACGTCGCCGATCCGGGACACGGCCGAGCTTGCACAGCGTGCCGTGCACGAGGCTGACCAGACCGGTAGCCTCGTGCAGGAGCTGAGTGCCGCCGTGTCCCGGTTCGGCAACGTGGTCGGGCTGATCTCGACCATCGCTGGGCAGACCAACCGGCTGGCCCTGAACGCCACGATCGAGGCCGCCCGGGCCGGGGCCGCTGGCAAGGGCTTCGCCGTCGTTGCCTCCGAGGTGAAGGCGCTGGCGGAGCAGACGGCCAAGGCCACGAATGAGATTTCGGGGCAGATCGCACAGATCCAGGCCTCGACCGGTCAGGCAGTGACGTCGATCGGCGGGATTACCGGGCGGATCCGGGAGATCAGCGACGTGGCCAGCTCGATCGCGGTGGCGGTAGAGCAGCAAGGCGCAGCGACCCAGGAGATCGTGCGCAACGTCAGCCAAGCTGCGATGGGGACAGGCGAGGTGACCAGCAACATCTCGGGTGTCGCCGGGGCGGCCGAGGAGACCGGCGCAGCGGCCAATCAAGTCCTCGGCGCCGCTTCGGAGCTGTCACGCCAGTCCGAGCATCTAACCGCCGAGGTCGAACGTTTCCTCGCCACCGTGCGCGCGGCGTAAGGCGTTCAGGTTTTCCAGGGTTACACTGGACCGGGTCAGCGAAGGGGCTACTTCCTCCACCTCAGGAGCAAGTAGCCCTTTCTGCTTTTTGAGGCCGGCCTCCAGCCTCTGTGCACCCGACGTCGTGCCGAATTTGGCGCACAGGGCAAGGCACAAGCCCCTGATCGCGATAGGCTGGATTGCCGATGATCCGGGTGCCCATGTCAGCCGCTGATAGGGAGTAACGGGGGAGTAACGGGATCAGGGGTCAGCCGCTGATCGAGAACGGCGTTACCTCTACCCTCGGGGCGGCCTAGAAGACCCGTTCTGAAGCCTCCTGCGGGCGTTCGGCATATCGGGCTGCACGGGCGTGGGAAATCCTTTGATCAGTCGTGCACTGCTCAAGCAGCTGGTCTGCCTTCCGCGGGTTTGATCCTACGGAGCGGAGCCCCAGCTTCCTTCCCG
>NZ_JAKSYD010000275.1 GCF_022829605.1 Methylobacterium sp. E-065 | reverse complement strand
GGAGATTGAGAAACGCCATGACGACGACCCGCTTTGCTACGCTGGCCGCCGCCCTCGCCTTCACCGCCGCCGCGCTTTCGCCCGCCGCAGCCGCCCCGCGTCCCACTGCCTGGACCGGTCTGCAGCCCTACGGCATCGAGGCCACTGGCTCGCTCGGCGCCCCGGCCGGCGGTCTGTTTGGGTACGACAACAACCCCTACACCTGCCCGATGAGCTCGGCCGCCGAGGGCAACGCCAATCAGCAGCACTTCCCCGTCAAGCAGTATGGTCAGACCTCTGGTGGCAACCGCTGCTGATGAAGCTGAAGCCTGTCTCCTACGCGATGATCGGCCTGTTCGCCTTCGCCCTAGCGGCGACGTTGATGGGCTCGGTCCAAGTTCTGCTCGGCGTCTGACACGCCCGCGGTTGAGCGTCCGCCAATCCGATGAAGGCCCGCGCCTACCCTCAGGTGCGGGCCTTCTGCGCTTGTCAGGCTCGCGCAGTCGTGAGCCCGGAGAGACAGATCCGTAACCAAACCGCCGAATGATCGCCGCAGGCCGACGGTAGCCCGTACGCTTCCGCGACAATCAAGAGCCCGAGCATGACGCGAGCCGATCTCGACAAGCGCGCCGAGCTGACCGTGTGGCCAGGCCAAGGCCCGGCTCAGGTTGCGCAGGGGCATGAGTTCCTGACGCTACGTGAGGCACTCGCTGCGGCGGCCGAAGCCATCGATGCCGAGGACGCACAGCCCTGGATCATCACCGAGGACGGCGATATCCTCTCACCGCGATGGATCAAGGCCAATACCAACAAGCCCCGCCTGCAATAACAGGCCGTGGGCCGGCGCTTCGTGGTCTCAAGTCCCGCCGCACCGCGCCGACCCTCACGCAACTGCCCGGCCAAGGCTTCACGGGCGAGCCCCAGGGAACTGGCCCAGGAACGCCTGTCGTCACGTGCTCACCCGCTGCAGGCCGTGTGGTGTCGCGAATGCGTCGGGCGCGCTGACAGGAGGATGCGGAGCGGTAGCGAGCGGGTACGAACTGGTTATCTGTCAGGCCGCCCTAAGCTCCTCGATCATGCGCAGCGTGGCCGCACGTTGCTCCTGTAAACGTTCGATCAGCAGCGCTAGGTCGCCACCTGTTCGAGCAGCAGTCTCAACCTCGCGGCAGAGGCTCGACAAGCCGACGAAGCCAAGGGAACCGGCCGCTGAGACGAGAGCGTGCGCGTCGTAGGCGATCTGCTCTCGGGCCGCCTCACCTGGGCGAAGGCGCTGGGTGACTTCGCTTGCGAGAAGGCCGAGCATGGCGCCGAGCCGATCGGCTCCGAAGCTCTCCTTCATCTCCGCGAGCACCGCGGTGTCGAGCACGGTTGGATCGATGTCCTGACCGAGGGCTGGCGCCGCTCCGATTGTCGCCGGTAACCCATTGGGGGGACGTTGAGCCCATCGATCAATGGCAGCGAGCAGTTCGTCACGACGAAACGGTTTGCCGACGTGATCCGTCATGCCCGCATTCCGAAACTCGGTGAGCTGCTGCGGGAGAACGTTGGCCGTCAGCGCGATGATGGGGATAGCGGAGACTGGCCCGGCCAGCGCGCGGATGGACCGGGTGGCGCTCATCCGACCCCGCCGTGATCCGTCGGCCGCTCGACCCCGCGTGGACCGCAAGCCACGGGCGGGGGAGCGACCGACATCACCAACGCGGGCCTATACGCGACGCGGCCCGTAACTGGACATGCCATGGCGCGGTTGCGGTCCGGTGAACGAGCCGGCATCGATGGGGCATGATCCGGTCCGAACTCGTCGCCCGCATCGCTGCGCAGAACCCGCACCTCTACGCCAAGGACGTCGAGGCGGTGGTCGACGCCATCCTCGACAAAATGACCCGCGCCCTGGCGGACGGCGATCGCGTGGAGC
>NZ_JAKSYD010000271.1 GCF_022829605.1 Methylobacterium sp. E-065 | reverse complement strand
TCGGGAACTGTCGGAAGCTGCTGCTGAGCCCGCGCTCCACCAGCAGCAACGACGAGAGCGAGGGCGGCGAGGACTGTGCGCATCCTGGCAGGATAGCGGAGCTGCCGGCACCAGCAACCGCTTTGGGTACGACCCACCGCCCAGCCGAAAGCAGCGGTTTCATTAACCCGCTGCCCGCATCCTATCGGTAGACCGGGTGATGTCCCCCTCAAAGCTCGGATCTGGAAAGCCCGCCCGGCTCGCTGCCGTGGCGGGCTTACTTTTGACAAACGAGTCACGTCAACGCGATGTTTGTATTCAGCATGTCACTGCCCACGTCGGACTAACGAAGTCAGTAGACCGCGAGAAACTGATGCACATTCATGCAATCTTCGCTGTCGCCATTTTCGCCGGTTTCGTAGAGTTCGCGCGTCTGTGTCACGAAGCCCCGGTGGCCTACGACGACTAATCGGCTTAGCGAAACAAAATCGACGTTGAGCCCGCCCCGTTCACCGTAGCGGGCTTTTTTGTGCTCAGCTCCTCGGCGAGGTCGGGGCGGCGATACCCGCTCGAGCTTCTATGCTGTCGAGGCGCTCACGGAACGCAGCCAGGAACGCCGCCACTGTTTCAGCCGGAGCGGGGTCGTTCCAGCCTTCGCGGGGCCCCATCACTTCGAAGATCCAGCCGGTCGTGGCAAAACCAATCTTGCCAGCCTCCTCGGCGAGCTCGGCGCGTGTGATTGCGTTGCTCATCGGATCCCCCATTCCTGTTTAGCGAATTCTCCCTTACGTCCCTACAACATGCGTCGCCAGGTGGTCGCGCTTGTCGGCAACCCCGAGCCACATCGCGTATCGGCTCGGCTCACGCTGGTGAGATCGGACGCTCCCCTGCCCCGTGAGCAGATCGGGGCGGGGCCGAGCGCAATCTTCGATGCGGGAAGCCTACTCCGACTCCTGCATCGTGGTCAGGCAGCAACTGCGTGCGCCGCTGACGGTTCGGAGGAAACGACAGCGGGCGACGAAAGGGCGGGCGCTCGCGAACAGGAAAGCGGAGTCTATGATCTGAAAGCGGACGGTCAGACGTCGGGCTACCGGCCCTCCAGGGGTCAAACGCCGGGCGTGCCGATCTGAGAGTTCGCGGCGCGGGCGGGCTGATGCCGCGCCTCACAATCGCCGTGTCACCGAGGCTCCCTTCTGTGATGCGCTTCATCCTTGCTGCTGCCCTCCTCGCCGCCCTGCCGACCGCCGCTCTCGCCAGCGAGGCTCAAACGGATGGTCGCGTCACGGATGGCGGCTTCGGGATGAGCGGTGCGGACTATTACGGCGATATCCGCAGCCGGATGCCCTTCACCAACGAAGCCCCGCCTCATCAGATCGGCATCCGCGACGTAGATCGCGTCCGGGCTGCTCGACGACGTGCGGAAGTCGCTGGTCGACGGGCTGAGGCTCGGCGGCAGCTGCAGCGCCGGCGTCCAGCTCAGGGTTGACGCTCCCGCCACAGATCAGCCGCGTGCTACCGCTTCGTGGCGATCAGCCCGTCGAGCCTCGGCTGATGGCGTGGACGTATGGACGTGGTAATCAGCCGTTAACCGGCCAGCACCAGTTTGACGCAACAAGGTACGGACTGACGTGGCTACGTCATTACGTAAGCACGCAATGAGGCACTGATGTACGTTGTGGTGGTTGCGAGCCAGAAGGGTGGTGCCGGCAAAACCTCACTAATGCGCAGTCTGGCGGTGGCAACTCACCAAGCCGGGCACGCCACCGCGCTCCTCGACACGGATCCGCAAGGCTCGCTTACAAGCTGGTGGAACAGGCGCGAGGATCAGCAGCCGGCGTTGGTCCGGTTCGACGTGGCGGACTTCAAGGCTGGGGCTGATCGGCTCGCCGAGGCCGGCATCCAGTACCTGTTCGTTGATACCCCGCCGTCCGTGCGACCTGAGCTGCGGACTATGCTTGGGCACGCCAGTCTCGCACTAGTGCCGGTGCGGCCCTCCCCTGACGATCTCGACGCAGTGGGCGATACCCTAGCGCTGATCGAGGATGCCGGGTGCCCGTTCGTGTTCGTGCTGACGCAGGCCAAACCGCGGACACGGTTGCAGATGCAAGCCGTGATGGCACTGGCGAAGCACGGGAAGCTCGCGCCGACCGTCGTTCACGACAGGACGGACTTCCCGACGGCCGCGATCACGGGCAAGGCGGTGACGGAGTTCGAGCCCGAAACCGCCGCAGCGCGCGAGGTTAAGGAAGTGCTTGAGTACGTAATGACGCAACTGCGTAAGGACGCAGGCAAGGCAAAGGCTGGGCGCTGAACATGGCAGGCAAGCAACCGCCGTCCCTCGACGGGCTGATCCAGGCGAAGGGTGCGCCCCGGCCGTCCGACGTGCCGCAACGGGGCGAGGCGCCAAGCCCTGCCGCCGCTCCTTCGGCCAAAACGGAAACAGTTTCCGTTTCACCCCCGCGGCCGGGATCCGACGCGGAGCCCCGCACGAAATCGCTCACGCTGCGACTGTCCGAGCCCCGCTATCAGCGGCTCAGGCGGTTCGCGTTCGACCGGGACGCCAGCCACCAGGAAGTGATCGAGGCGGCGTTGATGGCCTACCTTGAGCGCGAGGGCAGCTAAAGCCGTGACGCATCCGCTTGGGTGCGTGGCTACGTCATTACGTAAGCACGTCAGTCGGCAACCACGTGCTTGCTGACTTGCACGACTGATCATTCGGATGTAGCTTCCGGTAAGCGTCATTCTCGGAAGTTTGATAGGGTTAGGAAACGCTCTTGGCGGCATTGCCAGTTCTGCCGTTGGAATGGGTGACGACAGCTACGCGCTGGGTCGTCAAAACGATGGCGCGGTCCTCGCTGGAGGATGTTCCTCCCGGGCAGCGAATGTACGTTGTCAGCGTGGTCGGGCGATCGATGCGCGCTCAGGGCGCGACACTGCCTGATGGATGGGAACGAGCACTCTCGCTTCTGTGCGGCTGGGGCGATCCGGGCGAGACCGCGCAGGACACCATCAACCCAGGGATGACGGCAAAGATCGAGACGCGTGAGCGAGATGCCGACGCCTGAAGTCATCCCGGCCGAGTTTCACGAGCACGCCGTAAAACTACCAGCCGAAGCCGCCGCGATCGTCCGCGCCTATCAGCAGGCCAGCAAGGCGGACTCTACCGTTCGCGCCTACCGATCCGACGTGCAGGTCTTCCAGGCATGGTGTGAACGGTTCGGTTTCCGGTCTCTACCGGCGAGCCCTGAGGCCGTGGCCGGCTTCCTGGCTCACGAGGCCGAGGCCGGACGGTCCGCCTCGACGATCGGCCGTCGGCTCGCCGCGATCCGGTACGGGCACAAGCTGGCGAAGGCCGCGGACCCGACGGATGACGAGGACGTGCGCGCCACCATAAAGGGCATCCGGCGTCGGATCGGGACCGCGCCGAACCAGAAGGCGGCGGCCACGGTCGATGTGTTGCAGATGCTGCTCGCCCGCACGCCCGACACCCTGACCGGCAAGCGCGATCGGGCGCTGCTGGCACTCGGGTTCGCGGGCGCGTTCCGTCGGAGCGAATTAGTGGCGCTCGACGTCGAGGATCTGCGCGAGGATCCGGAAGGCCTGCGCGTCATGGTCCGCCGCTCGAAAGTGGATCAGGAGGGCAGGGGGTTCGAGAAAGCCATCCCGACCGGGCGCTACATCCAGCCCGTGCGCCTCGTGCGGGAATGGCTCGATGCGGCCGGCATTACGTCCGGCCCGGTGTTCCGGCCGGTGTCGCGGTCGGGGAGGGTGCGGGGGAACTGTGCGCAGCTCGTATCGCAACCCGCCCGCCTCACGGATCGGTCGGTAGCCAATATCATCAAGGCCTACTGCACGGCCGCGGGGCTCGATGCATCGACGTTCGGGGCGCACTCCTTGCGGGCCGGCTACATCACCACGGCGGCCGAGCGCGGCGCCGATCTCGCCCGGATCATGGACCAGTCAGGCCACCGGGATCCGAGGACGGTGGTTGGCTACATCCGCAGGGCCAACGCCTTCAAGGGGCATTCGGGGAGCGGTTTTCTATAATTTTGGCTTTAAGCGACTAATACGCAGCTTAATAAGCTATTAGCCAAGCTTTTGGTGTTGGCGACTGCTGGCAAAGTCAATTGATCAAAGCTCCATATTGGAGCGGTTTCCCGGCAGCGATCTGATGAAGCATCGTCTCATGTTTTATCATCGCGTCGCCAATCAAAATCGCGGTAATATAATCGCCTTCCGAAATACGCGCGTCCATTTCGACAATATATCTTCCAAAAGTCTTAGTTTCACTCATGAGCTGGTTCGCTAGAACCATGAAGTGAAGCTGGTGAGATGGACAACTGGGGTCATCCCGCATCCGACGGATTATAACGCATATGCGCTTGCAGCATGTATCGGCCTCTGTCTCACCAATTAGCGAGCGGTAGCATTCGACCGCCGGATCAAAGCCGGACAACTGACACCCCACTGCAAACGATCTTCGAAGGCGTCCGACGATGCCTAGGCGCGGTTAATCGGCTGTAAATAGAAACGGCCGGGGTGATGCCCCGGCCGCCGTTATCAATATGGCGCTAAAGGTTAGCGCAGGAGCTGCAGGACGCCCTGCTGAGCCGTGTTAGCGAGCGATAGCGCCGAGATACCCAGCGAGTTGCGGGTGGAAAGCGCCTGCGAGTTGGCAGCTTCCTCGTTCATGTCAGCGTTCACTAGGTTGGCCGAACCGGTATCGAGGACGTTGATGATCCCCTTTGTGAAATCCTGGCGGTTCTGCACGACTGACAGGTTAGACGAGAAAGTAGCAGCCTGCGACTTCAAGGTATTGGTCGCAGACGAAATTTGCGAGAAAACTTTGTTGATAGAGTCGTTATCAATAAAGTCGCTGCTCGAGACTGTGTTGAGACCAAGACTATCGGCAGTGGTCGCAACACCCTTAACGGCGATAGAAGAGGTATTATCAGCATTGAAGGCAACTTTCATCTGGTCGCCATTCAGAAGATTAACACCATTGTATCCAGAGTCCTTCGACATCTGGTTGATCTGCGTCAGAAGACCGTTGTAATCGTTGACCAATTTATTACGGGCATTCTGACCATCGCCGCCAATGGTGGCAACAGACGACGAGGACAAGAAGGCGCTGCTACCACCAACCGCGCTTCCGCCCAACAGCAGGTTTTGCGAGCCTGCATCGTTCGACGACGTGATCGTGAGATGCCCCGTGCTGTCGATGGTCGCCTGAGCATCGGCGCTACCCAGAGCAGTGTTGAGCTGATCCAAGGTCGAGATCTGCCCGGCGCCAGAACCAAAAGTCAGTGCTGCAGTCTTGGCACTCGCACCGGTTCCGACTGTGACCTGGAGCACCTTTCCGCTCAGATCAGCGACAGACCCATTTGCGCCAAGGCCGGCAGCGAACTGCGTCGTCGAGTAGCCAATATTGGATACAAGCGCCGTAGCCGTCGAGCCGTTGCCGAGGTTAACAGCAGTGTTTGCGTCCTTGGCCGTGAACGTAAACTGACGAGTGGTTGCATTGAACTGAGCAGTTACATCGCCATTGGTCGCCGAGGCGACTTTCTGGGCGAGTGTACCGATGGTGTCGCTTTCGTTCACCGACACGGTTGAACCGTTGACTGTGAACGTATCACCGTTGACGAACCCTAAGCCGGTCGCCTTGCTACTCGCGGTTGGCACGAAGGTGCCCGCCACGGCGGTGTTGGTGCCGAAAAGTGCGGTCGCGTCCGTTCCACTCGGTACCGCAAAGGAACCGCCGTCAGAAGTTCCGGTAAATTTAAGGGCGTTGGTGCTGTATGAAGCTACGACGCTTGAACCCGCCGCTTGCAGCTGAGCGTTGATCGTGCTCAGCAGCGTAGCCTTGTCGCTCGTGCCACCAGCAATAGTAATGTTGACGCCATCGACGGAGAAGTGCTTGTCCGTCGCACCGACTGCAGTGGCAACCGCAGCGTCGTTCGTGTAAGTCACGCTGCCCGTGGCCGACTGAGCGGCAGCGCCGGTGCTAGCACCGATCGCAGTGCCAAGCGCCTGGGTCGCACCAGTCGACAACAGGTTCGAAGCAACGGCACCATTAAGCGCCTTGGAGGTCACCGCGGCTTTCGCCGTGAAGGCGTTCGTCGCCGACAGGGCCTGATTGGCGGTCGATTTCAGCTGATCGGTCAGCTTCTGAAGGTTAGTAATACCCTGGTTGGCAGCCTGGATGGTCTGGATGCCGTTGCTGATGCCGTCCAGAAGGCTCGACAGATCCGATGACCGCGAACCCAAGGCCTGAGAGGTGAAGTAGTTCACCGGGCTATCGAGCGCGCTGTTGACCTTCTTGCCGGTCGAGAGACGGTTCTGCGTGGTCGCAAGCAGATCGGCGGTGCCCTGCAGCGAGAGCAGGTTCGTCCGGGTGGCAGCAGAAAGCGTGACGCTGGAAGACATACGAAATCATCCTTTTTGGGGTGGAAGCCACTTTTTGGTGGCTTTGACAGGATGACCCCTTGGTTCTTGCCAGCTCCTTAAAGCACCCCCTACTGCAAAAGGAATTCTCTACGGATTGTTAACAAAGCGTCGATACGCTTCAGCAAATCCAAAAGGGATCGACCATGCCCCTGCGCATTATCGTAAAGCCACAAGAGCGATTAATTGTTAATGGCGCCGTCCTGCGCAATGGAGGCAGCCACAACATTACTCTCATCGTAGAAACGCAGTGCCAGTTTCTCCGCGAGGGTGAACTGATTAGCGAGAGTGAAGCTGATACACCTTGTAAGAAGCTTTGCTTGACGCTTCAGGTCCTTCATCTTTCTGAAGATCCAGCAGATGTTGAAAATCTGTTTTTTGCGCAGGCGGTTGAAGTCATGCGACTTATGCCCAGCGCAGCGCCTATCTTGTTGCAAATTCAAGAAGCCTTGGCGGCTAAGCAAACCTACGCAGCCGTAAAGTTTGGCAAGCAGTTGATGCTTCATGAGCGCGAATTGCCCATTATTTGTGATAGCTCGAATGTAGCGTAGGCCGACGACGCAATCAGTCTCTCTGATCATTCAGGTGGTGCCGGAGCACCTTCCGGTATCGTGAGTTGCTGCAACTCGGTGTCTTTACCGTAGCCCCATGGGCTAACTTCCGCGATGCTAGGGTCTGTCGTCGCCTGAACCATCTGGCGTAGCACGCGTTTTGTGCCTCT
>NZ_JAKSYD010000236.1 GCF_022829605.1 Methylobacterium sp. E-065 | reverse complement strand
CCGCACCGCGGCCAGCCCATGGGCGTCGAGCATTGCCTCGTCGGGCACGAGACCGTTCAGGTTCAGGATGTAGGCCGAGACCGCGTAGACGTCGTCGGTGCTGAGCGATTCCGGGGCGTTCATCGGCATGGCCCGGCGGAGGTAGTCGAACAGGGTCGGCGCGTAGGGCCAGAAGCTCCCGACCGTCTTGAGCGGCTTTGCCTAGTCCAGGCGTCCCCGGCCGCCTACCGCACGCTCCGCGCCTTCGTGCGCCTCGATGCCGGCGCCCGCACCGGTTACTCCGGCGTCGGCACCTCCGGCACGCAGCAGCGTATCGGCCAGGCCTATCCCGGCATCGGCACCGACAGCTTCGGCCGCGACCAGCAATTCGCCAACGTCGACAAGGCGTTCATCCAGTTCGCCGGGCTCACCGCCGGTCGCGCGTCGTCGTTCTTCGACTTCTACGCCCACGACTTCGAGTTCGCCGGCGCGACCGCCGGTTCGGACGTGTTCTCGACCAACCTGCTGGCCTACACCGCCACGATCGGCAACGGCCTGTCGGCCACGATCTCGATCGAAGACCCGGTCTTCCGCCGCACCCCGATCTTCTCGCCGTTCAATATCTCCGCCACCCTCAACACCGGTAGCGTCCAGAACTTCGGCGTGACCAACCAGCCGACCCCGGTCTTCGTCGGCCCGGGCCGCTACGGCAACGTCGACAGCATCGAGCGTGAGCGCCTGCCCGACTTCGTCGGCGTCGTGCGCCTCGATCAGGCCTGGGGCTCGGCCCAGCTCTCGGCCGCCACCCACGAGCTGAACGTCGGCAACCTCTCGACCGCCGCCAGCACCGGCACCGGTCCGACCGTCGTCCCCGCCCACACCAGCAACGTTCAAGGCTGGGCCATCCAGGGCGGCCTGAAGATCAACGCGCCGTTCATCGCCCCGGGCGACGCCCTGTACCTGCAGGGTGCCTACGGCGAGGGCGCGCAGCTCTACACCGGCTACTCTCAGTACACCGGCTCGTACACCCAGAGCACCACGACCATCCAGGGTCAGAAGTTCGCCCAGTACTTCGCTGACGCGACCATCAACCCGTTCACCGGCCAGCTGCAGACCTCGACCAGCTTCACGGCGGTCGCGTCGTACCTGCACTACTGGACGCCGGAATGGCGCTCGGCCTTCTTCGGCTCCTACGGCGAGCAGAGCTTCTCGCAGAGCGCCCGCTACGCTCAAGGTCAGATCTACAGCCTCGTGAGTGGCCTGGCCGGCAGCAACCCGTTCAGCTCGAACGCCGTCGGCACGCCCGGCACGCGGTTCTACAACCTGAGCCAGGCCCTGCGCGACACCTACCAGTTCGTGGCGGGTGGCAGCATCATCTGGTCGCCGGTCAAGGATCTCGATATCGGCGTCGAGGCCTTCTACACTCAGATCGGCCTGAAGAATGGCCGGGCGATCGATCTCGACAAGAGCCCGACCGCCTACGCCAACATCGCCGGCATCAACAACGGTACCTTCGCGGTCCGTACCGCCACGCAGGACTCGGTCTCGCAGGTCCGGTTCCGCGTCCAGCGCGACTTCTAGTTTCCCAGATCGAGATCGGTCCTCTCCAAAGCTCCGATCTTGATGTCCCCGTGCAAAGGGACCCAACTAGCCCGGCCGAGAGGCCGGGCTTTTTTGCATCCGATCCGGTGTACTCAGAACGGAGCTACTTTCCGCCGCCGCTGCCGGTCGAACCGACGCGGGACGGCTGGCCCTCATTGCCAGCAGCCGCGGAGTCGGTCGCGATGCCGTCAGCGGCACGCCCGGTCGGCGAGTAGGTCGCAGCGGGTGCATCTCCAGTCGAACCCGGCTGGCGAGTGACGATGCCAGGCGCACCAGGTGGCACGATTACGGTGGTGCTGGTCGGCGACTCGATAACAGCTTGCGCAAAAGCCGGAGGCGCCAAGCTAGCGAGGATAGCGGTAACGATGGCGATCTTGGTCATCCTGATCTCCTGTCGGGGGACGGCGCGGCAGGAAACTCCTGAAGCGTTTGGCAACCATGATTGTGCGCGATCGATCCCGGAAGTTGCCGCTCACAGGAACACCGTCGTGTGCTCGCGCACGCTAGACACGAACGGCAACAGATGCGGGGTAAGCCTCAATCCGATCGCCGCGTCTGCGCGCTGATCCACTCCACGGCCGGCTCCGATCTATTCATGGGCGGGGGAGCGCGCCGCCTTCTGGCGTTGCAACCGGCTGTCGGTACACTAGCAGGCGATGCACAACCTCGCGCCTAACAGTCTCGCTCGCCTGCGATCCCTCTCGACGCTGGGGCCGCGCTTCTACCGAGCCTCAGTCTACACGCGTCCGACCCCACCAATCGGAGGAGTAAGGTGAGGCGGTAAGCCTGCGTCGCCATCACTACGCCTTCCGCTCCCGGAACCGGATCCCCGCTCCGCCACCGTTCTCGGGGATGAACTCCAGACCGGCGCCGCTCATAGGTAGGAGACGGCTAAGGCTGTCGGCAATCATCCGAGGATCCCTCATCGCGCGGCCTTGAGCCAACCCGCGTGCCATGGTTCAAACAGGACGGCCAGGTGGGTGAGTGTCCAGCCAGGAGCCTGCAAAGCTCCGCACGTCCGGTTCGACTCCGGACCCCGGCCTCCAAACCATTCCTACGTAACATCTGGCTCCCATCGAGCGGTGAGGCCATCGCCGCCTGGCACTCGCGCGGGGTAGGGCAGGGCGCTCCATAACCAATCGCCAGTTGGGCTCGCCAAGCTTCATGGGTGAGCTGGAAGGATCCCGCTCTCCCCGAAAAGGGGGTCTTTTAGGGGTCCCGAAAATGGGGGCGCTACCCAGGGGGGCCCCTCTTTCCGAATAAAAAAAGGGGGTCGCTTTTTATGTGACGCCTCACGACGGATCGGCAGGCTCGGCTCGAAGCCTCACGCCAGGGCGCCCGTGGTTCAGGAACTCGACGCCGGCAGCCTCCAACGCGGTCTGGACCCGGCGGACCACGTCGGCGCCGCTCGTGATCTCCGCGACGCCCTTCGCCTCCATCTTGCGGATCGTGTTGACGTGCAGGTCCGCCCGCGTGGCGAGGTCTGCTTGTTCGATGCCCGAGAGCGCGCGTGCGGCTTTGAGCTGATTGCCCGTCACCAACATTGATGTTTGCCACACACATTTAGAGGCCGACGGTACACACCGACACCGCTGTGTGTATGAAAAACACAGCGGTGTCGCCCGCATACATAGTCGGGTTGCTCGCCAATGTCCAACCGCATCGTCTCTCGGACCCGCCTCTCCCGCTCGCTACACGACAGCAAGCCCAAGATCCCCGCCGGCCTGCTCTCGGCCCGCGCCTTCATTCAGTTCGGTGCTGGCAAGCGCCCCCTCGTCGTCTCCGGCCAGTACGACCGCGCCGCCATCATGGCCGTCGCCTGCCGCGCAGCCCCCGGCATCATGGAGCGCTGCAGCGTCTCCCGCCGCGTGGCGATGTCCTCCGCTCTCAAGGCCGCTTGGCAGGTCGCCAAGGCCGCCCACCGCGCCGCTGCGCACTGAGGCCGCGTCGATGTCCGCCCCCTCACCCGCCGCACCGCGCTCGCCATCGCCGTGTCGCTCGCGTCCTACCGGCCCGCCCTGGCGTTCGATCCCTTCGCCAAGGCGATCCGGTGGGCCAAGGCCGGCGATGCAGCCTACCGCCGGACCGGTGACTGCGCCCGCGCCACGCAAGCCGCTGGCATCCCCCTCCCGGCCGACTGGCGTTCCTATCGTGCCGGCCTGCTGCGAGTTCGCACGGAGGCGCGGTTCGCGCTCCACAGCATGACGCCCGCGACGCCTGCCGAGGCCGTTGCGCTCGTCGCCTACTACCGCGACCGGGCCGAGGCATCGGGCGATCCTGTCGCCTTCCGTGCGGCGCGCAGGCGCCTGCTCAAGGTCGCCAAGCGGCCGGGCGCTGTCTCCTTCGACCTGACGCCGCTGGACCGCGCCGCACCGGTCTGACCAGCCCGACGAAATTCGTCGCCTTCCCCCGACCCACCGCCACGAGCCCCATCAGGAGCGCGAACGATGAAGCACGCCCGCATCGCAGATTTCAGTCACCCCGTCCCGGTCCGCGTCACGGACAGCGGCAAGCCCGAGCGCGTCCACGTGCGTCGCCCCTACCGCGACCTGCCGGACGAGCCGATCCCCGGCGAGATCGAGCCTCGGCAGGCCGTGACCCCGATCCGGCCGGACACGGCGCACAGCCGGTCCCTGCGCTTCCTCGACGCTGCGGGCGAACTGCCGGCCGCCGTCGCCATCGTGGGCGGTGGCATGGTCCTGACCGGCCTCGCCACTCTGCTCTGACCCCAGCCCGCAACCCGAGCGGGCCGGCTGCCCGCGCCCTCATTCGAGGATCCCGCGATGTCCCTACGCACCACTCGACAGAAGCTGATCCGCCGCGATCCTGCCACCGCCCTGCGCGAGCGCGCCACTGAACTGCGCGGCAGCCTGAGCCGCCGGACCGTCGTGGCCGGCACCGTCGCCACCGCTGTGCCCTTGCCGGCACTCGCAGCCCAGCCGCAGTCCGAGCGCGCCGAGTACCGCGCCTGTCTGTTGGCCGCCTATGCCGAGGACAGGGCTCGGCGCCCATCCAGCAAGACAGCCGAATTCAGCAGCGTCGAGGAGCGTGCCGCTGACCTCGTGGGCCGGCGCCTCTGGCACACAGCTCGGGAAGTCCTCGCCCTGCCGCCGCCCACCACTAGCGACGGCCTTGCTCTGACAGCGCTGGCCGCCGCGATCATGGCCGAAGCTGAGTACACCAACGATGAGCCGGCCATCACTGCTGCCGTCAGCCTGACCCGGGCCGTCCTACACCTTCACCGGGGCAGCCTTCCCCGAGGGGTTCGTTGGGTTCGGCGACGAGCCCGACCACATCGACCGCGACGAGGCTCTCTACAGCTCCGCAGGCTCGCTTCCGGCATGGGCCATCACCCAGGCGCAAGCTGAACTCGCCTGACGCCGCCACCGCGCGGCGCTCAACCGCCGCGCCTCCCCTGATCCTATGATCCCAGGAGGCACCATGCCCTCGCTCAATCTCCGCAACCTGTTCCGTCAAGACCTTGCCGCTCCGAGCCTTCGGGAGCGCGCCGCCGCCACCGGGCCCGCGCTGCGCATCAGCCTGGAGGAGGCGGCTCAGACCGCCCTCGACGCGGCGGATCGGATTATCGCGGTTCTGGACCGCATGGACGGCGACGCGGACCACGAAGACGGCGGGGACGCTGAACCGTCTCTGGCAGCCCCCGAGAACACCGAGGGCTCGCAGGTCGTCTACATGCGCGGCGGTGATCGGGACCGCGAGGTCGATGCGCCCGAGACCGTGCTGCCGGAGGTGTTGATCGAGCCGCAGCCGGTGGCCGGCATCCTGCCCTGGCGCGGGCGCGGCAACGTCATCGCGACGGCCGGCACGATGCTCCTCGACTTCGTAGGCATGCGCTGATGCCGACCCAACTGCCCACCCGCCCCACGGTAGAGCGGCGCCTGTCGCTGCCGGAGACCGCCCGCTTCCTGATCCTGGTGGCGCGCGTGCGCCTCCTCGACCTTCGGATGCACCGCGTCGTTCGGCAGGCCCCCGGCTTCTCTGATGACCGTCTGTTGCACCTGATGCGCCGATGGCTGGCCCTGCACGAGGCGATAGCCGCCACGTTGCCGGGCGTTCCCGAGCCCAAGCACGTCAAGGAGGTGCGGGCGATCCTGCGACCACCCCTAGCCCCCAGAGACCGGGGCGAGGGCCGTCGAAAGCCCTTGCACTAGCGCGGCGAAGCCGGCGGCCAACGCCGCTGCGGCGTTGACCTTAGACTGCTTGTTCAGCGCATCGTCACGTGGCGTCGATCGGGCCGGCCGACCATTCTCCCAAAGCTTCACGGTGAACGGGGGGCATGCGGAGCACCGCCGACCAGAACCACAGCCCTGCAGAGACAATGGCCGAGGCCGCCAAGGCATTGCAATACGGTCGGCAGGCTCGGAGGCATCGCACGATCTCAACGTTGACTTAACCGTGCCGCCCGGCCGGCATGCGCAGTCCGGCCGGACCAATTCTTGGCGCGTCGCCAGCGAGGGTCAGCAGCCGCCGCAGATCGGCTTCGCGTCCCGCTGCCCTTCTCTTTCTAGGCGATCCATTGTCCTCTCGCGGCTGTAGGATTGCGCATGCGCCAAACGACGGATGCCAACCTTCGAAGGCTGCATTGCGCGGGCCGTCCTAGTCGAACCGGAGACCGCAGCGTTAGCGATCGACGACGAGTGCGAGATGCAGTCGCCGTTTTACGCCGTAGAACTACTATTTCCTGATAAATTTATCGCGTTTCGCGTAACCACGCCCACACGTGCTGCAGCGTCCCTTGTTCACCGATCCGTTGAGCTGCTCGGCTCTCGCTACGCCAAACCTGAGGTGGGGTGCCGTAGCAATTACGGAAACTGCGGCTCAGTTGCGCGATCGTGTTGAAAGCATACACCTCCGCCAATCGGCTGATGGTGCGTCTTTCCATCGGGTCAGCGAGGGCGTCGCGCACTGCCCTCAAGCGCTCGCCTTGAACAAAATGCATCACGCCTCCTTCCGGCTCGAACATCCGGTAGAGTGTGGACCGCGAGATCTGCATCCGCTCGGCGATCAACTCGGGCGACAATGTAGCTCGCGACAGATTTTCCTGGACAATCGTTTTGGCTAGCGCGAGCAGACCGCCATAGAGTTCATGACCCTCCAGCACGTCCGTGGCCTGCGAGGGGTCAAGCAGACGGCGAAGGAAGGCTACGAATTCATTGGCGACGGTCGAAGCGTTGTCAGGATGGGTGGTCGGCAATCGGCGATAGATATTCAAAATATATGTGGCCAGCAATCGGTTGCGGGCTGTATCAAAAAGCAAATCATGATCTTCAAGCGGTAGACCATGGAGGTGGGCGCACGGGACGACGATGCCAGTTGTATCGGCTTGGTCGAGCATACCATCGATTAAGTGCCGGCGGCCAATGAGCGTCACGGTACCAGATGAGGCTGAAATCGCTTTGCCAGCGATGGTGCCTCGATAGCGACCGGAACGATAGAGTTGGAATGTGTAATGGTCAGGGCCAGCGTCGACGCGTCGGCGGTCCCGCTGGAGATGCTGAGTTGAAAGCAGTGTGCGGTGAGCGACGAGATCACCGACTTGGTAGGCGATGTTGCTACCGAAAGGCAGGACGGCGGATGGAGTCGTGGGTCTGACTTCGTACAATGGCGCCATGAGGGTGCGCCATCGCTCATAGGCCTCTCCCGGGGGCAGGCCTGACGTCGTCAGGAAGAAGTAAGGCAACCCCATCTAATCGTGCTTTCATCAGCACTCAACGAGCCAAATTCTCAGGTACCCGGCCTGTTCAGCGGCGGACGTTAGGCATGCGGCACTAGGCGCTCTCCTAGGACGGGGCACGGCCTGATGACACTCCGCCCAAATATCAACTTTTAATCTTGTATTCAGTTGCACGAGGTGCACGCACAGGGTGCTCCGTTCGAGCAACGGCGTCGTCCACAGTGGCAGCTCACGGCGTAGACGGATGCGCAGACATGACCGCTGCCGCCAGCACAATCCGAAACACCTTCTCCTGTGGCCCTGACCGGTCCACCGCCTCGAAAGCCGGCGTGGCATTCACGAGAGCCGCGATGTCGATGCTGTGGCCGCTGGCGAAGCGGTAGGGGCCGGCTGTCGGATCCCGCAGGTATAGGTCGATCGCTGCGACAACTTCCTGGCTGGTGATGATGCCGGCCTTGCGCAGGTCCGCGAGGGTCGACTGTCCGGCTGGCATGGTCGCGCTGATCATCCCCCGACGTTGACTTAGCTGTGCCGCCCGGCCGACAGGAACCGTTATTGATCATAATGAGCAGCACTGTCTCGGTCCGCGACCTCAACTCATAGCACCATTTGAGGGCTGCCGAGGGGCAGCGATCGACCTCGGCCCAAGCGACCCTGTGAGAATTCTCGCGGGCGGTAGGACGGGCCGAGCTATGCGGTGACGGTCTGCGCCCGGTCGGTATGACGAACGCGACTATCAGTCCGTAAAGCCCCCATACTGACGAATTGCCGGCAGGCACGGCCCTGACTTGGTGGGCCGTTTACCGCTCCGCATCACACTCCAGTCCGCCATCTCACGGACGCCGCCATGCCGACATCGTTTTCTTGGCTCCCTGGGGCGCCAGTACCCGTTCGCCAACGCGTCTTATCCTTTCTGCCTGGCCCCATTGGGCTAACCGGATTCGCGATGCTGCTCGTCGGGATGTGGTGGATCTGGCTGTCCTTCGGCAGAATGATGGGGCTCGACGACCTTTACACGGCAACGCTGGTTGACGCGCCAAGCCTCGGGCACATGTGGGACGGCGCGATCCGTGGCGTCGACGGCAACCCGCCGCTCTACCTATCGATCGCTTGGGCGCTGACCCATGCGCTCGATGCAGCGCCAGACCGCGTGCTCAGGCCGTTCAACCTAGTGCTGCTCGCTGCCACCGCCGCGGTCGCCTACCGGATCGGCCGCCGGCTGGCGTCCCCAGGGGCTGTCGCCGTGACTCTGGCGCTGTTGCTGGTCGCCGACGGTATGGTGGGCTACGCGCTCCTCGCAGTGCGCACCTACGCGCTCTACCTGTTCCTCGTCTCTGCGACGCTCCTCGCCGCCCTGCGCGTCGTGGATCGGCCGAACCCCGCGAGGGCGATCGCGCTGGCCGGCATCGGCCTATTGGCCACCCTCGCCCACAGCTTCGGCGGCTTCTACGTGCTCGCCACGCTCGGCGCCGCCGGGCTCGCGTGCTTCGCCGGCCGCGACCGGCGCGCCGCCGCGGCGCTCGGTCTCGCGGCCGTGCCTTCGCTCACCGCGCTCCTCGCCTGGATCGCCATCTCCTTTCCGTTCCAGAAGGCCGTCGCCACGCCATACGGCTGGATCCCCGTGCCGAACGTCGATACGTTGTTGGAGGCGCTCACGGGATCGCGGCCGCTGACGATAGCGCTCGGTATCGCCCTCGCCTTAGCGGCCGTCCGCCTGCGCTTTGACCCACGCCGACTCATCAGAGAACGCCGCGATGTCGCAGCCTTGTACGCCGCGCTGTTTTCCTACGCTGGCCTGACCCTCGCGGCTTGGCTCGGCTCGCAACTCATCACGCCGTTCTTTATCCAGCGCTACTTCATTCCCAACCTACTCATCGCGGCGCTGCTGCCGCTGCCGGCCGTCGAAGCAGCGCGGCACGGCGCCCGGCCAGCCGCCCTGGCCGGTACCGCGGCGACCTGCGTTCTAATCGGGAGCTGGAGCCTGTCGCTCGACGTCTGGCAGGAAGAAATTCCGTGCCTCGACACTCAGGGCCACTTCCTCGAAGCCGATGCCGCGCGCGTCGGCCTACCAGTCGTCGCCGTGTCGCCCCACGTTTGGCTGCCGCGTGCCCGATACGCGCCGAACCAGAAGACCCTTTACCCGCTCGACTGGCGCGTCGTGCTGGACTACCCGAAACGCGCCCGCAACAACGCCATGGACTTCCACATCATGGAAATTCTGCGCCACTGGGCCACCCCTGGCAGCGCGCTCGCCGCAAACGTCCTGTCTACGAATGACATCCTCGCCCAGGGTCGCTTCCTCGTGCTCGATGAGGCAGGCCGCGGCTGGTTCGATGCGCTCCGTCGGCGCCATGCCGTCCGGGCCACACTGATGCGCGAAAGCCCGGACTGCCGTCTGTGGGAGGTCACGCTGGGCGATCCAGATGGACCGTAGACGAGTGCTAAGCCTGCCGCACGGCGTTCTGTTACAGCATCGTTCCGTTTAGGCCAGTCCAGCCTACGAAGCCGTCCCTCTAAGCTGCTGAGCTCCGTCGAAGGGGTGCAGCACAGCAGCGTTCATCCGCGGCTGGCACGCTGATAAGGGTGCTGCTCTCAGCGGGTGACTGGACCGCCTAGCAACTCTCCGGCACCGGCAAGTCAGCCATATGGGCCACCGAACAGGTCCCCGAGCGCCTTCCGCCGAAACAGCGTGCGCCAGCGTCGCCGCTGATGCTCCGGCCGGTCGTAGATCATGTGGCAGCGCTGGCAGAAGGCCGCGAGATTGGCGTCGGCGTTGTTCGAGGTGTCGTGATCACGGTGGGCTGCCGCCAGCACCACCCGCGTCCGGCGCAACCTTCTAAGGATGTCGGCCTCTACCGCGATCCGGATCCGGCGGCCACAACCATCACGCCGCCGGCCGGCGTCCGCGTCCCACCAGCGGCCGTCCCCGAGGTGGTGGACCGGTCCCGCCCGTGCGGTCGGCCGCAGCCGAACGACCACGTTCTGCTAGTTCGCAACCAAAGCGCCTCTGGCATGTCGTGGCGCTCTTGCATGTAGACCGCGAAGTATTACGGCGGTCGAGGGCGCGTTAAGAGGCGGTTTACTACGACACGCCCCCTCATCACCCAAGGGTGTGTCCGTGAAACTACA
>NZ_JAKSYD010000268.1 GCF_022829605.1 Methylobacterium sp. E-065 | reverse complement strand
TCAAGAACCGCGCCTGAGGCCAGCGCCTACGACGCCAAAGCTGGACGTCGGATCAGCTCAGCCGCACCGTACCGTACCCAGCTTGCGAAGGGGTCCCAATTGCACGCCGATCCGGGGTCCCATTCCAACGCCTTTTGACAGGCAACGTCGTTGCATGCGGCGCAGCGAACAAATGGAAGGGCAGAAACCCGAACGCCGCCGCTGCCCGTTGGCGGGAACACGCCTACGACTCCACGCTGCCGTGGCAGGTCGACGTCCCCACGGTCCGCGCCGGGCCCTACCCGACTGATGGTAACCGTTTGTCGGCGATGCAAGAACGTAGGCGAAATTACCGTGTTCGCGGTGATGGCCAGCGGCGATGCGGGCGAAGGTCCGTTCCTGGTCCTCTTCGAAGAAGACAAGTTCGTGGATCCCGGCTTCTACGGGCGCCAAACCGTGCACTCCGTCACGACGCTCGGCCTCCTCGTGAGACTTGAAAGGGACGGCATCGTCGCGTCGGCCGACGAGATCTTCGCCACGATGCGTTCGAACGGACGCGAGGGGGTGAAGGCCATCATCCTCGACCGACCGCACCGTGCGTCGCGCGACGGGGCGGATACGACCTGGCGCTGGTGAAAGCACGTACGCCTCGATACCATAGAAGCCGCAAATCCCAGCCGCGCACCCGGCCGGACACGGAAGGAGGGAACCGGCATACGGTGCCGGCGGCCTTGCACGCGGGATCCATCCCGCCTCCGAAGCTTCCCGCGAGCCCCCGCCCGATCGGCCTGGACCCGATCCGGTTCGCGTCGGCGGAACGACGATGGGACCACCCTGACGGGACCGGCGCAGGCCGCGTCGGTCGGCGTCCCCGCCCGGGGACCGTCGAGCCGTCACGCCGCAGCCTCGTCCCCGACCTCCTGCATCGAGGCGAGCGGCGCTTCCAGCCGACAGGTGAGCCCGGTCGGGGCATAGGTGAGCCTCACGTCGCCGCCGACCTCTGCGGCGAAGCTGCGCTCGATCAGGCGCGAGCCGAAGCCGCGTCGGGTCGGCTGCGCCAGGATCGGCGGCCCGCCCTGCTCGGACCAGGTCAGGCAGAAACGCGGGGACCCATCCTCGTGCACCACGTGCCAGCGCAGGTCGACCGAGCCGGCCTCGTTCGAGAGCGCGCCGTACTTGGCTGCGTTGGTGGCGAGCTCGTGCAGGGCGAGCGCCAGAGCGAGCGCCGGCTTGGCGGAAAGCGGTACGTTCGGACCGCTGGCGCGGATACGCGAGCCCGCGTCGCCGCGATGTACGGACAACGCCCCGTCGACGACCTCGGCGATGGGCGCCTCGGTCCAACTCGCCTGCGTGAGGATGTCGTGCGCGCGCCCGAGCGAGAACAACCGCTCCATGAACGCGTCCCGGGCCGCCTCCAGGCTGGGGGCACTGCGGAAGGTCTGGCTGGCGATGGCCTGGACCAGCGCCATCGTGTTCTTCACCCGATGCTGGAGCTCGCCCGTCAGGAGGTTGCGGTGCTCCTCGGCCCGGCGGCGATCGTGGATGTCGCTGTCGCTCCCGAGCCAGCCGACGACGACCCCATCCGCATCCCTCAGCGGCTCGGCGCGGATCAGGAACCAGCGGTACTCACCATCGTGCCGGCGCAGGCGCGCCTCGGTGTCGTAGACGATCGCATTGGTCCGGGCGTGCTCCCAGACCCGCAGCAACCCCGCCAGGTCGTCGGGATGGATGACCTCGCCCCAGCCGAGCGGCAGCGCCTGCTCGGGGGTTTGGCCGGTGTAGGCGTACCAGCGGTCGTTGAGGTAGCTCAGGCTCCCGTCCGGGTCTCCGAACCAGATGATGGCGGGTCCCAGTTCGGTGAGGATCTTGAACCGCTCCTCGGCCATCTTGCGCTCGTGGATGTCGAGCGAGGTGCCGATCCAGCTCGTGAGTGCGCCGTCGGCGTCGAGCACCGGCCTCGCCCGCGACAGGAACCAGCGGTAGTGGCCATCGGTGCCCCGCAACGGGAACTCGACCTCGTAGGACTTCCCGGACATTGCCGCGGCGAGCCATGCCTGCCGCGTCGCCTCGCGGTACTCGGGATGGATCACGCCCATCCAACTCGCCTCGCCGGTTTCGCCGGCGGGTAGCCCCGTGTATTCGTACCAATAGGCGTTGCAGTAGGTGACGTTGCCGTCGGCATCGCCGAACCAGACCACCTGCGGGCTGACCTCGACGAGGGAGCGATAGCGCATCTCGCTCGCCTCCAGCTCCGCACCGGCCTCGCGCTGCTCGGTGCGGTCGCGCAGGATCTTGAGGAAGCCGACGGTCTCGCCGGCCTCGGTGCGAAGCGGCATCATCTCGCCCGAGGCCCAGAACCGGCTGCCGTCCTTGCGCAGGTGCCAGCGCTCGTCCGGGGCGCTGCCGTTCTCAAGGGACAGCCGCATCTCGGTCCCGGCCCGGTCCTGCGCACGGTCTTCCGGCGTGAAGAACGCCTCCACGGTCCGTCCCAGCATCTCCGCCTCGGACCAGCCCAGGGTGCGCTCGGCACCGGCGTTCCAGCGGGTGACGAGGCCCTGGGTATCCATCGCGACAATGGCGTAGTCGGTGGCGCTGTCGAGGATGCGTTCGTGCAGCAGGCGCTGCTCGGCCTGCTCGCGCAGGGACCGGCGCAGCTCCATCTGCGCCATGGTCTGGCGGGCGAGACGCATCAGGCCCTTGCGCTGCCGCTCGGTCAGGTCGTGCGGCTTGGTGTCGAGCACGCAGACCGTGCCGATGGGCTGCCCCTCGGGGGTCCTCAGCAGGGCGCCCGCATAGAAACGCAGGCCGGGGTCGCCGGTGACGAGCGGGTTGCCCTCGAAGCGCGGGTCGCGGCTGGCGTCCGGGACGCAGAGGAAGTCCTGCTGCAGCAGGGCCTGCCGGCAGAACGAGGAATCAAGCGGGGTTTCGCGCACGCCGAGGCCGACCTCCGCCTTGAAGAACTGGCGTCCGTCGCTGATCAGGTTGACCACGGCGATCGGGGTCTCGCACAGCTCCGCGGCGGCCTCCGCGATCTCGTCGAAGTCCTGTTCGCGTGGGGTGTCGAGCAGGCGATAGCGGTCCAATGCCCGGAGGCGCGCCGCGTCTTCCCCGTTCTCTCGACTACGGTCCATCACAGGGGCACGCTGCAGCAAGCGGCATGGTTTCGCGCGGGTGGCGGGCATTCCGGGATGCCATGCCGTCGAGCCGGTCCTCCGGCCGAGCATGGGGCATCGCGCCGGATTTTCCTAGCGTTTCTGGAAGACCGCGCCAAAGCGTAGGCGCGGCGGCTCGAAGGCGTCGGTCGGGATCGCACGGCGCCTACCGTCGCCCAAGCGGCAAACGCACGCGTATCCGCAAGCCGTCGGCGTCGAAGGCGAGGTCGACCTCGGCGGCGACCTGCGCCGTCAGGATCTTGTTCAGGAGCCGCGTGCCGAAGCCCTCGCGCGTCGGCAGCGTCGGGGGTGGCCCGTCGTGCTCGTTCCAGGTCCACGCGAGCCACGACCCGTCGGAGGCATCCTCGACATTCCAGGTCACCACGACCCGTCCGCCCGGATGGGCCAGGGCGCCGTGCCGGAGCGCGTTGGTGGTCAGCTCGTGCAGCGCCATGCTTACCGGCACGGCGATCTCGGACGGCAGCTTGAGCCGCGGTCCTTCGAGCATGATCCGGCCACCCTCGTCGTAGGGTTCGAGCTCGGCCCGGAGCAGTCCCTCGAACGAGGCGACCTGCGCCTCGTCCTCCGTGATCAAAGCGTGGGTGCGCGCCAGCGACACGATGCGGCCTCCGAAGGCCTGGGAGAATTCCGCCATGGTCACCGACGAGCGCATCGTCGCATTGAGGACGGCCTGGACGGTGGCCAGCGTGTTCTTCACCCGATGATGGAGTTCGCGCACCATCAGCGCCTGGCGGCCCTCGAAGGCGCGGCGCCCGGTGACGTCGCGCTGCGCCGAGACCCAGTGGGTGAGCCTGCCCTCCTCGTCCCTGACCGGGGTGATCAGCCACTCGACCGTGTAGGTCGTGCCGTCCTTGCGGTAGTTCAGCGCCTCGCCCTGGAACGCCTCGCCCGCCGTCAGGGCCGCGCGCATGGGCGCCAGGGCCGCACGGTCGGTGGCCTCACCCTGCAGGAAGCGTGGGCTGCGACCGAGGACCTCCGCCGCGTCGTAGCCGGACAGTCGGGCGAAGGCCGGGTTGGCGTAGACGATGACGGGGCCGGGTTCGTCGATGTCGGCGGTGGTGATGAGGATGGCCTCCCCGGTGGCATCGACCGCGGCGCGGAGCAGCCTGAGGTCGACGCCGACCGACCCGTCATCCTTCGCAAACGACACTCGCAACAACTCCTGGACGCGGCATCGGCCCGGGACGCCCTTCGAAGCAGGGTATTCGGGCATCCGTCGGGGATACAATTGATCGAACGCCCGGTGGTTCGGAGCGCCCGGTCATCCGCGATGACGCGCCCGATCCGGCGTGCATGTCGGCGACTTGGATCAGGCGTCGGCGATCAGGTCCCTGATGCGGGTGGCCAGGGTCTCCAGCACGAACGGCTTGGTCAGGACCTGCATCCCCGCGCTCAGGTAGCCGTTCCCGAGCACGGCGTTCTCGGCGTAGCCCGTGATGAACAGCACCTTCAGGTCGGGGCGTCGCTCGCGGCCCGCATCCGCCATCTGCCGCCCGTTCATGCCCCCGGGGAGGCCGACGTCGGTGACGAGCAGGTCGATGCGCACGTTCGACTGCAACACCCTCACGCCGGCGACGCTGTCCGCCGCCTCGATGGCGGTGTAGCCGAGGTCCTCCAGCACCTCGGTGACCAGCATGCGCACGGAGGGCTCGTCGTCGACGATCAGTACCGTCTCCCCTTGGCCAGCGCGTCCGACCTCGGCGAGGCGCCGGGCGACGTCGCCGTCGCCGGCCTCGCCGTAGTGGCGGGGCAGGTACAGGCACACCGTCGTCCCCTGGCCGACCTCCGAGTAGATCCGCACCTGCCCCTCGGATTGGCGTGCGAAGCCGTAGACCATCGATAGGCCGAGCCCCGTACCCTCGCCGGTGGGCTTGGTCGTGAAGAACGGCTCGAACACCCTGTCGACGATGTCCGGCGGCATTCCGGTTCCGGTGTCGGTCACGCAGACGCTGAGGTACTGCCCGGGCGGCAGGTCGTGCTGCCGTGACCCGGCCTCGTCGATCCACCTGTTGGCGGTCTCGACCGTGATGCGGCCCCCGTCCGGCATCGCATCGCGGGCGTTGATGCAAAGGTTGAGCAGGGCGTTCTCCAACTGGCCCGAGTCGATCAACGCCGGCCACAGGCTGGCCATGCCGACGACCTCCAGGTGGATCGAAGGGCCGACCGTGCGCCGGATGAGCTCCTCCATGTCCGTGACCAGCCGGTTCACGTTCGTCGGCTTGGGGTCGAGGGTCTGGCGCCGGGAGAAGGCGAGGAGCCGATGCGTCAGCGCGGCGGCACGCTTTGCCGCACCCTGGGCGACGGTCATGTACCGGTCGAGGTCGCCCATCCGGCCCTGGCCCATGCGGGTCTGCATGAGCTCCAAGGATCCGGAGATGCCCGCGAGCAGGTTGTTGAAGTCATGCGCCAAGCCCCCGGTCAACTGCCCGACCGCCTCCATCTTCTGGGATTGGCGCAGGGCCTCCTCCGTCCTGGCCAGCGCCTCGGCCTGGCATCGGATCTCGGTCACGTCGCGCACGGACGCGTAGATCAGCCCGTCGCGCGGCACCGCGTTCCAGGACAGCCAGACGTAATCCCCGTCCTTTCGACGGTAGCGGTTCTCGAAGGTGAGCTGTGGTTCACCGCGCACCAACCCCTGCGCAGCCGCCACGGTCGCGGCGACATCCTCGGGATGCACGAGGTCGAGGAACGGCCGCGCCTTCATCTCAGCGTCGGACCATCCGAGGGTGCGGAGCCAAGCCGGGTTGAGGCTGACGAAGTAGCCGTCGAGGCTCGCGACGCAGAGCAGGTCGGACGAAGCCTGCCAGACCTGGTCGCGCTCCGCGGTTCGGGCCGCGACTTGGCGCGCGAGGTCATCCTCCGTCCGCTTGCGGGCGGTCACGTCCTGCACGAACACATGGAAGCCGTCGACACGACCCTCCGCGGTCCTCCGGGGCAGATAACGGATCTCCGCAACGCGATGGGACCCGTCGCGCCGGGGCCAGTCGAGCTCGAAGGTGACTAGCTCGCCCGACAGGGCCTGGTCGATGAATGGCTTGCGCGCGGCGTAGCCTCTGGGGCCCAGAAGCTCGCGGACGTCCCGGCCGACGAATCCTCCGGGGGGAGGAAGAACCAGTCGTCGTACGCCTTGTTGGCGAACCGGTAGACGTGGTCGGCGCCGATGAACGAGATCAGCACCGGCAGGGCGTCGGTGATGAGGCGGAGCTCGCGCTCGCCGGCCTCGGCGCGCGCCTCGATCGTCCGGCGCTCCGTGATGTCGGCGAAGAGGATGGCGACGCGGTGCGCTGCCGGATCCCCGGTACGCAGCGCCCGGACGTCGAACCAGCGACCGAACACGTCGGCGTAGTGCTCGAAATGGGCAGGCTCGCCGGTGAGGGCAACCCGGCCATAGGTGTCGAACCAGTGCCGCTCCAGGTCGGGTGCGAACTCGCTGACCCACCTGCCGGCCACGTCCGCCCCGGTCTGGCGGAGGAAGGCCGGATTGGCCTCGACGATGCGGTAATCGACGGCCCGCTCGCCCTCGAACTTCACCTCGACGATGCAGAACCCGACCTCGATGCTCTCGAACAGAGTCCGGTAGCGCGCCTCGTTCTCCCGTAGCGCGGCCTCCGCGAGGGTGCGCTCGGTGACGTCGTGGCCCTCGACGAAGATGCCGCCGACCACGCCGGTGGCATCGGCGACCGGCTGGTAGACGAAGTCGAGGTGGCGCTCGGTGACCGGCCCTCCCGGGACGGCCTGGACCTCGAAACGGGCGGCGGTCGCCCGGTGCGGCCTGCCGGTGCGGAAGACCTCGTCGAGCAGGTCGACGTAGCCCTGAGCGGCCGCGTCCGGCAGGACCTCCACGACGGTGCGGCCGACCACGTCACGTCCGTCGACCGCGGCCTTGTAGGCGGCGTTTGCCAGCGTGAAGCGATGCTCGGGGCCGTCGAGCAGGGCGATGAATCCCGGGGCCTGCTCGAACATCTGCGCCAGCGACGCGGACTGGGCACGCAGATGCCGCACCTCGGCTTCGAGGTCCTCGCGCGACAAGGTTTCCGGGGGCTCTGCGGAAGCGGGCTTCATGCGCGCGGGCTAGCGCTGGATTGTGTTCCGCGCGAGGACGGAAGGCATGGCCGTCCTTCCGGGTCGATCGCCCGCGGCCGTTCGTCGGGCCGGTACCCTAGGGAGCGTATCTCACTGCCCGCGGGCCCTGGGCCGTGCCGGACACGGCAGCGCGCAGGGTCTCATGCTGCCTCGTCGTCCGACACCTTGCGCACGGCCGTCGCTGCGCATTCACGCGCTTCCGGCGTAAGCAGACCGGAGCAGAGCCGGATCAACTCGGCCACGTCGGCGGGCCGGCAAGGGGCCTGGGGGGCGAAGACGCGTTCCATGGGAAGGCCGAGGATTCCTGAGATCCGCGTCAATCGCGCGAGGGCCGGCGCGTCCGTATCGACCATCCAAAACACCAAACAAGTCGAGGGGGCGGACCCTTGACGGATCGGCGTTCCGCCGCATGCAAGGTGACCGAGCGGCTTGTCGGTTTTGCATCGAACGCTAGGATCGAGGGTATGTTCGGGTCGAGGTGAGGCGGTCGGATGATCTTCGTGACGGATGCGGCCGGGGCATGCGTCTACACCAGTGGTGAATGGACGACGCTGACGGGCCAAGAGATCGGTGATGCGCTGGGTTGCGGATGGCTAGCCCGTGTCCACCCGGGGGACAGGCCCGTCGTGGAGGACACGATGGCCGACGCGGTTCGCAAGGCGGCCGAGTTCAGCGTCCGGTACCGTCTGCTCAGGACTGACGGCTCGTCGCGCTGGGTCGGAGCGGGCGGCGTTCCATCGTTCGGCATGATCGGGGACGGCTTCGTCGGCCATCTCGGCACGGTCACCGAACTAGCGGCGGGTGCCATGGACACGATCGGGGCATACGGCAACGTCGAGCGTTTCGTGCCCCCGGCGCCGCACCGGAATACCATGCCAGGCTGCCAGCTCGACCTGGTCGCCGACCACCTCATCCTGGCTCACTCGCTGATCGAGGACGATGGCGGGAAGGAAGCCCTGCCTGACGTCCGCAACGCCCTGTTCAAGGTCGGCCGGGCACTGGCAGCCCGAATAAGCCAACACGAAGCGCTGCATTAGGCTTGGGCGATGCCGAAAGCGATGCCTTGAAGGACATCGACCGTCCGTTCGGGACCGATGACGAGGCTCGCCCAGGAAATCCTTAAGTCTTCGTCCCTATCGTCCCCCCGGGAGCCCTTTAATCTTCGGGCTTGATGGAACGTCACGGATGGCAGCGGGGATGGGGCCGGGACGGTCGGACGACTGGTTCGACGGCTGGTCGAGGCGTTCGACATGGCTCGCCCTCGCCGTATCCGCGTTGGCGCTCGTCGGCCTCGACCATGCGTTCCCGGCGGTCGGCATGGGGCCGGCATACATCCCGCTGATCGCGCTAGCCGGATGGCGTCTCGGCCCGGTCGCCGCCTGCGCCGTCGCCGGGGTCGCCGCATTCTTCAACATCTACCTCCACGGGGCCGACGGGGAGGTACCGACCGCTGTCGCTGCTGCCCGGGGGGCGCTTAGGCTGGGCACGTACGCGTTCGTCGTTGCGTTGATGCATGCTCTGCGCCGCTCGTTCGACCGCGAGCGTACCGCGGCCCGGCGGGATTATCTCACCGGGGCGTTGGTGCGCGGAGCGTTCGACGGGCGCGTCGCCGCGCTATCCGCTTCCGTCGCGCATGGGCATGGTGCCCTGGCTCTCGTGCTCGTCGACGTCGACGGGTTCAAGGGGGTCAACGACGGGCATGGCCATGCGGCGGGCGACGACACGTTGCGCATCCTCGTCCGGAGCGCCGCGGCGTCCCTGCGTCCCGAGGATTGCCTCGGTCGCCTCGGGGGCGACGAGTTCGCGGCGGCCCTCGTCGCCGGGTCGGTCGAGGAGGCTCGCCGGAGGGTTGCGACGTTCCACCGGATCGTGTCGGAAGGGCTCGCCTGCGCGGGTGTTCCAGTCACCGTGAGCATGGGCGCCAGCATCCTCATGCCCGGTGAGTGGACCGACACGGAGGCGGCCATGCGGGAGGCCGACCGAGCCATGTACGACGCGAAGGCGGCCGGTCCCGGCGGGGTCCGCATCCACGCTGGCCAAGCGACGTGCGTCCCTCCGGTATCCGCGGCGTCCTCGATGGTCCCGGCCGCGGCGTAGCCGCCGGCCGGACGTCCAGGTCGCCCCCGCGGGAGGGCCGGCTTCAGGTCGTGCGCTTCCGGTGCCAGACGGTGACCTTGCGCAGAACCCGCGGGAATTCCTCGGCTGAGTGCGGCTTGTGCAACAGCCCGGAGCCGAAGGTGCGGTTCTGCGCTTGGTCGTGGCTGTATCCCGTTGTCGGCGCCACCGTCGGGTCATGGTACCGGCAATGGATCCCATGCGCCGGGTCGATGCTGTTCATGCCCGGCATCACGACGTCGGAAAACGCGGCGTCGAATCCTCCGGGTTCGGCGACGAGGGCTGTGAGCGCCTCTTCCGTGTCGATGGCCGGCAGGGTGACATAGCCGATGCCTCGTCCAGCATCCGTGCCCTCGTGCTGTGTGGCCGCGAGACGGCCATGAAGCCCGCTACGTCAGCACGGCTCGGACACAGAACGGGTGCGGTCATCCTTCGTGCCCCGGAACATGTCGGGCGAGGCCGGACCGTCCTCCGGGGTTGTCGCGCCCCTGACCGAGACACCCTTCTACCAAGCGAGGTTCTCCGAACGGTTGAAGGGACGGAAGGGGATGCGCGTCGACCGGCCGGTGCCGCGCGCGACCCGGGGCATCGAGGCGGGGAGGACAGAGGTCCGCCCCGGGCAGGGCAACCTCCTCAAGATCGCCACTTGCATGGCGCCGGGCATCATCTTCCGGCAATCACCTGGGACGAGGGGCCGGCCCCGACCGGGGTGGCCAAGGCTGCGGGCACCGGGTTCGGATCGCGGCTGCTCCGGCAGACCGTCGAGCGCAGCCTCGGCGGCCGGTTCGATCGGAGCATCAACGCGGACGGCCTCCGTTTCGAGATGGTCGTCGGCCCCGGCTGAGGGACGGGGTCGTCACGGTCGCTTCGAAGGGCGCAACCCGACCCGGAAACGGGTGATCACATCACCAGCCCCTCCAGCGCCTCGGCATCCACGTCGGGCAGGGTCGAGGGCACCACGCGCGGCCACTCGTACTCCCTGAACCGGCGGACCAGGAACCGTGCCTCCCGTATCATCTCGTTCCACGTCGCTTGCACGCCATGACATCCCGCCACCACCTCCGTCAGGCGATGGGCGGCATCGACGGCCGCCTCGGCCTCGACCGCCCCGATCCCTCCCAGGCAGCCCTTCCGGGACCACCTTCAGGCCTCGTCCGCGTGGCCTGGCATGAGTTCCACGGCCGGGCGTTGGCCGGTTCGGACAGCCGATGGCCGAAGCGACCCTCGATCTCGTAGAAGACCCCGAGCGCGGCGGTAGCGGCGAACCCGGCCAACAGCCTCGCGGTGTCCGCGCCGAACGGTGCATCGGCGAGCGAGCCATCCCACGGACCGAGGCCGACGGGGCGCCCGTCCGATGGCCTCCCATCCCCCCAGGCCAGGCCTTCCGGCAAGGCGTCCGGACGGTATCCGAAGGGATCGTGGTCGTTCGCGATCCGATAGAAGGCCTCGCAGGACTGCGGGAACGGCTGGAACGCCAAACCCTTCGGCCCGCGTTTCACGAGGGGATCGCAAGCCCGTACCAGGACGAGATCTCCAATGACGCGCACGCGGTCGTCCATGAACCGCCGCAGGTCCTACGCGGCTTCGGGGCGGCCGTCCTTGGCGATCTCGGCGACCTCGACCCCGGCCAGGAGGCGGTCGCCTTCCGTCAGGTCCAGGCCGCGGGTCGCATCCCGGGAGTTCGGGGCCATCGCGGCCAGCGGCGTGCGCCGGCTCGCATTGCCGAGGCCCGTGTAGGCGGGCGAGTCGAGCAACGCCCCGCCGACGAGGTATGCCTCGAACCGAGCCAGGTCGAACCCGTCCCGGGGCCGCGTCTGTGGGAGGCGAGCCGCACGCCGGAAACCTGGAGGCAGAGGGCGCCTTCGTAGGTGCGCCAGGTAAGGTTGCCGTGCTCGGTTGGGATCGTGTGCGTCCCTCCGAGATCCTCGCGCGACCCGGACTTGAGGGCGACGGGCGTATAGGTCGCCACGAACCAATGTTCCCTGCTCCGCTTGCGCTTGCGCCGCAGCAACATCGGGCTTGGGTGCTTGACGTTGACGATCCGGTCCCCGGGCATGCCGTCCCCTGTTTCTCGGGTGCGCGACGAGGATCCCGGACGCGGCTCGTTTATGTGTCACGATGTTAGGATGTTGTGGTCGCCGGAGCGATCATTCTATCTCAATGTCAGCTGTCGGGCTCCAAGCGGCCATTCGAATGATTTCGCTTGAAGGTTTGCTGATGGCGCAAAGCTGTCGCGGCCGCTCGCTCGGATTGAGCGTCCGCTATTCAGGTTGCGCCATCCGAAACCAGACTGGCAGGAAACCACCCAACCCGGCCATTCAGCAGCGCCCGCCAACGCGACGGGAGCTGGCCCTTAGCAGAAGTTCCGCTCTGGAGCGGATCGGCTGCGGAAGCGGACGGCTGCCTGCCGCAAGACCGTGGCCGAGAAATCAAGAGCACCTCCGCTGAATGCGCTGGCACCGCCCGCGGTTATGCCCCGCATGTTGAATGACGCGGGGAAGCGTTTCATCCCGCGCCGCTCCGGTGCGGTTGGCTCGCAGGCTGTGCGACGCTGCACCGGCCAAGTCGTCCCCGGAAGCACCCGCATCGCCGCGTCATTCGGGGTGCCTCTTTGCGGCGCCGCGCCCTGGCTCCCTTCATCCCCGCCGTCTGGCGCTAGCGGCCCGGGCGAACGGCCGACATCCTAGGCGTCGTGCCGAGGACAGCCATGCCGAGCGAGATCACCCTCTTCGAGGCCCGGCGGATCATCACGATGAATCCATCGCGGCCGGACGCGACGCATATCGCCGTGTGCGACGGGCGCGTACTGACGGTCGGAACGCAAGCCGAGTTCGACGGGCTCGACGCGGTTGCCGACCGGCGCTTCGCAGACAAGGTCATCCTCCCCGGTTTCGTCGAGGGGCACGCCCACGTGATGGAGGGGACCCTCTGGCGTCAGACCTATGTTGGCGCCGGCGACCGCCGCAGCCCGGACGGACGCCGCGTGCCCGGCCTGCGCGACATCGGCGCCGTCGTGGACCGGCTCTCGGAGGCGGACCGGTCCATCGCCGACCCGGACCAGCTGCTCTACGGCTGGGGCTTCGATCCGCTGCATCTCGGCGGCGCGCGCCTAACCCGGCACGACCTCGACCGGGTCTCGACCACCCGGCCGGTGATGGTCCACCACGCCAGCCTGCACATCACCAACGTCAACAGCCTGCTCTTGGAGATGGCGGGCTTCGATGAGAACACCGCCATCGACGGCGTGCCGAAGCTGCCGGACGGCACCCCGTCCGGGGAACTTCAGGGGATCGCCGCCCGGCTGCGCCTGTTCCGGGGGCTCGGCTACAACCCGATGAGCGGGACCCTCGACGCCGCCGACGTGGCCCGGTTCGGTGCGGCCGCGCAGCTCCAGGGCATCACCACCATCGCCGACCTGCACAACGACCTCACCGACGCGACCGTGGCGGTCTACGGCGCCGCCTGCGTCGAGGGCCTGCCGGTGCGGATCGTGCCGGCTCTGGCCTCGGTCTCGTGCCCCCCGGAAGACGGGGTCGCCAGGATCGGCCGCCTCGCCGCCGCCAGCACCGATCGCCTCCGCTTCGGCATCGTGAAGATCGTCGTCGACGGCTCAATCCAGGGTTTCACCGCTCGGCTCCTGCCGCCGGGCTATCATAACGGCGCGCCGAACGGCCTCTGGTACGTCGCCCCCGAGGATCTCGACCGGATCGTCGGCGTCTACCACGCCGCCGGCATCCAGCTTCACATCCACACCAACGGCAACGAGGCCACCGAGGCGGCACTCGACGCGGTCGAGAAGGCGCAGATCGCCCGTCCTCGTCCCGACCACCGGCACACCCTCCAGCATTGCCAGATGGCGACCGAGGCGCAGCTGCGGCGGGTCAAGGCCCTGGGCCTGTGCCTCAACCTGTTCTCGAACCATCTCTACTACTGGGGTGATGCCCATCACGACCTGACGATGGGGCCGGAGCGGGCGGCCCGGATCGACGCCGCCGGGAGCGCGGCGCGGCTCGGCATCCCGCTCGCGATCCACTCGGACGCGCCGGTGACGCCGCTGGGGCCGCTGTTCACCGCCTGGTGCGCCGTCAACCGGACCACCTCGTCGGGGCGCGTGCTCGGCCCCGAGGAGCGCCTGAGCGTCGCCCAAGCCCTGCACGCCGTGACGCTCGGGGCCGCCTACACGCTCCGGATGGATCATTGCGTCGGCTCCATCGAGGCCGGGAAGTTCGCCGATTTCGCCGTCCTCGACGCGGATCCGTACGAAGTGCCCTCGGAGGCGCTCAAGGACGTTCCAATCCACGCCACGGTGCTGGGCGGCCGCGTCTTTACGGTGCCGCCGGCATGAGGCGCCGACTTCCCGCGCCCGCGACGCGGTGCCCGCTCACGGTCGTCGGCGGCTTCCTCGGAGCCGGCAAGACGACGCTGCTGAACCGGCTGCTCGCCGGCTCGCACGGCCGCTACGCGGTGCTGGTCAACGATTTCGGGGCGATCAACGTCGATGCGGGCCTGATCCAGGACCATGACGGGCAGACCCTGCGGCTGACCAATGGCTGCGTCTGCTGCAGCCTCGCCGACGGCTTCCTCGACACGCTAATGCGCGTCCTCGCGGAGCCCGAACCCTTCGATCACATCGTCATCGAGGCGAGCGGCGTCGGCGATCCGGGCGCCATCGCGGAGATCGCCCTGGTGGAGCCCGGCCTCGTCCTGCGCGGCGTCGTGGTGCTGGCGGATGCCGAGCGCCTGCCGGGCCTTGCCGCCGATCCGCGCCTGGGCGACACGCTCGCCCGCCAGATCCGTGCCGCCGACCTCCTCGTGCTGAACAAGCGCGACCTCGTGGATGAAGCCGGCCGCGCCGCCGCCCGGGCGACGCTCGCCGCCCTCGCGCCGGGCATCCCGGTGGTCGAGACTGTGGCGGCCGCGCTGCCGGCGGCTTTCTTCGATCTGGGCGGCGCGGGTCCGGACCGGGCCTGGCGGGGATCGACCCGGCTGCGGGCCGAGGCGGTCCCGCACGAGGAGGCCTTCCAGCGCCTGCTTTACCGGCGCACGGGCGCATTCGACCGCGTCGCGCTCGAGCGCGCGCTCACCGCCATGCCGGCCGCGCTCCTGCGGCTGAAGGGGCGCCTCGGTCTGGCCGACAGGCCCGGGATGCATCTGCTTCAGATGGTCGGGCGCCGCTGGAGCCTGTCGCCGCTGCCGGAGCCTGCGCCGGACGCAGCCGAGCTCGTCGGCATCGCGGCCACCGATCCCGGAATCGGACCGGCGCTGGCCGGCCTCCTCGACGCCGCGTTGCGCCCCCCGCACATCCCACACGGAGACCGAACCCGATGCGCCTGACCAAACGCACGCTCCTCGGCGCCGGCCTCTCAGTCCTCGCCGCGCCCCTGACGGCCCCGATCCTCGGCCTGCCGGAGGCTCTAGCCGACGACGCGACGGCGCCGCTGGTGATCGGCACCAATCAAGTGCCGCGCCACTTCAACGGCGCCGTGCAGTCCGGCATCGCCACCGGCATGGTCTCGACGCAGATCTTCGCGAGCCCGCTGCGCTACGACGACCAGTGGAACCCGCAACCCTATCTGGCGAAATCCTGGGTCGTCGCCCCCGATAACTTGAGCGTGACGCTTCACCTTGTGGAGGACGCCGTCTTCCACGACGGCCACCCGCTGACCGCCGAGGATGTCGCCTTCTCGATCGGGGTGATCAAGGCCAACCATCCGTTCCAGACCATGCTGGAGCCGGTCTCGACGGTCGAGACCCCGGACGCCCATACGGTCATCATCCGGCTCGCGCGCCCGCACCCGGCGCTGCTGCTGGCCATGTCGCCCGGCCTGATGCCGATCCTGCCCAAGCACGTCTACGGCGACGGCCAGGACATCAAGACCCACCCGGCCAACCTGAAGCCCGTCGGCTCCGGCCCGTTCAAGTTCGTCGAGTACAAGCAGGGCGAGTCGATCCAGCTCGAGCGGTTCGACCGGTTCTTCATCCCCGGGCGGCCCAAGCTGGCGCGGCTCGTCTACCGGATCCTGCCGGACCAGAACAGCCTCGTCATCGCCACCGAAAGGCGCGAGATCGGCATGCTGCCGTTCCTGTCCTCGGTGCGCGACATCGAACGGCTCGCCAAGGCGCCGACCCTGACGGTGACGGATCGCGGCTTCGAGGGGATCGGCCCGATCAACTGGCTGGCTTTCAACTGCGGGAAGAAGCCCCTCGACGACGTGCGCGTCCGTCGGGCCATCGCGCTGGCAGCCAACCGCGACTTCATCACCGGCAAGCTGCTCGGCGGCGTGGCGAAGGCGGCCACCGGCCCGATCGTGCCGGGCTCGCCGTTCTACGAGCCGGCCGTCGATCTCTACAAGCTCGACATCGCCAAGGCGGACGCCCTGCTCGACGAGGCCGGCCTGAAGAAGGGGCCGGACGGCACGCGGCTCCAGCTCACCATCGACTACATCCCCAACGACAACGACCAGCAGCGCAACGTCGCCGAGTACCTGCGGGCCGGCCTCAAGCGGATCGGCATCGCCCTCCAGGTCCGGGCCGCGCCGGACTTCCCGACCTGGGCGCAGCGCGTCTCGAACTTCGACTTCGACCTGACCATGGACAACGTCTTCAACTGGGGCGACCCGGTGATCGGCGTGGCGCGGACCTACCTGTCGACCAACATCCGCAAGGGCGTGATCTGGTGGAACACGCAGCAGTACAAGAACCCGAAGGTCGACGAACTGCTGAACGCCGCCGCGGTCGAGACCGACCTGCAGAAGCGCAAGGCGCTCTACGACGAATTCCAGAAGATCGTCGTGTCCGAGGCGCCGATCGCCTATCTCAACCTCACCCCCTACAAGGCGGTCTACGACAAGCGCCTGACGAACCTGCCCCTGTCGATCTGGGGGCCGCTCTCCCCCCTCGACGAGGTCGCCTGGGCGCAGGGCGCCGCGGGGGCCGAGCAATGACGGGCCTGCGCAGGCTCGGCGCGACGGCGGCGAACGCCGTCGGCCTGCTGCTTGCCGTGGTGGTGCTGAACTTCCTGCTGATCCAGGCGGCGCCGGGGGATCCGGCCCAGGTGATCGCCGGGGAGATGGGCGGCGCCTCGCCGGAGATCATGGCGGAGATCCGCACCCGCTACGGCCTCGACCGCAGCCTCCCCGAGCAGCTCGCGACTTATGTCGGCAAGGTGGCGCGGGGCGATCTCGGCTACTCGTTCTTCTTCAACGAGCCGGTCTCGCGCCTCATCCTGGGTCGCCTGCCGGCCACCGCCCTGCTGGTGCTGAGTTCCCTCGCCCTCGCGGTGCTGATCGGCGCAGGCCTCGGGATCCTGGGCGCGCGCAAACCGGACGGCTTCCTGAGCCACGCGGTCTCCCTGGTGGCGATCGCCGGCAACGCCGCGCCGGTGTTCTGGACCGGGCTGATGCTGCTGGTGGTGTTCGCCTCCCTGTGGCCAGTGCTCCCGGTCGCCGGGATGGAGGACGTGGCGATCCCGCGGCACGGCTTGGCCTACGCCCTGGACGTCGCCCAGCACCTGATCCTGCCGGCGCTGACCCTCGGCATCGTCTACGTCGCGCAGTACAGCCGCCTGATGCGCGCCAGCATGATCGACGCGCTCAACGCGGATTACGTCCGCACCGCCCGGGCCAAGGGCCTGCCGGAGCGGATCGTGATCGGCAAGCACGCGCTGCGCAACGCGCTGATCCCCCTCGTCACCATGGTCGGGCTCCAGTTCGGCCAGCTCTTCGCCGGCGCGATCCTGGTCGAGACCGTGTTCGCGTGGCCGGGGCTCGGCCGGCTGACCTTCGACTCGATCCTGCGGCGCGACTACCCGACGCTGCTCGGCATCCTGTTCTGCTCGGCCCTGCTGGTCATCGCGGCCAACCTCGTCACCGACCTCCTCTATCGCCTGATCGATCCGCGGATCCGCGCCGGGAGGCCGGCATGAGCGCCCTCGTCGCGGCCGAGCCCGCGGTGCGGCCCCAGCCGGTGCGATCCGAAGCGGCGCCGCCGATGCCGCGCCCGGCCTCGGATCCCGGCCTCGCCGCCCTGCGCCTGTTCCTGCGCAACCCGAGTGGGCTCCTGGGCTCCGTCATCCTGATCGGCCTGCTGTTCGCCGCGTTGGCGGGCCCGCACCTCTACGGGGTCGACCCGTTCGAGATCGTCGGCGCCCCGTTCCAGCCGCCGGGGGGTGACCCGCTGCTCGGCACCGATTACCTCGGCCAGGATATCCTCGCGGCCCTGCTCCAAGGGGGCCGCGCGACCCTGCTGGTCGGGTTCTCGGCGGCCCTCATCACCGTGGTGATCGGCGTGACCTTCGGGGCGCTCGCAGGCTTCTTCGGCGGCCGGGTCGACGCGGCGCTGATGAAGGTCACCGAGTTCTTCCAGGTGCTGCCGACCCTGCTGTTCGCGATGGTTCTGGTCACCCTGTTCGGCCAGAGGATCGCCATCACCACGATCGCGATCGGCATCGTGTCCTGGCCGCCCACGGCCCGTTTGACCCGGGCCGAGTTCCTGCGCCTGCGTGGCCTCGACTTCGTCAAGGCGGCCCGGGCGGGCGGCGCCGGACCGCTCTACCTGATCGGCCGGGTGATCCTGCCGAACGCTGCGCCGCCGATCGTAGTCTCCGCCACGCTGGCGATCGGCACCGCCGTGCTGTTCGAGGGGGCCCTGAGCTTCCTCGGGCTGGGCGACCCCAACGTGATGAGCTGGGGGCTGATGATCGGCCAGAACCGCGCCTACGCCCTCGAGGCGTGGTGGACGGTGCTGCTGCCCGGGGCGGCGATCTTCCTCGCGGTCCTCGGGGTCAGCCTGGTGGGCGACGCGGTCAACGACGCGGTCAATCCGCGCCTGCGCAAGCGGAGCTGAGCGATGGACCCCGTTCTCGCCGTCGAGGACCTGACCGTGACCTTGACGCGGCCGGACGGCCCCGTGCCGGTCCTGGAGCGCCTGAGCTTCTCCGTCGAGGCCGGCCGCACCGTCGCGCTGGTCGGCGAATCCGGCTGCGGTAAGAGCATGACGGCGCTGGCCATCATGGGCCTGCTGCCGGAGGGTTTCGCCCGCACCGACGGCCGCATCCGGCTCGCCGGGGAGGATATCGCGGCCGCCCAGCCGTCCCGGCTGCGGGCTCTGCGCGGCAGCGCCCTGTCGATGATCTTCCAGGAGCCGATGACGGCCCTGAACCCGGTCTACACGGTCGGCGACCAGATCGCCGAGGCGCTGCGCCTGCACCAGCGGCTCGGGCGCCGCGCAGCCCTGGAGCGGGCGCTGGCGATGCTGAGGGCCGTGCAGATCCCCGCGGCCGAACGGCGCCTGCACGCCTATCCGCACGAACTCTCCGGCGGCATGCGCCAGCGGGTGATGATCGCCATGGCGCTGGCCTGCCGGCCCAAGCTCCTGATCGCCGACGAGCCGACCACGGCCCTCGACGTGACCGTCCAAGCGCAGGTCTTCGACCTGCTGAAGGCCCTGCAGGACGAGATGGGCACCGCCATCGTGCTGATCACGCACGACCTCGGGGCGGTGGCCGACATCGCCGACACCGTGGCGGTACTCTACGCCGGTCGCTGCATCGAGCAGGGCGACACCCGGTCGGTGATGCGCGCGCCCCAGCACCCCTACACGATCGGTCTGATGGGCTGCACGCCGCACCTGCGCCTCGGCGCGGCGGCCGATGCGGGGGTGGGGACGCTGCGCGAGATCCCGGGCCTCGTCCCGCCGCTGGGCCGGCGACCGGCGATCTGCGCCTTCGCGGACCGCTGCGGCCGGGCCGACGCCACCTGCCTGGACAAGCCCCAGCCGCCCCTCGCCGAGGCCGGCCCGGCCCGGGCGGTGGCCTGCTGGCACCCGGAGGCCCGCGCAGCATGATGTCGAACGCCGCATCGGCCCCGACCGGGGCGGACCTCCTGCAGGTCAACGACCTGAAGGTTCACTTCCCAGTCCCGGGTGGCGGGCGGGTCCACGCGGTCGATGGCGTGAGCTTCGTCGTGCGCCGCGGCGCGAGCTTCGGCATCGTCGGGGAATCCGGCTCGGGCAAGTCGACCACGGCGCAGGGGATCATGCGCCTCGTCCCGGCGACCGCGGGTCAGGTGGTCCTGCGCGGCGCCGACATCCTCGGCCTCCGGGGCGCCCGGCTCCGGCAGGCGCGGCGCCACATCCAGATGGTGTTCCAAGATCCGTTCGCCTCCCTCGATCCCCGCCGCTGCGCCGGGGATCTCGTGGCCGAGCCGCTGCGGCTGCTGGAAGGGCTTTCGCGCAGGCAGGCGGCGGCACGGCTCGACGGGCTGTTCGCCGCGGTGGGCCTGCCGTCCGAGGCCCGCGGCCTGTTCCCGCACCAGTTCTCGGGCGGGCAGCGCCAGCGCCTGTGCATCGCCAGGGCGTTGGCGACCGAGCCCGACATCATCGTCTGCGACGAGGCGGTGTCGGCCCTCGACGTCGCGATCCAGGCGCAGATCCTCAATCTCCTGGCCAAGCTCCAGGCCGAGCGCGGCCTCGCCTACATCTTCATCTCGCACGATCTCGGCGTCGTGCAGCACCTCTGCGACGAGGTCGCGGTGATGTATCTCGGCCGCATCGTCGAGCAGGCGCCGACGCGGACGTTCTTCTCCGCCCCGCGCCATCCCTACAGCTGGTCGCTGATCTCGGCGGCGGTGCCGGCCGGTCCCGCGCGGGACGCCCTGAAGGCGCGCTACCTCGTGCGCGGCGAGCCGCCGAGCCCAATCGATCCGCCCGCCGGCTGCCGGTTCGCCGGGCGCTGCCCGTTCGCGGTCGAGCGCTGCCGCGCCGAGGATCCCGCCCTGCTGGCGACCGGCCCGGGCCATTACGTCGCCTGTCACCGGGTCGGCGAGATCGAGGCGCCGGACTTCGACCGGGCTCAGGCCGCCTGACTTCGCACGGTTCCCGATATGAAAGGCCGACCCGAACGTTCGGGGCGGCCCGTCGGGTCCGTTGGCTGCGGCCGGCTCAGGCCGCCTCGTCGCGGTGGTGGTACCAGCGATACAGCATCCGCTGCCCGATGCGCCGGAACGGGGCGAAGGGGTGGCCCGGGAGCGCCCCTTCGAAGATCGGCAGGCTCGCGGGCCTGCGCCCGGCCACGAGCCCGGCGAGCCGGCGGCCAGCCTGGGCCGAGAACGCGACGCCGTTGCCGCCGTAGCCCAGGGCGTAGAACAGGGGCTCGCCCGGTTCGGGTTGGACGATGCGGGGCATCATGTCGTGGCTGACATCGACCCAGCCCCACCACGAATAGTCGATCGCGATGCCTTCGAGGGCCGGGAACTTCTGGTGCAGGCCGTCGACCAGCAGGCGCAGGTGGCGCGGGTGGGTCGCGTCCGCCCCCGTGATCGCGCTGCGGCTGCCGATCTGCACCCGGCCGTCGGGCAGCCGGCGATAGTAGAACCGCAGGGTGCGCGTGTCGGTGACGAAGGTCGTCGTGCGCAGCGTCGCGGCGATCTCGTCGGCGGTCAGGGGCCGCGTGACCAGGGAATTTGACAGGATCGGCATGATCCGGCTGCGCAGGCGCGGATGCAGCCCCTGGCTGGTATAGCCGCCCGTGGCGATCGCCACCGCGCGGGCCCGCACGGTCCCGTGGGGCGTCCGCACCCGGAAGCCGCCGCCGTCGCGGTCGATCCCGAGCACCGGACTGGCGGGATGGACCTTGGCTCCGGCCGCCCGCGCGGCGCGGAGATAGCCGAAGGCGAACTTGGCCGGATGGATGCCGATCCCCAGCGGTTCGTGGAGCGCGCCGACCGCCCCGGCCTCGTCCATCCAGTCCCGCCGCAGCTCGTCCGCGCCGAGCATCCGCGTGCCGTAGCCGAAGACCTCATTGGCAACCGCGGACTCGGCCGAGAGCTTGGCGAAGGTACGGGCCCGATGGGCGACGTAGATGTGGCCGCCGGGCTGAGGGTCGGGGTCGAACTCGCGCACGAGACCGGTGAAATACTCGAAGCCCTCCAGGATTTCGGCGTGGATCCGGAGCGCAGTCTCGCGGCCGTAGCGGGCGATCCATTGCGAGCGGCTGAGCCGCCCCGAGGCGTTCTGGCCCTGGCCGCCGTTGCGGGTGCTGCAGCCCCAGGCGACCCGGTTGGCCTCCAGCACGGTGGCCTTGATGCCGTGGTCGCGGGCGAGGCTGAGGGCGCAGGACAGGCCGGTGAAGCCCGAACCGACGATCACCACGTCCGCATCGACGTCCCCCGTGATCGGGCCGTCATCCGCTGGTGGCGGCCCGGCGGTGGCCACCCAGTAGGTCGGCGCGTAGGCGCGGTCCGTCCCCGGGGTGGCGCTGGTCAGCGGGTCGTAGGTCGGATCGTAGGGCGCGCCGGTCGGGCGCGGGACGGGATCGGGGGTCAGGCTCACGAACCGCCTCCCTCAGGCCGCCTGGACCGGGCGGTCCTTGCGGAAGGCGCTCTTGCGGGCGATCAGCCGGCCCTCGAACACGAATAGGTCGACCCCCTCTACGGCGACCCGGCCGCCATCGGCCCGGGTGCCGGTGAACAGCCATTCCGACGTGGCCCGCTCCCCCGCCAGCGTGTGGCGCGACACCGTCCAGGCCACGTCCGGCATGTCGGTCCAGACCGCCAGGAAGGCCGCCCGCACGGCGTCCTGTCCGGTCAGGCGGCGCCCGTGCGACTCGGGACCGGCCGCGGTGTCGAACACGACCCCCGGTGTGAAGCAGGCCATGACGCCGTCGGCGTCGTGGCGGTTGAAGGCCGCGAACAGGCGCTCCAGCACAGCGTGGCGCTCCGCTTCGGTCGTCGCTTCATTCATGGACCTGCACTCCCCTCGCGCGCCCGCAGGCAGCAATCGTTCGCGGCGAGCTAGCGCCGCCGCGGGCCGGCCGGCGAGATCCAGAGCGCTACCAAAGACGCATCCAGTTGGCGGGCGTGTCGGGCGCGGTGGGGCCAGTCGGAGGGGATTTGGATGGCGTCTGGCCCCTTTGCACGGGGCTTGCCTTATCGGACCTTGTCGCCGGCACGCCGAGTCGCATCGATTCGGGTTGCCCGAGGGGGAGTGTGGACATGGACAGCGTAAGACCGCGACCGAACCCGCGCCGCTCCGTGGGGCGAGCGACCCTGGCCGCCCTGGCGGCGCTGACGCCAGTGATCCTGGGCATCCTCGCGCCCGACTCCACCCGGGCCGCCGAGAAATCGGTCACCTTCGCCCACCAGGACATGGTGGTCCCGTTCCGCGCCCTGATGGCCTCGGGGGCGATCGAGAAGGCCACCGGCTACACGGTGACCTGGCGCAAGTTCGGCGGCGGCGGCGACGTCATCCGCGCCATGGCGTCGGGCAACGTCCAGATCGGCGAGGCGGGCTCCAGCCCGATCGCGGCGGCGGCCTCGCAGGGGCTCGACATCGAACTGTTCTGGATCCTCGACGAGATCGCCGACGCCGAGCAGCTCGTGGCGCGCAACGGCAGCGGCATCAGGAGCGTGGCCGACCTGCGCGGTAAGACCGTCGCGGTGCCGTTCGTCTCCACCTCGCACTATCAGCTGATCGCCGCCCTGGCGGAGGCCGGGCTGGGCCAGAAGGACGTGACGATCCTCAACATGCGCCCGCCCGAGATCGCCGCCGCCTGGGAGCGCGGCGACATCGACGCGACCTTCATCTGGGATCCGGTGCTGGCCCGGGTGAAGAAGTCCGGCACGGTGGTGCTCTCGGCGGGCGACATCGCCCGCAGGGGCAAGGCGACCTTCGACGGCCTGGTGGTCGATCGGGCCTGGGCGGCCCAGAACCGGGACTTCCTGGTCACCCTGGTGAAGCTGATCGCCGCCGAGGACGCCGCCTACGCGGCCAAGCCCTGGGCCGCCGGCTCGCCCGAGGTGAGTGCGGTGGCCAAGATCACCGGTGCGGATCCCGCGGAGGTGCCGGCGAGTCTCGCGAGCTACCGCTTCCCGGCCCTGGACGCGCAGGCCTCCCCGGCCTGGCTCGGCGGCGGGGCCACCAAGGCGCTGACCGAGACCGCCGGGTTCCTGAAGGCGCAGGGTCGCGTGCAGGCTCTGGCGCCGGATTACGGCCGGTTCGTCACCGGGGACTACGTGGCGGCGGCCCGGAAGTAGTCGGCGTCTTCGAGAGGGCGGCATGATCGAGATCCGCAACGTCAGCGTCCATTACGGGGAGGGCGAGGCCGGCATCGTCGCCCTCTCGCAGGTGAACCTGACGATCCGGCCCGGGGAGTTCGTGGTCGCGCTCGGCGCCTCCGGCTGCGGCAAGACCACCCTGCTCTCGGCGATCGCGGGCTTCCTCGAACCGACCGAGGGCAGCATCCTCCTCGACGGGGTGCCGGTCCGGGGGCCGGGGGCCGACCGGGGGGTGGTGTTCCAACGCCACGCCCTGATGCCCTGGCTGAGCGTGGCCGAGAACGTGGCGTTCGGCCCCAAGCTGCGCGGCGTCCCGCGCGCCGAGCGGCGCCGGATCGCCCTGGAGATGCTGGACCTCGTGGGCCTCGCCGAATTCGCCGACCGGAAGGTCTACGAACTCTCCGGCGGCATGCAGCAGAGGGTCGGCATCGCCCGGGCTCTGGCCGGCGACCCGCGCGCCCTGCTGATGGACGAGCCGCTGGGCGCCCTGGACGCGTTCACCCGCGAGCAGGTCCAGGAGCTGATCCTCCAAGTCTGGCACCGGACCGGCAAGATGGCCTTCTTCATCACCCACGACGTCGAGGAGGCGGTGTTCTTGGCCACGAAACTCCTGATCATGAGCCCGCGGCCGGGCCGCATCGTCGAGGCGATCGACCTGCCGTTCTCGCGCGCGGTCGTGGCCGGGCGGCCGGCCCGGGCGGTCAAGTCGGACCCCGACTTCATCGCCGTGCGGGAGCGCGTGCTCGGGCGCATCCATCACCGGACCGATCCCGCGCTCGGGGGCTCGCGATGAGCGGCCTGCCCCTTGAGGCGACGGCCGTTGCCGGCGCGCGGCGGACCCGTCCCGGGCGCCCTGCCCGCCGCAGCGGCGCGCTGGTGCCGATCGTCAGCACCGCCACGGTGCTGGCCTGTCTCGGTCTCTGGGCGGTCGCAACCCATATCGGCTGGATCAAGCCGCTGTTCCTGCCGCCGCCGGAGGCGGTCCTGTCGGCTCTCGGGCAGGCCTGGAACGGCGACTTGGACGGCGCGCCCCTGGGCATCCACGTCCGCGACAGCCTAATGCGCGTCCTCGGCGCCTTCGGTCTCGCCACGCTGCTCGGTGTCCCGGCCGGGCTGGCCATGGGGACGAGCCGGATCGCCCGCGGCATCCTCGACCCGCTGATCGAGTTCTACCGGCCGCTGCCGCCGCTCGCCTACCTGCCGCTGATGATCATCTGGTTCGGCATCGGCGAAGTGTCGAAGGTGCTGCTGATCGTCCTCGCCTGCTTCGCCCCGGTAGCGCTGGCGACCCGCTCGGGCGTTCTCTCGGCCTCCGCCGACCAGATCAACGCGGCGCGCGCCCTCGGGGCGAGCCGTGCGCAGGTGCTGCGCTACGTGGTGCTCCCGGCCGCGCTACCCGAGATTCTGATCGGCCTGCGGATCGGCATGGGGGTGGGCTGGACCACCCTGGTCGCCGCCGAGATGGTGGCGGCCCAGGCCGGCCTCGGCCAGCTCGTCCTCAACGCCTCCAACTTCCTGCGCACCGACGTGGTGGTGATGGGGATCCTTCTGATCGGCCTGTTCGCCACCCTGTTCGAGGTGGGCCTCCGCCGGCTCGAGCGCGTGCTGGTGCCCTGGAAGGGGAAGGCCTGAGGGCACCCGCCCGCCCTGGCCCGTTCACTCGCCGCCGGCTGGACCTGTCGCGACGCCCGAAGCGCCCCTATCGACGGCGGGACGCCCCAGCCCAGCCGCGAGTAAGCCGCCGATGCCGAACGAAGCCGAGAGCCCGACGCCCGGGCGGGCACGCCTCCCCCGGGGCGTGCGCGACCTCCTGGCTGCGCTGGCCGGCCGCCACCTGATCGGGAACGCGCTGGTGGGCCCGGTGGACGGCGCTTGCCTGACCGTCCTCGATCCCGCCACCGGGCACGCCCTGGCCGAGGCACCGGCGGCCGGCCCGGCGGATGTCCAGGCTGCGGTCGCGGCGGCCCGCGCCGCCGGACGGACCTGGGCGCGGGTCCCGGCCCGCGAGCGCGGACGGCTGGTGGCCGAGGGCGGGCGCCGGATCGCGGCGGCGGCCCCGGATCTCGCCCCGCTTCTGGCCGCCGAGACCGGCAAGGCGATCCGCACCGAGTGCCGCCCCGAGATCACCACCGCGGCCGACATCCTCGCGATGTTCGGCGGTCTCGCCACGGAACTGAAGGGCGAGACGCTGCCGTTCAGCCCGGACATGCTCGCGCTGACCACCCGCGAACCCCTGGGGGTGGTGGCGGCGATCCTGCCCTGGAACGTGCCCCTCGTTCTGATGGCGCTCAAGATCGGACCGGCCCTAGTCGCCGGCAACACCGTGGTGCTGAAGGCCTCCGAGGAGGCCCCCTTCGCAACGATCGAGGCGGCGCGCCTCCTGGCCGACCTCCTGCCGCCCGGCGTCCTCAACGTAATCTGCGGCACCGGTCCCGCCTGCGGGGCGCCGCTGGTCCGGCACCCCGACGTCGCCAAGGTTACCTTCACGGGCTCGCAGGCAGTGGGCGAGGCGATCTACCGCGAGGCCGCCGACAAGCTGATCCCGGTGAGCCTGGAGCTCGGCGGCAAGAGCCCGATGCTGGTCTTTGCGGACGCGGACCTCGACCGGGCCGTCGCGGGCGCGGTGGCCGGCATGCGCTTCACCCGCCAGGGCCAGAGCTGCACCGCCTCGAGCCGGATCTACGTCGACGCCGGGCTGCACGACCGGTTCGTGGAGCGGCTGGCCGCCGCCGTCGCGAACCTCCGGATGGGCGATCCCCTGGACGAGGCCACCGATATCGGCACCGTGATCAATGCCCGGCAGCACGCCAAAATCATGGACTATATCGCCCAGGGCGAGGCTACGCCGGGCGCGCGGGCCGTACGCTGCGGGCGCCTGCCGGCCGCGCCGGATCTCGCTGAAGGCCTGTTCGTCGAGCCGGTCCTGTTCACCGGTCTAACTGAGGACAGCCCGCTCATGCGCGACGAGATCTTCGGTCCGGTCGCCTGCATCGTGCCGTTCTCCGACGAGGAGGACGTCCTGGCGGCCGCGAATGCGGGGGAATTCGGCCTCGCCGCGACGGTCTGGACCCGGGACCTGCGCCGGGCGCTGCGGGTGTCGCACGCGCTGGATGCCGGTTATGTCCAGGTCAACCAGAACCTGACGATCCAGCCGAACCTCAGCTACGGTGGCTTCAAGAAGTCGGGTCTCGGCAAGGAGGCCTCCCTGGAGTCGATGCTGGAGCACTTCACCCGCAAGAAGACCATCGTGGTCGACATGCGTTAGGGTGGTGACTCCCGCTCTTCCGATGCCTGAACCGGCATCCCTGATCGCGATCGCGGCCGCGATCTTCGCCGCGGCGCTGATCCGCGGCTTCACGGGCTTCGGGTTCGCCCTGGCGGCCGTGCCGCTGCTCGGCTTCTCGCTCCCGCCGAACCAGTGCGTCCCGCTCGCCGTCGCCCTGCAGTTCTGCGCGAGCCTGTCCGACCTGCCCCGGGCGCGCCGGACCTGCCATTGGCCCTCGCTCCGCTGGCTCGTCGCCGGCACGGTGGTCGGATCGCCCCTCGGCGTGGCCGCTTTGGCTGCGGCGAGCCCGGACGCTGCCCGGCTCGGCATCGCGCTGGTCTGCGGCTGCGGGACCGTCGCGCTCCTGCGCGGCTTCCGCTTCGTCGGGCTTCCGCGCGGCGGCGCGACCCTGGCGGTCGGGCTGGCGGCCGGCCTGTGCAACGGGCTCGCGGCGATGCCGGGTCCGCCCGTGGTCGCCTACTACCTCGCGACGCCGCTCTCGCCGCGGCAGGGACGCGCCTCGTTGCTGGTGTTCTTCCTGGCGACGTCGATCGCCAGCGCCATCAGCCTCGCGACTGCCGGGCTCTTCGGGGGCTTTCTAGCGATCCCGGTGATGATCGGCATCCCGCTCATCGTCGCCGGCAGCCGGCTCGGCGAGGCGCTTCTCAGGCTCGGAGCCGGACGGGGGCATCGCGCCCTGTCGATCCTGCTGCTCTGCACCGTCGCCGTCACGAGCGTGGTGCAGGCGGTTTCAGACCTGCTCGGGCATCCCCTGTGACGCCGGGATTCCGGCCGGCGTGACCAGTTCCGCGAGGCGGGTGAGGCCCGCCTCGATCCGGTCGGTCCGGATCGAGGCGAAGCCCAAGCGGAAGCAGGCCCGGCCGGCCTCCGGGTCGGAGTAGAAGATATCGCCCGGCTCGATCAGGACGCCCCGGGCGCGAGCGCGCACGCTGAGATCCCGGGCATCGAGGCCGACAGGCCCCTCCACCCAGAAGCTCGTGGCCCCCGGGTCGCGCCGCCAGCGGAACGCGGGCAGGAGGCGGGGCAGCAGGCCGGCGATCCGGACGGCGCGCTCCTCCAGAACGCCGGCGGTCCGGCGCAGATGCGTGCGGTAATGCCCGAACGCCACGAACATCGCGGTCGCGCGCTGATTGTTCGAGGGCGGGTGGCGCAGCATCAGCCGCCGCAGCACGCGCAGCTCCGCGATCACGGCCCGGGGCGCCACCACGTAGCCGACCCGCAGGCCCGGGGCGAGCACCTTCGAGAAGCTGCCGACATAGATCACGCGGCCATCCGCATCGAGGCTCTTGAGGGACGGGATCTCGTCCGCCAGGGCGAGGTCGGCTTCGTAATCGTCCTCGACCAGGACGACGTCGTGGCGCCGCGCGGCCGCGAGGAGGGCGCGGCGTCGCTCCAGCGGCATCACCGCGGTGGTCGGGCACTGATGCCCCACGGTGACGAACGCCACGTCCCGGCTGGCGAAGACGGCATCGGGCACGACCCCGTGCCGGTCGATGGCGAGCGTCGCGAGGTCGTCGGTGGCGAGGGTCAGCATGTTGCGGGTATCGGGATAGCTGGGGTCCTCGACACCCGCCGGCGTAGTGCGGCCGACCAGCAGCTGGATCAGGAGCGAGAGCGCCTGCTGCGAGCCGATGGTGACCATCACCTCGTCGGCGCTGGCGAAGATGCCCCGCCGCGGCAGCACCTGAAGGCGGAGCTGCTCCACGAGATCGGCATCGTCCTCGTCGATCAGGTCGCCCGCCCAGGCGTTGATCTCGGACACCCCGGAGGCCGCCCGCACGCTCTCGCGCCAGTCATTGGCCGGGAACAGGGACGGATCGAACTGGCCGAACAGGAAGGGATAGGGGTAGTCGAGCCAGTCCCGCGGCTTGGTGATCTGCCGCAGCTGCGCGGGGCGGACCGCGAAGCGCCGCGACCACGCGATGGTCCGTTGCGGCGAGGGACCACGCGCTTCGGAGACGATCAGATCCGGCGCCAGAAAGATCCCGCTGCGCTCGTGAGCGATTAGGAAGCCCTCGTCGATGAGCTGCTGGTACGCGTTCACCACGGTGTTGCGGGCGACCCCGAGCAGGGCCGCCAGTTGGCGCGTCGAAGGCAGCCGGGCCTCCGCGGTGAACAGCCCCCGTTCGATGGCGGTGACGATCGCCCGGCGGATCTGCAGGTGCAGCGCCAAGCCGCTCCGGTCGAGTTCGCCGAACAGCTGCGTCCAGGCGAGAGCATGATCTGTGATAGCCACGGCGTTCGGCTCCTGCTCGGGGACACGTCACCCGAGGCAAGGATGGCGCCAGCGGCTCAGGATCGGCGCTTCGCGTCGCGAAGTCCGCTTTGGGGACGGCGTCACAGCTCTCTGGACGGCCGATATGGGCGCAAAGCCGAACGTCCGGTTCTGCGCGCCATGGCGCTCCGGCGTGGCGTAGCCTGGCCGAAAGCAGCCAGTCCGCTTCGGAGCCGGCCAGCCGGAAAAGCGGACGACCTCCTATCGACCCATAATTGACGTTGGTGGTGGCTCGCCCGATTTAGAGAGCGCAAGTGTCTCTAAAGCATTACCAATGGCCGCGAACTCTGCGGTGTTGTCGAAAATACACCACGCCCGACCTCCTTGGACGTTCTTCTGATGCAGGCGCTCGGCGATCTGGATGAGAACGGGCGGCTCATATGCTGAACGGTACATGCTCGGAGAGCCATGGAGCCGGTAATAGGCGAGATCCAGCCAACCGCCAGGCCTGCCTGCATCCGGGATGGGAGCGGGATCGGCAGCGACCCGGGCAATCGCAAGTTCGCAAAGGACTTTATCGACGTCCTGCGTAAACCAAGTCGCGTGGCGTGGTTCACAGACGATGTCGCCGGCAAAGCTCCGCCTGAAGGTCGCCAGGAACGGATCGGCAGACGCCCTGTCGAACGCTAGACTCGGCGGAAGCTGAAGCAGCAGCGGCCCGAGCTTCGGTCCGAGGCCCGCCACCTCAGCCAGGAAGCGGGCCAGGACCTCTTCCACATCGATCAGGCGCCGCTCATGCGTGATTGCCCGTGGCACCTTCACGGCGAACCGAAATCCGGCCGGTACCGCAGCAGCCCATTTCTCGTAGGTCGCAATGCGATGCGGCCGGTAGAAGGACGTGTTGATCTCGACGGTCGAGAAGCGCTGCGCGTACCGCTCCAGATGGCTGCCGTCTCGCGGGAAATGAGGCGCGTAGGCTTTCGCCAGGCTCCAGCCCGCGGTGCCAATCATGATAGACTCTGGTGTGCGCATCGGTTGCTGCGTAGGCTGATGAGCCGTGCCGGTCAGATGCGCGGCGGTTGAACGAGTGTAGTTGCGCATGCGAGCGCTTGAAGACGTTTTCGATCGCCTGCCGCAATCCGCCTTCCGTCAGCGATTTCGGCTGGCGACTGCCGACCAGAACTACCTGCGCGACAAGGGTCTCCCGACGGTTCTCGAGCATGCACGGGACTTCGTCAAACGGCGCCTCGCGCCAGCCGCGCCGACGAATGATGGCAAGCAGACGTCCTTTCGCGGTCATCCGGTCTTCACGGCGCAGCATGCGACGGCGACGTGCTGCCGTGGCTGTTTGGCCAAGTGGTACGGCATTCCGACGGGGCGGGAATTAACCGGTTCCGAGCAGGCTCATGTGATCGAGGCGATCGCGCGCTGGCTGCGTTCTCAGAGCGTCGAAGGCACGTGACGTGCCGCGGTTCCAAACTGCACTGAGACCCAATGTAGTTTAAGCGCTCGCTCGGCGCCGCGCTTGCAGCCAGCTTTCCAGGGCTGCCCATTTGTGGTCGGATCGTATGTCCGCTTCGGAGCAGCGTTAGAAGGCAGCAGAGCGGCGGCAAAGGGCGCAAAGCGGAACGTCCGCTTTCGGTTTACGGCAGCGCTACCCTGCTCTGGCATGCCAAACTCCACATCCCTACCAAATTTCGGCCGATCGCAAGTTTGCAGCTTAGATACATTATCCCTGACAGGGCCCCGATACATCACATCAATAAAAATGCGAACGCAATCGCTGCGATGGTGATCTGTTGATCTAGGCAAACTAAAATCTATATAGATTTAGCTGATACATCGTATCAGCGGCGCCTTACCCCGACCAGGAAATTGGTTGCCCCTCCACACACGATCTATTCATTTCAAATCGCTATAGGTAGAGGCAATCTCCTCTCGCACCTATTTTTCACCCCTCCAGCTCCTCTCCGTCAGGGTGAAGCGCTACAGCCAAGCAACAGATCGTCATCTGTCCTGTGTTGGTTCGACGAGCTGAAACGGTCGGCCACCTGCACCAAGTAGAGACGAGCTCTTACCCGCCAAAATAAAAGAGCCAGCTCCCTATGAGCCCCGAGCCTCCACCGCCAGCCATGCGGGACGGAGATCGCCGGGTCGCAAGCCGAAGGGCATCGGTATAAAAAAGCGGTACCGTACTTCACGGACCGCAGGATGGAGGGAATGGGTAGCCCCAGACCTCCGGGACGACCCCGATGCCCCGCGGATCGAGCGGACGGGTCCGTCCGCGCTGGCCGTCCAAGCTGACGGGAAGCAGTGTCTAAAGGCCGACCGCACAGCCCCGGCCTACCTGTCGCAAGGTTGCACCTCGATCCGCCGGTCGACCGACGGCGTGGCTCCGGGATCCGGACATCCTCGGTAGAGCGTGGCTTTGCCGCTCACCGGCAAAGCCTTGCCTGCAGCAAGCCGATCTCCCTCAAACGTCCACCAAGATCCGGGGCAGGACAGGGAGCACTGACCCCGTATCTCCGCCGCTGCCCGGCTGCGGCCCCACCCAAAGCTTTTGTGAAAAGCCGTCGTACCTACGGGAATCCCGCCCCGAGGCCGCCAACGCCGTGGCTGCACCGGAGCCTGCCTTTCATGCCTACCAACGACCTGCACGCCCGTCTCGCCGCGACCATCCTCGAGCAGCTCGAGACCGCCGACCCCGCTTCATGGACGCCGCCCTGGCACGGCGCAGATCCGATGCCGTGCAACGCCCGCACCGGTCGGCGCTACCGCGGCATCAACGTGCTTGCGCTGTGGTCTGCCGCCCAAGCCCATGGCTACACCAACGCAAGCTGGGCGACCTACCGGCAGTGGGCGGCGCTCGGCGCGCAGGTCCGCCAGGCCGAGCGCGGCACCCTCGTGCTGTTCTACAAGGAGCTGCCCCGCGGGACTGACGCCGATCCCGCCGATGGCACCCCCTTCGTCGCCCGCGCCGCCTACGTCTTCAACGCCGCGCAGGTCGATGCTGCCCCGCCGCCTGTAGATGCGCCTGGGGCCAGCGTCACCCCAGACCCACTGCCCGCCTTCGACGCGTTCGCGGCGTCTACCGGCGCCGCGATTCAGCATGGTGGCAACCGCGCCTGCTACATCCCAGCCACCGACACGATCCACCTACCGCCCCGCACCGCCTTCCGCACGCCGACGGGCTACGCCGGGACCACCGCCCACGAGCTCGTGCACTGGACCGGCGCGCCCCACCGTCTCGACCGTGACTTCACCGGCCGGTTCGGTGCCCGGGCGTATGCCGCTGAAGAACTCGTGGCAGAGCTCGGCGCCGCCTTCGTACTGGCGGATCTAGACATCAAAGTACATGGACTGAAACGGACCCCAAGTCGGCTGGTGGGGGCAGTGCGCGTGCCGCTCGATCATCGGCGCGAAGTCGACCTCGCCGGTTTCAGGATCGAAACTCGGCCCGCGTTCTTTAGCCGACTCAGCTTTGACATGGTGACCCGGGGGCACGCCGACATGACGTGCTGCCGGACCCAGCGCCTGAGAGCAGCCAACGCGCTTCATTCCCAAGACTAGGCCTGGATTGCGCCACGGAAACGCGATCAAATTGATCGTCCCCCTTTGAAGTGGTCCGCCCTGAAGTATGGCTTTTGCGCCGACAGAGGACGGAATCGATGGCCCAACGACCCAAGCCCGAGGAGATCGTGAGCAAGCTGCGTCAGGTCGACGTGCTGGTCTCACAAGGACAG
>NZ_JAKSYD010000261.1 GCF_022829605.1 Methylobacterium sp. E-065 | reverse complement strand
TGTTCTTTTGAGGATCTGCGCTGATCCGAAGGGCGCATCGTCGCTGTGTAGGACGCGCCGGCTGCACGTGAACGGGGAGGACACGGCAACCGGCGCGCTCGCCGGCAGGAGCGTGAGGGCGCTCGACTGCTGCGATCGTTGGAAAAGGCGGGCCAGAGCCGAGAAGATTCTGAGCCTCCCTGCTGCTACCCTTCGGTAGCCACCTTGTCCTTCCGCGGCCGACCAAGGCGCTTCGGCTTCTCCGAGACCGTCTCCTCGAACTCTTCAGCCGCAGGAGCGGCCTTCTTGCGCTGCTGGCCAAGTCCAAAGTTCTTAGCCAGGGCCGAACGCTGTGCCGAGTAGTTGGCCGCCGTCGAGGGGTAGTCGCGTGGCAAGCCGAAGCGCTCGCGATACTGCTCGATCGTCATGCCGTTGCCGTTGAGATGACGCTTGAGCGCCTTGTACGGTTTGCCGTCAATGAAGCTGATGATGGCGTCCGGCGTGACAGACTTTCGGATCTGAGCGGGGGTAAGCCTCTCGGTTGCCGGAGCTTCAGTCGCGCTGCTCTGGCCAAGCCCGGTGAGCGCAGTGTGTGTACTGGCGATCAGCTCCGCCATATCGGCGGGTCGTACCGAATTCCTCGACACGTAGGCCGAGACAATTTCTGCCGTGAATCCGATATAATCGACGGCAGAAGTCTCGATGGTCTCTGCGTTCTCGTCCACGGCACACCTGCTCAAGCGAAGCAGAACGTATGTGCCGACGAACACTAGAAATCAACGCTCATTAATGATTTTCTCTGTCGGGTTGGAGATTTTTAACCTGCCATCGCGCGCATTTCGCTGATGCCGTCGCGCATCACGTATCCGCGTCCCCAGACGGTTTCGATGTAGTTCTTGCCTGAGCTGGTGTTGGCGAGCTTCTTGCGCAGCTTGCAGATGAAGACGTCGATGATCTTCAGCTCCGGCTCGTCCAAGCCACCGTAGAGGTGGTTGAGGAACATCTCCTTCGTGATCGTCGAGCCCTTCCGGAGTGCGAGGAGTTCCAGCAACTGGTACTCCTTCGTCGTCAGGGGGACACGTTTACCCTCGATCGAGGCGAGCTTCTCGTCAAGGTCGATCATGAGATCGTCGATCGTGATCGTCGACTGGGCGTGGCCCTTCGAGCGACGCACGATGGCATGGATGCGCGCGATCAGCTCGTCCTTGTGGAACGGCTTGGTGAGATAATCGTCCGCCCCGAATCCGAGGCCCTTAACTTTATCCTCGATGCTGGCCAAGCCAGAGAGGACGAGAACCGGCGTCTTCACTTTCGCCACGCGCAGCGAGCGCAAAACCTCATAGCCCGACATATCGGGCAGGTTCAAATCGAGCAAGATGATGTCGTAATCGTACAGCTTGCCGAGATCGACACCTTCCTCCCCCAAGTCGGTGGTGAAGGTATTAAAATTCTCGGACTTGAGCATCAGCTCAATGCTTTGAGAAACGGTGGTATCGTCTTCGATCAGGAGAACACGCATAAAGCCACCTCAGAAGTTAAGGCTTCATACGTGCGCAATTTTACCGAACCGTTAACGTGAACGCTCGCTGTTCAGCGCTGAGTGACGAGCCGCATCGCCCGTCTAAAAGCCCTCAGGTCCGGGCCGAGACGATCAAGCATTCTCTTTGCGCTCATCAACCTACCCATCCGCCCTTTTTATCGGGGAACGTGACCGATAGGCCGGTCACCTGATCATTCAGGATCTCTGCGGTCTGCTGGGCATGGGCGTAGTTGACGCTGTCCCGCAGAGTGAGGCCCAGGGACGCATCGCCGAGAGCCTCAATCGCCCTGCCGAGAGGCTCGAGGGCGATGAATGGTCGCCCATCAGCACCCTCCTTTAAGGTGAACCGACACTGCCCTCGCTCTGTCCGTGCCATCGTCATGCCTCCGTGTCGATCGCCAGCCTACACCCGCCACGATCCCCCACCAGTCCACATCGACCTGTCGCCGGACAGCTTCAACGCCTCTTGCTTCGGCTTGGGGTCGATAGCCGCTGCAGATGAACGTCATGCGTTGCTGGTGACTGGAGCTAAAGAATTCACCCCGGGCGATGCGGTCCGGATCCCGTGACGACGTGGTTCGGCTCTTTGCAGTTCGGTCTGTGGGCTGGTGCAAAGGTCGCTCGGTCGCGTTCGGTCGAGACGACGTGGCGGCGGAGAACACTGGGTATCCAGTGGGCGAGTGTTTTTAAGGAGTGCAGCTGTTGGGAAGTCGCCGCGCTTACAGCATCCCCTCCCCTTGGATGATGGCGATCACCTGCGCGATGATGGCTGGTTTCGGGATCTATCAGCATTCGGTTGGGACAGCATGAAAGCTACAGACAACGAGCTGGCCGAACATGTACCACCGGCTATGCGACTTCACGCTAGGATCGGATGCACGTGTCGGCGTCCTGCCGGGGAAGGGAACGGATACAGCAGCACCGGCCCGAGTTGCCCTCTTACACGGAGAGCGTCTGATGCCCGACGAAACGAAGAGCACGAATACGCAGGATCTCGCCAATAGCGAGTACGATGGCGAGCGCTGGGCTCGGGTCGGAGCCGAACGGCAGTCCGTTTCCCCGGCCAGTCCCAAAACCTCTACGGATCCGACCGATCGTCCGGAGGTCGGCTTGACGCAGAAGGGCACCGACGAAGACGCCGTCGTGAAGCGGGAGACCGACGTCTGAGAGCGACAGACAGGCTTCTACCCGGGACGCAGGCCGGGCACGTCGAGAACATCGGTGGAACTGGGCGTCAGGGTCTTTGTCCAGGGACGACCCCGCGGCCCTGCCCAGGCTCGCGGCGGCGTTCCGGTCTCGCTCGCCCGTCACGACGATCTGCAGCAGCCTGTCGGCGGCGACCGCTGTGAGAGTCCGAGCAGAACCTCCGCCCCGCTTAATCCCATACGCTGCGTGCGCAGGGGCACGTCACCAAAGGACGGTCATACCTATATCAGCTTTACGCAAGAAGAAATAGACCGGACAACTCGGACTGTACTGCGTAAAGGAACAAGAACGTGACCATGAAGACCCGTATCGCCGCTACTATCGCCGCTCTCGTGCTTGGCGTAGCCCCGATCTCGTCCGCTATGGCCTACGACCGTCCTGCCTGGGCCGGTTCCACGCCTTACGATGTTGAAACCACAGGCTCGCTTGGCGCCCCAGCCGGCCGCCTATTCGGCCACGACAACAACCCCGCGACCTGCCCGATGAGCTCCGCTGCCGAGGGCAACGCCAACCAGCAGAACTTCCCGGTTAAGCAGTACGGCCAGACCGCCGGCGGAAACCGCTGCTGATCGGTGAGGCAAATCGAAACCATGCAGCTCAGGTTGTTCTCCTACGCGATGATCGCCGTGTTCGCAGGCGGCCTCGCAGTGACGGTGATCGGTTCGGCCGGCGTGCTGATGGGCCTATGAACAGTCGCGGATGACACGCGACCTTTGGAGCCGCTGAGATCGACGAGCGGTTGAACGGCGGGGCGTGTGCCCCGCCGCCTTCGTATGCGGAGATTGGACGGGTCGTGGCGTGGGCTGAAAGGCGCGCTCAAACGCGACCATTTCCTCTTCAGGGAAGGCTACGGCGCTGCACCACTGGGATTGGATGGCCCGAGACAGGGCAGAGCTCTGCACGGTGTCCGCACGATGGGAGCCGATCAGCAGTCGCGCGGTCTGCTGCCGGGATCAGAGCCAAGAGCGGCGCTCGGAGGAGTCATAGCCGCACCTCGGAGTCCACACGTCGCTGAGACGCGTTGTCGTCATCGGGATAGCGCGTTCGCCGCTGCTCCGTCAGGACGTCACGATGAACCCGCTCGTTTGGTTGCTCTCCAAGATCGCCCAATTTTTCTCTGTCGGCGGGGATCAGCGCAGAAGCCGATCGAGGGCCGAAAAGGGAGAGGCCGGGGGTTACAAGGTTGAGACCGCAGGGCGGCCTAGAAATTTCGATGCGGATTATCGTGCTGCTACAAAACTGCTTAAGTTGCGGATGGATCAGCACTTTCCAGACAACTACCATGCCCGACTGAGCGGGGGCACGAACGGCACCCACGATCACGGCGAGGATCGCGCTGCAGCCGTCGATACGGCGTCGACGGCGATCGCGGCGGCGTTGCGGAAGGGAGCGACTGTTCAGCAGGCCGCCGAAGCCGGAGCGGCTAGCGTTGGCATCTGATCGTCGCAGCCGCGCTGTGCGCTCGGCTTATGCTCAAACCTTGGCCGGCACGTACGACTCCTGCCCCAGCTTGGCGAGCACGTCCTTGGACTTGTGCGGCTTCGTTCTTGTTGGTCCGTTCTCGTCCTGGCTCGACAGCCAAACCTGGAGGCGGACTACGCCCAGCGGAACAAATCAGTCCTGCGGCGTCACCGCGATGGCTCCAGTCGAAATGTAAGGCGTTGTCCCGTGCCGTCGCCGAAGCTATCTCCACGGCCGATCGAGGGGGCCATGGACGCAGAGAACGACAGACTGCGACGGCGCGAACGCGAACTCGAAGAGCGCATCGCTCGCCTGCAGGCACAATTGGCGGCGGGGCCGGGCGACGGTCTGCAGCGGCCGGGCGAGGGCCAGCGCACGTCCGCGGCCTCGGCCGACCTCCTGTTCACGGCTGCGGAGAAGACCCGCATGCCGCAGATCATCACCGACCCGAATCAGCCCGATAACCCCATCGTCTTCGCCAATCGAGCCTTCCAGAATCTGTGCGGCTACGATGCCGCCGAACTCATCGGGCACAATTGCCGCTTCCTCCAAGGCCGCGACACCGATCCCGCTGACGTGGCCAAGGTGCGCGACGCCATTGCCGGCCGGCGCGACGTCGTTGTGGAGATCCTGAACTACCACCGCGACGGCACGCCGTTTCGCAACGAACTCTACGTCAGCCCGGTCTTCGATCCTGACGGTCAGCTCCGTTACTTCTTCGCGAGCCAGCTCGACGTCACCCGCTTCCGGACCGCCGAAGGCGTGCTCGCCGAGAGCGAGGCCCGCTACCGGGCCCTGTTCAACGCCGTCGACAGCGGTTTCTGCATCGTCGAGATGCGCTTCGACGCGGAAGGACAAGCGGTCGATTACCGCTTCGTCGAGGTCAATCCGGCCTTCGAGCGGCAGACGGGACTGCGCCACGCCGCGGGCCGATGGGTCAGCGAACTCGTCCCCAGCCTCGAACGCTCTTGGTTCGACACCTACGGGGAGGTCGCGCGGACTGGCCGCGCTATCAGGTTCGAGAGCGGGGCGGTCGCGCTGGGGCGATGGTTCGACGTTCACGCCCTCCGCGTCGGCGAGCCCGAGCAGCACCGTGTGGCCCTGCTGTTCAACGACATCACCGACCGTCGCCGGGCCGAGACCACGCTCCAGGCGACGGCGGACGAGAAGACCACCGAGCGCGACCTCGTCTGGCGCGCGAGCCGGGACCTGCTGGTGATCTGCGGCTTCGATGGCTGCTTCCGCACGGCGAACGCCGCGTGGACCGAGATGCTGGGCTGGGACCTGGCCGAAGTTGTCGGTGCGCGCTTCGACGCGTTCGTCCACCCCGACGACCGGCATATCGCTGCGCGGGCCTTCGAACGCCTCGACGGCGGCAACCCTCTCGCCGACGTCGACGTGCGCATGCGAACGCGCGAGGACGCCTATCGATGGATTTCCTGGAACGCCATTCCGACGGGTGACAGCTTCTACGCTGCCGGCCGCGACGTCACCGAGCGGCGGGCGCTTGAGGAGCAACTGCGCCAATCTCAGAAGCTGGAGGCGGTGGGGCAACTCACGGGCGGCGTGGCCCATGACTTCAACAACTTGCTGACGGTGATCAAGTCTTCCACCGACCTGCTGAAGCGGCCCGATCTGGCAGAGGAGCGGCGGCTACGGTATGTCGGGGCCATCGCCGACACCGTGGACCGGGCCGCAAAGCTCACCGGCCAACTCCTCGCCTTCGCCCGGCGACAGGCGCTGCAGCCCGAGACCTTCGCGGTCGACCGCGCCGTCATCGCCGTGGCCGATATGGTGGGCACGCTCACGGGCGCCCGGGTGCACGTCGAGCTCGACCTGCCCGTGGGCGATAGCCACGACCTGCACATCAATGCCGATCCGAGCCAGTTCGACACCGCCCTGGTGAACCTCGTCATCAACGCCCGCGACGCGATGGACGGCGAAGGGCACCTGCGCATCCGGCTCCGCCGGACGACGACGGTTCCAGCCGTGCGGGCGCATTCCCGCCAACGCGGAGAGTTCGTGGCGATCTCGATCACCGACACGGGTTCCGGCATCGCGCCGGAGAACCTGGAACGGATCTTCGAGCCGTTCTTCACGACCAAGACCGTCGGGCAAGGCACGGGCCTCGGCCTGAGCCAGGTCTTCGGCTTCGCCAAGCAGTCCGGCGGCGAGGTCATCGTCGAGAGCACGCTCGGCAGCGGCACGACCTTCACCCTGTTCCTGCCGCGCGTCGCCTCCGCGGGCATCGCCGGGCCGGCCGAAGAGCCGGAGGCGCTCGCCGAAGGGCACGGCACCCAGGTCCTCGTCGTTGAGGACAATCTCGACGTCGGCGCCTTCGCCGAACAGGCTCTGCGTGAGCTGGGTTACCGTACGGTCTGGGTGACCGACGCGCCGACGGCGCTCGCCGAGATCGCGCGCACCCCAGCCCGATTTGAGGTGGTGTTCTCCGACGTGGTGATGCCGGGGATGAACGGCGTCGAACTCGCCGGCGAGATCCGTCGACGGCGACCGGATATCCCGGTGGTGCTGACCTCTGGCTACAGCGACGTGCTCGCGTCGGAGGGGACACACGGGTTCGACCTGCTGCGCAAGCCCTATTCCGTCGCCGACCTGTCCCGCATCCTGCGCCGCGCCGTTCAGGATGCCGGCACGACGGCACTGAGCGGCGGCGGCGGTCCGACATCCTGACACGGGGGCGTCTTGGCCACTCGAAGGACTGAGCGCGTCGCGGTGACGGCCGGAGGCGGCGAGATTAAAACCGCCCTGCCCTCCTGAGGGCCGGTGTCGGAGGCTGCGTGGAACGTGCGTCGCCGATTACGACGTCGATGGGCCCGATTCAATCGGCTCGAACCGCAGCCCCGTCGCTTGGTCGAAGACGTGGATATGCGCCGCGGGAAACGACACCCGGATGGCGTCGCTCAGCGGCGTGCCGTTCGCGATCTTGAGCGTCAACGCCGCCTCGCCCGGGCGACCGGCATGCACCAGCATCTCGGCCCCGAGATGTTCCACGACCTCGACCGGCCATGGCATGCCCGATGCGTCGAGCACGACGTGTTCCGGCCGGATGCCCAGAATCACGGGGTGACCGTCTGGCCGATCGAACCGCTGTGGCCCAAGGTCGATGTCCGCCCCCGCGACACGCACCATCGTCCCGTTCCGACCGAGCAGACCGGGCAGGAGGTTCATCGCCGGAGAACCGATGAACCCCGCGACGTAAGTATCGGCGGGGCGCGCATACACCTCCGTGGGCGTCGCCAGCTGCACCGGCACGCCCTGGTGCATCACGAGCAGCCGGTCACCCAGCGTCATCGCTTCGACCTGATCGTGCGTGACGTAGAGGCTCGTCACCTTCAGCCGGCGCTGGAGGCGGCGGATCTCGCCGCGCATCTGCACCCGAAGCTTGGCGTCGAGGTTCGACAGGGGCTCGTCGAACAGGAACAGCTTCGGGTCGCGGACGATGGCGCGCCCCATGGCGACCCGCTGGCGCTGGCCGCCGGACAGCTGACGCGGCTTGCGCTCGAGCAGCGCCTCCAGGCCCAGCAGGGCCGAGGCCGCATCGACCTTCGCCCGGATTTCAGCCCGGGGCAGGCCGCGGATCTTCAGCCCGTAGGCCATGTTGTCGAATACGCTCATGTGCGGGTACAGGGCGTAGTTCTGGAACACCATGGCGATGTCGCGCGCCGACGGGTCGAGGTCGGTGACGTCGCGCCCGTCGATCAGGACACGCCCCGCGGTGGGCGTCTCCAGACCGGCCACGATGCGCAGCAGGGTGGATTTTCCGCAGCCCGACGCGCCGACGATCACCAGCATCTCACCGTCCGCTAGGGTGAGATCGACCCCCTTCAGGATCTCGTTGCTGCCGAAGCTCTTGCGCAGGCCATCGAGTCTCAGGCCCGCCATTACTTGTCACCCTCCGTCAGGCCCTTCACGAACCAGCGCTGCATCAGGAGCACCACCGCCACCGGGGGGATCAGCGCCAGCACCGCCGTTGCCATGACCTTGTTCCATTCGGTGGCGGTGTCGACGCCGATCATCTTGACGATGCTGATGACCACCGTGTCGAGTTTCGGATCGGTCGCGACCAAGAGCGGCCACAGGTACTGGTTCCAGCCGTAGACGAACAGGATCACGAACAGGGCGGCGATGTTGGCGCCCGAGATCGGGATCAGGATGTCCCGCAGGAAGCGCAAGGGTCCGGCCCCGTCGATCCGAGCCGCCTCGACGAGCTCGTCCGGGACGGCGAGGAAGGTCTGGCGAAACAGCAGCGTCGCCGTCGCGGACGCGATGAGGGGAATCGTCAGTCCCGTGAAGCTGTTGATCAGATCGAGGGAGGACATGACCTGGAAGGTCGGGATCAGCCGCACTTCCACCGGCAGCATCAGGGTCAGGAAGATCAGCCAGAAAGCCGCCATGCGGAAGGGAAAGCGGAAGAAGGTGACGGCGTAGGCGGAGGGCAGCGACAGGGCGATCTTCCCGGCCGCGATGGCGAGCGCCATCCCGGCCGAGACGAGCAGCGCGCGCCAGACCGGCCCGGCCCCCGCCGACCCGTTCATCAGCACGTCGCGATAGACTCCGAGGCCGGAGAGGTTCGGGACGAGCGAGATTTCGCCGCGGGCGATCACGGCCGAATCCTGGGTCGAGCCGGCGATCGCGATCCAGATCGGCAGGGCGAAGAGCAGGATCGCCAGGATCATGACGGCATGGGGGATCAGATTCAGCGTTCTCCGCCGCATCAGGTGGCAGCCTTCCGCCCGAGGAACCGGAACTGCAGGGCGCAGAGGACGATGACGCCGACCATCAGCACTACGGATTGCGCCGAGGACGCGCCGACATTCGCGTTGACGACGCCGTCGAGATAGACCTTGAGGACGAGCGTCTGGGTCGACTGGCCCGGCCCGCCGCCGTTCACCGCGTAGACCGTCGCGAAGGTGTCGAAGGCCGCATAGACGAGGTCGACGACGAGCAGGAAATAGACCGTCGGCAACAGCAGCGGCAGGAGGATGGTGCGGAACCGGCGAAGGCCCCGGGCGCCGTCGATGCGGGCCGCTTCGATGATCGTCTTCGGGATGGCCTGGAGGCCTGCCAGGAAGAAGATGAAGTTGTAGCTGATCTGCTTCCAGGCGGCGGCCAGGATCACGAGCGCCATGGCTTGCGTTCCGTCGAGCTTGTAGTCCCAGGCGATCCCGATCCGGTTCAGCCATGCGCCGACGAGGCCGATCTGCGGGTGGAACATCAGCACCCACAGCACCGCCGCCATGGCGGGGGCCACCGCATAGGGCCAGATCAGCATCGTGCGGTAGAAGGCGCGGCCCCGGATCTCGGTATCCGCCAGGACCGCGAGCACGAGCGCCACACCCATCGAGACGGCGGTCACGCAGGCGCAGAACACCACGGTCCGCCCGATCGCCGCGAGGTAGAGCGGATCCGCGAACAGGTCGGTGAAGTTGTCGAGCCCGACGAACTCGGTGCTGGTACCGAAGGCATCCTCACGCTCCAGGCTCGACTTTACCGCCTGGATGGCGGGCCAGAGGAAGAAGATGACCGTCAGCACCAGCTGCGGCAGGATCAGAAGGGCCGGCAGCAGCCGGCCGGGGAACAGCGTCCGTCGTTCCATGCCAGGAGAGCCTTGCGCCGGTCCGCCGCGTCAGCCGCGCGCGGATTTCTGGAAGTCGCGCAGCACGCGGTTGCCGCGCGCGGCGGCGCTATCCATCGCCGCTTGCGCGGTCTGCTGACCCTGGAACGCCTTCTCGATCTCCTCGTAGAGGATCGCGCGGATCTCCGGCAGGCGGCCGAGGCGCAGGCCGCGCGAGTTCGGGGTCAGTTCCCCGCGAGAGAGCTGCCGCGCGGGCACATCGGTGCCGGGATTCTTGTCGAAATAGCCCGCCTGCTTGGTGGCCTCATAGCCCGCGAGCGTCACCGGGACGTATCCGGTGTTCTGCGCGTAGAGGGCAACCTGCTCGGGCTTCGCGATGAAGGCGTAGAAGGCCGCGACGGCCTTGTACTCGGCCTCTGTCCGCTTCGGCGCCGTCATCGCCCATAGGCTGGCGCCGCCGATGATGGAGTTGTTCGGGCTTGGGTTCAGCGCCGGCTCCGTCGGCAGGAAGGCCTCGGCGTAACGGAACTTGGCGTTCTTGACGATGTCGGCGCGGCCCGAGGACGAGCCGAACCCGATCGCGGCCTGACCGGAGTAGAAGACTGCGTCCGGCGCACCATCGCGGCCGGCATATTTGAAGACGCCGTCCTTCGACAGGTCCATGAAGCGCTGGAGCTGATCGACGAAGGGTTTGGTGTTGATCAGCAATTCCGCGCCGAGGCCGTCATAGCCGTCATTCTGGGTGGCGTAGGCGAGGTTCTGGATCGCCGCGTATTCCTCGAACTGGATCCAGGTCATCCAGGCCGAGGTGCTGGCGATGGGCGTCGGTGCCTTGGAGGCGAGAGTGCGAGCCGCCTTGGCGAAGTCGTCATAGGTGGCCGGGGGCTTGTTCGGGTCGAGTCCAGCCTTCTCGAAGGCGTCGCGGTTGTACCACATGACCGCCGTCGAGGAGTTGAACGGCATCGAGGCGAGCTTGCCATCCGGCAGACTGTAATAGCCGCGTACGCCGGGGATGTAGGCTTTGGGATCGAGGCCGAGCCCCGTCTCCTCCGCGAGCTTCCAGGCCTGCTTGATGGCGGGGCCGGCCTGCAACATCGTCCCCGTGCCGACCTCGAAGATCTGGACGATGTGGGGCGCCTTGCCGGCGCGGTAGGCGGCGATCGCCGCCGTCAGCGTCTCGGGATAGGAACCCTTGAACACCGCCTCCAGCGTGATCTCGGATTGGCTCGCGTTGAAGTCGCGCGCCAGACGCTCGACCTCTTCGCCATTCGCGCCCGACATCGCATGCCAGAGCACCACGGGCGTCCGATCCCCGGCCGAGGCTGGGGTGGACGGGCGAAGCGCAGTCCATGCGGCGAGACCGCCGACGCCGGCCAACAGGACGCGACGATCCATCCAAAACCCTCCCCGCGGCGGGATCGGTGCGCCAGTTGACGTCAGGCTTGAGACCAGATCCCGTGAAAGCACCCGCGCCCGGGGGCGCGATGCTCATTCCACTATCATGCACGGACGTGACAGCGGAATAAAGCGGTCTGCCACCCTGCGCCGCGCCGCGATACGGCCCTGGGTATAAGAATTCCCACCCGAATAAATCCGCGCCTCCCTCCAGAGGAAGCCAAGGAGCGGCTATCCAATACCTTCCAGGACGATCCGGGCCATCCCCTGTCGTACGAGTTCGGTTCGCTCAGCCACGTCGATCCGGCGGTGCGGGCCCAGGCGGTGGCGCACAACATCGCCGGCATCCGCCTCGGCGAGGCTCTGGGCTCGAAGGCGCTCACGGTCTGGATCGGCGATGGCGCGAACTTCCCCGGCCAGAGCCACATGGGCCGGGCCTTCGAGCGCTGCCTCGCCTCCATGCAGGAGATCTACGCGGCGCTGCCCGAGGGGTGGCGGCTGTTCTCCGAGCACAAGATGTACGAGCCGGCCTTCTACGCACCCGTGGTGCAGGATTGGGGGACGAGCCTGCTCACCGCCCAGGCGCTCGGTCCGAAGGCGGCCTGCCTGGTCGATCTCGGCCACCACGCGCCGAACGTGAACATCGAGATGATCGTGTCGCGGCTGGCCCATGCGGGCAAGCTCGGCGGCTTCCACTTCACTGATTCGAAATACGGCGACGACGACCTCGATGCCGGGTCGATCGATCCGTTCCGGCTGTTCCTGGTGTTCGACGCGTTGGTCGATCTCGGCGAAAGCGGCGACGCCCCCGCCTACATGATCGACCAGTCCCATAACGTGACCGACCCGATCGAGAGCCTGATCCGCTCGGCCGACGAGATCCGCCGCGCCTACGCCCAGTCGCTGCTGGTCGACCGGGCGGCGCTCGCCGGCTACCAAGCGGACAACGACGCGCTGATGGCCTCGGAGACGCTGAAAGTGGGGTTCCGCACGGATGTCGGCCCGATCCTGGCGCGGGCCCGTCTGGATTCCGGCGGCGCGATCGACCCGATCACGGCCTACCGGGACAGCGGCTACCGCGCCAAGGTCGCGGCCGCGCGCCCGGCCGCGCGGGGCAGTGGTGGTGGCATCGTTTGACGGGAAGACCGTGCGACGGCCAGACCGGACTGGATAGGCTATTGCATGGCGACAAGCATGCGGTAGCCGAAAGACACGTCGCCTCGATCAAGGTTTCCGAAGTCCATGAGGCGCCAATCATGACGATGCAGGGCCTCTGAACCCCGCTCAATGGCAACTGTAAAAGTAGCCCCGTCGCCGGCTCCGCATCCCAGGTTCCGCAGGCGGCCCCGGGATGACGGAGTGGGTGTCCAAATCTCGGTTCAATCCTCGGTCACGGTCGAATGGCGGTGACCTCGATCTCGACGAGCCATCCCGGATTGGCCAGCGCTGCGACTTGAAGCGCCGAGCGGACAGGTAGGTTTGGCTGGGACGGCGTCCCGAATCGTTCGCGGTAGGCCTCCATCAGGCCGGCGAAATCCATCCGACCGCCCTTGGCCGGATCGCCGACCAGAAAGACCGTCATCTTCACCACGTCGCGCAGCGACAGGTTCCGCCGTTTGAGCGCGGCCTCGATCGATGCCAGGGTCGAGGCGGTCTGCGTGCGGGTGTCGCCGAAGGCGGCGAGCGTGTTCTTCTCGGCCTTCGGGTCCGCCACCGCAGGCCCGAAGCCGCTGAGATAGACCGTCGCGTGGCCCGCCGGCACCTCGATCGCTTCGGAGATCGGAAAGTCCGAGCCCGGGATCGGGTGCCGGACGATGTCCTCCGCGGCGCGGCCCGGCCCGGCTGTCAGGACCAGCGCGAGCGCCAGGGAGCCCGGAATCACCGTCTGCCTCATCAGGGTCTGTCCGATCATGGCCGCGCTGCTTTCACATCCTCGGGGGTGATCGCGTCGTCGTAATGATTGTCGAAATGCGTGCGGACGTAATTCACGACCTCCGCCACCTGGGTGTCGGTCATCATGCGCCCGATCGGTGGCATGCCGCGCAGGCCGCGCACCAGGATCGTGACCGAATAGCCCGCCGCGGCGAGCCGTGCGTTATGCGTGAGCGCCGGGTAGGACGCCGCACCGATCGCGCCCTCCCCGCCCGGCTGATGGCAGGCGGCGCAGACCTGGGCGTAAAGGGCCTCCCCCCCGGTCTCGGTGAAGCTCTTGCCGACGCTCATCGCGGGCCCGGCCGATGGCAGCGCCGCTTTGGTGGCTGGCTCCTGCGCAAAGGCGCCGACGCGCGTCGCCAGGATCAGGGTGGTTGCGACCGCTCCGGCGATCGTTCGGGATACGAAGACTCCGCTCATGCCGCCAGAACCCTCTTGTGGAGCCGCGAAACCGCATCGAGCGCCGAGAGGATCGCGCCCTCCTGCCAGGCCGGGATGTAGGAGGCGTGCTCACCGGCGAGCATGATCCGCCCATCGAGGGCGCAGAGGTTGTCATAATGCTCCGCGCGCGCCTCGTCGGTCCAATCGCCGGCGCAGCCCAGGGTGAACGGCACGCGGTGCCAGGCGACCGCGATGCCGGTCTCGAACTCGGTGCGGTATTGCGGGTGGATCTGGCTTCCGTACGCGACCGCGCGGCGTACCCGCTCGGCGGGGGTCATGGCGGTGAATTCGTAGGAGCCGGGCCCATTCCAGGTGTAGCCGCCGAGCAGCACGCCCTTGCCGCCGGTATTGTAGCCGGTCGATGGATAGCTGATCTGGCGGATCGGCATATCGGTGTAGGAGATGCCGCCGAAGATGTGCTCGTCCTCCTCCCAGAACCGCCGCTTGAACTGCAACCCGATCTTCACGGACGCGGCATAGGGCACGGCGTCGATCGCCGCCTTCATCTTCGCGCCGACCTGGGTCGGGATCTGGCTCAGGACCGTCAAAGGCAGGGCGCAGATGCACCAATCCGCCTGGACCTGCCGGACCGCGCCGCCCGGGCGCGTATCCTAGTAGGTGGCCGTGACGCCGTGACCGTCCTGGGCGATCTCGATCACCTTCGCGCCGTACCGGATGGTCTCGGTCGGCAGGGCCCGGGCGAAGGCCTCACCGATGCGGCCCATGCCGCCGACCGGCTGGAACATCGTGGTCTGGAACTCGTACAGCAGGAAGTTCTGCAGGCCGCGCCACAGCCGCGAGGTCAGGATGTCGTGGAGGCCCATCGGCGCGCCGTCGACCGGGCGCGCCGAGAGCCCGCCGCCGGGATCGCGGGCGTAGCCGCGGAACTCCGATGACGTGTCACCGGCGCGATAGGTGAGCTCCTTGTCCAGGCCGCCGAGCGACCGCAGAGCCTCGATGAGGATCTCCTGATCGTCCTTGGAGACCTCCGCGTCGAGGGCGCCCTTGCGGGTCGCCTTGGCCAGAAGCTCTGCGGTGGCGCCGTTGAAATCGGTCTTGACCGTACGGATTCGCTGCGGCGCACCCCCGAATCCTGTCGTGTTGTGGACATAGGCGTTGTGGTTGAGCTGAATGAACGGCTCCAGGGCGACCCCGAGGCGCCGGCAGTAATCGAGCACGCCGTGGTGGTGATAGGGGATCCGCCACGGGCCGGGATTGAGATAGAGGCCGGTCTCGAACTCGCAGCGCTGCACGGCGCCGCCGAGTTCCGTGTAGGTATCGCCGCCGCGCAGCGACCAGTTCCGACCCCCGGCCCGGGCGTTGTACTCGAGGATCTGGACCCGGTACCCGGCCTGGTGCAGCTCGAGCGCGGCCGTCATGCCGGCGAGGCCGGCCCCCAGGATCAGGACCGAGGCGCCCTTGGGATCACCGTCGAGCCGGATCGGACCACGATAGGGCGATTCCTCGGCGAACCCGAGGCTGGCCATGACCTGATAGGCGGCCGCACTCCCGGCGGCCGCCCCGACCATGGCGATCAGCTTGCGCCGACTAAAACCCGATGCCTCTGCCATCTCGCCTGCCGCTTCCTATTTCGGATGAGTCAAGGACGTGGAAGGCGAAGCAAAACCAGGGCCAGAAGGGATTGTTTAAAGTAGAAAATCGGCAAGATATGCGCAATTACTGCTAAGAACCTTGATATTGTCGAGCGTTTCGCAGAAATACAGCTGACTTTTAGTATTTAAATTATTGTAACACAGTAAAAATTGGTCTGCGTTGATGCTATTTATGCTTCAGAAGGCCGCGCCCGTCACCGTCGTGCTCGATCGAGCCAGCATTTCGGCTGCGGTCGGTTACATTGTCTGCTCGACGGCGATCCGGCGTGGTATTCCGTGCGGGCGACCATAGTCTCCCTGCCCGGCATGAGAATTATCGCGTCCCCAGCAGCCTGGAGCCGTGCACGATCCGGCGCACCGATGGGCCGAGCGAGAATGCGATCCGCCGCGTCCGCCACGCTTGCAGCGACGACCATGGCGGGTCGTGTTCGACCCCGCGTTACACTACGGCGCGGCGCTGCTCTTCTAGGAACAGCATATCGCCGAATCGAAGTCCTCCGCGGGACGGTCCGAGCATGGAGGCGCGCCTGCGCCGGCGTCAAGAATTCGGTGCAGAAGGGATCCGGCGCCACCAGTCATGCGCCCGCTCGTACTGGTGCGCGAACCGCAGAAGCATGGCCTCGGCGAAGGGTCGCGCGGCGATCTGCAGGCTGATCGGCAGGGATCGCCGGTCGAAGCCGCAGGGCAACGCGATCGCCGGGAGTCCGGTGAGATTGAACGGATAAGTCAGGCGCCAGGACGCCGCGAGGACGCTCTCGTGCCGCCCGGCAATCGTCACGGTGGTCTCGTCGGCCCGCCATGCGGTCAGGGGTGCGGTGGGAGTGACGATCACGTCGGCCTCCTCCAGCACGGCGGCCATCTCGGCCATGATCAACGCCCTCGCCTGCTCGGCTCGCAGATAGTCCGGGCCGGTCACCAAGCGGCCCATCTCCACGAGGTCGCGGACATCCTCCGCGAAGCCCGCGACGTGGCCCTGCGCCAGATTGCGGTCGTGGTAGGCCGTCGAGGAGGCCAGCTCGATGGCGTAGATCGCGCCGAGCCCGAACCGCAGGGACGGCACCGCGACGTCCCGCACCGTGCAGCCCTGCCCGGCGAAGAACCGAATCGCCGCTTCGACTGCTTCGAAGACGTCGTCGTCGATGATCTCGAAGAAGTGGTTGCGGATCACCGCGACCCGCAGGCCCTGCAGCGTCTGGTCGAGACCGGCCGTGTAATCCGGCACCGGGACCGCTGGGGCCGCCGGATCGGCAGGATCGGGACCGGCGAGGATCTGCAACAGGAGCGCCGCATCGGCCACCGTCAGGGTCAGCGGGCCGGCATGGTCGAGGGACCACGAATGCGGGACGATCCCCGAGCGGCCGATCCGGCCGAAGGTCGGCTTGAGGCCGACGATCCCGCACAGGGCCGCCGGAATGCGGATGGAGCCGCCGGTGTCCGAGCCCAGCGCCGCCGGACAGAGCCGAGCCGCCACCGCCGCTGCCGAACCGCCGCTCGATCCGCCGGGCACCCGGTCGCGGTCCCAGGGGTTGCGCGTCGGCGGCGTGACCATGCCCCAGGCGAATTCGTGCATCCGCGTCTTGCCGAGAATCACCGCGCCGGCTGCCCGGAGCCGCGACACGGCGTGGCTGTCTTCCTGCGGGAAGGTGAGAGCGTCCACCGCCGTTCCGGCCCGGGTCGGCAGCTCGGCGGTCGTGTAATTGTCCTTGATACCGATCGGGATCCCGTGGAGCGGGCTGCGCGGGCCCGTCCGGGCGATCTCCGCATCGGCGGCCTGCGCCGCGTCGATGGCCGTGGACGAAACGGCCACGAAGCTCTGGAGGTCGCCGTCGAGGCGCCGGATCCGGTCGAGCGCGGCACCGACGAGTTCGACGCTCGACAGTTTTCGCGACGCGATCTGCCGGGCGAGTTCCGTGATCGGCAGTTGCCACAGGGCGTCACTCATGGGGCACCCCGCGATAGGGCAGACACGGATCGAAAAGGATGGGCGGATGGACCTGCGTGAGGTCGAGGGCGCGCAGGGCCCTGATCTCGGCCAGGACCGGCGCGAACTGCGCTTGCAGGTGCGCCATTCGCTCGGCTGCCTCCGGGGGCAGACCGATGGCGTCGGGCAGGAGGTCCGATCCGTCCTCCGGCGCCGCGCCGGGCCTGTCTCCGGGCGGACGGAGCAGCATCGCGGAAACATCCTCCGGCAACGCGCCCGCGGGACCGTTCTTGCGCGGCATGCCGGCCACGAAGGGCACGAGCTGGTGCCGGGCGACGCCGAGGACCCGGCGGAGTTCGGCGACGGGCTCGGCATGCTCGTCGACCCGCAGATCGAGGCAGGGATAATCTTCGCCGGCGACGATCTTGACGGCGGCCGATTGCTTGCCGCGCCTGTCGCCGCCGGCTGCGTCCCCGGCTTCGAGGGCGCGCATCAGCCGCTCGTCGAGGTCGCATTGGGCGCTTTCCTCGAAGGCCAGCGCCATGGCGTCGATCACGCCGGGATCCGCCAGCATGTTGCCCTGGACGGCGTAGCCCGGACCGGTGCGGTGCCCGGCCGCCGCCGTGCAGCCGGCGCCGGTCCAGGCGGCGGCCGTCCCGTGACCGTCGACGAGCCCGAGCTGACGCAGGTCCGGCCGGTCGTCGGTTGCGAGCGCCGCTGCGAGCGCCGCGTCGGGATCCAGCCCAGCGCCGAGCCCGTCGAGGATGCACTTGGCGAGGTAGGGATTGACCCAGGACTGGGTGGTGACGGCCCCGATCCCCGCCCGGAGATACGGGCAGAGACCGCCGACTGCCGGCACCGCGCTCGCCACCGCGACACCGAGCTGCCCGGTCCGCGGGCAGCGGGCGACGATCGAGAAGGTGTTGAGTTCACTCATGGCTCACACCGCCAGGTGATCGATCACGCGGGCCTGCGCGTCCGGCGCCTGGGCGGGGCCACTGTCCACGATCTCGCCGAGCTTGAGCACCGCGTAGCGGTCGGCCAGCCCCAGCGCGAAGGCGACGTGCTGCTCCACGACCAGCATGGAGACGCCCGCCGCCCGCTCGGCCTGGAGCACGCCGCGCAGGCGCTCGACCATCGAGGGTTGCACCCCCTCGGAGATCTCGTCGATCAGGAGGAGGCGCGGACGTAGCATCAGTGCGCGGCCGAGGATCAGCATCTTCTGCTCGCCCCCCGACAGAGTGCCGGCGCGCTGGGCAAGGCGGTCCTTCAGAAAGGGAAAGTGGCCGAACAGCCGTTCCAGCGCCGCCGGCAGCATCCGGTCGGACGGCACGGCCAGGCGCAGGTTGTCGCGGATCGACAGATCCTGGAACAGGGGCTGCTCCTGGGGCGCGTAGCCGAGGCCGAGCGCAACGAGCCGGGCGGGCGTGAGGCCGGCGAGCGCCTGCCCGCCGATGGTGATCGCGCCGCCGCGCAGGGCCACCATCCCCAGGATGGTCTTGAGCAGGGTGGTCTTGCCCATGCCGTTCTTGCCCAGCAGCGCCACGATCTCCCCCTGCCCGACCGACAGGGACACGTCCTTCACGATGGAGACGGCGCCGTAACCGCTCGACACCCGTTCGAGGGCGAGGGCGGCCTCCATCGGTGCAACCTGTCGTGCTGCCTCAGCCATGGGCGCCTCCCGAATAGATCGTCCGGACCAATTCGGAGCCGACGACCGCGTCGACCGTTCCGTCGAGAACCAGCCGGCCCTGGTGCAGCACCACGATCCGCGACGAAATCTCCCGCACGAAATCGAGGTCGTGCTCGACCAGCACGGCGGCGATGCCGCGTCCGGTGGTGAGCGCCTTGAGGACCGTCCCGATGGTGGTGCGCTCGGCCTTGGTCAGGCCCGCGGTGGGCTCGTCCAGCAGGATCAGGCGCGGCTCCAGCGCCACCACCATTGCGAGTTCGAGCGCTTGTTTCTGGCCGTGGGAGAGGAGGCGCGTCGGCTGCGTCAGCAGCTGGTCGAGGCCCGTCATCCGCAGCACGTCGAGGGCGGCCTGCAGCAGGCCGAGGGTTGCAGCCTGCCCGACCGGGCTCAGGCCATCATGCGTCGCCCGGGCGAGACGGAGGCAATCGGCCACCGACAGGCTCTCGAACACGCTCGCCACCTGGAACTTGCGCCCAACCCCGAGGCCGACGATCCGGTTGGGCGTCAGCCCGGTGATCGGGGTGCCGCCGATCGCGACCGCCCCCGTGAAGGGTTCGGTGCCGTCGCTGAGGCAGCGCATCAGCGTGGTCTTGCCGGCGCCGTTGGGACCGACGAGGCTGACGAGCTCGCCCGCCCGGATCTCCAGGTCGATGCCCTCAAGCACCGTCAGGGCGCCGTAGGCCTTGGCGAGGTTCTCGACCTTGAGGATCGGGACGCCGGTCCCGGCCGCCTCCGGCGCAGCGACCCGGGCCACAAGGTGCGGCGCCGCTCTGGTTCGGCGGCCGATCGGCAGAACCCGCCACAGGCGGCCGACGAGGTCGGCAAGGCCGCCCGGCAGCAGGATGATGATGATGACGAAGGCCGTGCCCAACAGGAGTTGCCAGAGGAATGGCAGGTCCCCCGAGAGGTTCGCAGCGAGGTAGTCGATGGCGATGGTGCCGAGCACCGGGCCGAGCAGCGTGCCGCGCCCGCCGAGCGCCACCCAGATCACGAGTTCCGTGCCGAACAGGAAGCCGGCATTCTCCGGGGCGACGACGCCCGAGGCGTTGGCGAACAGGAAGCCGGCGAGCCCGGCGACGGCGGCGAGCGCCGCGGTCAGCAGGATCTGGAGGCGCCGGGGGTTGAGGCCGAGATAGGCGCAGCGCGCCTCGTTGTCCCGAAGCGCCACCAGGGCGCGCCCGGCATCCGAGCGCACCAGGATCCAGGCCACCAGCGTGACGAGGACCAGCACCAGGGCTGCCAGGCGGAAATAGCCTTCGATCTCCAAGGGCAGCACGTCGAAGCCGACGAGGCCGCTGCTGGACCCGGTCGATTCCCCGCCGGCATAGATCAGCTGCACCACGACGATCGGGACGACCAGCGAGATCACCGAAGCGTAGAGCGGCGTCGAGCGGTGGTAGAAGGACAGCCAGCCGACCACGAGGCCGAGGAGCGCCGGTGCCGCGATGGCGGTGGCGAGGGCCGCCGCGAGGCCGGCCGGCGTGGCGCCCAGCGCGGTCAGGATCATCGCGGTGGCGTAGGCGCCGACGCCGAAGAAGGCGGCCTGCCCGAAGGTCAGGATCCCGGCGAAGCCCCACAGTAGGTCCACCGTGACGGCCAGCACCGCGTAGATCATCGAGCGGGTCAGGACATTGACCGCGAAGGTGTCGAGGACGGCCGGCGCGATCCAGAGCGCCACGGCGGCGAGGCCGGCGGCCACGCACGGTGCCGCGACGGCGAGTCGGCGCCGGGGGGCCGGGGCGATGCGCCCGGCGGCGGGCAGGGCTTCAAGCACGGGAGAAACCTTTCGGGCTGATCCGCAGCACGAGGGCGGCGAGCACCGCGATGGCGATGCTGCCCAGGATCGGGCTCACGAAGGTGCTGATCAGGACCTGCGCGGCGCCGAAGACGAGGCAGGCCACCGCCAGGGCGAGGTAGGAAGCGTCGGCGACCATCACCAGCATGAAGGCGCCGATCAGCCAGGAGACGCCCATGTTGGGATCGACGCTGGTGAGGGGCGTCAGCAGCACGCCGGCGAGCGCGGCCAAGCCGGCGCCGATCATGAAGACCACGAGACGCACCCGCCCGGTGTCGATGCCGAGGCTGCGCGCCAGCGTCTCGTTCATGATCACCGCCCGGGCCGAGAGGCCGAGCCGGGTCCGCTCGATGGTGAGCGCGAACAGGAGGCCGATCGCCAGCGCGATACCGAGTGCGACGAGCCGGTAGGCGGAATACTCGACGCCGCCGACCGCGACGGTGCCGGCGAACAGGTTCGGGGTCATCTGGACGTCCCGGCCGAAGGCCAGGGTGACGAGTTGCCCGACCACGATGCCGAGCCCCCAGGTGGCCAGGATCGCGTCGAGCGGCCGCCGGTAGAGCGGGCGGATGATGAAGTGTTCCGCCAGCCCACCGAGCGCCGCGCCGACCACGAAGGCCAGCGGCAGCGCCGCCCAGGGATTGAGCCCGAGCTTGGCGGTCATCACCGCGCAATAGGCGCCGACCGTCAGCCACGCCCCATGGGCGAAGTTGATGATCTTGAGCACGCCGAAGATCGCCAGGAGGCCGATCGAGACGATGAACAGGATCGCCGCGGTGGTCAGGATGTCGAGGGTGAGCAGCATCGGGGATTCCGGGTGCGCGGGATCAGGGTGGCACAATGGGCGCCGCTGCGCCCCCTCCCCCCTCTGCGGGGGAGGGTGGCCCCTGCGTTAGCAGGGGTCGGGAGAAGGGACCCGGGTTCAGGATGAGGCGAGGGCTTCACGCAATGCAGCACACAGTTCGGCGCCGTCGCTCCCCTCTCCCGACCCCCTCCGGGGGCCATTCTCCCCCGTAGAGGGGGAGGGAAAGAAGCGGATCCCCGCAGCCCCCCCCGCCTCCCGGCCGCTTCGGGAACTGCGCGCCGGTGTCGGCGTCCTTGAACGTCCCGCCGACCTTCCCGGTCACGGCCGTCCCGACCTGGCCGAGAGCCACGGCCGGCGCGGCATGCTGCTGGCCGCACCCCCCGGTCGCGCAGGGCGCGCCCCCCGCCCTGACCGTCGGCCGCGCCTCCCC
>NZ_JAKSYD010000256.1 GCF_022829605.1 Methylobacterium sp. E-065 | reverse complement strand
CGTTTTGCACCCTATGCTGCCCAGCAGCGCGGGGGCCGCGGATCGCCCTCCCCGCCGGAGCCATTGCAGCCACTCCCGGCTGATGATGCGGACCACGTTCGGATCCGACTTCCGCCCTTGGTGGCGCCGCTCTTGGATGGTCAGCAAGCCGTCGCCCTCAGCCAGCCGGATCGCGGCCTGGGCGAGTCGCCGGCAGACCCCAGCCCGGGCGGCTATGGCGTCGATGCACAGCCCGCAGGCACCGTTTAGAGCCATCTCGTCCCCGACGATCCGCAGGACGGCGAGCTGGCCGGTGGTGAACCTCGATGCGAGCGCGGGCGGCATCGGGCCCGAGCACGCCAGCCGACGGCGACGCTCAATAGCCACGGATCGCTCAGGAGCTCGCTGGAGGCGCTTGGCTGGGAACAGCGTCATGCGGCCGAGCGGGATGCCCACGGGCACCACGGCCTCGCGGATCGCAGCTCTGCGAGTGTGCAGCGCTTCAGCGAGCCCCTGCGCCTCTGAGTCAGTGACGGTCTCGCCGGCATGAGCCTGCCAGATGGTGCGCGACAGGCTGTCGAGCTGCGCGAGCGTGCGCGCGTCCTCGATCGCCCCCCGCATGGTGGCGTGAAACATCGTTCCCGGTCCCTCACGGGCCGCGGCTAGGGTCCAGACAAAGCCTTCCCGTTGACGGAAACAGGTTCCATCTTGACTCCCGAGGGAATCATGTGGCTTGTGGGGAGTAGCTATACGGCCCCACCAGGCCCCAGGTTTTTCAGCAGCCTCTTCCTTGCCGGGAAGGGGCTGTTGGCTTTTCAGGGTCTATCTCGCGGCTATCGTCTCCTGAATGGCGGCCACGACTCGCCTGAGCGAGCCTGGCCGTGACCGCCCATGTCGGCTGGCGGTGGTGCCCAAGTCAACGTCAGGGAATGATCAGCGCGACCATGCCGGCCGGACCTTCGACTCTCGCGGACCTGCGCAAGGCGGGCATCATCACCAGCCAGGAGGTCGTAGCAGCCATTGACCTCTACTTGCGGGACCCGGCGGCTGGGCCCTACCGGTTCGCCAGCGGCCACAGCATCGACATCTCGGCGCTCGTGAACGCCACACCGGCTTTCGGGGCGGTTAATCGGTCGGGGCCGCAGGAGAAGGCGTTTCGGACCGTGCTGGCCGCCGCCGTGATGTCGGCGCATCCGGTCATGCCTTGATCCCTTTGCGGCGCGGCTCGACCGCAGCACACTCTCGCCAGAGGTCATTCCTGCACATTGGGGTCGCAATCCACCTAGGAACGGTTGACGATCAGGAGGAACGCTCGATGCAGTTTTTCTGGTTGTTCGCGGTCATGGCTGTCATCGGGGTAGGGGCAATCATATTCGGGACTGGGCTGATTAAGATCGGTGGTGTGACTCAGCCCGCGAATTGGCACGCGAACCAAGCCCCCGGCTGAGCACGTCGGCTCGAAGGCGGAGCCGACCACACGGTCTTGGTCCGTCGAATGACACCCGCATAAGTTTGAGTAGGCTTTCGCCCAGGCGTGTATTCTGGGCGGCCGTTCCGGTGTATCCTTGTGAGCATAGTAATGCGGCTTCCGCCATTTACCTGCCGATGGCAGCTAAATTACGTCTTATGACGGGGATTTTTTTCTTAGAACCGACGTAGGGTGATAGATCGCCCTTTGCCGTTGTGGTCCGATGCAAGATGCGCTGATCCGCAAGCTCGAAAGCTTCGAGGAACTGAGCGACGCCGACCGCGCCGCGCTGCGGGCGTTTGTGCCACGGGTGCGGAATGTGTCAGCGCGGACGGACCTGATCTCGGAAGGCGACACGCCCAGCGACGTTCATCTCATCCTCGACGGCTACGCATGCCGCTACAAGATGCTCCCGGACGGTCAGCGCCAGATCATGGCCTTCTTCGTGCCCGGCGACTTCTGCGACCTCAACGTGTTCATCCTCGACCAGATGGATCACTCCATCGGCACGATCTCGCCTTGCAAAACGGTCGAGATCCCCCGGGCCGCCATCGAGGAGATCACGGCGCACCACCCGCAGGTGACGCGGGCCCTGATGTGGTGCGCCGAGATCCCCCGGGCCGCCATCGAGGAGATCACGGCGCACCACCCGCAGGTGACGCGGGCCCTGATGTGGTGCGCCCTCGTGGACGAGGCCGTGCTGCGCGAGTGGCTGGTCAACATCGGCAGCCGGCAGGCGGATCAGCGGATCGTGCACCTGTTCTGCGAGCTGCTGCTGCGCCTGGAGGCGGTGGGACGCGTCACCGACAACAGCTACGCGTTCCCGTTTACCCAGACCGATGTCGCCGACACGATGGGCCTGTCGGACGTGCAGGTCAGCCGCACCCTGCGGGAGCTGCGTGCGCTCAACCTCATCACGCTGAAGCACAGGATCGTGACGATCCCGGACGTTGAAAGGCTCAAAGCGTACTGTGGGTTCAATCCCAATTACCTCCACCTCAGGAACGCGCGTTGGAGTGGCCGCCGGCAGGTGCCGTGGCTGAGCAGCGTCCAGGGCGGGTAAGTTGGTGGGCCAGGACAACGTCGAGCCCCTGGTCGTCCTCCAATCCATTTCTGTCGACACGCGCAGCCCGGATGAGGTCGGCATGCTGGTGATTGTCAGTGGGCTGCTCGTGGCGGTTTTGGTCCGCGATGCGCCCTGGCACGAGCGTCCCGGGGCTTGGCACTTGGAGGCGGGGCTGGGGCGGCTGGCGGGCGTGCGCGCTCCCGTGTTCGATACCTTGGAGGATGCGACGCGATGGGTGCGGCAGCACCTGCGTGAGGACACGCCACACGGTCCGTCACCGGGGAAATCGTAGCGCGGTTGCGGTCCGGTGAATGGCGCTGCATCGATCCGCCCATGATGCGATCCGAGCTCGTCCTCCGCATGACCACGATGAATAACCGCGCCTTGGTGGAAGCCTTTGAGGCTGCGGGCTTGGAATTCATCCCCGAGAACGGCGGCGGCGCCGGGATCCGGTTCAAGGCGAGGAAGGACGGCACACAGGGGGAGCACTGACGAACACGCCCTTGAGCTTTGCCGGCCAGATCCCAGATCAACAATAGCCGCCTCGGGGTAGCCGTGCTCGACGCCCTCGCCCGCTCGATTGCTCAGACTGCTGCCGATGTTCTCGGCCAGCGGAACGATGCGCGCAGCGGGGCCTACGTTTCCGACGAGGTGATCGGCGCGTATCTGTGGTTCGAGCGCGGCTTTACGGGCCACGACGAATTAGTCTCACTCATCAACCACACCCGGCGGTTGCTGGATGAGCGCCGCCGGCCTCTGCCCGCACGGGTGCCGTACCGGAAGCCGGTGCAACTCAGCTTCGAACTTGAGGCCGCCTGATGGGGCACCGGGATCCTGAGCCCCCGCGGATGTTCGACATCTTCGACCGGATCGCGGCCAAGGCGGTGGAGCGGGCCAAGGCTCAGAACCAGGCCGTCGCCCTTGAACGGAAGATCCGGGCGCCTCGCAACCGGCGATCAAATTGGACAGGCGACCGACAGACGCTCCACGAGATCAGCAGCCTGATCCAGCTTCGCCACCGCGGCCCCTGCGATACAGACGACGGCGAGGTCTACCTACGCGCTGCCCTGCCCTGGATCATCGCCAAAGCCGGCGGTTTTCTCGCTGAGGATCTTGAGGCGCGTGTCGCCAATTGGTGCCGAGCCTCCGTTCCCCGTCTTGACCGTATCGCTATCCGTGAGTGCATCGCCGAAGCTCATGAGCGTGACGGGCGGCAACGGCTCTGGTGGTCCGCTCAAGAGCTGGGCGACCTTCTACGCGTCACGACAGACGAGCGGGAACGGTCGCGGATCACGCGCATCCGTCCGGCCGGAATGACGTCCCGGAAATTCGCGGCCTATCAGAAGGGCCGAGAGGCGATGAAGGCCAAGGCTCGTCGCATCGCCAAGGGAGCCACGCCCCGGGAGCAATCGAAGGCGGTGCTAGAGCCGTGGGCCGCTCTCGGGCTAAGCCGGGCGACCTACTTCCGACGGCAGCAAGCCGGCACCCTTCCAGCTCAGATCCGAGACCGTGAGACTGTTTCGTCGGCAGCAGGTACGAAGTACCTACAGCTCGCGACGGACCGGTCTCACGCCTCAGAACGAACCGTTCCGGGTCCAGCGAGAACCACCCGCCTGAGCCGCAGCGTCGGCGCTAACGGGCATGCGCCCGGTGGCAAGACGAGGGTCGTTCGGCTTGGACATGCCCGCGCGCTACCGCTACCGGAGGGCGGAGTTTCCGAGCATCCCGATCTCCTCGGTGGTGGCGAGTGGCGGCACGTCAACGATGTGCTCACAGCCTTTGAAGGCGGTGTCCTGCCCGATGCCCTCAAGCGCGCTGTCCGTGATGCTCAGCGGGTTCGGCATATGACGCAGCAGGCGGTGGCACAGCAGATCGGGATCAGCCGTCCGCAGCTCGCCAATGCGTTGCAGGGTCGGTTCGGTCTTAGCCGGAGCGCCGCTGCCAACTTGCTGACATGGTTGGCTGCCTGAAAATCGGTGCCATCGTATCGACGGCGAAGCCGTCCGCCGTCAGGCGGGATCAACGACAACCACTGAGCCGCAGCCGGTGGTTAGGCCCTCGGATCACGGCTTCGTCGCATACGCGCCCATAACGGCGGCAGTCACGGCTGTCCGTAGCGCCTTCTCTTGTGGGCCGGGCTTGGCCTTCGCCTCCACGATCTCAGGGGAGGCCGCGACAGCTGCCCCGATGTCGATGCTGTGCCCACTGGCGAAGCGGTAGGGGCCCGTCTCCGGATCCCTCATGTAGAGGTCCACGGCCGCAACGATCTCGCTGCTGCTGATCGTGCCGGCCTTACGAAGATCGGCGAGGGTCGGGCGTGTGGCGGGCATGGTGCTCGTAGGTTAGGTGTATGGTCCCGGGATGAGGTGTGACGGATCGATCCTGAAGCGTTCGGGCTCTTTGGCTCAGACCTGAAGGACATGCTCATAGGGCGTGAGGCCGCGCAGGGTCTTCAGCCGACGGGCATAGTTGTAGGCGTCGACGAACAGCTGCAGATGCGCCCGGAGCTGTTCGTGGGTCTCGTAGTGGTAGCGCTTGACCGTGGGGTCCTTGATGGTGCGGTTCATCCGCTCGACCTGACCGTTGGTCCACGGATGGTTGGGTTTGGTCAGGCGATGCTCGATGCCGTGCTCGTGGCAAACGCGATCGAACATGTGCCGGCTGTAGAGGGCTGTCGGGCTTGAGCGGTTGCGCGGGGCATGGCAGAATTGCACCCCGTTGTCGGTCAACACCGTGTGGATCTTGTACGGCACGAACGCGGCCAGCGCGCGGAGGAAGTCCGATGCTGTGTAGCAGGTGGCTTCCGCTTCCAGCTTGGCGAAGGCCAACTTCGAGGTTCGGGCGATGGCCACAAACAGGTAGAGCTTGCCCTGTTCTGTTCTGACCTCCGCATTTAGACGTGGACGTAGCCGATGGGGCAATCGGCAAAGCGCTTCCTCTTCGGCTTGTTACCTTCCATGTCCGGCAGGCGGCTGATGCCGTGCTGCTCCAGGCAGCGGTGAAGCGACGAGCGGGTCAGCTGCGGGATCGTCGGCTGTAGGCCGTAGAGGCAGTCGTCCAGCGGCAGCAGCGTATGCCGGCGGAAGGCGACGATAATCGCCTCGTCCTCAGGTGTCAGGACCGTCGACCGAGGTTCTTTCGGCCCCATGGCGGCAGCGCCCGCACGACGGAGGCGGTCCGTCGCGCAATACAGCTCCGTAAAGAGAGTGTGAGAGCGGCGGCCAAGCGCTACGGCGTCAGCCCGACGACGATCCAGAAATGGCGCGGACGCCAGTCGACGGTGGATGCGGCCATGGGGCCGAAGGAACCTCGGGCGACGTTCCTGAAACCTGAGGAGGAGGCAATTATCGTCGCCTTCCGCCGGCATACGCTGCTGCCGCTGGACGACTGCCTCTACGGCCGACAGCCGACGATCCCGCAGCTGACCCGCTCGTCGCTTCACCGCTGCCTGGAGCAGCACGGCATCAGCCGCATGCCGGACATGGAAGGTAACAAGCCGAAGAGGAAGCGCTTTGCCGATTGCCCCATCGGCTAC
>NZ_JAKSYD010000253.1 GCF_022829605.1 Methylobacterium sp. E-065 | reverse complement strand
CTCGGCCGCGTCGCGCACGGTGTCCTTGGCCTGGCCGTAGAGGTTCTCGGCCTTGCCGGCCGCCTCGCGGGCGCGGCCCTCGGCCGAGTCCCGCTGCGAGCCGGTGAGGTCGCCCACCGCGCCCTGCACCTTGCCGCCGAGTTCCTTCGCGGCGCCCGTGATCCGGTCCGTGTCGACCATGTCGTTCTCCTGTCTCGTTCGTGTGTTTCCGCAGCAGAGCGGCGGGCTGTCGTGATACGCAGCGCTCCCGGCCACGCGTCGACTTCGTACCCAGCCGCTGGTGCTGTTGCTCGGCGTCGGTCCAAAGATCCCAGATCGACTTGCCGATGGCCTGTTTCACCAAGCCGTTCGAATAATCTTTCGAAGCCGAAATCTTCGTCTCAAGCCTTCGGCATTCCATCTTCGGGACGCTTTGGCTGTCCGAAAGATGTGCCGTCTGCTCTACCGATCAATAGTCATTTCGTACTGGTACGGTGGTTAATTTCACTCATTACTGGTGAGCGGAAATCCGTTATCGCGCCCCCATATGATGGCTTCGCTGCGCTTGTGAATGCCGAGTTTGCGATAGAGCGCCGCCCCGTGGTTCCGTACCGTGTTGCGCGATAAGCTAAGCTTGCGTGCGATCGTATCGTCGCCCAGGCCGGAGCAGATCAGGTTCAGGATCTGCCGCTCGCGCACCGTCAGGCTTGGCATCGATCCGTCCGCGTTCTCGCGACCCGGGTGGCGGAGATTGGCCAGCTTGTCGATCAATCCGCGGCTGAACCACGATGTATCGGCCATCACGGCTTCGATCGCGTCGAACAGCTCGCGCTCGGTGTGTTTGCGATCGGTGATGTCCTGCAGCACCATCAGCACGAAATCCCCATCGTCGATGGTGACACGCTCGGCCGAGACCAGGCAATCGAGGTTGGTCCCGCTCTCGTGGCGCAGACACACTTCGACGCCGAACACGAAGCCGCTCTCGGCCATCGCCGCCTCGAAGCGCAGGCGCTGAGCGTCCTTGATCCACAGGCCCGCCTCATCGAGGCTGCGCCCGACAATCCGATCCTCGCCGAAACCAAACACGCGCCCGAAGGCGTCGTTGATGCCGGTGACGCAGCCATCCTGAGCGCGTGCCAGAACGGTCGGCACCGGGGTCATCCGGAACGCCGTGGCGAAGCGCGCCTCGCTCTGGCGCAAGGCGGTCTCGGCCTTCCGGCGCAGTTCGAGGTCGGCGAAGGTAAACAGCATGCAGGGCTCGTCGCCCAGTTCGATCTGCTGGCCGGCTACGATCACGAAGCGCGAGCCGCCATCGGGCAGGTCGAGGCACGCCTCCATCTGCGGGATCGTCCCGCCCTCGTGCAACCTTGAGATTGCCAATTCGCGGTTGCGGGCATTGGCCAGGACATCGACTTCGTAGACGCTCCGACCGATCACGGCATCGCGTGTGAAGCCGGTCATCTCCAGGAAGCCGGTGTTGACCTTGACGTGGCGCAGATCGGACAGCCGCGTGATGATGGCGGGCGCCGGATTGGCGTTGAAGGTCGCCTCGAAGCGCTCCTCGGCCTCGAACTGTTCGGACACGTCCTTCAAAATGAGGGCGAGGCAGCTCGGTTTGCCTTCGCGATCGGTGGCGACCAAGCTGCGCAGGCAATGGACGAAGTCGAGCTCCGGCTTGTCGGCCCGCTTCACCTCGACAACGACATCGTGGAAGGTCTCGCCTGCGACGACGCGCTCGATCGGGTAGTGGTTGGGCGTATTGTTGTTGCGGTAGCGCAGCGAAAATCGATCGCGGTAGGCGTCCACCGTCTGGCCGAGTTCGTCGAGGCTCTGAACACCGTGCATCGCCAGGGCAGCCTCGTTGGCATACGCAATGGTCTGGTCGGGCTCGACCAGGATCACGCCCTCGCTCAAGCCGGCGATGATCTGCCGGAGCTCATGCCTATCCACGCCCACCGTCACGGCCGATCCGGCTCCCTCTGATCCGCGCCGCCTGTCCAGCGCAACGGCTCAAACGGGTTGCGCGCAAGCGGGTTCCAGTGGAGGCGAACTTTTCACTGGTATACCTGCATCATTGACGCCATCGAGATCGACCAGTGATAAGTTCTGACCGCTGCGAAAGCGCGAAAAGCCGAGCAGCGTCCGAAACGATTCATCGCAACCGGTGATCCTGACGTGCAACCCGCCGACGAACTGCGCGACGCGCCCGACTGGGCCGGGTGCCATCATACTTTTGTCCCTGGGGATCTCGCGGAACGGTTGCGCGAATACTATCCAGAAGTTGCCGCAGTCGATCCGAACTCGCCGCTCGGTGCGGTGCTCGGACGGCTCTCGGCGGTGTTGGATACGGCCGACACGTGCCGCCAACTGCCGAACGCCTTCAAGGATGACCTGATCGGCCTCGTCCCACGGCTACGCCGCTACGCGCTGTCCCTGACCTTCGATGGCAACGAGGCCGACGACCTCGTGCAGTTCACCCTCTTGAAGGCCTGGGAGCACCGCGGACGGTTCGAGCCCGGGACCAGCCTGGTGGCGTGGTTGTTCACGATCCTGCGCAACGGCTTCATCAACGGGCGCCGCAAGCGCAGTCGCGAAGTGCCGGACCCCGACGGCGCGCACGCGGCCCACCTCTCTGAACCGCCCCGGCAGGATCACTCGCTCCGCCTGCGCGATCTCCAGGCGGCGATCGGCCGGCTCGAACCCGCCCACCGGGAGGCGCTGATGCTGGTCGCCGTCGACGGCCTGCCCTACGAAGCTGCCGCGAGCGTGATCGGCTGTCCGTCCGGCACCGTGAAGAGCCGCGTCAGCCGAGCCCGCGAACGCCTGACTCAGGAACTCGGCGCATGACGCCCGTCTCTCCGTCAACGCTCCTCCGGGCAGCACCCACTGCTCCTGCGCTGTCTGCCCAAGGCAGGTGGATTGATCCGGGAGCCGGTCGAGGACGTTCTCCCCCACCCCGCCCGGCTTCTGCGCGGTGTCTCGAACCCCACAGGCTTCATGCAGGTCGACGGGCGGAGCCACCGTCCGACGACGAACGGCCGGATCCGGCACCGCCGTCGCGTGAGCGCCCCCTCGGCGCCGACGAGCCCTCGGAACCCGTCGATAACCCGCCCGACGGCGAGCGGGCCGGCCCTGGTCCGGATGTGCCTCCGGGCGACCCCGCCGGCCCGGATCTAAAGGATTGACGGGTGCCGGTGCATCAGCGTGTCGCCTCTTCGCGACACGGGTGTGACCGAGGCGCTCTCGAACGCGTAAGTGCGCGTTCCAGTATCGTCGCTGGCGCCGCGCTGCGCCGGGGTGGCTCCGCCGCGGGAGATCAGGTCCCTTTGCAGCGTCTGCGCGAGCGACGCCATCATCGCAGGATACAAGCCGGACGCGTCCAGCCGTCACTTCAGGGCCCGAAGGTAAAGGAGAGGATCATAAAAGCCTCGGTGTTCGTGAGGATCTGAATAGGCGTCGAGCGTTGTCCTCAATGTCTATCTCAAGCGAGCAAATAATACAGGATCGTCAGGATCAACCCTGCTGCGTTGACAACGCTGAGAGCTACAAAAGTACCGGTTACGGTGCGCTGTATGGTCGGCTGTTTGTGCAAGAATCTCTCAGCGACCAGCGCAATCACGAGCACGGGAAGGCTCGATATCAAGATTAGGATTTTTAAAAGAATACCCAGTACTTGAAGCGTTAACGATGACGGGCGGATGTCACCGTCGAGATCGTCATGCGTCCCTCGAGCGCTGGCGATTGCAGACGGATGCCCATGGTCCGGCGTGAAGGAAGAGGCCACCGTCATCTCGGCTGACATCGCGCGGAGGTTCCGCAACCGAGGATAGTGATAGACTGTAAATACAACCTTGCGGCGATCCAAACCTGTGTGCGATTGAGGATTAGACTTCGCGTCGTCGAGAGCTAAATTTTCAGCAGAATCGAATGCCTCCTGTGAACGGGTGAGGCGGCAGCGATCCGGCTCTCGACGGAGACGCAGCTGATGCGGCCTGATGCTGCTCTCGGCCCATGGCGAAGCTGACTACGAGGGCACTGAGGACGCCTCGCCCGAGACACATCAAGATCCCGCCAGAACCGGTCAGGAGCATTTGCGTGGCAGCCTGTTGGCGGGTCCGCGTTCGCTCGCGCGGAACAGATCGCGGGTCAGACCCGAAACCAAGTCGATCCGCCGCTGCGGATCACCCAGACATTCCGGCGGTGGCGCGATCACGCGACACTCAGCGCGCTGGCCTCGCCAATAGGGTCCGGAAGCGCTTCGCGAGTGACCAGCATGGACCCACCAGGAAAGCGGGATTACGCCCGATTCCTGTGAAGCTTCTATAAAAGTTCCGGATGTATGCGCCGGTGGCGCTCCCAAGGGGAATCGAACCCCTGTTTTCGCCGTGAGAGGGCGACGTCCTAGACCGCTAGACGATGGGAGCTTTCCGGCGGCGCGGGGGTGCTATAGCCACCACCCGCCTGAGGAGCAAGTGCCTTCCAGGGAAATTCGCATCGGCGGGGCGAATAGGTTGCGGATCGGAGACGTGGTGGACAACAGCAACGAGGAACGCGTCGGCACCGTAGCCGAGGGCGGCATCCGGCTTGATCGCGCCTTGGTGGCGCTGTTTGGGGATCTGTCCCGCGCGCGCTTGCAGGATCTCATCCGCGAGGGTCACGTCAGCCGGGATGGGGCGTTGATGCGCGATCCGGCCGTAAAGGTCGCGGTGGGAGCCCGCATCGTCCTGACCCTGCCCCCGCCGATACCGGCGGAACCGGCGGCGGAGGAAACGGACCTGCCGATCGTGTTCGAGGACGACGACCTGATCGTCATCGACAAGCCGGCCGGTCTCGTGGTGCATCCTGCGCCCGGGCACGAGAGCGGGACCCTGGTGAACGCGCTGATCGCCCATTGCGGAGCCAGCCTCTCCGGGATCGGCGGCGTGCGCAGGCCCGGGATCGTCCATCGCCTCGACAAGGACACGAGCGGCCTGATCGTCGTCGCCAAGAACGATGCCGCCCATCAGGGTTTGACCGCGCAGTTCGCCGACCACGGCCGCACCGGTCCGTTGGAGCGTGCCTACGCCGCCATCGTCTGGGGCCTGCCGCAGCCGCGCACGGGTACGATCAGCGCGAATCTGGCACGCTCCCACTTCCATCGTGAGAAGATCGCGGTGGTCTCGGATACGTCCGGCCGCCACGCCATCACGCATTACTCGGTCACTGAGACTTATCCGGATGCGTCCCTGGTCCAATGCCGCCTGGAGACGGGGCGAACGCACCAGATCCGCGTGCACATGGCCCATCGCGGCCATCCGCTGCTCGGCGACCCTGTCTATGGCGGCGGGTTCCGCACCAAGGCGTCACGCCTCTCAGCGGACGCGCGAGCCGCGCTGACGGCGCTCGGCCGCCAGGCACTCCATGCCGCGCTGCTCGGGTTCAGCCATCCGCGCACCGGGGCGACGCTGCGGTTCGAGAGTCCGCTGCCGCCGGATCTGACTGCGTTATTGACGCAGTTGCGCGCGGATGGCTCGGACCGGACCAGTCTGTAACCCCGGTCGGCACGCGTGCGAAACAACACCCCGTACCGCGTCACATCGTGCCATGGTACAAACTGATTTGGCCGATTGCGCGTTGATGATGACGTAGGTGTCCTCGATCGCGACCGGCCCCGGCGACCCATACCAAATGGGTGGCCGGCAGGGTCGGCTCAAGAGCGGCCCGAGTGGACGGCACTGTTGCCCGTCGCGTCCGCCCGTTAGGGGGACTTAGGTCCAGGAGAAAGCCATGGCCGGTGCGCTGCCCGTGCTCGCCAATGAAGGTGGCCTGTCGCGCTACCTCGACGAGATCCGCAAGTTCCCGATGCTGGAGCCGACGGAGGAGTTCACGCTGGCCAAGGCCTGGCGGGACGCCGGCGACCGTGAGGCCGCGCATCGGCTCGTGACGTCGCACCTGCGCCTCGTCGCCAAGATCGCCATGGGCTACCGCGGCTACGGCTTGCCGATCGGCGAGGTCGTGTCCGAAGGCAATGTCGGTCTGATGCAGGCGGTGAAGCGCTTCGATCCCGACAAGGGCTTCCGGCTCGCCACCTACGCCATGTGGTGGATCAAGGCCGCGATCCAGGAATACATCCTGCGCTCGTGGTCGCTCGTGAAGATGGGCACCACGGCGAACCAGAAGAAGCTGTTCTTCAACCTGCGCAAGGCCAAGGGGAAGATCTCGGCCCTCGACGAGGGCGACCTCAAGCCCGATCAGGTAAAGCAGATCGCCACCCGCCTCGGCGTGCCCGAGCAGGACGTGATCGACATGAACCGGCGCCTGTCCGGCGACACGTCGCTCAATGCCCCCCTGCGCGAGGAGGGCGAGGGCGAGTGGCAGGACTGGCTGGTCGACAATGCACCCAGCCAAGAGACCGTGCTGGCCCACGAGCAGGAGGGGCAGAACCGCCTCTCGGCCCTGCGGGACGCACTCAGCGTGCTCAACCCGCGCGAGCGCCGCATCTTCGAAGCTCGGCGGCTTGCCGATGATCCGATCACGCTGGAGGATCTCTCGGGCGAGTTCGGCGTCTCACGCGAGCGCGTGCGGCAGATCGAGGTGCGCGCCTTCGAGAAGGTGCAGGAGGCGGTCAAGCGCAACATCGCGAACCGCGAGCTGCCGCGCACGGGCATCGAAGCGCACTGACGTTTCCCGGGCGGCCCCTAAACGGCCGCCCGCGCCGCCGCATGCCTTTACTGCCAGGACGCGAAGGCGTTCTGCATCACCTGGGACCCCGTGGAGCCCTTCTCAAAGGTTAGGACCGCGCGCCGTCCGGAATTGTAGCGCAGGGCCAGATCGAACCAGTTCTTGTGCAGCAGAAGATCCGTGTTGCGCTCGACATCGTTGGGCAGCGACGACAGACCGATCAAGAACAGATTGTCGCGGACACGGACCGGAAGACCCGACACCGGTGAGCCGCGGGCGTTCTGGTCGTCCTTCGCTTGAAGCAGACCGATATCCTGGATCGTCCGAACGTCTCCGCCGCCGGTCTGGCTGAAAGCTAAATTGACCGTATGGGAGGCCGGCAGGGTCGCATCGAGATTGCGCTGGATCGTCATGACCAGCGTAAGCCCGGCATCCGGAATCGTCACCGTCGCCACCACGGCGTTCTGAAGCGGCTGCCCCTGATCCCCGTTGACCGTATCGAGCCGCCACGTCACACGGCCCGACAGCAGGGTCGGCTGGGCGTTCTCGGTGCCCGGCACCTCTTCGATCAGCTCGGCTCTCTGGGCGACCGACACTGCGGAGTCAGAGGACGGCGCCACGGCACGTGGAGGCGGAGCGCTGTTCGGGCGGGGTGACGGCCGCGGGGCCGGTGCGGCATCACCGCCGACGCGGTCGCCGTATTTGGCCTCTCCGTCCGGTTGCTGCGTGTCAGCTGTCTCGGTCCCGCTCGACGGGAGGATCTGGGGTCGGTCGCGGAGCAGGAAGGCGGCCACGGCGATCATGGAGATCACCACGGCCAGCATGCCGCCGACAAAGAAATTGCGCAGCAACCGCGAGCGTCCGGCCCGCGGAGGCACCACTTCGATGCGTGGACGCTGGCGGCCATTGCCGGCATCGGCGACCGCGGCGCCGAGATCGGGCTCGTCCACCGGTGACGGACCGTCAGCGAACTCGCTCGGTTCGGCCGCGACGTTCGGGGAAGCACCGGTCCGCGGCGGGGCGATCGTGATCGGAGCCTCGCGCGGCTCGTCCGCGGGCCCCGGAACGGGTGTCGGCGTCGTGAAAACGCGTTCGAAGGGCGGGTTGGCCGCGGGCAGCGTGGGCTCGGAAATTTGCGGCCGGGGAGGCGCGGGTTCCGGTGGCGCAGGCTCCGGCACGACCGGAGCCGGGACGGGCTCCGGGTCGGCCGCCAATGCGGCATCGTTGGCCGGGGCCGGAAGCCCGCCGTGATCCACTTCCAGCCGCTCGATGGCGGCATCCAGAGCCTGGCGCTCAAGATCGATATCGGCCTCGGACAGAGGCGGATCGAGGGATCGGAGCTGGCTGATCAGGGCATGGCGCGCGCGGTCGTAGACCGCCTTGCGAAGGGCGGGCGTTCGATCCGGCAGCGCGGCGAGCGCGCGTGCCAGAAGCGGGTAGTAATCGGCCATGTGCCCCTGATCCGCCCCTACGGCCGCCGGCCGGTGCACCGGTCGATGGCCGGGAGCCGAGGGATCCGGCCATCCCACTGGGATCGGCCGCGGCCCTCGGCCGATGATGTCGTGCCCGCGTCGCGCAAGGCCGCGGCCCAACGCTGATCGGTTCGTCGATGGCCGCCCGCTGCGCTGACGGGCGCCGAGCCCCGCACCCGTTCTAGATCACGCCGGAGCGGCCTGGATATGGGCGGGTCGTTCAAAATGACGCGTCGTCAACGCGATAGCGTGCGATCCGTCAGTCTTCGAACGGGTTGTGCATGAGGATCGTGTCGTCGCGCTCCGGTGATGTGGAGAGCAGCGCCACGGGCGCGCCGATCAACTCCTCGATCCGGCGGACATACTTGATGGCCTGCGCCGGCAGATCGGCCCAGGAGCGAGCGCCCGCCGTGGTCTCGGACCAGCCCGGGATCACCTCGTAGATGGGCTCGACGCGCGCCTGAGCGGCCTGGCTCGCCGGCAGATGGTCGATGGTCTGCCCGTCCAGCCGGTAGCCCGTGCAGACGCGGATCTCCTCGAACCCGTCGAGGATGTCGAGCTTGGTCAGCGCGATCCCTTGGATGCCCGAGGTCCGCACCGTCTGGCGCACCAGCACGGCGTCGAACCAGCCGCAGCGCCGCTTACGTCCGGTGTTGACGCCGAACTCGCGCCCGCGGCTGCCGATCGTCTCGCCGATCTCGTCGAACAGCTCGGTCGGGAACGGCCCCTCCCCCACCCGCGTGGTGTAGGCCTTGGCGATTCCGAGCACGTAGCCGATCGCGCCCGGGCCGAGGCCCGAGCCCGTCGCGGCCTGCGCGGCCACGATGTTGGACGAGGTGACGAACGGGTAGGTGCCGTGATCGACGTCGAGCAAAGCGCCCTGCGCGCCCTCGAACAGGATGCGCTTGCCGGCCCGGCGCTCCTCGTCGAGCAGCGCCCAGACGGTGTCGGCGTAGGGCAGAATCTTCGGTGCAATCGCCTTCAGCTCGGCGAGGAGCGCCTCGGCGTTCACCTCGTCGATGCCGAGGCCCCGCCGCAGGGCGTTGTGATGGGTCAGCACCCGCTCGATCTTGGCGGGCAGAGCCTCGGGATCAGCGAGGTCGACCACGCGGATTGCCCGGCGTCCGACCTTGTCCTCGTAGGCCGGACCGATGCCGCGCTTGGTCGTGCCGATCTTGAGGCCGGTATTGGCGGTCTCGCGGAAATGGTCGAGCTCGCGGTGCAGCGGCAGGATCAGCGTGGCGTTGTCGGCGATTCGCAATGAGGCGGGCGAGACCTCGACGCCCTGCGCCCTGATCCGATCGATCTCGTCCACGAGGTGCCAGGGATCGACCACCACGCCGTTGCCGATGACCGACAGCTTGCCGCCTCGGACTACGCCGGAGGGCAAAAGCGCCAATTTGTAGGTGACGCCGTCGATGACCAGCGTATGGCCGGCATTGTGCCCGCCCTGAAAGCGAACCACGATGTCGGCCTGCTCAGAGAGCCAGTCGACGATCTTCCCCTTGCCCTCGTCGCCCCACTGGGCGCCCACAACGACGACGTTGGCCATGTCTGCCTGCTTACCCGCGACGGAAACCGGGACGGCGCCACCCACGGGTGCAGGCGGCGCACGTCGTCAGCCGTTTCCGCGATCCGGGCAGCGAAATCAAGCAATCCGCCCGCATAACGCACCCGCGACCGGATCGCGGCGGGCTACTTCGCCTCCGTTCCCGGCGCGCGCCCGGGCAGTTCATCGGGCTTGATCACCGGCATGGAGCCCGACTGATCGGGTTTCACCACCGTTCCGGCGGTTCCATTGGCGGGCGGCTTGATGACCCCGTCATTCTGCTGAAGCTTGTCGCTCAGCGACTGATACTTCGGCGGCGCGTCCGGGCTTGGGCGCACGCGCTCAGCCGGCATCTCGGTCGGCGGCGGCAAAGCAGGATCCGTGTCGCGACCCTTCAGCGGGGCGTCTGGGTTCTGCGCGTAGGCCGGAATGGTCAGCAGAGTCGTCGCCATTGCGGCAAGCAGGAATATCTTCGGCACGATCCGTCTCCCCTCTCGTCTCCGATTTCGGGGAGGAACAGTCGGGGGCGGCATCCGTTCCTGGGACGAGCCGCTTCCGGATCGACCGGCGGAAGCTCTCAGCCCTGCCGCGCAGCCGCGATGTAGAGCTCGCGCATGCGTCGGGTGATCGGACCGGGACGCCCCTCGCCGATCGTCCGGTCGTCGATCTGCACCACCGGCATCACGAAGGCCGAGGCGCTGGTGTAGAATGCCTCCGCGGCCTCGTAAGCCTCCGCGACCGGGATCAGCCGCTCCTCGATCCGTAGGTCGGCTTCCTGCGCGAGGCGTAGCACCGAGGCGCGGGTGATGCCGGGCAGCAGCGCGGTCGACAGCGGCCGGGTCACTAGGACGCGCTCGCGGCTGACGATGAAAGCTGTGGACGACGAGCCCTCGGTCACAGCCCCGTCTTCCACCATCCAGGCCTCGGATACGCCGGCCTCGGCGGCCTGCTGCTTGGCCAGCACCTGGGCCAACAGGGCCACCGACTTGATGTCCCGGCGCTTCCAGCGGAGATCCTCAACGGTGATTACCCGCGCGCCCGTCTCGGCGAGCGGGTTGTCCAGCACGGTCTTGGCCTGCGTGAACATCATCACGGTCGGCGCGACATCGCCCTTAGGGAAAGCGAAATCCCGCTCGGCGACACCCCGGGTCACCTGCATGTAGACGAGGCCCTCGGTGACGCCATTGCGGGCGACGAGCTCCGTCTGCAACCGCTCCCAGCCCGCGGCATCGTGCGGGTTGCGGATGCCGATTTCACCGAGCGACCGGTCGAGGCGCGCCAGATGGGCGGCGTTGTCGACAAGCTTGCCATCGAGGATCGCCGAGACCTCGTAAATTCCGTCCGCGAACAGGAAACCGCGATCCATGATCGGCACGCGGGCCTGCTCGAAGGGAAGGAATTCGCCGTTGAGATAGACGGTGCGGGGAGCGGTCACGGGCAGCCTTCCTGTGTTCGTCGCTAGCCTGAAGCAGGAATCGTGCGGCGATCTCAGGCCGCGCCGAACACCCGCGCAAAAATCGTGTCCACGTGCTTGAAGTGATAGCCGAGATCGAAGCACTCCTCGATCTGCGCGGGCGACAGGGCCGCCGTCACCTCCGAATCGGCCTTCAGCAGCTCAAGGAAGTCGCCCTCCCCGCGCCATACCGGCATCGCGTTGCGCTGGACCAGACGGTAGGAGTCCTCCCGCGAGACACCCGCCTGGGTGAGCGCCAGCAGCACCCGCTGCGAGTGGACGAGGCCGCCCAGCCGGTCGAGGTTCTTCTGCATGTTGGCCGGGTAGATCAGCAGCTTCTCAATCACCCCGGTCATCCGCGCCAGAGCGAAGTCGAGGGTCACGGTGGCGTCGGGGCCAATCATCCGCTCGACCGAGGAATGCGAGATGTCGCGCTCGTGCCAGAGAGCGACGTTTTCCAGGGCGGGGGTGACGTAGCCGCGGACCATCCGGGCGAGGCCGGTGATGTTCTCGGTCAGCACCGGGTTGCGCTTGTGCGGCATCGCCGAGGAGCCCTTCTGCCCTTCGGAGAAGAACTCCTCCGCCTCCAGCACCTCGGTGCGCTGGAGATGGCGGATCTCGATGGCCAGCCGCTCCAGGGAAGAGGCGACGACGCCCAGCGTCGCGAAGAACTGCGCGTGGCGATCCCGCGGGATGACCTGGGTGGAGACCGGCTCGGCCGTGAGCCCCATCTTCTCGGCGACGTAGACCTCGACCCGGGGGTCGATGTTGGCGAAGGTGCCGACTGCGCCGGAAATCGCGCAGGTGGCGATCTCCTCCCGAGCCGCAACCAGACGACGGCGGTTGCGCTGGAATTCGGCATGAGCCTGGGCGAGCTTCAACCCGAAGGTCACCGGCTCGGCATGGATACCGTGCGAGCGGCCGATGGTTGGGGTCAGCTTATGCTCGAAGGCCCGGGCCTTGAGGGCGTCGAGCAGGGCATCAACATCGGCGATCAGGATGTCGGCGGCCCGCACGAGCTGCACGTTGAGGCAGGTATCGAGCACGTCCGAGGAGGTCATGCCCTGGTGGACGAAGCGCGCCTCCGGCCCGACGATCTCCGCGAGATGGGTAAGGAACGCGATCACGTCGTGCTTGGTCACCGCCTCGATCGCGTCGATGCGGGCGACGTCGAACACCGCGTCTCGACCCTTGGCCCAAACGATCTCGGCAGCCTCCTTCGGCACGACGCCGATCTCGGCGAGCGCAGTGGTGGCGTGGGCCTCGATCTCGAACCAGATCCGGAAGCGGCTCTCAGGCGACCAGATCGCGGTCATCGCGGGGCGGCTGTAGCGGGGGATCATGGGGCCTCGGCGCGGTCTGAAATACGTGCGAGGCCGGTAGCACGCGCTGGCCCGGCCGCTCAATGCAGATCCGGCATATCCGGGGCGCTTCGGCGGTGGAGCGTCAGTCCGCCCGCACCCAGCCCTGGCCCATCAGACGCTCCTGCGGCAGGAAGCGGGACTTGTAGTCCATCTTGCGCGAACCCTCGACCCAGTAGCCGAGGTACAGGTACGGCAGGCCGAGGCGCCGGGCCCGGTGGATGTGATCGAGGATCATGAACGTGCCCGGCGAGCGGGAGGCCTCCTCGGGGTCGTAGAACGAGTAGACCATCGACAAGCCATCGGCGAGGACGTCGGTCAGGCAGAAGGCGAGCGGCAGGCCGGAACCGTGCCCGGTGATCGCCGTGTCCGGCCCCCGACGCCGGTAGGACACCAGATGCGTATCGACGTGGCTGTCCTCCACCATCATGGCGTAATCGAGCACCGTCATGTCGACCATGCCGCCGTCGCCATGGCGCGCGTCGAGATAGCGGCGGAACAGGGCGTATTGCTCGGAGGCCGGCCGGTTAGGCTCTGGCGTCCCGATCCAATCCGCGTTGCGGCTGAGAATACGGCGCTGGCTCGCGCTCGGCTCGAACTCGTCCACCACGACACGAACGGAGACGCAGGCACGGCAGGTCTCGCAAGCCGGCCGATACGCGATGGTCTGCGAGCGGCGGAAACCGCCCTGCGTCAGGATCTCGTTGAGGTCGCGGGCACGCCGGCCGACGAGATGCGTGAACACCTTACGCTCCTCCTGGCCCGGCAGATACGGGCACGGCGAGGGCGCGGTGAGATAAAATTGCGGTGTGTCGCGCGGGTGGCTGGTCACGCTTCTGATTGACCCTGCGCCGGAAGCAATCTGTCGGCGCCGGCATACCAGTGTAACGGCGGAACGGCCGGGCTCAATGGCCCGAACCGTCGCTGGGCGCGATTTTCACCGCGACACGAGGACGTCAGCGGGCGTGGACCACGGCGACACCAAGCAGAAGATCGTGTGCAAGCCGACGATCGGACCGCACCAGTCCGAAGACAATGTCCACGCACCAGAGCAGGAACGTCGAAATCGCGACGTAAAACAGCAGCGCGTGGACGGCCGCGGTGATGATGTCGACCCGCCCGCCGCTCTCTGGCGCCACGACCCGCAGGCCCATCAGCCGCTGCCCGATCGTGCTCTGCCGCGGGCCGCCGACCGTGATTGCGCTGTAGATGATGCCGCTCGCCGGGAGGATCGCGAACAGCGTCCAGCCAAGCCCGAAGGTGACGACGCCGACCACCGTGATCAGCAGCGTGAGCAGCACGGTGAAGCCGAAAATGAACAGGATATCCAGGAGATAGGCGACCCCGCGGGCGCCAAGGCTCGCTCGTACGAAGGGTACGGGCAAGGATGTGGCGTAGCTAGGCGCATCGAAGCGTGGCGCGTAACCGGGTTGCGTGTTCTGCATCATGTCGCGTCCTGCAAGCGAGGCTGCGCGTCGAGAAGTGGTGGCGATATCGGCAAGACGCAAGAGGCGTGCGCCGGGCAGACCCACTCAGTGCCCGGCCGGATCGGCGGCCGTTGCGTCGGGCGTGTCGAGATAGAAGCGCTTCAGCATGTAGAGCGCTGGCCCGGACAGGGTGCTGCTCTCGGTCGCCAGCGCCAGCAGGGTCGAGCCCCCATCGAAGCGGCAGGTCAGCCAATGCTGGCGATGACCATCGAGGTAATCGACCCGGACCGTATCGGGCGTCGATCCGGGAGCCGCCCGCAGCAGACGGATCCCGGCCTCCGGTGCGACCGCCGGGAGGGCCCGCCGACAGGTGGCGACTTGCTCGCGGCGCCGATTGTCGTCGCAAGTGGCGAGCCCGCCGAGGAAGCCGGCCGCGATCGCTGCTGCCAGCAGCCAGCGATGCGCGGGCCTCACGGATGGTTGCGCAGGCGCTCGGCGACCCGGGGGGCGTGATAGGTGAGGATCCCGTCCGCTCCGGCGCGCTTGAAGGCAAGCAGCGCCTCGACCATCGCACGGTCACCGTCGAGCCATCCGTTCCGGGCGGCCGCTTCGATCATCGCGTACTCGCCCGACACTTGATAGGCGAAGGTCGGGACCTGGAATTCGTCTCGAACGCGGCGGATGATATCGAGGTAGGGCAGGCCCGGCTTGACCATCACCGAATCGGCCCCCTCGTCGAGGTCGAGACGCACTTCGCGCAGGGCCTCGGCGGAATTGCCCGGATCCATCTGATAGGTGCGCTTGTCGCCGACCAGCGCGGCCTTGGTGCCGATCGCGTCGCGGAACGGGCCGTAGAAGGCGCTCGCGTATTTTGCCGCATACGCCATGATCTGCACGTCGAGGAACCCGGCCTTGTCGAGCCCCGCCCGGATCGCGCCAACGCGGCCATCCATCATGTCGGAGGGGGCGATGATGTCGGTCCCGGCCTCGGCCTGGATCAGGCTCTGCTCCACGAGCACCGCCACGGTCTCGTCGTTGAGGATCGCCCCGTCTCGCATCAGGCCGTCATGGCCGTGGCTGGTATAGGGATCGAGCGCCACGTCGGTCATGATGCCGATTTCCGGGACCGCCCGCTTCACCGCCCGCACCGCCTGGCAGACGAGGTTGTTGGCGTTCAGCGCCTCGGAGCCCGTCGGGTCGCGTAGCGACACTTCGGTGAAGGGAAAGAAGGCCACCGCCGGGATCCCGAGCCGGGCCGCGCGCTCGGCATCGCGCACGATCTCGTCCACCGAGAGGCGCTCGACGCCCGGCATCGAGGCGATCGGCTCACGCCGTCCAGCGCCGTCGATCACGAACATCGGCCAGATCAGATCGTCGACGGTGAGCGTGTGCTCGCGGACGAGGCGGCGCGACCAATCCGCCTTGCGGTTGCGGCGCGGCCGCTGGGTGATCTTCAGGCCCTCGACCCGGGCGCCCTCCCGGGCGGCCTCCAGGGCGATGGGACGCGGCTCGGGCAAGGTGTCTGACATGCAGCTTCGCTACCGTTCGCGCGGCCGGCGCCGCGGATCGCTCGACGCAGGCGCGCCGGAGGCGCCGGACTAACACACGGGAGCGAACCGGCGAAACCCGACCGTTGACGCAGACTCGCCAAACCGCTTCAACCCGCGCACCCACCCACAATTAGGACCCGGCTTCGATGATGCACCGGCCCCTCCCTGCCCAGAGCGCGTCGTAGTGCCGGGCTCCTTCCCGATCCGACGCAAGACACCACGGCCGGGCGAGATCCCGACCGACCGGATCGAGCGCGCCCAGGGCCCGGCACCCGGCGCGTGGGATATGGCCCTCATCTGGTTCATGCGGATCACGGCGCTGATCTGGCTCAGTAAGAGCCTCGCGTCCTGGGCGACCATCCTCGACGTGATCCCCGGGGTGCGGCCGTTCGAGTCCGAGCCGTTCGGCCGGCAGGCGGCGATCGTCTATTTCGCAGTGGTCGATGCCGCGGCGGCGATCGGTCTGTGGCTGACCAGTGCCTGGGGCGGCGTCATCTGGCTGCTTGCCGTCACTTCAGCGCTGACGCTCGCCGTGCTGACCCCGCAACTCCTGCCCGTGCCGATCCCGCTTCTCGTATTCGGTGGCTGCGTCGTGCTGTTGTACTTCGTGCTGTCCTGGCTGGCGGCGCAGGAAGCACGGTGAACGAACCGTTTTGATCTTCGCTTCAGTTTGTCTTTACCGCAAAGCGTAAATCGGCAATTCATCCTGTCGCTTAAATCGCCTTTCATTCCCGAGCGGTAGCTTAGCCAACATCAGCGGCACCGCATTGAACGGATACCGCGGCATCAGACGGCGAGGCAGACATGAAGACCCAGGGCGCCAGGGCCACCAAGATCGAAACCATCGAAGAGGCGTTGCCGGCTCGGGGCTCCTATCTCGAGGCGCTTCACCTCGTCGAGCGCCTGCACCGCCGGCTCCTCGACGTGATCAAGGACGAGTTCGAGCGGCGCGGCCGCGAGGACGTCAACAGCGTCCAGGCCCTGCTCCTGTACAACATCGGCGACAAGGAACTCACCGCAAGCGAGCTGCGGACCAAGGGCTACTATCTGGGCTCCAACGTCTCCTACAACGTCAAGAAGCTCGTCGAGGCCGGCTACCTGCACCACGCTCGCTCGAAGACCGACCGCCGCTCAGTCCGGATCAGCCTCACCGACAAGGGCCGTCAGGTGCACGAGATCATCCAGGGTCTCTACGACAAGCACGCCCGCACGATCGCACCGATCGGCGGCATCTCGGATGACGATTTCGGTCGGCTCAACCAGGCGCTCGGTCGTCTGGAGCGCTTCTGGACCGACCAGATCCGCTACCGCCTCTGAAGCGCGTTCCCGTCCGCCGCTAACAGAAAATCGAGCACACCCGACTAGCGGGCGCTTCTGGGCAGATCAGATCCACTATCGCCTCCGATCCGTCCTACCAGACGTTCAGAAGGCTCAGGATTCCCGCGATGACCGCATAAGCGAAACCGGCGTTGATCGCGACGCCGAACAGACCGATGACGAGGCCGCCCAGCACCACGACACCGTCACGCTCGACAAGGCCAAGGCCCACGAGGCAGACGGCGAGTCCCAGCGGGATCTGCCCGACAATGGGCGCGGCCACGATCAGGGCCAGCGCTAGGGCCAGTAGGGCTATGCCCATACCGCGCATGCCCAGCGCGGTGTCGAACACGCTCAGGCGCGGGCGCGACCAGCGCTCCAGACGCCGCAGAACCGGCACCGCCCGCGTCACGGCGCGCCGCACATCGGTCAACGCGATGGAGCGGCCGAGCAGCATCCGCGGCAGCCACGGTGCCGACATGCCGACCGCGATCTGAGTCGCCACCAGCAGCAGCAGAAGCCCACAGATCAGCGGGATCGGCGGCGGCATCGGCAGGCAGTTCGGTAAGCCGAGCAGCACGACGAGCAGCGCGAAGGCACGGTCCCGCAGGACCGCAACAATGTCGCCCACCGTGAGGCGCTCACCTTCTTGGCTCGCCAAAACAGTGAGGACGTCGGACGTTCGTGCACCGGAGGTCAAGGATCCGCCAACCTTCGCTGTCCCGCGGGGGCTCTAGCGGAGATCGCGTGGTACGCCAAGCACGGCAGCTGTGCGTCAGCACCGCCCACTCCTTCGGCAGGGCGCCGCCATTTCGCAGCAAACGCTGCAGTCGGGAAACGGAAATCTCGTCCCGAGGTGTTTCGAAACAGTTCTTGATATAAATCAAACGCAGCCGAAGATTAAGATCCGCGCATCGACGCAGACCGCGCATAGATCGACTCGACTCGCTCACGTATCTCACGGATCATCCTCCGCAAGGAGGTAAAACCGTGCGAGTCGGACACCCTCAACTCAAGCGCCGTCTTCGTGGCATCTGCGTTGCTGTCGGGATCTTGTTCTGGATCAGTCTGGCGGATGCTGCACGCGCCGGTGAGATCGACACGCTCGTGTTCGGCAGTCTCGATGCGGGCGCCGCCACGTTCATGACAGCCGGCGCAAAGGTCGGCCTGCCGTCCCTCGATCGCGACGGCGTCGTGGTGTTGGCGAGCCTCGGCGGCGGCCAACAGGCCGAGCGTGGCCCGGAGGGTTCGGTTCAGCGCTACACGGCCCTCGGCGCGCTCGTCTTCGGGTATCAGTGGTTCTTCGAGTGGGGCGTGATCGTGGCCTTCGCTGGCCCCGAGATGACGACGCAGATGCTCGTGGAGCCGAATGGGCCGCTCCTCCTGCCATCCCGCTTCGGTCTTCGTTTGCACGGCGAGATCTGGGCCCGCCCTTCCGAGGGCACAATGCTTCAAGGCACAGTGGTCGCGGGCACCGCGCTCGACAGCGTCTGGGCCCGCGCCGCCTGGGGTTATCGACTTTGGGATACCTATTTCGGGCCGGAAGCCAGTCTGAACACGGATGCGTCCGGCTTCAGAAAACTGAACATCGGGCTGCACGCGACGGATTTTACCGTCGGACGCATCAGCTTCAGGATCTCGGCCGGGATCCAGAGCGAGACCGGCCGACGGTCCATCGCCCCCTACACGGCGCTTTCGGTCTGGTCGCCCTTGTAGGCCGGTTCGGGCTTGCTCGCGAGGGACCGAAGAAAGGTCGTCGCGTCATGGCGGATCTCGGCGCGGCGCGTGTCCCCGAAGCCGCGCAGGGTCCTGTAGGGCATCGCCATGCGCGGATTGTTCGCGAGTTTGTCCTCGTTCTCGATCAGGAAATTCCAATAGAGGTAGTTGAACGGGCAGGCGGTCGCGCCCGATTTGACCTTCACGTCAAACGCGCACGATCCGCAATAATCCGACATGCGATCGATGTAGGCGCCCGAAGCGGCGTAGGGCTTCGAGCCCATCACGCCGCCATCCGCCCAGAGCACCATGCCGTGAACGTTGGGCAATTCGACCCACTCGTAGGCATCAGCGAACACGATCAGGTACCATTCCTCCACCTGCCCCGGGTCGAGACCGGCGATCAGGGCGAAGTTGCCCGTCACCATCAGGCGCTGGATGTGGTGGGCATAGGCATGGGCGCGCGTATCCGCGACCACCTGTGCGATGCAGTTGAGCTTGGTCTCGCCCGACCAGTAGAACCACGGCAAGGCCCTGCCGGCCCCGAGCGCGTTCGTGTCGCGGTACTCGGGCATCCGCGCCCAATAGAGGCCGCGGACATATTCGCGCCAGCCGAGGATCTGCCGGATGAATCCCTCGGCACAGTGCAGCGGCGCCGCCCCCTCGCGGAACGCGCGCTCGGCGGCCCAGCAGATCTCCTCCGCGGTCAGAAGGCCGGCGTTCAGGGCCGGCGAGATCAGCGCATGATACAGGAACGGTGCACCGGTCTTCATGGCGTCCTGGTAGTCGCCGAAGGTCGGCAGACACGTGGCGATGAAGTGCCGGAGTGCGGCGAGCGCGTCGGTCCGCGTCACGGGCCAGGAGAAGCTGGCGAGATCGCCGAAATGGTCGCCGAACTCCCGCTCCACCAGGGTGATGACCTCCCGGGTCACGGCATCCGGCTGGAAGCCGATCCGGTCGGGCAGCGCGTGGCCCTTCGGCAGGCGTTTGCGATTCTCGGCGTCGAAATTCCAGCGCCCGCCGACCGGCTCGCCGCCCTCCATCAGCAGGCCGGTGCGGCGGCGCATGCCGCGATAGAAGGTTTCCATCCGCAGATGGTGCCGGCCCTCGGCCCAGCCCGCGAAATCCTCCCGCGGGCAGAGGAAGCGGTTGTCGGCACGGATGTCCACCGGCGGCCCGAGGGACTCGCGCCAGTCCTGCATCATCTGCCAGACCCGCCATTCACCGGGCTCGGTGACGGTCACGCGCTCCGGCTTGTGCCGCGCCACCGCACGCTCGAGCTCGCCTGTGAAGCTGCCGGTGTTGTCCGGATCGGACAGGCGCACGTAGTCGACCCGGATGCCCTCGGCCGTCAGCTCGGCCGCAAAGTGGCGCATGGCGGCGAACAGGAACGCGATCTTCTGTTTGTGGTGGCGGACATAGGTCGCCTCGTCCCGCACCTCGACCAGCAGCACGACATCGCTTTCTGGATCGAGGTCGGTCAGGCTGGAGACGCGGCGGGTGAGCTGGTCGCCGAGGATCAGGCGCAGCGTTCCGCAGGATCCGGCTTTGGGCTTGCCCGGCATCGTTTCAGTTCTCGGTCCGAACGGTCGAGCGGCCGCCAGCCACGCCGATGACTTTCTCTGTGATCCACCACCCCGTTCCGCTGTCGCTGATCACCCGCCTCACGTGGATCCCCCTCGCTACACAAGCCGTCGGGTTCAAGGTAAGGCCGGGGGCGACGGCGGGCAGGCTGCAAGCCTGCGCCCTCCACGTTCACAAGGTCGCAGGCGGGACACATGAAGTTCGCGTTCGCCGGCATCGACTTCCTGGGGGGCGTCTTCGAGGGGCTTCTGGACGCTGGCTGGACGCCGGTGAAGCTGTTCACCCGCCCCTGCGACGGGATCTACGACCACAACGACGTGATTGTCGCCCGCGCCCGGTCGCTGCGCATCCCGATCCAGCTCTCGCGGATCCGCGAGCGTGACATCGAGGCGATCCAGGCCGACCACGGCAAGGACTGGGCGCTCGTGGTCGCGGGTTACCCGTGGCTGGTGCGCGGCTGGCGCGGCCATGCGGCTTACGGTTTCAACATCCACCCCTCCCCGCTCCCGATCGGGCGTGGCCCGTACCCGTTGTTCCGCGCCGTGCTCGACCGCTACGAAACCTGGGGCGTGACCGCCCACGTGCTGGCGGACGGCTTCGACACCGGCGATATCCTGGCGCAGGAGATGTTTCCCCTCAGCCCGCAGGAATCGCACGAGACCCTCTTGGCCAAGTGCCAGATGGCGGCGCGCCGCCTCGTCGCCGGCCCCCTCGGGCGCGACTTGCCCGGACGTTGGCGCTGGGCCGAGCCGCAGGGTGACGGCTCCTACTGGCCGCGCGCCACCGATGGCGACCGGACCCTCGATTTCCGAAAGGACGTGGGCGCGATCCTGCGCCGGGTGCGGGCCTTCGGCACGGTCGAGACCATCGCCCGCCTCGGCGATACGCGCGTCTACGTGGCGGAGGCTGACGGCTGGCAGGAGCGGCATACCCACGCCGCCGGTGCGGTGGTGCATCGCCACCGCCGCCACATCGTGGTCGCGGCCCTCGACGGGTACGTGCAGATCACCCGCTGGTCGCCGCTGCCGCTGAGCGAGGCGGGCCAGATCGGCCGTTGAGCGCGCCCGGCACGGGAACCGATCCGGGTTCGGCCGTGTTTCCGGCGGCCGTGCTTATGGAGCCCGACATGTCGACACGCGCAAGCCTCGCCGCCGCCCTCGGGTTCGCCGCGCTCTTCACTGGCTCCGCCTTCGCACAGGCGATCATCGTGGGACCCGACGATTTCGGCCCCGACGACGACGTCGTGGTGCGCGACTACATTGTACGCCGCCCGGTCGGCCCGGGACCGATCGTGGGATCGATCCCGCTGCGGCCCGGCAGCATCGTGCCCGAGGATGTCCGGCTCGCCCCGTTCACGGACGCCCCCGATCCGCGACTGCGCCGTTTCGGCTATTTCGTGGCGCCGGGCGACAAGATCGTGGTGGTCGATCCGGCGTCGCGCGCCGTGGTTCGGATCCTCGACCGCTAAGGCCGAAACCGATCGTCCTACCAATCGGTGAGCGCCGCGCGTTTCCAGCGATTCGGGGCAACGCAGCGATATTCGTAGGCGTCGTCCCAGGCATGGTCTCCGGGTTCGCAACGATCGCTGCTGCTTGCGGGCGGTTGCGGTCGCGCCTCGCGAAGTGAGGCGGCCTCAACATGGCCGGCATCGCTCACCCGGAACACCGGACCGGCACCGCCGGCGTAAATGAGGTCGCGCCCGTCAAAGCCGAGCCGTCGCGAGAAAGCACCGTCTTGCGTGCCATCGAGCGCAATCATTTGGCCCGGACCGAGCAGGATCGGCACGCCGGTGAAGCGAGCCGCAGCAGCGTCGATCCCGATTCCATAGGTACCCTCGCCCTGAAACGAGATGGCCCGGTCGGTAATCGATCCGGTGAGATTGCCCATCAGGATGCCGTATCCGGTGTGGGCGCCTGGTACGCCCCCTGTGGAGATCTGCAGTCCGACCTGCTGGCGATTGCGGTCGGTGGTCGGCGACTGGGCTGAGACGTCGATCTCCGCGCCGATACACGACGCGAAGGGATCGGCCTCGGTGGTCGTGTCCACACAGTTGAAGTTGCCGGCCCAGGACGGGCCGACCGGACCGATCCCATTCGGCTCCTTGAAGATGGTCCCGTTCACTGCGACGTTCTGAGCGCCGGTGCTGGCCAGCGCCCGGTTGTGCAGCTCGCCGGTGATCGTCCACTCGTAGCCGGCATTATGTGGGCCGGTGGAGCCGAGCGCCCACAGCGCCTTATAGGTGTGGGTGGCCTCGCCTGACCCGTTCGGCACGTGCCGGTCGACCCGCAACGTCGAGACCGGGTCGAAACCCTGGGGCTGATTCCAAAGGAAGACGTGTCCCCCGTCGATGCCGGGGAGACCGGTACCCTGGACGTTGCGCGAAAAACTGGGCAGCCAAACCGGAGCAGCCTGGGCGGCAACAATCGGTGGTTGCCCTGGCGCCTCGGCGGCCGCAGGGAGCGACACCCCGGCAAGTAGACCGAACAGGAACGGCACGAACGTCAGACTGGTGCACAGATGCATGATTGTCCCGGGATCGCCGCTGGTGGGTCCCGGCAGGGCCAGGATGGCGTTCATCCCGATCAGATAGGCCTGGGCTTCGCGGCGGCGAACGCAACTCCGCGCGGGCCAGTGAACCAATGTGCCCGCGCAGCGTAAGCCCCGTGCGGCACCAACTTCGAAGACGTCGCCAGTTCAGATCGGGGAGCAATACACGATGAAGGCCCTGCGATTCCTCAGAGGCTGGTTTCTGGTGTCGATTCCGCTCGGCCTGGTCGTAGGCCGATTCATCAAAGCAGGAAAAGGACCGCCCCTCCCCGGCGATGACAGCCGTTCGGACCGGCCGTAGCGCTCTTCCGACGCACCAACACCCAGGGGCCATGAACTGATGCGCGGCAACGGACCTGTCGCTAGCACGGATAACCTGCGGACCTATGGGTGGAAGTGCTGCCGCGCGGCGCCGGGTCGTCAATTACATATTAGTAAATCACCGTCATTTTTACTGAACTCGTGCCATGTTGGCCGACATGGGCAGGAAAATCGGCCATGTCTCGCAATGCCACGCCCTTCAGCGGCCATGCAGAGCGGCGTGCCACGCCTCGAAAACCCACGGCGCTCCTTGCCTTCGCGCTGAACTCGGACGGGGTTCGGTTTCCCTGCCAGGTCAGGAACATCTCCGACCGCGGCGCGATGCTGGAGTTCCTCGGCCAACACGCGACGATGGTTGAGAACGCGTTTGATTTGGTGCTGGCGGACGCCAAGGTGCGGTACGCGGTCAAAGTCATCTGGCGCAAGGAAAGGACGACCGGCGTACAATTCTGTCTCGAGCAGGAGTGATCTCGGCGCAGCGATCCACCGCGCAGCGCGGGCTGATGACAGGCGCGAGCCATCCCTAGGCCGGTAGGTGTTCAGGCAGCGATTGCAGCCATCAACGTGAGGCCTACAGCGGGTAGCGCCAGAGCCAGAACCGCGCAGGCATCGACGGAACCTGGCTGACCGGCGGCGAGCCAGCGCTGTTCGGCAAAGCGTTCCGCGGCGAAACCCGTTAGCACCAAGCCGCAGCCGAGCAGGGACACGAGTGCGGACATGAACCGCTGCCTCTCCGAAGCACAGCGCGAAGACCCGCGCCTGCTCCGTGTACCTCCGGCGCGGCAATAAGGTTCATCCGGCCGCGCCGATCGCCGCGAAAACCATCGCTCGGCTCAGCCAAAAGCGAATGTCGGCTTCGATCTTCAAGCAGCGCCCCGCACGGAGTCCGGCCGCGCGGCGCATCGGGCTTGCAATCCGACGCGGATCCGTCGAGGCCACCCGCGAGGGCGCCGGCTCGGTTGGCCGGCGACGCGGCGAGTGCGCGGATCTTTCCATGGCGAGCGGCAACGGCGTGGCCGTCGGGCAGGATGGCTGGTTGTTCTGGGTCGGCCGTGCCCGCGAGGTCGAAGTCTTCTACGGAGACAGCCCCCTGTCGCGCCGGATCCTCGCACGCTGGGCACAACTGATCGACCGGCGCGCCAGACGCCTGGATGCCCTCGGCATCCGCCACGTTCACGCAGTCGTCCCCGACAAGCTCGCGGTCTATCCCGATACGCTGGGTCGCGCGTTTCCGGGCCTCGACAACCCACCCGCCGTTCGCCTCGCCCGGCTCCTGAAACCGGATGGCGGTACCCGGATGCTCGATCTGCTGACGCCGTTGCGCGCGGCGCGGGGCGACGAGCCCGTATATCTGCAGACGGACACGCATTGGACCTATCGCGGCTATCTCACGGCCTACCGCGCGCTGTGTGAGGCCCTCGATGCACCAGTGGCCGAGCATGTCTTCACCGGCGTGCATGAGCGCGCGCGGTTCACGTTCGATCTCGGCGAGAAGCTCAAACCGCCGATCGAGGAAGACTACGTGGCCTACAATTTTTCGCGCCGCGCGGACCGCGTTGACGCGAACGCTCTCGTTCACGTGCGCGAAAGCGGTCGGGCGATCCGGCCGCGCGGCCTGTTCGTGGGTTCGCGCGTCGTAATGCGGAATGATGCGGCGCCGGACCCGCGCCGGGTCGTGCTGTTCGGCGATTCCTACATCTACAGTCCGGGCGCGCGCCTGACCGCGATGCTCGCCGAGTCCTTCGCCGAAGTCCACGCGATCTGGTCGGCGAACCTCGACTGGGCCTATATCGAAAGCGTCAAACCCGACGTTCTGATCTTCGAGATCGCCGAACGTTTCCTGCGCCAAGTCCCGACCGACCGCATCCGCATCGACGCTTTCGCCGAGAAACGGGCCAAGCGGGCCGTTCGGCCGACGCTGCGCGAATGGCTCCGGCGAACTCTGCGATTTGGGAAACCGGGCAAGCCCATTTAACAAAAAGGGCCCCACCGCACGCGTGCGGTGGGGCCCTGGTCTGTCAGTGGCTTGGCTCAGTACCCGCGGCCGTAATAGCCCGGACCGCCCCGATCGAACGCGCCCATTGCCGCAGCGCCAGCCGCCGCGCCTGCAACGCCGAGGCCGATGGCGGCCCCGGTCGAGAGACCGCGATGACGGCGATAGCCGTAATCCCGATGACGCCCGTAGCCACGCTCATAGCCACGCTCATAGCTGCGACCGTATCCGTCGCGATAACCGTAACCCTGGGCCTGTGCGACGCTCGGGCCGACGGCGCCGAGGCACAGCGTGACGGCGGAGAGAAGAACCAGCTTACGCATCGATGAACCCTTCGCAATTGCGTTGAAGGCCCAACACAAACCGGATTGATGGGTTCCAAGGTGCCCGATCCGCATGGCGGGACCTCGCCCCTGCGCCTCATCGCGCCCATTCCAGCATCGACAATGCTGTTTTCGCAACGGAACAGACTGGATACCTCCCTCCCGGCCTACTCGTTCTGGACCAGAGAATCGGGCGGCCCATGACAGGACTCGGCGCCCGTTGACGAGGCTTTTTGTGAAATCAGTTAACGGCGTCACCGGCAACCCGCCGTGAATGACGCGTCATCGGTACAGGCTACGCTCTATGCGGCTCCACACAGTATCGATACCGCCATCGTACTGAATATGCTCGCACGCGCAAAAACGACACAGGGGTCAGGACTGCCGGAATGTCGACCCTGTTTGCCGATCCGCTCGGACGGGCGCTGCTGGCACTCCTGACGACGGATCACGGCCTACCGGGTGCCCCGCAGCGGACCGTGCTTCTGCGGGCGCTTCAGGATTTGCGTGTCAGAGCCGAGAGGGAAGGCGCCTCCGCGCAGGTGCGGGGCGCGATCCGTTCGGCCTTGTGGGCCTTACGCGCGGAGTTCCCGACGGCCTACGCGATGCGGCCTGCCGCTTGCGCGGATGTCTGACCCGAACAAGCCGCCTTGCACGATCGTTTGATAAGCGACCGATCGTTCTAGGGGCCAAAACCCTTCACCACTATCGATCGAGCGGTTGTAGCAACGCCATAGCGTCAACGAAGCCAGGTCCTCAACGACTTCGCCGAAAGCCTGCAGGGCGGCGAGGGACGGCGCGGCGCCAGTGCGTGGGTTGAAGGCTGGCTCAGATCAGCCCGCCGACCGGGCTGGATGTCAGCGTACGGCCAGCGCGGGTGACGAGCTTGGCGAAGGCCAGAGCCGCCGCCGAAGCCTGCGTTTCCGACGGGAAGGCCCGGTCCGACTCGAGGACCGTCAGCTGCGTGGCGTCGAGCAGGACCCAGGTCCACAGGTGGCGTCCGGTCGAACGGATCTCGAAGTGCATGATTGGCTCGCGTGTCTGAACATGCACACATCATGGACTGCGGAAAGTCGCGCCGGATTAATGACTTGGCTAGCGCAACAACCTGTGTCGGCCAACATCGGGGTTGCCCCCAACATCCCCACAGATCACAGCCCGGCTCGTCCGCGATCCGGCGCCGCAGGCTGACGCCCGGCTCCTTGGGTAATGCGGTAAAACTCAAGCCTGAGTTGAAGATGCAGACTGCGCACGTCCCAAACTTTCACGGGCTGCGAGTGAGCCAGCTAGTTGACGCACGCCTGGATTGCATATTTGTGCGCAACTCAATCGCGCATTATTTTGTTTGGTAGGCGGCCGAATCGCGGCCTTCCCTACCGATCTACTCGAAAGCCACGTTCGCATGTCTGCACGGTCGATCACTCACACGGCACCCAAGTTGGCGACAGACGCCGATCGCACCATCGGCAGCCGTATCGCCGTGCTGCGAGCCGCACAGGGCTTGAGCCAGACCGCTCTCGGAAACGCCCTCGGCGTCAGCTTCCAGCAAGTGCAGAAGTACGAGAAGGGGCGCAATCGCATCGGCGCCGGGCGGCTTCAGGCGATCGCCGACCTCTTGAAAGTCCCGGTCGAGACCTTCTTCGCACGTCAGCCGGGATCGAACGAGACTGAGGCCAGTTCGGCGACCTTCCTGGAGGATCCGCAGGCGATGGAGCTTGTGATGGCCTTCGCGAGCATCACGGACAGCACCGCCCGGGCCGGCGTGCTGGCGATCGTAAAGGCGACAGCCAGCCTCCAGCGTCAGCCTGATCGGGGTTAGGGGTCGCTCCGGCGAAGGCGCGGCTCACGCCCAAGCGAACGACACCCAACAGCGGTCGTACGATGAGGCTGTTTTCGGCGCGCTGGCGCCGAGAAGGCCCGCCGCGAGGATGGGCCCATCCGGGGGTGCTTTGTTTCTCTGCGCGGACCGGCCGGCCGATGCTCTAAGAACCAGCTGGAAGTAGTTCCTTGCTCGGTACAGTGCTCGCATCCTGGATGCAGCTGATCAGGTCGGCTTCCGAGATCTTTCGGCCATCCGGGTCGAGAACAGTGATGTCGCTGTAACCTTTCGCGGCAGCGTCGCGCAGCTTCTGCAGCGCCCACTCGGCCGTAGGGCATTTATAAGTCACGTTGCCGCCATGTGAACGGCTGCTTCGGACGACGTAGATGCGGGGCTGAGCGCTCAAATCTCAATTCCCGCAGCACCCAGTATCGCTCGCTGCTTGATGATGCCGACACGGTGTGTTCGGATTGCACCTTCAACATCAGCCGCACCGGGATCATCCGCATCGCGCAGAACGGTCGCGGCGACCGCCAGCACTTCGATCACCTGCTCGTCCACTGCGATCGCGAGCGAGATCCTGCGACACAGCACATCGCTTTCGATCGCGTTGGGTTCTTCCGGCTCCGACATGGCTGCTTAACGGCGCAGCTGAAAATTCGTTCACCGTCGGAGATTGGCGTGGCGTAATCGGCCCTCGTTTGCTGCCCGAATGCGGATGCTACGGGGAGCCGATGTCGGTCCACACCACGAAAGGTGCACAGGAGAACGCCAGTGCGGCCGCGCTTTTGATCAAACATCTCGGGACGTTGCTGATCAGCACCGGTGTCGTGACAAGCATAGAGGTTGCGAGATTGGTGCGGGCAGCGGAAGCCGAGGCTGCTTGGCTTGGAACGGCCTCAAGTTCCGCGGTTGCCGAGATCATCCGCGAGATCGGCATAAACTGGAAGAAGGCAGAGTAGGCGCGGCGCGAAGAAGCCTGCCAGGGCAAGCCGGGCGGGCTTCTCGAGATCCGGACCGTGAGGGGATACATGGGCCGGATCCCACCACAAAATGCAGGCCACGGGTAAACGAAAAACCCCGCGCGGCGGAGCCGGCGGGGGGAGGAATCCTTGGGAGGAGCGTGGCCACCCGCAATCGTCGGGCCAGCTACAGCGGCCCGCTCGGCCCCACCCCGATCTGCTCACGGGACGGGGGAGCGTCCGATCTCACCAGCGGTGGGCCGATACGCAACGCAGCCCAGGGGCATCATGAACTGGGCGGGTTAGGCGGCCGTCACCGACGTTGGGCCGGAGTTGTCCCAGTTTGGTGCTGACGAGAACCGAAGTGCCAGCCTCGTGCAACTCAAGCGCGTCGCTGGGTAGCATCGAATTGGCCAGGTCATACAACTTGCTGTTTTTGCTGGTAAATTGGTGAGCGCGTTGGGGTTCGAACCCAAGACCTACAGATTAAAAGTCCGTTGCTCTACCAGCTGAGCTACGCGCTCGCGTCCCAGGAGCGCCTTGGGGCGGGTCGCCGGGGACGGCGCGTCCGCAATAGGTGAGCTGAACCGGGGGGTCAACACGGGGAAAGGGAAGAACGCTCAGCCGGCCCGGGTCCGTGCGCGCTCCACGATCGCCCGCGCCTCGTCGAAGGCGGCATCGGCGTCGAGTTCGGTCGTGTCGAGCCGGACCGCATCGTCGGCCATGCGCAGCGGCGCCGCAGCCCGCGAGGAGTCGCGCGCGTCGCGGGCTTCGATGTCGGCCAGGATGGCCGCGAAGGCTACGGTCTCGCCCCGACCGGCCAGTTCGCGATGGCGGCGGCGCGCCCGCTCCTCCGAGGACGCCGTGATGAACAGCTTCACCCCGGCCTCGGGGCAGACCACCGTGCCGATGTCACGCCCGTCGAGCACCGCGCCCTGCGGATCGGCAGCGAAGCGTCGCTGCCACAGGAGCAAACCGGTGCGAACCTCCGGCACCGCGGAGATCCGCGAGGCCGCCTCACCCATGGCCCGGTCGCGCAGACGCGGATCGTCGAGCTTTTCGGGATCGAGGGCTTCGGCGGCCTGGGCCGCGGCCCCGCGGTCGTCGAGCGAAAGGCCGGCATCGAGCAGGGCCAGCGCGACGGCGCGATAGAGCAGGCCGGTATCGAGATGCGGCAGGCCGTAATGGTCGGCCAAGCGCTTGGCCAGCGTGCCCTTGCCCGAGGCGGCCGGACCGTCGATCGCGATGACGAGCGGCATCGGCATCGGCATCATGCTCCGATCCGGCCGCCAAGGGCCCGCATGGTCGGCAGGAAGGTCGGGAAGCTCGTGGCGATCATCGCCCCGTCATCCACCGTCACCGGGTCCCGTGTGGCCAGACCCATCACCAGGAACGCCATGGCGATGCGATGGTCGAGATGGGTCGCCACCGTGCCGCCCCCGCGGGCCGCCGCCCCGTCGCCCTCGACCACCAAATCGTCACCCTCCACCGAATAGCGGACGCCGTTGGCGGCAAGCCCGGCCGCCACGGCGGCGAGGCGGTCGGATTCCTTGACCCGCAGCTCATGCAGGCCGTTCATCCGGGTCCGGCCTTCAGCGAAGCTCGCCGCGACCGCCAGCACCGGGTACTCGTCGATCATCGCGGGCGCGCGCTCGGCCGGGACGTCGACGCCCTTCAGGCGGCTCGCGCGCACGCGCAGGTCCGCCACGGTCTCGCCACCCTCGTCCCGCTCGGCGACGCGCTCGATCTCGGCCCCCATCTCGAGCAGGGTCGTGATCAGCCCGGTCCGCAGCGGGTTCATCATCACGCCCTCGATCAGCACGTCGGACCCCGGCACGATCAGCGCGGCCACCAGCGGAAACGCCGCCGAGGACGGATCGGCCGGAACCACCACATCGGTCCCGCGCAGGGTCGGCTGGCCGGTCAGCGCGATACGGCGGCCGTGGCCCCCCAGCCCGTGCGGCGCGACTTCGACCGCGGCGCCGAACAGGCGCAGCATGCGCTCGGTATGGTCACGGGTCGCCGCCGCCTCGATCACCGTCGTGGTCCCGGGCGCGTTGAGGCCGGCGAGCAGCACCGCCGACTTGATCTGCGCCGAAGCGGCCGGCGTCTCGTAGGTGATCGGGATCGCCTCCTTCGGCCCGCGCAGGGTCAAAGGCACGCGCCCGCCTTCAGCCTCGGTGAGGACCTGCGTGCCCATCCGCGCGAGCGGATCGAGGATGCGGCGCATCGGCCGGGACCGGAGGGAGGCGTCACCATCGAAGGTTGCGGTGACAGGCTGGCCGCCGACCACGCCCATCATCAGCCGGGAGCCCGTGCCGGCATTGCCGAAATCCAGAACGTCCGCCGGGTCGCCGAGGCCGCCGATGCCCACGCCCCGCACCCGCCAGCGCCCGGCGTCGAGGCGCTCCACACCGGCGCCCAGGGCCTTGGCGGCTGCCGCGGTGCGCAGCACGTCGTCGCCTTCGAGAAGGCCCTCGACCCGGGTCTCACCCTCGCTGAGGAGGCCGAGGATCATCGCCCGGTGAGAGATCGACTTATCGCCGGGCGGACGCAGCCGTCCCCGCAGGGGCGTGCCTGGTGTTGCGGTTAGAGGCTCGGGAGGCGACTCGTGCGACACGGAAGGTCCGTTCGGGCTCGAAGGTGGGCCAGGATCCGGGACGTCGCGCAGCATCGCCGCGCCGCTGCAATCGGACCGTGAAATCGCGGTGCGGTTAACACGCGCACGAGCGTACGTCATCCACGCGATCCCTCGCACCGCCCCAGGGGCGCGACGCTCGGGACGCGGTGTGCCGGGTTCGATTGACAGAGGCAGCGCCCGCGACTAACGGGGCCGCTTCCCCGAGACAGTAGTAGACGACGAGGTGTCCCCCCGTGGCCCGACCGGAACTTGGCTTAAAGCGCCAGTGCATGAGCTGCGGCGCGAAGTTCTACGACCTCGCCCGTGATCCCGCCACCTGCCCGAAATGCGGCGCAGTTTACCAGGCGGTCGCCACATCGAGCCGCGCGGCGCCTCCGGCGCTGGCGCGGGCCTCGAACACCAACGACGAAGAGGACGAGACGGACGAGAAGGGGCCGGAGCTGGTCTCTCTGGACGAAGTTGAGGCGGCCGAGGACGAGGCGGATCCCACGCCCGACGACGAGACGACCGAGGACGCGGATGCGGCAGAGGACGATACCTTCCTTGAGGAAGAGGATGCCGGCGACGACGACGTCTCCGACCTGATCGACGGCGATATCGAGAACGACGAAGAGAGTTGAGGCGGTCCCCGCCTCCCTCTCGAAAAATCCCCCGATGAAGGCGAAAAAAAGGGGTTGAGTCTGCGGCGCGAGCCGCCTATAGAACCGGCCTCGCCGGACGTTAGCCGGACGGCGAGACCCCCGCGGAACCCAAACCGCGGTGGATGAGAGTGGGGCCTTAGCTCAGCTGGGAGAGCGCTTCCATGGCATGGAAGAGGTCATCGGTTCGATCCCGTTAGGCTCCACCATCCTCCTCTCGCACGTCGTGACCGGATCGGCCCTTCGTGCTTCGGTCCTCTCAAATTCGACAAGAACCAATATCCTCCTCATTGAGGGCAGTCTGCTCATCGGGTCAAATGCCCGAGCGGCAGCGCCGTCTTGTATTTCACCTGACCCAGCGCGAAGCTTGAGCGGATGTTGGCCACCCCGGGAATCCGGGTCAGATGGTCGAGCAGAAGCTTCTGGTACTGGCCCAGATCCTCGACCACCACCCGCAGCATGTAGTCGGCCTCGCCGCTCATCAGGTAGCACTCCATGACCTCCGGACGGTTGCGCACCGCCTCGTCGAAGGCTTGAAGTGCCGCCTGGGTCTGCTTCTCCAGCGAGACATGCACGAAGACGTTGACCGCGAGTCCCAGGCTCAGCGGATCGACCACCGCGACACAGCCGCGGATCACGCCGGCCTCCTTCAGGTCGTTGACACGCCGCCAGCACGGCGAGGTCGAAAGCCCGACCTTCTCGGCGAGATCTGCGATACTGATCTCGCTGTCCTGCTGCAGGCGTTCGAGGATGCGCAGCGTGGCGGGATCCAGGGCGACAGGGCGAGGGGCCATTCATTCGCTTTCGTAATCAATGCCGGCACATCATGCCGCTCAAGGGCGGATACGCGAAGCGTTCTGTCGCTTCCATCGGGGGGATCGATACGGTTGAATTATCCGATCTTGGCGCGTGTTTGGGGCAAATGAACCGGAAACGCGACAGCATAGCCTGATCTTGGGCATGTCCAGCCGTCCCAACGCCACTATGATCCGGCGCATCAAGGGAGGCCGCGCCGATGAACGCCATACCGCCGAAAGCCACGATCGTGCGGTCTGCCGAAATCGATCACGACCCGGCGGAAACGCAGGACTGGTTGGCGGCGCTAGACTCGCTGTTCCGCATGGAGGGCGCGGCGAGGGCACGGTTCATCCTCGACCGGCTGGAGCGGCGCTCGAAGGAAATCGGGATCCTCGACGAGGCCCTGCCCTACTCGCCCTATCGCAACTCGATTCCGCTGGAGAAGCAGCCGCGCTACCCGGGCGACCTCGATATCGAGGAGCGGCTCACCTCGATCATGCGCTGGAACGCGCTCGCCATGGTGGTGCGCGCCAACATGGCGTACGGCGAGCTCGGCGGGCACGTGGCGAGCTACGCCTCGGCTGCGGAGCTGTTCGAGGTCGGGTTCAACCACTTCTTCAAGGGCGGCGCGGACGGCGATCTCGTCTACTTCCAGCCGCATTCGGCGCCCGGCGTCTACGCGCGGGCGTTCCTTGAAGGGCGGCTCTCCGAAAATCAACTCAAGCACTACCGCCAGGAGATCGCCGGCGACGGCCTGTGCTCTTACCCGCATCCTTGGCTGATGCCGGATTTCTGGCAGGTTCCGACCGGCTCGATGGGGATCGGCCCAATCCACGCGGTCTATCAGGCCCGGTTCATGCGCTATCTCGACCATCGCGGGCTGGTCGATACATCTGACCGGCACGTCTGGGGCGTGTTCGGCGACGGCGAGATGGACGAGCCGGAATCGATCGGCGGCCTCGCGCTCGCCGCCCGCGAAAAACTCGACAACCTGACCTTCGTCATCAACTGCAACCTGCAGCGGCTCGACGGGCCGGTGCGTGGCAACGGCCAGATCATCCAGGAGCTGGAGAGCCTGTTCCGGGGCGCGGGCTGGAACGTCATCAAGGTGCTGTGGGGCTCGGAATGGGACGGGATCTTCTCCCGCGACACCAACCACGCCCTGCTGCGCCGTTTCGCCGAGACGGTTGACGGCAAGTACCAGACGCTGGGCGCCAAGGACGGCGCCTACAACCTCGCCCACTTCTTCGGCGAGGACCCCGAGGTGCGCGAGCTGGTCGCCCACATGTCGGACGCAGATGTCGATCGGCTGAAGCGCGGCGGCCACGATTTCCGCAAGCTGCACGCGGCCTTCGCGGCCGCCAAGGCCACAAAAGGCCGGCCGACCGTGATCCTGGCCAAGACCAAGAAGGGCTACGGCATGGGCGGCGCGGGCGAGTCGCGTATGACCGCCCACCAAGCCAAGAAGCTCGATGTCGACGCGTTGCGCGCCTTCCGCGACCGCTTCGCCCTGCCGCTCACCGACGCGCAGGTGGAGGGCCTGGCATTCTACAAGCCGGCCGAGGATGGCGTTGAGATGCGCTATCTGCGCGAGCGCCGCGAGATGCTTGGCGGCGTGCTGCCGGCCCGGCGCCGCACGGCTCCGACCGTGCTGGTGCCGCCGCTCTCGACCTATGCGGGCTTCGCGCTCGAAGCCGCCGGCAAGGAGATGTCGACCACCACCGCGGTGGTGCGCCTGTTCGGCAATCTCCTGAAGCACAAGGATCTCGGGCCCCGCGTCGTCCCGATCGTCGCCGACGAGGCGCGGACCTTCGGCATGGCCAACCTGTTTCGGCAGGTCGGAATCTACGCTCCTGAAGGGCAGCTCTACGAGCCGGAGGATGCCGGCTCGATGCTGTATTACCGGGAGGCCAAGGACGGGCAGCTTTTGGAGGAAGGCATCACCGAGGCCGGGGCGATCTCGTCCTGGACGGCCGCGGCTACGGCCTACAGCGTGCACGGCCTGTCGATGCTGCCGTTCTACATCTACTACTCGATGTTCGGGTTCCAGCGGGTCGGCGACCTGATCTGGGCGGCGGCTGACCAGCGGGCCCGGGGCTTCCTGATCGGCGCCACGGCGGGCCGCACAACGCTCGGCGGCGAGGGCCTGCAGCATCAGGACGGATCGAGCCACATGCAGGCGGCGGCGATCCCGAATTGCCGCGCCTACGATCCGGCCTTTGCCTACGAGATGGCGGTGATCGTCGACCGGGGCGCCCGGGCGATGATGGAAGAGGGCGAGGACGCCTTCTACTACCTAACCGGCATGAACGAGAACTACGCTCAGCCTTCGATGCCGGAGGGCGCGGAGGTCGGCATACTCAAGGGGATGTACCGCCTGTCGGGACCGGAGAGCGCTGCCGGTACGGTGCGCCTCCTCGGCTCAGGGGCGATCCTGCCGGAGGTGATCGCGGCGGCCGGCCTGCTGGCGCAGGATTGGGGCGTCACTGCCGAGGTGTTCAGCGTCACGAGCTTCAGCGAGTTGGCGCGCGATGCCCGGGAAGCCGAGCGGCAGGCGATGCTGAAGCCCGAGGCTGAGGCGCCGGTCAGTCACGTGGCGGCGCTGCTACCGGGATCGGCGCCGATCGTTGCAGCGAGCGACTACGTCCGGGCCTACCCGCAGTTGATCGCCTCCTATGTCGGCGCGCGCTTCGTCGCGCTCGGCACCGACGGGTTCGGCCGCAGCGACACCCGCAGCGCACTCCGCCGCTTCTTCGAGGTCGATCGGCAGCACGTGGCGATCGCCGCCCTGCACGCTCTGGCCGAGGCCGGTGAGGTGCCACGCGCCACGGTTGCCGAGGCGATCCGCCGATACGGCATCACCGCGGACGCTCCCGCGCCTTGGACCATCTGAGTCCGGGCGGCCTGCCGAGGGGCCTCCATACATCCAGCAACTCCTCCAAACGCCCGATCTACGGAAATTTACCCGCATGAGCGCCGCGCTGCAGATCGCCCTTCCGGATATCGGCGAATATCGGGACGTTCCGGTCATCGAGCTTCTGGTGAAGCCCGGCGACCGCCTCGCGGTGGACGACCTGATCCTCAGCATCGAATCCGACAAGGCGACCATGGAGGTCCCCTCCCCGGTCGCTGGCGTTGTACGCGAGCTGCTGGTCGGGGTGGGCTCAAAGGTCTCGGAGGGGACGCCGATTCTGATGGTCGAGCCCGCGGAGGGGGGCGGCGCCGCAACAGCAACTCCAACGGATACCCCTGTTGCTCCTGCACAACCGGAGCCCGGACAGGACGCCCGACCCCTTCCCCGTGCGGCAGAAGGACAGGGCGAGGGATCAGGTCTTTCCGGAAACGGCGCAACCCTCACCCCACCCCTCTCCCGCACCGGAGAGGGGGTTGGTCGCGCCGCGTCGGAGACCGCGCAGCGCGAACCGCTCCCGGCATCGTCCGGCGATGTGCATGCCAGTCCGTCGGTGCGCCAGCTCGCTCGTGAACTCGGCGTGGCCCTGGAGCACGTGCCCGCCACCGGCCCAAAGGGACGGATCCTGCGCGAGGACATCCACACCTTCGTCAAGGCCGCCCTCGCCGCGCCGGCCGGGCAGCCGAGCGCGCCGGCCTCCGGGATCGGCGCCGGTCTGCCGCCCTGGCCAGCGCTGGATTTCGCCAAGTACGGCCCAGTCCGGCGCGAACCCCTGTCGCGGATCCAGACGCTCTCGGGCGCCAATCTCAGCCGCAACTGGCTGACGATCCCGCATGTGACGAATTTCGACCGGGCCGACGTGACGGAGATCGAGTCGTTCCGCATAGGACTCAACAAGGAGCCGCGCACGCCGCCCGCGAAGGTCACCATGGTGACCTTCCTGATCAAGGCTGCGGCGTCCGCGCTCCGGGCCTACCCGCGCTTCAACACGTCGCTCGAAGGCGGCGACCTCGTCCTCAAGGACTATGTCCATGTCGGCTTCGCGGTCGACACACCGAAGGGCCTGATGGTGCCGGTGGTGCGCGAATGCGACCGGAAGGGGATCATCGAGATCGCCACTGAGATGTCTGCGCTGGCCGACAAGGCCAGGGCCGGGACACTTGCGGGCGCGGACATGCAGGGCGGCTGCTTCTCGATCTCGTCGCTCGGCGGCATCGGCGGCGACGGCTTCACGCCGATCATCAACGCCCCCGAGGTCGCGATCCTTGGCGCGGCGCGCTCGCGCATGGAGGCGGTCTGGGACGGCAAAGCCTTCCAGCCGCGCCTGATCCTGCCGCTGAGCCTGTCCTGGGACCACCGCGTGGTGGACGGCGTGGCCGCCGCCCGCTTCCTCGGACACGTGGCCGCGGTCCTGTCGGACCTGCGCCGCGCCCTCCTGTGACGGTCCCCGCCATGCCCGCGTTCCACGAGATCCGCGTCCCCGATCTGGGGGACTATGCCGACGTGCCGGTCATCGAGATCCCGGTGGCGCCGGGACAGGCGGTCACCCGCGATCAGTCGCTGCTGGTGGTCGAATCCGACAAGGCGACCCTGGACATTCCGTCCCCGGTGGCGGGACGGCTGACGGAGATGCTGGTCGGCCTCGGCGACAGGGTCTCGGCCGGGACGCTGATCGCGCGCATTGCCATAGCCGACCAAGATGCCGAGGCACCCTCCCCCGTGCCGACTCCCACCCAGAACCCGGATGCGGATTGCGACGTGCTGGTGATCGGTGGCGGCCCAGGCGGGTATTCGGCGGCCTTCCGGGCCGCCGATCTCGGGCAGCGGGTCATCCTCGTGGAACGCGACGCGACGCTGGGCGGCGTGTGCCTGAACGTCGGCTGCATCCCGTCCAAGGCCCTGCTGCACGTTGCGTCCGTGACCGAGGAGGCCCAGCGCCTCGCCGCCCACGGCATCAGCTTCGGCGCTCCGGCGATCGATCTGGACAAGCTGCGGAGCTTCAAGGCCGGGACCGTGCGCCGTCTCACCGACGGGCTCACCCAGATGGCGCGCCAGCGCAAGGTCAGCGTCATCCGCGGGACCGCGCGATTCACCGGACCCAAGACGGTTACGGTCGCCACACAAGAGGGCGGCGAACGCAGCGTCGCCTTCGCCAGCGCCATCGTGGCGGCCGGCTCCTCACCGGTGGCGTTGCCGATGCTGCCGCAGGATCCGCGCATCGTGAACTCCACCGGTGCCCTGGAGCTGCCGTTCGTGCCCCGCCGGTTGCTGGTGATCGGCGGCGGCATCATCGGTTTGGAGATGGCCACCGTCTACAGCGCGCTCGGCGCCCGGGTCGACGTCGTTGAACGGCTACCGAACCTGCTGGAAGACGTCGATCGCGACCTCGTTGCGATCTGGACCAAACGCAACGCGTACCGCTTCGACCGTCTGCTGACCGGAGCCGAGGTGATTTCCGCTACCGCCGGCCCGGAGGGCATCGCCGTCACGCTGGCGGGCGAGGCGCAGGCCACGATCTACGACCTCGTGCTCCAAGCGGCCGGGCGCCGGCCAAACAGCGCGGAGCTCGGTCTGGAGGCTGCCGGCGTCTCCGTGGAAAACGGGTTCGTGCCGGTCGACGCGCAGTTGCGAACGAACGTGCCCAACATCCTCGCCATCGGCGATCTCGTGGGGCAGCCGATGCTGGCCCACAAAGCCGTTCACCAGGGCCACGTGGCTGCCGAAGTCGCCGCCGGACACCGGGCGGGGTTCGACGCCGCCGTGATCCCGTCCGTGGCGTATACCGATCCGGAAATCGCCTGGGTCGGTGTCACCGAAACGGCAGCGCGGGCGGCTGGCCGGGCCGTGGAGGTGGCGCGCTTTCCGTGGGCCGCCTCGGGTCGGGCCATCGCCAACGGCGCGGATTATGGCCTGACCAAACTGCTGTTCGAGGCGGGAAACAAGCGTGTCGTGGGCGGCGCCGTCGTGGGACCAAGCGCGGGCGACCTGATCGGCGAGATCGCGCTGGCCATCGAGATGGGGGCGGACGCCATCGATATCGGCCGGACGATCCATCCGCATCCGACCCTCGGTGAGACGGTCGGCCTCGCCGCAGAGGCCGCCCTCGGCCTCTGCACCGACCTGCCACCGGCGGCGCGGCGGTAGCGGTCCGCGGGCGGACGCATCGAGACTGGCAATGCCCCCGGGATGGACTCCGGAGCGGCTGCGGCGTTAACGGCACGCCGAAGGCGGTGCGTCGATGAGGAATCTGTGTGTGGAGATGCCGTTACCGGCAGGGCGATCCCAGAGGCATCCGATCGTCGTCTGGGTTGCCCTGGTGGCCACGCTGGTGATGACCATTCCGGGTCGAGCCCTCGCTGAGGCCCCGATCGTCATCGGCAAGCCTGCCAACTCCGAAGCCCTCGTTGCGGCTTTGCGCGACCGAATCCTCGGCTCCGACAGCGCGACGCTCGCCCTCGAGAGCTGGTGCGCCGAGCATCGGCTCGCCGCCGATCCACATCTCGTGGCTTTACGCCTGCCGGGTCCGGACAAGTCGCTGTCCGCTGCGCAGCGCGCCCGGTTGGCGATCGGCCCGGATGAGCCGGTGCGCTATCGGCGGGTGCGCCTCGTCTGCGGCGAGCACGTGATGTCCGAGGCGGACAATTGGTACGTGCCGGCGCGGCTGACGCCTGAGATGAACGCCGTGCTGGACGGGACCCGCACGCCGTTCGGTCGGGTCGTACGTCCGCTCGCCCCGGTCCGTCGGACCGTCGAAGTTCGGGCTCGCCCACCGGGCACAGAACCGGAGGATCCGTTGTTCGAAGTCGATGCGGTGCTTTCGACCGGAGCCGGACAGCCCTTCTGTGAAGTCGTCGAGACCTATCTCGGATCCGCCCTACCGACCGCGATGCGCTAAGGCTTCGGTAGCCATTCGGGCGCATCAGCCGGCGATGGTTCAGGTCGCTCTGCCCCGGCGCGTGGATTGCGCGACCGAGCCGCGTCCACGGCGGACCGTCGGCTGTGCCGTTGGGCGGACGCTTCTCGAGCGGGTTAGGCTGCCAGCCCGGTGATACAAGCCGTGAGCCACGATCAAGCAGGCTCCGAGTCGAGCCGAACGAGAAAAGCGGGAGGAACGGGCATGCGTTCGAGGCTTGGCCTTGCAGCTTTGGTGACGGTCGGGATCGGCTCCCTGTCGGGTCCGGCAAGGGCGGCCGATCCGGCGGGACTTTGGCTGACAGAGACCGGCAGTTCGCGCATCCGCGTCGCACCCTGCGGCAACGGCTATTGCGGAACGATCGTCAGCGCCCCCGGCAAGGCGCTGGACGCCAAGAATCCGGACCCTGCGTTGCGCACCCGCAGCGTCGTCGGGGTACAGATCCTCGACGCCCGCCAGAAGGATGGTTCGGGCTTTTCGGGCTCGCTCTACAACCCGAATGACGGAAAGACCTATTCGGGGTCCCTGCGCCTAACCAGCCCCAACACGCTCGAGGTTTCGGGCTGCGTCATGAGCGTTTTCTGCAAGCGCCAAAGCTGGACGCGGGTCAACTAACCCGCTGTCCGCCCTCTACCGCGTCGCAACAACGCAGGATCGATTGTGCGCTAACGAAGTTGCCTGGGTCGGACAACGATAGGATTTCTTATGACCCGGGCACTTCTCATCACCGTGCTGACGCTGGCCGCCATCGCGCCGGCCGCCGCCCAAGTCGTGGAGACACCGAATGGCGCCCGGGTCGGGGTACCGCCTGGCGCTCCCGGTGTGGTCAGCACGCAGTCCAGCACGACCGGCAACGACCCGTCGATCACGTACTCTCCGACCGGCCAGCCGGCCGACACGATCTCAACTGACTCGGCCGCCGCCGGCAACGCGAACCAGCCGTCGCGGGTCGCGCCGCAGGGCGGCGCTGGCGGAGGCGGCAAGTAAGCCCTCGCCGAGAGCGCAACGCTCCGGATAGGACAGGCCGCACCGGAAACGGTGCGGCCTTGTTCGTTCAAGCCGCCGCGGTGAGGGCTTGCTCGACAGCGTCGAGAGCGGCTTCCGCGCCGGCCCCGTTGGGGCCGCCAGCCTGCGCCATGTCACGCCGTCCGCCGCCGCCCTTGCCGCCGAGCGCCCCAGCGCCGGCCCGGACCAGCCCGACCGCGTCATAGCGCTCCGTCAGGTCGTCGGTCACACCGACAACCAGGCCGGCCTTGCCGTCGGGCCCGACGCCGACCACCGCCACGATGCCGGATCCCAGGCGCTTCTTCTCCTCGTCGACGATCGGCTTGAGGTCGCGCATGTCGAGGCCCTCGACCACCGACCGGCGGAACGCCACGCCACCGATCTCGGTCTGTTGCGCGCCCGACCCTGGGCCGCCCTCGCCGCCCATGGCGAGCTTGCGCCGGGTCTCGGCCAATTCACGTTCCAGGCGCCGCCGCTCGTCCATCAGAGCCGTCAGCCGATCGGGTGCCTCGGACGCCGGCGCCTTGAGGATGCCCGCGAGCGCCGCCAGCGTGCGCGCCTCCGCGGCGCGATGATGCCGGGCCGCATCGGCGGTCAGCGCCTCGATCCGGCGCACGCCCGCCCCGACCGCGCTCTCCGCCACGATGGTGATCGCACCGATATCGCCGGTGCGCCCGGCATGGGTGCCGCCACAGAGTTCGACGGAAAAGCTCTTCGGCCGCCCTTGCCCGGCTTGCGCATCGACCGGATGGCCCATCGAGACGACCCGGACCTCGTCGCCGTATTTCTCGCCGAACAGCGCCCGCGCGCCCGACGCGATGGCGTCGTCCACCGCCATGAGTTTCGTGACAATCGGCGCGTTCTGCAGAAGCACCGCGTTGGCGATATCCTCGACCCGGACCAGTTCGTCGGCCTCGATCGGCTTCGGATGGCTGATGTCGAAGCGCAGGCGTTCGTGGCTCACCAGCGAGCCCTTCTGGGCGACATGGTCGCCCAGCACCTGTCGAAGCGCCTCGTGCAGGAGGTGGGTCGCGGAGTGGTTGGCCCGGATCGCCCGGCGGCGGGCGTGATCGACCTTCAACTCCACCGGCTGGTCGAGGCTCAAGCGCCCCTCCTCCACGGTGACGTGGTGGACGAACAGGTCGCCGAGCATCTTCTGGGTGTCGGTGACCCGCGCCCGCACGCCCTGCGCCAGGATCACACCAGTATCGCCCACCTGACCGCCCGATTCTCCGTAGAACGGCGTCTGGTTTACGAGGACGAGGCCGGTCTGGCCCGCTTCGAGGCCCTGTACCTCGCCGCCGTCGCGCAGCAGCGCGGTGACGATGCCCTCTGCGCTCTCGGTTTCGTAGCCCAGGAACTCCGTCGCGCCGAGGCGGTCGAGCAGCCCGAACCAGACAGTCTCGGTCGCCGCCTCGCCCGAACCCTTCCAGGCCTCGCGCGCCGCCTGCTTCTGGCGCTGCATCGCCGCCGTAAACGCCTCGGTATCGACGCCGATGCCCCGGGCCTTCAACGCGTCCTGGGTCAGGTCGAGGGGGAAGCCGTAGGTGTCGTAGAGGGTGAAGGCGGTCTCGCCGGAGAGCTTGTCGCCATCCTTGAGCTCGCGGCTCTCGGCGTCGAGAATCGACAGGCCCCGCTCCAGGGTCCGGCGGAACCGGGTCTCCTCCAGTTTCAGCGTCTCGGCGATCAGGCTCTCGGCCCGCATCAGATCCGGGTAGGCCTGGCCCATCTCGCGCACCAGGGTCGGCACGAGGCGGAACATGGTCGGCTCCCGGGCGCCCAGGATCTCGGCGTGGCGCATAGCCCGGCGCATGATCCGGCGCAGCACGTAACCCCGGCCCTCGTTGCCCGGCAGCACGCCGTCGGCCACGAGGAACGAGGCGGCCCGCAGATGGTCGGCGATCACCCGATAGGAGGCCATCGTCGCGGGCTCGGGCGCCCGCGAGACCGCGTGGGCCACCGCATCGATCAGCGCCCGGAACAGGTCGGTGTCGTAGTTCGAGTGCACGCCCTGGAGGATCGCCGCCATGCGCTCGAGGCCCATGCCGGTATCGATCGACGGCCGCGGCAGCGGGTTGCGCGAGCCCGGCTCCACCTGCTCGTACTGCATGAACACGAGGTTCCAGAACTCCAGGAACCGGTCGCCATCCTCGTCCGGAGAACCGGGCGGCCCACCCTGCAGCGCAGGGCCCTGATCGATGAAGATCTCCGAACACGGTCCGCAGGGGCCGGTATCGCCCATCTGCCAGAAATTGTCGGAGGTGCCGATGCGGATGATCTTGTCGTCGGACAGGCCCGCGATCTTCTTCCACAGGCCGGCGGCCTCGTCGTCGTCGGCATAGACCGTGACCAGAAGATTGTCCGGCTTGAGGCCGAACTCCTTGGTGATCAGCGTCCAGGCGAGCTCGATCGCGCGGTCCTTGAAGTAGTCGCCGAACGAGAAGTTGCCGAGCATCTCGAAGAACGTATGGTGGCGCGCGGTGTAGCCGACATTGTCGAGGTCGTTGTGCTTGCCGCCGGCGCGCACGCATTTCTGCGCCGTCGTGGCCCGGTCGTAGGCGCGCTTCTCCATCCCGGTGAAGACGTTCTTGAACTGCACCATGCCGGCATTGGTGAACATCAGCGTCGGATCGTTCTTCGGCACGAGGCTCGAAGAGGGCACGACCTCGTGCCCCGCCTTGGCGAAGTAGTCGAGGAAGGTCGACCGGATCTCGTTGACGCCGCTCATCAAGGCTAGCTCTGGCAGGAACACGGGATCGGGCACCGCTCACCTTCGAGCGGCATCCGCATGGCGCCCTCTTAGAGCCGTTCCGGACCGGGTTGCAATCGGTGCCCGGCCTAAGTGCTTGCCGTTCCCTGCTCCCTGGCGATTCGCCGCTTCCGGCGTGGCATCGCTCGACAAAAATTGCGCCTTCCCCGCAACGGCGCCCGGAAATGTGGTCTGAACCTGTGGCTTACAGGTATCGGCCGCGAAAACACCGCGATTAGCCCCAGCTCCGCCACAAGCGCGGCCGTGTTGTTGCCACATCTGTCAAGCGATGATGAACCCGTGGCGCCGTCAACGGCGCGGGGAATCGGATCAACGATGCAGGGCCGCACGGTCGGAACGTCGAAGGCCATCACAGGCAAGTCTGGCGCCGGGCATTTCGGCACGCGCCGTGCCGACGTGATCGCCGCGCAGCCGATGCTCGGCCGCGCCCATGGCAGCGCTCCCGCCCTGGTCCGGTCGCTGATGACCGTGACGCTGATCGCCGGCGGTCTCAGCGCCGCCCTGATCGGGTCGGGTATCGACCTCGGCAAGGTGGGCCTATCACCGGCCGTGTCGGTCGCGGAAGCCGCCACCGAGATCCCGATGCCCCGCCCGCGCATCCACACGGTTGCGCTGGAGGACGAGCTGGAGCGGACGCCGCTGCGGGCCTCTTCGAGCTTCGCCGCCGTGCATGACCTCGACACCGAGATCGGCTCCAACACGGTCGATCGTGTCTCCTACGACTTCCTGCTCTCCGAGAGCGCGGCGGGCGACCCGAACGACATTCTCGAATTCGGCCCGATGAAGATCCGGCGCCACCTCGTGCAGACGATCGTGCGCGCCGCCCAGGCGGTCCAGACCGATCCGGTCCTGCTCATGGCGGTGGCCGACAAGGAATCGAGCTTCGTCACCGCGGTCCAGGCCAAGACCTCCTCGGCGACCGGCCTCTACCAATTCATCGAGCGCACGTGGCTCGGCGTGGTCCGCGACTTCGGCACCAAGTACGGGATGGCGAAGGAGGCCGCGCTGATCACGGCCGACGGCAACGACCGGCCCGTTATCAGCGATCCGGCCGAACGGGCCCGGGTGCTCGAACTCCGCCGCGACCCCTACCTCTCGGCGCTGATGGCCGGCGAGATGCTCAAGCGCGACGCGGCCCGCATCGCGCTCCGCATCGGGCGCGAACTGACCCTCGGTGAAGTCTATCTCGCCCACTTCCTCGGTCCGGACGACGCCGAGGAGTTCCTGGCCAACGTGGTCAACAAGCCCGCCGCCGCAGCGGCCGCGCTCCTCCCCGGTCCGGCCAGGGCCAACCGCTCGATCTTCTTCGCGGCCGGCCGCTTCATCGGCCGGGGCCGGCACCGCAAGCCGTTGAGCCTCTCGGTGGCCCAGGTCCACGAGAAGTTCGAGACGATGATGAGCAGCCGCGGTTCGCGTTACCAAAACGTGCGCGCCGTCTCGGGTGTCATGGCGTACGCGGATGCGGAGACCGCCACCCAGTAACGGGTCGGCGAGCCAGCGCCAGATTCCACATCGGCGCGCAACCACCGGCGGATTGCCGACTTTCTTCCTTGCGCGCCGCGCTTTCGTCCTGCGCGTGAAGACTTCGGGGGGAGTCCTTGAGGAAGCACCAGACGAGCGCACCCCTGCCGCTCACCGATACGCTCACACCGGGTATTCCGCTCGATCAGATCGGCCGGACCCTCGCGTCGTTCTACGACGACCTCGTGTCCGAGGGCGTGCCCGAGCACCTCGCCGCACTGGTTCGCCGCGTCCGTCAGACCGAGACCGAAGAGCCCGCGCGACCGGAGGCGGGCGCCGTCGCGACGGCTGCCGTGCATGCGCGGCTTGCGCTTGTCGTCGAAGACGATCCCCAGATCCGTGCGCTGGCCGAGACGCTGCTCGAGGAGACCGAGCTCGACGTGATCGGCTGCGACAGTGCTGAGGCCGCACTGTTGGTACTGCAGGCGCGCGGCGGAGAGGTGGCCCTGGTCTTCGCCGATATCCGGCTGGCCGGCCAGATGGACGGTTTGCAACTTGCGCGGGCTGTGGCGACCCTCTGGCCCCGGGCGCGGCTGGTGGTGACCTCCGGCCACGACTTGCCCCGTCCCGACCTCCCGCAGGAGGCCGTGTTCATTTCCAAGCCGTGGCGTCCGCTCGACGTGCTGGTCGAGGCGGAGCGCGCGGCTGCCGAGCCTGCGCCTCCTGTTGTCTGACGCTGCGGCCCGCGGTCGTTGGCCGGCCGCGGTGCGGCTCCCGTCGAACGAGCCCGCCCCGCGAACCTGCGGGGCCCGGCCCTTGCATGACACGTTCGCGCGTTGATGGAGTTCGCAACGGCGCGCGCCGGAAGAGAGCCGCTTTGCCGATCCTATCCGTCCAACACCGAACGACTTATCGGTACAGGCGCCCGGTCTCGTTCGGCGAGCACCGGATCATGTTCCGGCCACGCGACAGCTACGATCAGCGGTTGATCGAGGCGACCCTCGATATCGCACCGGAACCGGCAACGCTGCGCTGGCTGTTCGACGTGTTCGGCAACTGCGTGGCGGTGGCCACCTTCGACATACGCGCGGAAACGCTCACCTTCGCCTGCGGCATCACCCTCGAGCACACGCCTGAGCATGCGCCGGTCTTCCCGCTGGCCCCGCACGCGACCCATTTCCCGTTCGGGTACGGGGCCGAGGACATGCCGGACCTTGCCCGCTCCATCGAACGGCAATGGCCCGACCCGAAGCATGAGGTGGATGCCTGGGCACGCAGCTTCCTGCCGGCAAACGGGCGCATTCCCACGCAGGAGTTGTTGGCCGCCATGACCCGCGGCGTCCGGGCAAACTTCACTTATCTCGCCCGTAGCGAAAAGGGCGTGCAGGACCCGCTCACGACCCTGCGCGGCCGGCGTGGCTCGTGCCGGGACTTCGCCGTGCTGATGATGGAAGCGGTGCGCGCGCTCGGGATGGCAGCCCGGTTCGTGTCCGGATACCTCTACAATCCCCGCAATGACCGCGCGCGCCATGTCGGGGGCGGCTCAACCCATGCGTGGCTGCAAGTCTATCTTCCGGGCGCCGGCTGGGTCGAGTTCGACCCGACCAACGGGATCGTCGGAAACCGCGACCTGATTCGCGTAGCAGTGACCCGGGATCCCGCGCAGGCGGTGCCGCTGCACGGCTCCTTCTTCGGCCTGGCCAGTGACGATCTGGGTATGCGTGTCGAGGTCGACGTCGTGGAACTGACCGGGACTGCGGCAACTCCAATCACGACAGACCAGATACTGCATCAAGGGTCCGCCCCCAGCCCGGCGCGTTGATCCCGGATCCGGAACGAACATGCGTGGCGACCCCGCGCGGAGAGCGATACAGCAAGGTGGCCGCGATGAAGATCAAGACGGGTTTCGATATCGCCTTCACGATGACCCAGCCGACCCCGATGATCCTGATGGTAAGCGTCCACCCGTCGCGGATGCCCGACGTTCTGACGCCGCACGTGATCACCTTCGATCCGCCACTCCCTGTGCACGAGTTCAGGGACACCTACGACAACATCTGCCACCGCATCGTCGCGCCGGCGGGCCAGCTGACGGTCTCGGCGGATTTCATGGTCGCCGACAGCGGCGAGCCGGATATTATCGAGAGCGAGGCGCGACAGATCCCGGTGCAGGATTTGCCGGACGCCGTGCTGATGTTCCTGCTCGGCTCGCGCTACTGCGACACCGACAAGCTATCCCAGACGGCATGGTCGCTGTTCGGCTCCACGCCTGAGGGCTGGGCCCGCGTCCAGGCGATTGTCGATTACACCCACGAGCGCCTGCGATTCGACTATCAGCGCGCCGATGCCACCCGTACTGCCCATGACGGCTTCATGCAGCGCGAAGGCGTCTGCCGCGACTTCGCCCATCTGGCCATCGCCCTGTGCCGGTGCATGAACATACCGGCCCGCTACGCCACCGGCTATCTCGGCGACATCGGCGTGCCCATCGACCCCGCGCCGATGGACTTCTCTGCCTGGTTCGAGGCCTATCTCGACGGTCCGGCGGGCCCGCGCTGGTACACGTTCGACGCCCGCCACAACCGCCCCCGCATCGGCCGCATCGTCATGGCCCGTGGGCGGGATGCCACCGACTGCGCGATCTCGACCAACTTCGGCTATGCCCATCTCGCCCGCTTCGATGTGCACACCGACGAGGTCGTCTGAGCGGACCAGCACGGGCGAGCGGGCCTGCGTATTCCGCCGCCCACCGAAATCGTGGCGGTTGTGTGGAACTGTCTGCCTATGCTCACGCTTGTAATGGCAAAGGTTATTGCACAGGTAGGCCACTCATGAAGACCACGGTCACCGCACTCGCCGCGCTGCTGGGCGCGACTGTTCTTGCCGCAACGCCGGCCCTCGCCGCTTCGTCCTACGATCCCTTCGGGACCGAGGGCGCCGACTCGTATTACCAGGATCAGGGTCAGTACGGTTACCAGGGGACTTACGCCCCGGGGTATGGCCAGGGCGTGCAGGCCGCACCGCAGGCTCAGGTCCAGCCGATCCCCCGCGAGGTCGTGGCGTTCGACGCGCCCTACGCCCCAGGCACGATCGTGGTCTCCACCGCCGAGCGCCGGCTCTACTACGTCATGGGCAACGGTCAGGCGCTGCGCTACGGCGTTGGTGTCGGTCGTCCGGGCTTCAGCTGGAGCGGCACCAACACGATTACGGCCAAGCGCGAGTGGCCCTCGTGGACGCCCCCGGCGGCCATGATCGCCCGCCGCCCCGACCTGCCGCGCTACATGGCCGGCGGCATCGAGAACCCGCTCGGCGCCCGCGCTATGTATATCGGCCGCACCGAGTTTCGCATTCACGGCTCGAACGAGCCGGATACGATCGGTCAGGCCGTGTCTTCGGGCTGCATCCGCATGACCAACGACGACGTCACGGACCTGTACGAGCGGGTCAAGGTTGGCGCCAAGGTCGTCGTGCTGAACTGAACGGTCTGGCCCGGCTCCGGCCCGCCCTCTTCTCGATAATTTGGCCGCGTTGCTTGAATCAGGCGACGCGGCCAAATCGTTCTACGGAACGACGCGGCCCACGGCCGTCTGTGCCGGGCTGAACGACGCGATCGGGAGATCGCAGAAGCAACGCACGCCGAGGGGCCGCGGACCCGGAAGCGGGCAGGAGAACGGCTTCGGCCCGGTGATGCCCTGTTGGACGGCATCGCAGTTGAAGCCCACAGGGGCCCGTTCCCGCCGGCGCGGCACCGGGCGGTACTCGCCTTCGTAGCCGGACGGCGGCGCGCCGTAGGCCGGCTCGTCGACGTATTGCGCACGGGCCGCGGTCCCGGGCAGCGCGGCAGCGAGGGCCAGCGCAGCGATCGTCAGACGGAGTGTGTCACGCGGGCGCGTGCGGCCGGAGACAGCGGGGCGCATCCTTGAATCCTTCGCTCGATGCGGACCGACCCGTCCGCCGGGCGGATCTCGACGGCAATACCGGCGAAAACGAGACGGCCCGCCGCCGGAAACCGGCGGCGGGCCGCAGCAGCATCACACTCAGGCGATGTTAGTGGTTGGCGCGCTCGGCGGCATCCTGCACGTTCTGAGCCGTCTGCTTGGCAGCATCCTGCCCCTGCTCCATGGCCTTGCGGGCCTCGTCGGCGCCCTGCTGCATTGCCGACTTGGCGCGCTCGGCACCCTGCTGCATCGCGCTCTGCGCCAGGCCGCTGAACTCCTTGGCCTGAGCCTGGATAGCGGCGAACTGGCTGCGCACGAACTCGGCCTGATGCTGCATCGCCTCCTGCATGTCGCGGGAGCGGACGAGCTTCTGAGCGAGGTCAAAGGCCGCGTTGACGTTCTGCTCGGCATATTCGAAGCCGCGCGTAGAGACATCACGGGCGTTGGTGCGCGCGACTTCAGCGGAACCCTGCACCGTATCGGCCGTGCGACGGGCCGCACCAATGAAGCTGTCGAAGGCCTTGCGCGCCTGCTCGACGCTCTTCTCGGCCATGTCGCGCATCTCGGCGGGAACTTCATAGTTCGGGGGATTGGCCATGTGTCGTCTCCTCTCGTGTCAGCCTGTGGATGGCTTGTTGTGCGCTGCACAATAACCGATTCGCCGCCATATGCCAGCCACGCCATCGGCGTTAAGGTTGATACAACGTAAACGTATGACGGTCGTTGCGAAGATTAAGCGCCGCGGCGACACAGCGTTTACAAAAGTGCGTCGGTCGTCGTCGTTTCTCACCGGGAGGAGCGTCGGATCGCGTAGGGGTTCGAGGTCGCGGGCTTTGGAGACGACACTGACACCGGCCAATCCGGAGCGTGGGCTCGGTCTCACCACCGCTTTTGCGGCCTGGCGGCGGCTGCCAAGTCTGTCGGCGGCCCTGGCCATGCCGAACCCGATCCATCTCGTTGTCGATGCGGGCGACGGGCAGATGCTGCACGCCTCTCCAGCCGCGCACGCCCTGTCCGACGCGCTTTCCGGCCCCGGTCGCGCGGAATTATTTCGGCAGATCCTGTCGACGGCGCCGAACGATGATGCGCCCCGGCTCGCGCGGCTGCGCCTCGATCCCCGCCGCATCGCGCCCCCGGTGCTCTGCTGGCTGGCCCGTGGGCACCGCGACGATGGCACGGATGCGATCCTGGTAATTCCCACGGCTCCCGTCGGACCGCGGGCGCGTCAGCGCCAACCCGAGAGCGCGCCGGCGCCGAAGCCGGCCTCTGTCGTCGTCCGGGACGATCGGTTTCTGTGGCGGCTCGACGCTTCGGGCACGGTGATCCAATTCACGGGCCCGGATCTTCTGGCCGGACTCGTCGGGCAACGGTGGCAGGATCTCGCGGCGGCCGGACGCATGTCGGGCGCCGACGGGGTTTTGGCGGCTCTGCGGGAGCGGCGAACCTTCCGCGGAGAGCCGGCGGTGCTGGATGCCGGCGCCGGTCCGTGCCGAGTCGAACTCTCGGGTGCACCGCTCGGCCGGGGTGAAGCCAGCGGCTCGGGCTTTGCCGGCTTCGGGTTGCTCCGGTCCGGACCCACGGCGGCGCCGGTCGACCTGCCGGAGGCATCGCCGGTCGATTTGCCGGGGGCGCAGCCGGTCGCGGACGCGCCGCTCCCACCGACAGCAACCCCGTCCGTACTGCCCGAACCAGCAGCGGTGACGAGCGAACCCGAACCGCCGCCCGCTGGTGAGCTGGAACCCGTAGCGACCGCGCTTTCGAACGACGAGCATGCCGCGTTCCGCGAGATCGCCCGGGCCCTCGGGGCACGCTATGCCGGCGATGAGGCGACGTCGGAGGAAGCCGCGCCGAGGCCGGAAGGCGGCGCCGTCATGCCCTTTCCCGGGCCGCAAGCGGGCGCCGTGGAATCGCGGGACGGTGCAGGCCGCGCCGCTGCGTTCCCCGAGCTACTGGCCGGGCTTCCGGTTCCGGTGCTGGTGCATCGGGACGGCGTGATCCTCGGGGCGAGTCGCAAGCTTCTGGAGCTGACCGGCGACGCCGACAGCGCGGCCCTGTCGGGGCGCGGGCTCAGCGCGGTACTTCCAGGGGCACAACGCAAGGCGGACGCGGATCCGGCGGCGCGACGGACCACCGTCACAGGCGCCGACGGGTACGTCAGGCCGGTCGAGATGCTGAGCGGCGCTTGCCTTTGGGCCGGGGCGGCTGCGGCATGCCTGGTCCTGCGTCCGATCGACGAGGCCGATGCCGCCATGGCCCTGGCTGCCGAGCGCCTCGACCGCACCGCTCAAGCCGAGCGGGCGACCGCCGCCGAGGCCGCGCTGGACGCGCTCGATACGGGCGTGGTGACCCTCGATCAGGCAGGGCGGATCGTGTCGGTGAATCGTGCCGCCGCCCGCCTGTTCGACTGCGCGCCACGAGAGATCGTGGGTGGCAGTTTCGTCGCTCAGTTCGATCGGGACTGCGTGCTGACCGTCGCCGATGTCCTACGTGGCGTGGTCAAGGGACCGCGTCGCGTGACCCTCTCCGGCACGCCCGTGAGTCTCGACGTCAAGGCTGCGGAGGGGGATAGCCACCGGTTCGCCATCGTCGAGCCGGCGAGCCGTCTCCGCGGACAGACGCCGACGGGCGCATCGGATCGGGACGCCTCGAACGGCACCGGTCTCGCGCTGGTGCGCGCTGATCGCGCGTTCCGCGAACCGCTGACCGGCATGATCGCGCTCGCCGACGCGATGCTGAAGGAGCCCTTCGGCTCCCTGGGCGACGCGCGCTACCGGGCCTGCCTCGCCGAGATCAAGGCGTCCGGCGATGCGATGCTCGAACGCGTCGGCAAGCTGCTCGACCTCGCGGCCGTGGAGGCTGGCGCCCTGCACCTCGAGCCGCGCACCCTCGATCTCAACGATGTCGTGGCGGGATGCGTGGCGCAGCTCCAGGCCGAGGCGGCCCGCGGCCGCATCGTCGTGCGCACGAGCTTTGCGTCGGATCTTGCGGAGCTGGAGGCCGACGAGCCGTCCGTAAGTCGAGCCGCGGCCCTGGTGATCGAGAACGCAATCCGCCGGTCGGCAGTCGGCGGCCAGATCATCGTGTCGACCGGTGCGGCCGAGCGGGCCGGCGTCGCGCTCCGGGTTCGCGATACGGGGGCCGCCGCGCGGTCCGCCGCCGACCGGGGCCGGGATGTCGAGGAGGGTCTGGCCCTGCCCCGCGCCCTGGTGGAGGCGAATGGCGGCCGCCTTCAGCTGTCGACTCCGGCGGAGGATGGCACGCTGGTGGAAATCATCATGCCGGCGCGTCAGGCGGCGGCGGGCTAGAGCCCTAGCCCGCGTGCGACCGTGCAAGGCGTCGCGGGTTTGGCGTGGGCCGATCCGCGATCTCGAACTGCTTCGCGCACGGCCCGACATACCGACAGCGGTGCTTCGCGCACCACCTTACATTGTGCCCAACTTATTTAGTGGATTCGAGGCTTTGCCCCGTGGATCGACGATGATATCGCCAGCGTAGAGTATACGGTACGTTACTTTGGAAGTCCTGGCTGCGCGGCATAGACCGCGATACGATCGGGCGCCAAGCAGGGATGGAAAGCCATGGACGGCAAGGTCATCGAGGTACAGGCAGCGTGGCGGGAGGGTGCTCTCGTCGACGATGCCAAGTATCAAGACATGTACAAGGCGTCGATCTCTGATCCGGACGCCTTTTGGGGCGAGCACGGCAAGCGCATCGACTGGATGACGCCGTTCTCCAAGGTCAAGAATACCAGTTTCGAGCCGGGCAAGGTCTCGATCAAGTGGTTCGAGGACGGCACCACCAACGTCGCCTATAACTGCATCGACCGGCACCTCGAGTCCCGCGGCGACCAGACGGCGATCATCTGGGAGGGCGACAACCCGGACGAGTCCAAGCATATCACCTACCGCGAACTACACGCACAGGTCTGCCGGATGGCCAACGTGCTGCGCAATCGCGGCGTCGGCAAGGGCGATCGGGTTACCCTCTATCTGCCGATGATCCCGGAAGCCGCCTACGCGATGCTCGCCTGCGCACGGCTCGGCGCGATCCACGCCATCGTGTTCGGCGGCTTCTCACCGGACTCGCTCGCCTCGCGCATCCAGGGCTGCGAGTCGAAGGTGGTGATCACCGCCGACGAGGGCCTGCGTGGCGGCCGCAAGGTGCCGCTGAAGGCCAATGTCGATGAGGCGATCAAGCGGATCGGTACCGATCTGGTCGACCATGTCATCGTGGTGCGCCGCACCGGCAGCCCCATCGCCATGGAGGCCGGCCGCGACGTCTATTACGACGAGGCGGCCGAGCAGGTGACCGACGAATGCCCCGCCGCCCCGGTCGAGGCCGAGCACCCGCTGTTCATCCTCTACACCTCGGGCTCGACCGGCCAGCCGAAGGGCGTGGTTCACACGACAGGCGGCTATCTCGTCTACGCGTCGATGACGCATGAGTACGTCTTCGATTACCGCCCGGGCGACGTATACTGGTGCACTGCCGATGTCGGCTGGGTCACCGGCCACAGCTACATCGTGTACGGGCCGCTCGCGAACGGCGCGACGACCCTGATGTTCGAGGGCATCCCGACCTACCCGTCGAATTCCCGCTTCTGGGAGGTGATCGACAAGCACAAGGTCAACATCTTCTACACCGCACCGACCGCGATCCGCTCGCTGATGGGCGGCGGCGAGGGCCCGGTGAAGAAGACTTCGCGGGCCTCGCTGCGGGTGCTGGGCTCGGTCGGCGAGCCGATCAACCCGGAAGCGTGGGAGTGGTACTACAACGTGGTCGGCGACAAGCGCTGCTCGATCGTCGACACGTGGTGGCAGACGGAGACCGGCGGCATCCTGATCACCCCGCTCCCGGGTGCCACGGCCCTCAAGCCCGGCTCGGCGACGCGGCCGTTCTTCGGTGTGAAGCCCGAGATGGTCGATGCCGAGGGCAAGGTCCTGGAAGGCCCCTGCGAGGGCAATCTGTGCATCGCGGATTCCTGGCCCGGCCAGATGCGCACGGTCTACGGCGACCACGAGCGGTTCGAGCAGACCTACTTCTCGACCTACACCGGCAAGTACTTCACCGGCGATGGCGCGCGGCGTGACACCGACGGCTATTACTGGATCACCGGCCGGGTCGATGACGTCATCAACGTCTCGGGTCACCGGATGGGTACGGCCGAAGTCGAGTCATCCCTGGTTGCCCATCCGAAAGTCGCCGAGGCGGCGGTCGTCGGCTACCCGCACAACGTCAAGGGCCAGGGCATCTACGCCTACGTGACCCTTAACGACGGCGAGGAGGGTGACGATACGTTGCGCAAGGAGCTCGTGACCTGGGTCCGCAAGGATATCGGGCCGATCGCCTCGCCGGATCTCATTCAGTTCGCGCCGGGCCTGCCGAAGACCCGCTCGGGCAAGATCATGCGCCGCATCCTGCGCAAGATCGCCGAGGACGATTTCGGCTCGCTGGGCGACACCTCGACGCTCGCCGAACCGACCGTCGTCGAAGACCTGATCGAGAATCGGCAGAACCGCCCCTGATCGGGTCAGCCCCTCGCTGAGCACACGATGAGGCGGATGCCGGTCCGGCGCCCGCCCCCAACAAGAACCACGAATCAACGCGATGAACCCGAGGGCCGGAGAGCCCTCGCGGGAGGAAACATTATGAGCAGCGGAACGACACTCGGCGCTCGGGGACGACCAGCGCCCCCGGGATCCGGCACCCTCGGGGCAGATGCCGATCCGCAGGTCGCGCGGATCGTCCGCACCCCGGAATTCCAGCAGCTCGTCCATGAGCGCACCCGGTTCGGCTGGATCCTCACCATCCTGATGCTGGTGGTGTATTTCGGCTTTATCGGCCTGATCGCCTTCGACAAGGCGCTGCTCGCCGTGAAGGTCGGCGGCGGCACCGCCTCGCTCGGCCTGTTCATGGGCGTGTTCGTGATCCTGTTCGCCTTCGCGCTGACCGGCGTCTACGTGGCCCGGGCCAACACCCGGTTCGACGCGCTGAGCGACGCCCTCAAGCGGAGCGTTGGCCGATGAACCGCATCCTCCTCGGCCTGACGCTCGCCACCATCGCGGCGACTGCGGCCTACGCCGCCGGGCCCGATCTCGGCGCCGTGCAGCAATCGGCCACAAACTGGCCGGCCATCGGCATGTTCCTGTTCTTCGTGCTGGCGACCCTCGGCATCACCTACAAGGCCGCCAAGGGCACCAAGTCGGCCGCCGACTTCTACGCGGCGGGCGGCGGCATCTCGGCCGGCACGAACTCGCTGGCGATCGCGGGCGACTACATGTCGGCGGCTTCGTTCCTCGGCATCTCGGGCCTGGTCTACACCTCGGGCTTCGACGGGCTGATCTACTCGACGGGCTTCCTGGTCGGCTGGCCGATCGTGCTGTTCCTGATCGCGGAGCGCCTGCGCAACCTCGGCAAGTTCACCTTCGCCGATGTGGCGAGCTTCCGGCTCGACCAGACCTCGATCCGCATCATCTCGGCGGTGGGCACCCTCGTGGTGGTGGCGTTCTACCTGATCGCCCAGATGGTCGGCGCAGGGAAGCTGATCCAGCTCCTGTTCGGCCTGCCCTACCTCTACGCGGTGATCATCGTCGGCGTGCTGATGATCGTCTACGTCGCCTTCGGCGGCATGAAGGCGACCACCTGGGTGCAGGTGATCAAGGCCTGCCTGCTGCTCGGCGGCGCGACCTTCATGGCCGGCGCGGTGCTGTACAGGTACGGCTTCAACCCGGAGACGCTGTTCGCCAACGCCGTGCAGGTCCATCCGAAGGGCGACGCCATCATGGCACCGGGCGGCCTCGTGTCGAACCCGATCGAGGCGATCTCGCTCGGCGTCGGCCTGATGTTCGGTACCGCCGGGCTGCCGCACATCCTGATGCGGTTCTTCACGGTGTCGGACGCGCAGGCCGCCCGCAAGTCGGTGTTCTACGCCACCGGCCTGATCGGCTACTTCTACATCCTGACCTTCATCATCGGCTTCGGCGGCATCGCCCTGCTGATGTCGGATCCGAGCTACTACAAGCTCGGCGCGGCCGGCACCTTCGACAAGCTGAAGGACATGATCGGCGGGACCAACATGGTCGCCGTCAACCTCGCCAACGCGATCGGCGGCCCGTACTTCCTGGGCTTCATCTCGGCGGTGGCCTTCGCGACGATCCTCGCGGTCGTCGCCGGCCTGACGCTGGCGGGCGCCTCGGCGATCAGCCACGATCTCTACGCTCAGGTGATCGCCCGCGGGCGCACCACCGATAAGCGCGAGGTCAACCTGTCGAAGCTCTCGGCGGTGGTGATCGGGATCGTGGCGATTTTCCTCGGCTACGTGTTCGAGAACCAGAACGTCGCCTTCATGGTCGGCCTCGCCTTCGCGGTGGCGGCGAGCTGCAACTTCCCGGTGCTGTCCATGTCGATCCTGTGGCGGGGCACGACCACCTGGGGTGCCCTCGCCGGCGGGCTCGTCGGTCTGCTCGCGGCGGTGATCATGGTGGTGCTGTCGAAGGCCGTGTGGGTGACGACGCTGGGCAACCCCGCGCCGATCTTCCCCTACGACAACCCGGCTCTGTTCTCGATGCCGCTGGCCTTCGCGACGATCTGGGTCGTGTCCCTCATGGACAGATCCCGCCGGGGCCAGCGCGAGCGGGCGGCGTTCGAGGCGCAATACGTGCGCTCCGAGACGGGAATCGGGGCGTCCGGCGCGCACGCGCACTGACCCCACGCGCCATAGGATGAGCATCGGAGGGCGCGGCTATGGCCGCGCCCTTCCTCGTTTCAGGACAAGCGGCGCGACGATCCGCGGACGGCCGTGTTGATGGCGGCGATCACAATCGCTTTACCAATTGACCGCAGCTACACTTCCTATAACGCATAGGTGATCTGCAGCTCGCGCAAGGCGAGGACGCGCAGCGCATCCCGTGCCCCCGGTGAAACGCTGGAGGCAGATGGTGTTGGGGAGGTTAGGCCATGGCTGTAGCAACCGCAGTCCCGCGGGCGGGTGGGGCGGCACGGCCGATGAGTTCGGCCGAGAAGCGCGTGATCTTCGCATCCTCACTCGGCACCGTGTTCGAGTGGTACGACTTCTATCTCTACGGCTCGCTCGCCGCGATCATCGGCGCCCAGTTCTTCTCGGCCTATCCGCCGGCGACCCGGGACATCTTCGCCCTGCTGGCCTTCGCGGCGGGCTTCATCGTCCGGCCGTTCGGCGCGCTGGTGTTCGGCCGCATCGGCGACCTCGTCGGGCGCAAGTACACCTTCCTGATCACGATCCTGATCATGGGCCTGTCGACCTTCATCGTCGGCGTGCTGCCCAATGCCGCCACGATCGGCATCGCGGCGCCGATCATCCTGATCGTGCTCCGGCTGGCGCAGGGACTGGCGCTCGGCGGCGAGTATGGCGGCGCGGCGACCTACGTGGCCGAGCACGCGCCGAACGGCCGGCGCGGCTTCTACACGAGCTGGATCCAGACCACGGCGACGCTCGGCCTGTTCCTGTCGCTTCTGGTGATCCTGGCGACCCGCAGCTTCACGGGCGAGGCGGCCTTTGCCGAATGGGGCTGGCGCATCCCGTTCCTGGTCTCGGTGCTGCTGCTCGGCATCTCGGTGTGGATCCGGCTCCAGCTGTCCGAATCGCCGGCCTTCCAGAAAATGAAGGACGAGGGCAAGACCTCGAAGGCACCGCTGACGGAGGCCTTCGGCCAGTGGCGGAACGCGAAGTTCGCCGTCATCGCCCTGTTCGGGCTCGTCGCCGGCCAGGGCGTGGTCTGGTACACGGGCCAGTTCTACGCCCTGTTCTTCCTGCAATCGATCCTCAAGGTCGATGGCTATACGGCGAACCTCCTGATCGCGTGGTCGCTGCTGCTCGGCACCGGCTTCTTCGTGGTGTTCGGCTGGCTGTCCGACAAGATCGGCCGCAAGGTGATCATCCTGGCGGGCTGCGCGATCGCGGCGGCGAGCTTCTTCCCTGTCTTCAAGGGCATTACCTCGGCAGCCAATCCGAAGCTCGAGGCGGCCATCGAATCCGTGAAGGTGACGGTGACGGCCGATCCGGCGGCCTGCGGGACGCTGTTCAATCCGGTCGGGACCCGGGTGTTCAGCGCGCCCTGCGACCTCGCCCGCGACTTCCTGTCGAAGGCCTCGGTGCGCTACACGACCGCCGCCGGTGCGGCCGGCCAGCCCGCCACGATCCGGGTCAACGACACCGAGATCCCCTACCCGCAGGGCGGCAATGTCGAGGCCAACAAGGCCACGACCGCCGCGCTCCAGGCGGCCGGCTACCCGAAGGCCGGTGACCCGGAGATCGTGAAGATGGCGAGCCCGTTCGACATCTTCCGGCCGCAGGTCGCGCAGGTGATCGGCCTGCTGTTCATCCTCGTGCTGTTCGTCACGATGGTCTACGGCCCGATCGCCGCCATGCTGGTGGAGCTGTTCCCGACCCGGATCCGCTACACCTCGATGTCCCTGCCCTACCATATCGGCAACGGCTGGTTCGGGGGCCTGCTGCCGGCCACCGCCTTCGCCATGGTGGCCCAGACCGGGGATATCTACTTCGGCCTCTGGTATCCGATCGTCATCGCCGTCGCGACGGTGATTATCGGAGTCCTGTTCGTTCCGGAGACCAAGGATCGCGATATCTTCGCGGACGACTGATTACCCGGATCGGGCCTCGCCCGGACACCACCTGCGCCGGCGACGCCCAGGCCGCACACGCGGCCTGGGCGCTTTTGTTTTGAAACGGTGCCCGGCCAAATCGGATCATCACTCGGCGCGCCGAGCGGCCTCGCGAAAACCGCCGTGCCTGCGCGGCGAGCTTCGAAGACCGAATAATTTGCTGACAGGGGTCGAATTGATTTGATCTTTTGATTTTAGTGCCGGCTATCTAAAATATACACGCCGATAATATTTTTGGAGTCTGCCATGAATGCGATATAACGGCGCAAAGATCGTGCGTTCGAACTTCAACACGCAACACGGTACTGCGATGCGTTGACTACGTCTCGGCATTTAAATCCATAATTTTAGGTAACCATGTATGGTCTCCAACCGTAATGGCACGCCCGATCAAAACGATTTCAGAGTTCAGATGGTTAACCTCACCTCGACATCGCACCGCCGTAAACCGGGGACCAAACCACCTGCTCTACTGGTGCTTTTGTGGCCGTCTGCGACGATCGCCTTATGGTTGCTGATCAACACCTATGCCGGACGTCCGGTCTGGTGGTGGTGATCGGCGGATATGCGGTCAGCTGTCGTGCTGGTAGCCACTCATGAACGCGCCGAGCAGGTAGCCGGATTGATGCGCACCGAGGTAACCGAGTGTGATCAGCGTATGAAGCACATCAAAACCGAAGGTCGTGATGAAGATAGCCGATGCCGTGACCATGATGACCGTCGACGTCATGGCAAGGACGACCACTGTATAGGTTCGGCCGACCAGCCACCCCACTCCGAACAACATCACGGCCACCAGCATCGCGCCACCCAGATCGGATCCGTTCGAGGAGATGCTGCGCGCAATCCTCCTGCATCAGTCCGATCGATGATGACGTGCTGAAGTTCCGACATCAACCCCGGTGCGGCCCGGGCAACTTATCTACATTCCGCCTAACGGTTCCGTCCGAGTAGACTTTGAAATTTTAATTGGATCGGCGATTCTTCTGGATTTTATATCCCTCGCAACAGAGAATTGGCCGAGATCAGATGACACGCGGCGGCCACGCGGCCGTACGACAATCGATTCGCGGCAACCAATCTGGCACCATCGTTAACGCGGCGGGTGCGGTCGGCTTCGCCTGAATCGTGCGCGGCTTCTCGGCCTGTCAGTGCCGGAAGTGGCGGTGTCCGGTGAACACCATGGCAAGGCCGGCCGCATCGGCCGCGGCGATCACATCCGAATCGCGCATCGAACCGCCGGGCTGGATCACCGCCGTAGCCCCCGCCTCCGCCGCCGCCATCAGGCCATCCGCGAAGGGAAAGAACGCGTCCGACGCCACCACGGAGCCCACGGCGAGGCTCTCGGACAGGCCGAGGCGCTTGGCGCCCTCCGCGGTCTTCCAGGCGGCGATCCGCGAGGAATCGACCCGCGACATCTGCCCGGCCCCGATCCCTACCGTCGCACCGCCCTTCACGTACACGATGGCGTTGGACTTCACATGCTTGGCGACCCGGTAGGCGAAGCGCAGATCGGCGAGTTCCGCCTCGCTCGGCGCGCGCTTGGTGACGACCTGAAGCGGCATGTCGTCGACCACGGCCGCGTCGCGGCCCTGGACCAGCAGCCCGCCGGCCAGCGACCGCACGACCTCGCCGGGCGCCCGCGGATCAGGCAGGCTGCCGGCCAGGAGGAGCCGGAGGTTCTTCTTGCCGGCCACGATCGCGGCGGCCTCGGGCGTCGCATCCGGCGCGATGATCACCTCGGTGAAGATCTCCACGATCTTCGCAGCCGCCTCCGCGTCGAGCGTCCGGTTGAGCGCCACGATGCCGCCGAAGGCCGAGGTCGGATCACAGCTCAGGGCGCGCTCGTAGGCCTCGAGCAGGCTCGCCCCCTCGGCGACGCCGCAAGGGTTGGCGTGCTTGATGATCGCCACCGCGGCGGCGCGGGCGGGATCGAACTCCGCGACGCACTCGTAGGCGGCATCCGTGTCGTTGAAGTTGTTGTAGGACAGCTCCTTGCCCTGGAGCTGGCGCGCGGTCGCGACGCCCGAGCGGGGTTTGCCCGGGGCCCGATAGAAGGCCGCAATCTGGTGCGGGTTCTCGCCGTAGCGCAGTCTCTGCCCGAGGCTGCCCCCGAAGGCGCGGAATGGCGCCGCCGCATCGGCACCGAAGCGGCCGGCCATCCAGTTGGCAATGGACGCGTCGTAGGCCGCCGTGCGGGCGAAGGCTTTCTGCGCCAGCCGCCGACGCAGCTCCGCGTCCAGCGCGCCGTCATGGGCCTCCAGCGCGGCGAGCACGGACGCGTAGTCGGCCACGTCGGTGACGACCGCCACGTCGGCATGGTTCTTGGCCGCCGCGCGGATCATCGCGGGGCCGCCGACATCGATGTTCTCGATGCAGTCGGCGTCCGGCTTGTCGGCCGCGATCGTCGCCTCGAACGGATAGAGATTCACGACGAGCAGGTCGATCGCCCCGATCCCGTGGGCGGCGAGGGCCGCCTGATGCTCCGGGTTGTCGCGAATCGCCAGCAGACCACCATGCACCGCCGGATGCAGCGTCTTGACCCGCCCATCCATCATTTCGGGGAAGCCGGTCAGGTCGGCGACCTCGGACACCGCGAGGCCGGCCTCCTGCAACGCCCGATGGGTGCCCCCGGTCGAGACCAGGGCGATTCCGCGCGCCTGGAGCGCCCGGGCAAAGTCGACGAGTCCGGTCTTGTCGGAGACCGAGAGGAGCGCGCGGGAGACCCGCACCTGATCGTGCGCCATGGTTTCGTGCCGAAAGCGTGAGATTTTTTCGGGCGGTAGCACGGAAACGGCGATCCGGGCCAGCCGCTCGTCAGCTCGGCGCGACGCCCCGCAGCGGCGCCGAGGCGAGGCGCGTGAAACTCCAGCGCACCTCGACATCCTCCGACACGGTCAGGTGGAGCGCGATCTGGTCGGTCCGGCGCGGGCCGGTCAGGCCGGAGAAGTACACGCTCTCCTCCAGGGCGATCTCGGCATTTTCCGCGCGGAACTGCCAGATCTCGCCGAGCGCCGAGGTGAGTTCGAGCCCTTCCGGCACCCCGCGCACGGCGATGCCGGGATGCAGGTGGAAGCGGATCGCGACATCCTGGGCGCGGCGGCGTGCCCGGCTCCCGGCCTTGCCCTGGCGCAGGAAGGCGTCCCGACCCTCGACGCGCGCCGCAGTGGCGACAAGCTCCCAGCGCCGTTCGTGGATGATCCCGTAATCCGGGCCGAAGCCGTCGTGCCGGGCGGCCAGCACGACGCGCTCGGCATCCTCGGCCCGCTCGGCCGCGACGGCGGTCGGGCCGCTCAGAACCACGGATCCGCGCCGCCGGATCAACCAGTCGGCGACCTGGCGCTCGCCCCACCAGCCGCTGCGCGTCAGGAACCGGCACGAAGAGGCCTGGGCCACGGAGGCCGTCGAATGCGCGGGCGTCGACCGGGCAAGGAGGCGCAGATCCGGCCCGCTCGCCGGCAGGCCGCAATTGACCACGATCCGCTGCGGTCCGCTCGACATCTCGAAGGCGAGGCAGCCCGCCCCGGCATTAACCGAGTACGGCAACGGCGGGCTCGCGCCGACATCGGCGACGATCACGATCCGGGCGCCCTCCAGCCGCTCGTAGCCGGAATTCGGGGCATGCATCAGCGGCTGGGCTAGGGCGCCGTCATAGATCAGCAGGGTGGCAAGGTGGTCCGCGTCGGTGGCGCCCATGCCGTTGAAATGGCTGAGCGAGGCGTCCGGGTGGCGCAGGAGCCGCAGGAGCGGCAGCATCCGGTCGATCGCCCCCAGGAGCGCCACCGGCGGCTCGACGCTGCGGCTCAGATAGCTCTGGCGCAGCGGCAACAGGTCGAGGAGCAGCTCCATGGCGAAGCGCGGATCGCGCGAGCGATGGCCGCCGTCGGTGAGGATCTGACGGTCGAGCTCCCGCGACAGGACCCGGGTCGCCCGCCGAAGGATCGGCTGGATCCCGTCGCAGCACAGGCCCGCGTAGCAGAGCGCAACGGCGGCGTTCAGGCGCCATTGCGGCGGCACGCCCCGCCGCAGATCGCGCTCCAGCTGTTGCGCGTTGCGGGCGATCGCCTTGAGGAAGCTCTGGTAGAACGCATGGTCTGCGCCCTCCAGCACGAGGGGCGACTGACAGAGGAACGAGATCAGCCGCCGCGCCGCCACCGGTGTCTGGCGGGCCAGAATCGGGTCGCCCCGCCCGGCGATGAAATCGGCCACGAAGGCGCGGGCATTGGCCCGGGCCAGCGCCGTGTCGGCGGCGCGCAGATGGCGCAGCCAGCCGAAACCGTAGAGCTCGTCGGCCCATTCCGGAGAGGGAGGCGCATAGTCGAACGGCGAGCCGCCGCTCGCCGCGAGCGACCGCCCGGCGAAGACGAACAGCCCCGCGTAGATGTCGTCCGCGAAGGTTGCGTCGGAGGTGCGCAGATCCTGGGGGGCGATCACGAGCCCGGTCACCCGCATCCGGGCGAGGATGTCGGGGGACGCCGTCAGGCTGGCGGCGGCCGCACGGATCGCGCGCGCGGCCTCGCGCGCGACGAGCCGATAGAAGCGCCAGCGGTCAGGCCCCCAAGCCACGCGATCTCCGAGCTGCGCGATCCGACAAGGCCCCACGGCCCTGAGCCCTCGCGGACGAGGATCGGCTGGCACCCGTTACGTAAGGCTAGAGGGGGCCTCTTAACCGCCAGTTTACGCTATGTCATGCCCGTCGCCCCGCGGTCGAGATCTCAGCCCGCCCCCAACGCCGCCGCGAAGGCGCGCAGGTTCGCGCGCATCATGTCCAGGTAGGTCGGTGCCGAGCCGTCGGGCCCCGAGAGCGCATCGGAATAGACCTTGCCGCCGATCCGGGCACCGCTCTCCCGGGCGATCTGTTCCATTTGGCGGGGATCGCTGACGTTCTCCAGAAACACGGCGGGGATGCGGTCCTGGCGGATCTGCCGGATGATCGCCGCCACGTCGCGCGGGCTGGCCTCGCTGTCGGTCGAGACGCCTTGGGGTGCCACGAACCGCAAACCGTAAGCCGCCGCGAAGTACCCGAAGGCATCGTGGGTCGTGATGATCCGGCGGCGGTCCGGCGGGATGCCGTCGATCGTGGCGCGCACCGCCCGCTCCAGGGCGTCGAGCTCGGCGATGTAGGCGGCAGCCGCGTCCCGGTAGGCAGCGGCATGGGCCGGATCGACCTTGGCGAGGCCGTCGCAGATATTGGCGACGTAGATCCGCACGTTGGCGACGCTCTGCCAGGCATGCGGATCGACCGCATGGTCGCCGTGATCGTGCCCGCCCGCTCCATGGGCGTGCTCGTCCTGGGCGGGGATCGGCGTCACCCCCGCGGAGGCCACCACCACCGGCGCGCGGGTGCCGGAGGCCCGGATCAACCGGTCGAACCAGCCCTCCAATCCGAGGCCGTTGACGAACACGATGTCGGCCTCGGCGAGCTTGCGGGCATCGGCCGGGGTCGGGCTGAAGCCATGGGCGTCGGAGTTGGGCCCGACCAGCGTCGAGACGACCACGCGCGTGCCGCCGACGGCCCGGACCAGATCGCCCAGGATCGAGAAGCTCGCCACCGCCCGGACCGGGCTCGCCTCCGGCGCTGCCCGAGCCGGAACCGCGAGGATGAGGGCCAGGATCGCAAAGCCGGCCCATGCGCGGATCGCAATCCGCATCGTTTCCGCCATCCCACGCACGGTCTCAGCTCCCACTCACGTCCGCGCAGGCCAGTAGTGTAACAATGTTACATACACAAGCGGGATACACGCCCGGCATTCGATAGGCGTCACCGGGCATCCTGGCGGCGGACCTGCCGATGCCCCGCGTGTGAGACGGAGGTTTCCATGTCCCGACGTTTGAGAGCCGCACTCCTCGTCACCGGTGCCCTCGGCCTTGGGCTGACCGGCGCGGCAATCGCCCGCGATCATGGGATGGACGGGGTCCGCGGGCATGGCCGGTGGAGCGCGCTGAGTCCCGAGGACCGGGCGGCGTTCACGGATGCCCGGATCGCCGCGCTCCATGCCGGCTTGAAGCTCAATGCCGATCAGGAGAAGCTGTGGCCGCCAGTGGAATCCGCGATCCGCGATATGGCCACGCTGCGCCAGCAGCGCCGCGAGGCGATGCGCAACCGGCCGAAACTGGCCGACGATGCCCCCGCAGCCTTGCGGGCCATGGCGGACACCGCGACCGCCCGTGGCGAAGCCCTGCGCAAGCTCGCCGACGCGTCGCAGCCGCTCTACGCCAGCTTGGACCAGGACCAGAAGCGGCGCGCCATGATCCTCGCCCGACCGATGGACGGCCACGGGATGCGGGGCGGCCGGCATCACGGCCACGACGAAGATCACGGTCCGGGCGGCGGCGACCGCTGACCCATAAACCTTGATCCGCGGCGGCGGCGGCGGCAAACCCGCTTCCGCCGCGCCTCCTGCCGGAGGACGGCGCTGATCCGACCCGGTAGGTTTCATGGCGCGCCTTCCCGGCGACACGGCACCCCTTCTCGCCCGACTCTGGCGCACGTGGTTGTACCCGCATCGGGCCACCCTCGCGGTGGTGCTCGTGCTGATCGCGCTGGTCGGCGCCTCGACCGGGCTCTACCCGGCGCTGATCAAGGCGGCCTTCGACGCCTTCGACCGCAAGGATTCCGTGGCGGTCGCCTACGGACCTCTGGTTGTGATCGTTGTCACGGCCACGCGCGGTTTCGCGCTGTTCGGACAGACGGTGCTGACCAACCGGGTCGTCACCCGGGTCGAGGCCGACATGCAGGCGGCTTTGTATGGGCACTTGATCGAGTCCGATCTCGCCCAGCTCGGCCGCGAGAGCCCGGCGGCGCTGACCCAGCGCTTCACCACCGATTTCGCCTTCATCAAGGAGGCGCTGACCCGCATCTCGACGGTTCTGCTGCGCGACATCGCCATGCTGATCGGCCTCGTGGCGGCTCTGCTCTGGATGGATCCGGTGCTGACGCTCGTGGCCGGCCTCACGGTGCCGTTCGTGGCTGGCCCGATCGGGCGGATCGGCAAGAAGCTCCGGCGGGTCTCGACCTCGACGCAGGAGCAGATGGGCGCCACCGCCAGCCTGATCTCGGAGAGCCTGCAGGGCGCCCGCGTCGCCAAGACCTACGCGATGGAGCCCTACCTGAAGGGCCGCGCCGCCGAGGCCCTCGACGAGGTGCGTCGCCTCAAGATGAAGGCCGCCAACGCCCGCGGGCGGCTCGATCCGCTGCTCGAGATCGGCGGCGGCATCGCGGTGGCGGGCGTGCTGGTGCTGGTGGGGCAGCGGGTGCTCGCAGGGGAGAAGACGGTCGGCGACTTCACCGGCTACGTGGCGGCCCTGCTGCTCGCCGCCCAGCCTGCCCGGGCTCTCGGAAACCTCAACGCCATCCTGCAGGAGGCTGCGGCCGCGCTGCGGCGCTACTTCGACGTGATGGATGAGGCGCCCACGATCCGCGAGGCGCCCGATGCCCGGCCGCTGACCGTCACAGCCGGTGCGATCCGCTTCGATGGCGTTCAATTCCGTTATCGCCCGGATGCGCCGGCGCTGGAGGGAATTGATCTTACGGTGCCTGCGGGCTCGGTCACGGCCCTGGTCGGGCGCTCCGGCTCGGGAAAATCCTCGCTGCTCAATCTCGTCCCGCGGCTCTACGACGTCACTGCCGGACGGGTGACCGTCGATGGCCAGGACGTTCGGGCGGTGACCTTGGCTTCGCTGCGTGCGGCGGTGGCGGTGGTCTCGCAGGAGGTCGTGCTGTTCGATGACACGATCGCCGTCAACATCGGTTTCGGCCGGCCCGGTGCCTCCCGGGGCGAGATCGAGGCGGCGGCGCGCGCGGCCGCGGCCCACGGCTTCGTCTCGGCCTTGCCGGAGGGCTACGAGTTCCGCGTCGGGCCGGGTGGCGGCCGACTCTCGGGCGGCGAGCGGCAGCGGGTGGCCTTGGCGCGCGCCTTCCTGAAGGACGCGCCGATCCTGCTCCTCGACGAGGCGACCTCGGCCCTCGATTCCGAATCGGAGCGCCTGGTTCAAGAGGCTTTGACCCGGTTGATGCAGGGCCGCACCACCTTGGTGATCGCCCATCGCCTCTCGACCGTGCGCGAGGCCGATCAGATCGTCGTGATGGAAGCCGGCCGCGTTATCGAAGCCGGGCGGCACGACACGCTCCTCGCGTTGGGCGGCGCCTACGCGCGCCTGCACCGGCTGCAACTCTCCGAGCCCGCGGCGGCGGAGTGATCCGCATGAACGGCGACATCGTCATGCGCCGGCTCCGTAGATTCGCGCGCGAGAGCACGCCATAAGAGCCTCAGCCGATGAGGACCCCACCGTGAGCGACCTGACGTTCGAGATCCAGAGCCACCCCGCCCGCCGGACCGCCGAGGAGCGGGCCGCGCTGATGGTGAATCCCGGCTTCGGCAAGGTGTTCACCGACCACATGGTGGTGGCACGCTATTCGGCCGGACGCGGCTGGCACGACGCAACGATCAAGGCCCGTGAGCCGATCCCGCTCGATCCGGCCGCCGCGGTGCTGCATTACGCGCAGGAGATCTTCGAGGGGTTGAAGGCCTATCGGACCGCCGATGGGGGCGCCGCCCTGTTCCGGCCGGACGCCAACGCGCGCCGCTTCCGTCACTCGGCTGAGCGCCTGGCGATCCCGCCCTTTCCCGAGGATGCCTTCGTCGAGGCGATGCACAAGCTCGTCGAGATCGATCGCGCCTGGATCCCCGACACGGCGGATGGCAGCCTCTATCTCCGTCCGTTCATGATCGCCACCGAGGCGTTCCTGGGGGTCAAGCCGGCCTCCGAGTACCTGTTCATCACCATCGCGTCGGCGGTGGGCTCCTACTTCAAAGACCCGAACAGCACCGTCACGGTCTGGGTCTCGGAGCACTACACGCGCGCCGCCCCGGGCGGCACCGGCGCGGCCAAGTGCGGCGGCAACTACGCGGCGAGCCTCGCCGCACAAGCGGAGGCGACCGCGCAGGGCTGCGAGCAGGTGGTGTTCCTCGATGCGGTCGAGCGCCGCTACATCGAGGAACTCGGCGGCATGAACGTGTTCTTCGTGTTCGAGGACGGGACGCTCGTCACCCCCCCGCTCTCGGACAGCATCCTGCACGGCATCACCCGCGATTCGGTGCTCGCCCTCGCGCAGGAGGCCGGCCTTACCGTGAAGGAGGAGCCCTACGCGATCGACGCGTGGCGCGCCGATGTCCGCGAAGGCCGCCTGACCGAGGCCTTCGCCTGCGGGACTGCCGCGGTGATCACGCCGATCGGCACCGTGAAGGGCCGCGAGGACAGCTTCATCATCGGGAACGGCAAGGCCGGGCCGGTGGCCCAACGGCTGCGGAACCTGCTTGTCGATATCCAGCGGGGCAACACGAATGATGCCCATGGCTGGTTCCAGAAGGTGTTTTGAGACTTTTGAACCGTCCGCATTGGCGGGGAGCGGTTTGGGCTTTTCGAACGCGCACAGCGGCTCGGCCGAGCGCGCTCCCTCCCCCCTTTGCGGGGGAGGGTGGCCCCGGAAGGGGGTCGGGAGAGGGGAGCGACAGTACAGGATTAAGTTCTGCCCGTTCTGCCAGTCGCGCCCGCTTCTGAAACCGGGTTCCTCTCTCCCGACCCGGCCTTACGGCCGGCTCACCCTCCCCCGCAGAGGGGGGAGGGAGGCGCGCACATGACAGACGCGGTCGCCCAGCACACAGAACCGCCCATCGGACCCTGGAACCCCGGTGTCCGCTCCGACCTGCCGTCCGCCTTCCTGCCGCTGGTCACCGTCTACCGTCCGGAGCACGTCGAGACCCCGCTGCGCGACGCCCTCGATCTCAGCGACCTGTTCGGCCTGCCGGCCCGGCAGCTCACGCGATTCCGGGCGAGCCGCCTCGTCGTCCACGAGGTGCTGATTCGGGTCATGTCGGACCTGTCCGTGCCGGTGGGCGCGGTCTACGCCGATCTCGGCGTGAATTTCCGGGCGATCGTCGCCACGATCCTGCGCGAGGGCGTCGAGCCCCGCCTCGGAGACGTCGAGGACGCCCTGGCGCGGATCCGCGCCGAGGCCGACGCGGTCCTGGCCCGCGAGATCGCCGCGATCCTCGACGACCCGCCGATCCCTCCCCCGCCGGAGCCGCGCTGGCTCGACCGGCTCCTCGGCCGGCGCCCGCCCGCGGTCGAGGCGCCGCGCGTGGACCGTGCGACCCGGGCGCTGCTCCATATCGAATCCTGGCAGCGGCGGGCGTCGGAATCCGGCGACGGCCTCGAGATCGCGGCTTGCGAGGCGCTCCGCACGGTCGTGTCGGGCCTGATCGCCCGACACAACACCTTGATCCGCGACGCAGGTCTGTTGCGCAGCCTGGCCGGGACGCTGGTCTCCAACGGCTACGGCAGCCGCCGGATCGGCGAGAGGATCGAGCCCTGGATCGCCGCCGTGGTGGAGGCCCGAGGCTACCGCCGGCTCGCGGCCCAGGACCATCCGGTGGTGATGAACGTCAAGGGCGCCTCGGCCTCGGGCAAGAGCACGATCCGCCCCTATCAGCTCGGTCTTGCCAGACGCCTCGGCATGGCGTGGTCGGACTTCGCGGTGATCACGCCCGATGTCTGGCGGAAGTACCTGCTCGATTACGACAGCCTTGGGCCCGCGGCCCGCTACGCCGGGACACTGACGGGCTACGAGGTCGAGATCATCGACATGAAGCTCGACCGCTACGTCACCCGCAAGGCGGCGGAGCGGCGGATCTCGAACCTGCTGATCGACCGGTTCCGGTTCGACAGCTTCCAGGCCGAGGCCGGCTCGGACGGCGGCGGCCAGCTGCTCACCCGATTCGGCGACCGGGTCTACATGCAGTTCATGGTCACGCCGCCGGCCGACACCGTGGAGCGGGCTTGGCAGCGCGGTGAGATGTTCGGCCGCTACAAGGCCGTGGAGGATCTCCTCGCCCACAATGTCGAGGCCTATACCGGCATGCCGCGCTTGTTCTTCAACTGGGCATTGTCACGCGACAAGCAGGTGGTCTGCGAGTTCCTAGACAACAGCGTGCCGCTCGGCGATCGCCCGCGCACCATCGCGTTCTGGGCCGATGGGATCCTCAACATCCTCGACGTGAAGGGGCTCATCGACATCGACCGCTTCCGGAAGGTCGACATTTTCGCGCGCGGACCGGAAGCGGTGTTCAAGGGCGCGGACCTTTCGGCATCCGCCAACACGGCGTTCCTGCGGGAATGCCTGCGCCGGATGACGGCGATCCGCTTCGTTCAGGCCGAGACCGGACGGGCGATCCTGCGGCTCGATCGCGGACGGATCACCGGGCTCGACCCCGCCGCTTTGGCGGCTCTCGCCGACGAATCGGACTGGATGGCAGCCCGCGCGCTGATCGGCATGCCGGATGACCTGGCGGCGATCCCGATCCTGGATGAGACTTTGCGGCCGGCGGATCAGCCGACCCTTGGATCGTGGGGGAGCGATTCCCCATGCCTGTGAACCGGCACAATATCGCCGTCCTGACAGTTCATTCCGTCCGTCTCACGCTGGTATATTGCATACCTGGAACGGATGTGCATGATCTGTGGTGCACGAGACGCCGCCGCGTAAGGCCGCGCCGCCCAAGAGAGGCTTAGGGATGGAACGCCAGGATTCGCCGTCGGCGAAATGGTGGCAGCTCGCTTTCGGCGTGATCTGCATGGCCATGATCGCCAACCTGCAATACGGCTGGACGTTGTTCGTCGATCCGATCGACCAACGGTATCATTGGGGCCGGGCGGCGATCCAGCTCGCCTTCACCTTGTTCGTCGCCACCGAGACCTGGCTGGTGCCGGTCGAGGCGTGGTTCGTGGATCGCTACGGCCCGAAGATCGTCGTGGCGTTCGGCGGCGTGATGATCGCCCTGGCCTGGACCATCGACGCCTACGCCGACAGCCTGTTCCTTCTTTATCTCGGGGCCGTCATTGCCGGCATCGGCGCGGGCTCGGTCTACGGCACCTGCGTGGGCAACGCACTGAAGTGGTTCCCGCATCGGCGCGGCCTCGCGGCCGGTGCCACCGCAGCCGGATTCGGCGCCGGCGCGGCCATCACGGTGGTGCCGATCGCCCGGATGATCGCCACCAGCGGTTATCAGGACGCGTTCCTGTATTTCGGCATCGGTCAGGGCGCCGTGGTGTTCGTGCTCGCCTTCCTGCTGCGCAAGCCGTCGACGATCGCGCAGGTCCAGCGCAAGAGCTCGCGCCTGCCCCAGACCAAGATCGATCGCAGCCCCCGCGAGGCGGTCCGCACTCCGGTCTTCTGGGTCATGTACGCAATGTTCGTGATGGTCGCCTCCGGGGGCCTGATGGCGGCGGCGCAGATCGCACCGATCGCCCACGACTTCCAGGTCGCCGGCGTCCCGGTGAGCCTGTTCGGCCTGCAGATGGCGGCGCTGACACTCGCGATCTCCCTGGACCGGATCTTCGACGGGTTCGGGCGGCCGTTCTTCGGCTACGTCTCCGACCATATCGGCCGGGAAAACACGATGTTCATCGCCTTCTCGACGGCGGCGGCAGCGGTGATCGTGCTCCTGACCTACGGCCACAACCCGATGGTCTTCGTATTTGCGACCGCGGTGTATTTCGGGGTGTTCGGCGAAATCTACTCGCTGTTCCCGGCGACGTGTGGCGACACGTTCGGGTCCAAGTATGCCGCCAGCAATGCCGGCCTGCTCTACACCGCCAAGGGCACCGCCGCCTTCCTCGTGCCCTTCGCGAGCCTGCTCTCGACGGCCTACGGCTGGTCGGCGGTGTTCACGCTGATCATCGTCCTGAACGTCACGGCGGCAGCCTTGGCCATGTTCCTGCTCCGCCCGATGCGGGCCCGCTACCTCGCCGAGCCGGAGCCCGCCGCGGCGCTTGCCGCCCGACCGATCCGGGCGGCCTGAAGGCCGTCCGCCCCGCCAACTTCGACATCGACCTTCCGGAGACCCTGCGATGACCGCACTGGCCAAGATCGTCCACACCACCCCCGAGATCGAGGCGGAGCCCGATCTGACCGATGGCTTCCACCTCGTCATCGACGCGCTCAAGCTCAACGGCATCGAGACGATCTACGGCGTGCCGGGCATTCCGATCACCGATCTCGGCCGCATGGCGCAGGCCGAGGGGATGCGGGTGATCTCGTTCCGCCACGAGCAGCATGCCGGCAATGCCGCGGCGATCGCGGGCTTCCTCACCCAGAAACCCGGCATTTGCCTCACCGTCTCGGCCCCGGGCTTCCTGAACGGCCTGACCGCTCTGGCCAACGCCACCACCAACTGCTTCCCGATGATCCTGATCTCGGGCTCCTCCGAGCGCGAGATCGTCGACCTGCAGCAGGGCGACTACGAGGAGATGGACCAGCTCGCGATCGCCAAGCCCCTGTGCAAGGCGGCGTTCCGGGTGCTGCACGCGGCCGATATCGGCATCGGCGTCGCCCGCGCGATCCGCGCCGCCTGCTCGGGCCGGCCGGGCGGCGTCTATCTCGACCTGCCCGCCAAGCTGTTTTCCCAGGTGATGGACGCCGAGGCTGGCCAGAAGTCGCTGGTCAAGGTGATCGATCCGGCGCCCGCCCAGCTTCCCGCCCCCGAGGCGATCGCCCGGGCGCTGGACGTCCTGAAATCCGCCAAGCGGCCGCTGATCGTGCTCGGCAAGGGCGCCGCCTACGCCCAGGCCGACGACGCCATCCGCGCCCTCGTCGAGACCAGCGGCATCCCCTACGTGCCGATGAGCATGGCCAAGGGCCTCCTGCCCGACACCCACCCGCTCTCGGCCGGTGCCGCGCGCTCCACGGCGCTGAAGGATTCGGACGTGGTGCTGCTGATCGGCGCCCGGCTGAACTGGCTGCTGTCGCACGGCAAGGGCAAGAGCTGGGGCGAGCCAGGCTCGACCAAGTTCATCCAGATCGACATCGAGCCCCGCGAGATGGATTCGAACGTCGAGATCGTGGCCCCGGTGGTCGGCGACATCGCCTCCTGCGTGCAGGCGCTGCTCGACGGCATGGGCAAGGGCTGGCAGCAGCCCCCGTCCGACTGGATCGAGACGCTCAAGAGCAAGCGTGAAGCGAACATCGCCAAGATGGCGCCGAAGCTCATGAGCAACGCCGCGCCGATGAACTTCCACGCCGCGCTCGGGGCGCTGCGGACTATCGTCAAGGAGCGGCCGGACGCGATCCTGGTGAACGAGGGCGCCAACACCCTCGACCTCGCCCGGGGCATCATCGACATGTACCAGCCGCGCAAGCGCCTGGATGTCGGCACCTGGGGCATCATGGGCATCGGCATGGGCTTCGCCGTCGCGGCCGCCGTCGAGACCGGCAAGCCGGTCCTCTGCGTGGAGGGTGACAGCGCCTTCGGCTTCTCCGGCATGGAGGTCGAGACGATCTGCCGGTACGGGCTGCCGATCTGCATCGTGGTGTTCAACAACAACGGCATCTACCGCGGCACCGACACCGACCCGACCGGCCGCGATCCGGCCACGACGGTGTTCGTGCCGGATTCCCGCTACGACCGGATGATGGAGGCCTTCGGCGGCGTCGGCTACCACGTCACCACGCCGGACGAGCTGACCCGGGCGGTCAACGAGGCGATGAATTCGGGCCGGCCGGCCCTGGTCAACGCGGTGATCGACCCGGCCGCCGGCAGCGAGAGCGGCAATATCGGCAGCCTCAACCCGCAGAGCGGCATCAAGAAGAAGAAGTGAGGGCGGCGGGCGCCCTCAACGTGCACTCCTGACGTCGTCACCCCGGCCGGATCGCTCAGCGGTCCGGCCGTTTTCAATATGGACCACCGTATCCGCGCGCCGTCCCTCCCCGCTCTGCGGGGGAGGGTGGGCCGTCAGGCCGGGTCGGGAGAGGGGAGCCCGGCTTCCGGACAGGGTGGAAGCCTTCATGAAGGTCGGTGCGCTGTTCTGCACCGTCGCTCCCCCCTTGCGGGACTACGTCCCGACCCGACCCCCTTCGGGGGCCACCCTCCCCCGCCGAGGGGGAGGGAGAGATGCGGATGCCATCGCTCCCATCCCGACAGCATCGAACCCAATCAGAGCGAGCGATGTCCTGAGATGATCGATCCCGACCTCGCCGGCCGCCTGGACTTCCGCCACCGCCTGCCCACCCAGCAGCCCCTCGCCCCAGGCCGGCATGACCTCGGCCTGTTTGCCGAGCGAGACGCGGTGCTGGTGGTCCCTGCAGGTCTCGATCCGCGCCGGCCCTGCCCCCTGATGGTGGTGTTCCACGGCGGCGGCGGCAGCGCCGAACGGATCCTGCCGATGCTGGAGCGGCACGCCCACGCCGAGAAATTCCTGCTCCTCGCACCGCAATCGCTGTTCCCGACCTGGGACATCGTCATCGCCGGCCACGGGCCGGACCGCGAGCGGGTCGCAACGGCGCTCGGCTACGTGGCGGACCGCTTTCTGCTCGACCCGCAGCACCTCTGCTTCGCCGGCCATTCCGACGGCGGCAGCTACACCCTCTCCCTGGGGCTCGCGAACGGTGACGTGGCGAGCCACCTGATCGTCTCGTCCGCGGGCTTCCTGTCGGCGCACCTGCAAGTCGGCGCGCCAAGAATCTTCCTGTCGCACGGCACGCAGGATGAGCAGATCCCCATCGACCGCAGCGCCCGGGTCCACGTTCCGGCTCTGCGCGAGGCCGGCTACCCGGTCTCCTTTGTCGAGTATGACGGTCCGCACGCCCACCAGCCGGCCGTGGTGGCGCAGGCAGTCGCGTTCTTCCTGGACGATACATCCGACGCCCGTTGAGGCTCAGGCCAGCGCGGCCCGGGCCTGCGTGCGGAGCGGTTCCTCGGGCGCATCGGCCTCGGACAGGAGGGCCGGGATCAGGTCCGTCTGCGAGACGATCCCGACCAGCCGGCCGTCGGCATCGACCACGGGCAGGTGGTGGAGCCCCGCCTCCGACATCCGCGGCACCAGGGCGGCGATGGGTGTATCGGGAGCGACCGGCTCGACCGCACTCATGATGTCGGCGGCGCAGCCATGGGGCGCCCTGCCCCGCTCGGCGGTCAGACGCAGGCGGCGGCCGAGTCCGAGCCGCGGCCCGGCCCGGTCCCAGGCGGCCTTGTCGAGAAGATCGGTCTGCGTGACGATTCCCAGCACCCGTGCGCGCTCGTCGGTGACCGGCAGCGCCTTGATCCGGTGGCGACGCAACAGCCGCATGGCTTCGTCCAGCGACGCATCCGGCGCCACCGCGATCACATCGCGCGACATGATCGCCGCGCAGGCGATCGGCCCCGAGCGGCGGCCGTAGACCCGCATCTGCACCCGCCGCAGGATCTGCTCCAAGTCGCCGCGATCGACATCGAGCAGCTGGTCGAAATCCTCCAGCGCAGCGTCGAGATCCGAGGCCCGGAACCCCACGCGGGCGTCGGAGGGCGGATCGGAGGTCCGCGGGCCGGCCGGGCGCAGGTGCGGGTAGGTGCGCCCGGTCAGGTTGTTGAACAGCAGGGCGGTCGCGAGAAGAATCAGCGAATTGGCCGCCACCGGCCAGAGCACGAAGCCGTAGCCCAGCGCGTGGATCGCGGGACCGCCGAGGACCGCCGTCAGCGCCACGGCGCCGCTCGGCGGATGCAGGCAGCGCAGGAGCATCATCAGAGCGATCGCTACCCCGATGGCACAGGCCGCAGCCACGAACGGATCGGCGATCCAGGCCGCCGCCGTGACGCCGACCAGAGCAGCGATTAGATTGCCGCCGAGGATCGACCAGGGCTGGGCCAGGGGACTCGCCGGCACGGCGAAGAGGAGCACCGCCGAGGCGCCCATCGGGGCGATCAGGATCGGCAACGCCTCGGCCGGGGCGGATGCCCGGCAGACGAGGCCGGTCGCCAGGATGCCCACCAGGGCGCCCGCGGCAGAGCGCAGGCGCTCGCGCTTGCTGACCGGGGTCAGCTCCGGCAGGAAACGACTGAGGAACGCACGCATCGGGTCCGAGGCTCACACATGGACAGGACGGCGCCGCGGCGACGCCGTCCTGTCTCAGGATCGCAGAAGGTGTCCGGTCCCTATCAGACCGCGCGGGCCTCGTGCATGGCCCGGATCTGCTCCTGCGTGTAGCCCAGGTCCGCCAGAACCTCGTCGGTATGCTCGCCGAGCAGGGGCGAAGCCTTCACCTCGACCTTCATGTCGGAGAACTTGATCGGGCTTCCGACGGTCAGATACGTGCCGAGCTTCGGATGCGCGACCTCGACCACGGTGCCGCTCTCGCGCAGGGACTTATCCTCGGCGATCTCCTTCATCGACAGGACCGGCGCGCAGGGGATGTCGTAGGTGCGCAGGATGTCCACCGCCTCGAACTTGGTCTTGTCGGCGAGCCATTCCTCGATCGTCTTGAAGATGTCGAAGATCTTGTCCTGGCGGGCCCGCGGGGTGTTGTAGGCGGGATCGGAGATCCACTCCTCCTTGCCGAGCACCTTGCAGATCGGCGCCCAGGCGTGGCCCTGGATCGTGAAGTAGATGTAGGCGTTCGGGTCGGTCTCCCAGCCCTTGCACTTCAGAACCCAACCCGGCTGACCGCCGCCGCCGGCATTGCCGCCACGCGGCACCACGTCGGAGAACTCCCCGTGGGGGTATTGGGGGTACTCCTCGAGGTAGCCCAGCGCGTCGAGGCGCTGCTGGTCGCGCAGCTTCACCCGGCAGAGATTGATCACCGAGTCCTGCATCGACACGGCGACCTTCTGGCCGGTGCCGGTCTTGTTCTTCTGGTGAAGGGCCGTGAGGATGCCGATGGCCAGATGCATACCGGTGTTCGAGTCACCGAGTGCGGCGGCGCTGACGGTGGGCGGCCCGTCCCAGAAGCCCGTGGTCGAGGCGGCACCGCCCGCGCACTGGGCCACGTTCTCGTAAACCTTCAGGTCTTCATAGTGGTGGCCGTCCGAGAAGCCCTTCACCGAGGCGAGGATCATGCCCGGGTTCAGCTCCTGGATTCGGGCCCAGGAGAAGCCCATCCGGTCGAGCGCGCCGGGGCCGAAATTCTCGACCATGACGTCGGAATCCTGGATCAGCTTCTCGAGGACTTCCTTGCCGGCCCGGGTCTTGGTGTCGAGGGTGAGCGAGCGCTTGTTGGAGTTCAGCATTGTGAAGTAGAGCGCGTCGGCGTCCTCGACGTGGCGCAGCTGCGTGCGGGTCACGTCACCGGAGCCGGGGCGCTCGACCTTAATTACGTCGGCACCGAACCAGGCGAGGAGCTGCGTGCAGGCCGGCCCGGCCTGAACGTGCGTGAAATCGATGATCTTGATGCCTTCCAGCGGCTTGCTCATGGGGCGTCCTCCCTTGGAATGTTGGGCGTTCGGGTGAAGGCGATGCGCGGCGGGCCCGGTCAGGCCGGCACGGTGGCTTCGAGCTCGGCCACGCGCTGGCGCAGCCGCTTTTCTTCCGTCCAGCGCTCGGTCTCGTCGCGGATCACCGCCACGATCCCGGTCACCCGGTCGGCGGCGTCCCGCACCATCCCCACCGTGAAGGCGATGGAGAGCTGGCTTCCGTCCTTGCAGATGGCCGGCACCCTCAGGGTCTCTGCCCCGTAGCGGGTGGTGCCGGTCCGCATCGTCTTGGCGTAGCCGTCCCAGTGGCGACGGCGGTGCCGTTCGGGCGTGATCAGGTCTAGCGTCTGGCCGAGCGCCTCTGCGGCGGAATAGCCGAAGATCCGCTCGGCGGCCGGGTTCCAGACGGTAATCAAACCCTCCGGATCGGCCACGACCACGGCGTCGCCGATGGCCGCGACGAGATTGGCAAGCTCGGATCCTGACCCTGTCGTCGTGCTGGCCGCCCCGTGCGGGATCGGTTGCAGCGGGGGATGCGTCATGGGCGGCCTTTCTCTCCGGACTTGGAGCTAAAGTTCCGGCTTACCGGTGCAGCGCCAGCGTTTAACCGCTCCGAACCGTTGGTATTTGGTATGCCAAATGTGGAATGGCGTCAACGACCCGCCAAGAGCTGCACTTTCATTCCGACCCGTTCTGTATCCCGGGGAATGCGCGCGATGGGGCCGGAAGCGGGGTCGGTTCGGCCTATCGTGTTCTCAGATTTGCCGCTTTCGGCGCGCAGGAGCGCCGCAGCCGACAGCTCGGACCGGCGGTTCGGCACCCCGCCCTGGAGTTCATCCGGTGATCCGCTTCGAGAAAGTCAGCAAGGTCTACCGCACGGACGGTCACAAGCGGACCATCCTCGAACAGGCCTCGTTCACCCTGAAGCCAGGCATTTCTTACGGGATCCTCGGCATCAACGGCGCCGGCAAATCGACCACGATGCGGCTGATCGCCGGGACGGAAGATGCCACCCGGGGCAAGATCTATCGCGGGCTGCGGGTCTCCTGGCCGCTGGGCTTCGCGGGCGGCTTCCACCCGAAGATGACCGGCCGCGACAACGTGATTTTTGTCGCCCGAATCTACGGCGAGGACCCGCGAAAGGTACTGGATTTCGTCGAGGACTTCTCAGAACTCGGCAGCTACCTCGACGTGCCGATCTACACCTACTCGTCCGGCATGGGCGCGCGCCTCGCCTTCGGCATGAGCATGGCAATCCCGTTCGATTGCTACCTGATCGACGAGATCACCTCCGTGGGCGACGCGCGCTTCTCGAAGCGCTGCGACGAGGTCTTCTCCCAGCGCCGCAAGAACGCCGACATCATCATGGTCTCCCACTCCATGGAGACGATCCGGCAATGGTGCTCGCAGGGCCTCGTGCTGCTCAACGGCCGCGCGATCATCTACGAGGACGTGAACGACGCCATCGAGGTCTACCGGCGCCTCAACGCGTGACGCGACGCCGTCCGCGGCTGGCGGACATGCTTTTGCCGTGACCGCGTGAGAGACGATCCGGACGCGTGTGCCGCTGTGCGGCCGGGTGCTTCCGGACGGATCGACCGTCAGGGCCGGGGAGGCCAGGAATCAAGCCATGAATATGGAGATCCGGAAAGCCGAGGGGCAGCCGGTCACGACCGCGGAGCGCCAGCAGGCGATCACCGAGTCGCTGCGGCAGATCGCGCGGATGTCGCGCTTCGCCGATCGCAAGAAGGGCATCCGCTCCTACCAGAGCCACGTCAAGAACGATCCCTGGATCCCGATCCTGTTCGTGGTCTGCTTCGTGCTGCCGACGCTGGCCGGGGCCATCTACTACGGGTTGATTGCCTCAGACCGGTATGTGACCGAAGCGCGATTCGCGATCCGGCCGGCCATCGGAACAGCTGACAAGGCGGCTCCGGATTCGGTCGGAACCAGCGCCGGCGTTCCGAGCCAGATGGTCGCGCAGGACACGCTGATCACCAAGGAATACATCGTCAGCCGGCCGATGCTGGAATCGCTCGAGGCGCAGCTTCCGCTGCGCGAGTGGTTCGGCAGCGACAGCATCGATTACGTCTCGCGTTTCGACCCGAGCAAGCCGATCGAGAAATTCATCCGCTACTGGAAGCGGCGCGTCGACATCGACATCGAGCCCAATTCCGGGATCATGGCGGTCACCGTCGAGGCGTTCAACCCGGATCATTCCCTCGCCATCGCCAAGGCCGTCATGAAGGAGGCCGAGCGGATGGTGAACGACCTCAGCGTGAAGGCGCGCGAGGATGCGGTGGCGGAGAGCACCCGCGAGTTGAAGCTCGCCGAGGAGCGAATGACCAAGATCCGCCTCGCGATGCGCGACCTGCGCAACCGCGAAGGCGTGCTTGACGCCCAGAAGTCGAACGAAATCAATTTGAAGATGATCGCCGAGCTGCGCTCTGCGCGGATCAACCTTGCGGTCCAGCTTGCCATCGGCCAACGGGATCTCGGTCCCGAATCACGCCGCATCATCGACATCAAGCAGCAGATCAAGGATCTCGACGAGAACATCGCACGGATCGAGCGGCAATCCGCCAGCCAGGATCCGGAGCAGAAGCGCCTTCTCTCGGACGCGCTGACGCGGTTCGAGGCCCTCGAGAACGATCGCAAGAACGCCGAGAAGTACTATCAGCAGGTGCTGACGGCCTACGAGCGCTCCCGGATGATCGCAGCCCGCCAGATCGAGTTCTTCAGCCCGATCGTGGAGCCGGTGCGGGCCGAATCCTCGACCGAGCCCCGGCGTCTCCTGATGATCAGCCTCGTCACGGCGGGCGCGGCGGTGCTGTTCGCCGCCTCCATGTTCGCGCGGAAGATGATGGCCTGAAGGTTATCGTTTGAGCCACACCGACTGGGCCAGAAAAAGCTCCGGACGTCCGGTCGGAATGATTCTCGACGACGATGATCCAATCCATCCGATCCCATTCTAAAGGACCGGAGCGCAGCGGAAGCCTCCAAGGCGCACTCCAGAAGGGTGTGTGATATCTGGAGCCCCCATCCAGGCCCGCGTCGGGGTCACCTCAGGTGAGGGGTATGGGTTGGACGAAGTGTGCGGGATTGGCCACTCAGTTAGCCCTCCCAAGAACGCCCCGAGAAGTCTGTCAGGGCTGAGCGCAGCCGCGGCCGCTTCTCAATGGTCTCGCGTAGCGAAGAGAGGCGCGGATCTGCCTCCGCACGCGGCGCCATCGCATTTGCTCGCGCATTTGCGACCGAAACCAAGCCGCCTGTTCTTCAATGAAGGCGGCCTCTTCAGGATCGTCCGGGTAGCGACCCATGATATCGTTTGCTAGCCGCTCGATCTCGGCGCGCGGGATCGACGCCGGCAGGATGAAGCCCCAGAGGATCATCAAAGCGATTGCACAGGCAGGGGGCGAGAGCGCGAGCGCGATGAGCAACCAAGCCGTAATCGAGGTTGGCGCTTCGGCCATCGGCATATCCGTAAACAGGGAACCGATTGATCATAATCAGAACCACTGATTCGTTAAGATAGGAATCAGAACTTTCAGTTCCTCTAAACCCGCCGTCCTACCTCCGATGAAGGCTCCGGAGGTGAGGCGTGGATCTCAGACAGGCATTCGGAACCAACGTGCGCCAGCATCGCCGGGCTGTCGGCATGACCCAGGAGCATCTGGCCGAGCGCGTCGAGGTTTCCATCGAGACGATCGGGAAGATCGAGCGCGGTGTTGCGGCACCGTCCTTCGACACGGTCGAGCGGATCGCTTCGGCGCTCCAGATCTCACCGCTCGCCCTGTTCGGCGCGGGCGGCGGCGCTTTGCCGAACGGTGACCGGGGCCGATTGATCGCACACATCCAGGCGATCCTCGCCGACATGAACGAGGATCAGATGGCCCGGGCGGCGAAGATGCTCGACGCCTTCATGGGGCGCTAAGCGAACGGCCGCTCGGCTGGTCCTGTCGCGATAGTCGGCAGAGATGTGAAAGCTCCGCCGAGATGGATCCAGGCCCCCCTTTGCCGAGCGCATGCAGCGCCAGCGGAATGCGATCTGGGATCCAGCACAAGACGTCGCGCAGCGTCGATCTGGATCATTCTGAGCCGCTAGCGCGGCGCTCTTTGTGCTGAATTCCGGATCAGGTTCCGCTTCGCTGCACCTGTCAGGGACAGGCGCTTCATAAGCCCAAGGCGCCGACAACGCGCGGCGCGCCCGGCCGACCCGCCTCCGAGATGTCGACTGCGGCTCTCCGATCAACCCGGAATCGCTTCAGCGGCCGGCGCCCGCCGGCCCGACCGTGCCACCGGTCCAGCCCTGCGCGCGCCAGCCCTCGGCGCGCTCGTCGAGATCGATCGAGCCCGCCTGAGCGAGGATGCCCAGTACGCCGTCGGCCCGTGTCTCGTCGGCCCGGACGGTCACCAGCGTCCCGCCGCGACGCACGCCCTCGGCGTAGGTCTCGGCCTCGCCCTCGCTCAGTCCCGCCCCGGTGAGCCCCCCGATCAGCCCGCCGGCGGCGGCACCAACGCCCGCGGCCGTTACGGTCGCCACAAGCCAGCCCGCCGCCACCACCGGCCCGAGGCCAGGAATGGCGAGGAGCCCGAGGCCGGCGAGCAGGCCCGCACCACCCCCCAGCACCGTTCCGACCGTTGCGCCGGTGCCGGCTGAATCGACCGCCTCGTCCGGTTCGTGTGCCTTATCGATCGGCGACAGCGCGGCAGCCTCGGGGTCGGTCCGGTTCGAGATGATGCTGATGTCGCCATGGGCGATACCGGCGGCCTCGAGCTGATCCACCGCCCGGGCGGCAGCCTCGTAATCGTCGAACAGGGCGGTCAGCGCGCGTGCAGCCATCGGAATCTCCCGGATCGGTGGCGACGCTGCGGGCGGGATACGGCGGGGCCGATGCCGGGCGGGTGCGTTCACCGACCGGTCAAGCGGCAGAGGCGCGCCCGGTTCCCGACCCCGGCCGGTCTCGTCTTAACGGGCCGCTAACCATCCACCCGGCAGATCTTGCCGGGTTCGCTGCGGGGAACGCGTCCAGGCAGGCGGCGACGGGTGGGATCGATGGCGGACACGGCGAGCGCGCCGACACGGATGGGCCCGGCGGCGCTGCTTGGACAGTTCGCGCTGCCGACCCGCGGCGACATGCAGGCCCTGTCGAAGCGCTCGGACCTCATGTTCGCCACCGGCGTGCTGGGGATCCTCGCGGTCCTGATCTTCCCGCTCCCCGCGATGCTGCTCGATCTGCTGCTGGCGGTCTCGATCATCATCTCGGTACTGATCATGATGACCGGGCTGTCGATCGACAACCCGCTGGAATTCACCGTCTTCCCGACGCTGCTGCTCATCGCCACGATGCTGCGGCTCGCGCTGAACCTCGCCTCGACCCGCCTGATTCTCGGCCACGGCCACGAGGGCACGGCGGCGGCCGGCCACGTGATCGAGGCCTTCGGGCACTTCGTGATGGGCGGCAACTTCGTGATCGGGATCATCGTGTTCGCGATCCTGATCATCGTGAACTTCGTGGTGATCACGAAGGGTTCGGGCCGCATCGCCGAAGTCGCTGCGCGCTTCACCCTCGACGCGATGCCCGGCAAGCAGATGGCGATCGACGCCGACCTCTCGGCGGGGCTGATCGACGAGAAGGCCGCCAAAGCCCGGCGCTCGGCGCTCGAAGAGGAATCGTCCTTCTTCGGCGCCATGGACGGCGCCTCGAAATTCGTGCGCGGCGATGCCGTGGCGGCGCTGCTGATCACCTTCATCAACGTGGTCGGCGGCATCATCATCGGCGTGGCGCAGCAGGGCCTGAGCTTCGGCGACGCCGCCAAGAGCTACACGCTGCTCACCATCGGCGACGGCCTGGCGAGCCAGGTGCCGGCCCTGATCGTCTCCACGGCCGCCGGCCTGCTGGTTTCCAAGGCGGGCGTGAAGGGCGCGGCCGACAAGGCCTTGGGCAAGCAGCTCGCCCATTATCCGAAGGCGCTCGGCATGTCGGCGGCGGTGATGCTGCTGATCGCGCTCCTGCCCGGGATGCCGATGCTGCCATTCCTGCTGCTGGGCGGCGGCGCCGGCTATGCCGCGTGGCGGATCAACAAGACCGCCAAGGAGGCACCACCGCTGGATGCTGAGGGTGCGCCGATCGACGCGAAGGCGGTGGCGGCCGCGAAGGAGGAGACCGTCACCGATCTGCTCAAGCTCGACGACCTGAAGCTCGAGATGGGTTACGCGCTGCTCGCCCTCGTGAACGGCGAGGGCCAGGACCGGCTCACCGACCAGATCAAAGCGCTGCGCCGCCAGCTCGCAGCCGAACTGGGCTTCGTGATGCCCTCCGTACGAATCCTCGACAACGTCCAGCTCGACGCCAACACCTACGTGGTGCGGGTAAAGGAGATCGAGGCCGGCACCGGCCGGATTTTCCCCGGCCAGTTCATGGCGATGGATCCGATGGGCGGGCAGGTCCAGCTACCGGGCCAGCACATGCTGGAGCCGACCTTCGGCCTGCCGGCGACCTGGATCGACGCAGCGCTGCGTGATCAGGCACAACTCAAGGGCTACACGGTCGTGGACGCCGCCACCGTGGTCTCGACGCACCTCACCGAGTTGATCAAGGCACACGTCTCCGAGCTTCTGAACCACGTCGAGGTCTCCAAGCTGCTGCGCGAGCTGTCGAAGGATCACACCGACCTGCTCAAGGAGATCGTGCCGTCGCAGATCTCCACGACCGGCATTCAGCGGGTGCTGCAGTTCCTCCTGGCCGAGCGCGTCTCGATCCGCGATCTCGGGGCGATCGTGGAGGCGGTCGCCGAGGTTGCGGGCGGCGTGAAGAACCCCCGCGACGTGGTCGAGCATGTCCGTGCCCGGCTCGGGCGCCAGATCTGCGCCCAGTATCAGGATCAGAACGGCGCGTTGCCGATCATCACTTTGTCGCCGGCCTGGGAGCAGGCCTTCTTGGAATCGATCGTCGGCGAGCGAGAGGAGCGCTACCTCGCGATGCAGCCCTCGAAGCTCAGCGAATTCGTGACGGCGGTGCGCGACCGCTTCGAGGCGGCGGCGCGGCAGGGCGAGATGCCCGTGCTGGTGACCTCGGCGCAGACCCGGCCGTTCGTGCGTTCGATCATCGAGCGCTTCCGCCGGGAGACCCCGGTGATGAGCCAGGCCGAGATCCACCCGCGCGCACGGCTGCGGACGGTGAGTTCGATCTGAGGGCGACACCGCCGCCGATGACCGAGCACGATGGCCCACTCTACCATGCAGGCGGGGGTCGAGAGCGTTGGAGGCTAGGCGCGCCGCAGCGGTGCGTTTGAGTCGAACCCCGTTCTGGGCGTCCTCATCCCTCAACCTATCCTTGTCCCGCACGGGCTACGATGTTCACACATCGCTGGCCGCGGGGTTCTCTCCTCCCCCTTGCGGGGAGGCGTTGGAGGTGGGGGTCGTGCAGATGGCACTGCTGCATCTCATCCCGAACCACCCCCACCCCTGGCCCATGCCCGCACGGGCAAGAGGAAAGGCGCTCGGCTCTCAGGGCGATGGCGCCGGAGGGAGATCTGTGAACTCGGTAGCCCAGACGAGAGACGGGACCCGTGCCACGTCTTGCGGCGATCACCAGCCCACGCTGCGCAGATCAGCAAGCCACTTCGGGAGCGGAGCTACGTCCGCTTGCCCGCCTCAGATCGCTTTCTGCTTCAGTTCCCGCTCGAGCTCATGGGGATTGAGCCCCGGGGCCACGACCGGCGGATCCGGCACCACAGTCGCCTTCGGCCCGTGCGCCGCGGAGCCGATCGCCGCCGCCAGCCTGGACCGCTCGAACGCGATCACCACGACCACGGAGATCAGCGCCGGGATCCAGAAGTAGAAGATCCGGAAGATGATCACCGCCGCGATGATCGCATCCTTCTGCGCCTCGTCGGTGATGTGCATCGCGGTGATGAACACGATCTCGAACACGCCGAGACCGCCCGGGGCATGCGAGGCGAGCGCGACCGAGAACGACGCCAGGAAGATCGCCAGCACCGGGATGAAACCCGGATTCATCGCGTCGGGAAGCGCGAAGTAGATGATGCCCGCCGCGCCCAGCAGCTCCAGCGGCGCCGCCAGGAGCTGGCGGCCCATGATGCCGGGCCGCGGATATTCCAGCTTGAACGAGCGGATGTGCAGCGGGCGCAGGCGCAGGATCGATCCGATCACGTACAGGCCGACGAAGGCCAGCATGCCAATGCCGACGATCAGTGCGGCCTTCGGATCGGTGAGGAAGCCCGGCAGCTTGCCGTCGAGCCGCGATAGCAGGTGCGGATCGACGACCAGCGTGAAGCCGCCGAGCAGGATCGTGCCCAGGAAGAAGGTGAAGGAGCAGAGCGCCACCAGCACGGCGACCTGCGCCGCGGTCAGGCCCTTGGCGGTGTAGGCCCGATAGCGCACCAGGGCGCCCGAGAAGACCGAAGCGCCAATATTGTGCGACAGCGCGTAGGTCGTGAACGAGCAGAGCGAGACGAACAACAACGAGATGTGGCGGACGCCCAAATGCAGCAGTGCGATTCGGTCGTACCAAGCGAGCGCCGCGTAGGCGACCAGCGTCGAGAGCGCCGCGAGTAGGATCCGATGCGGCAGGATCGCCAGGATTGCGGCCCAGATCGCCGACAGCGAGGTCGACTTCAATTCCTGATAGAGAAAATAGCCCGATATCACGACGGCGGCGAGGCCGATCAGTGGCCAGATGAACTCGCTAATCTTCTTCATGAACACCGACGCCCCGGGGGTAACCCCTGATGCGCCGTCACGCGGCGCCCTGCAAGCGGCGTGACGCCACCAAGGGGCCCCCTTGTCAGCTGATCATGACGGTTTCGTGCCACGCACCGGCTCGGGGGCCGATCGCATCAGCCGCGGGCGCGGTTGAGTCCGATCCCGTCCATCGCGGCCTGGTCACGGACCAGTTCTGCGGCCCGCTCGGCAGTACGTTCGCGGTCGTTGAGGATCTCGACCTTCTTCAGCTCCTCGAAGGCCTCGCCAAGCTCCGCTTTGGCCTCTGCGAGCTGGCCCTCCAGGGCCTGGGCGGACTGGCGCATGTTGTCCCGGCGGGTGGCCGCCGCGCGGGCGTAGGTCGGGTAGGCGAAGTGGCCCACATCGGTGATGCCGGCGCGGGCCTCCTCGACGGCGACCTCGCGGTCGAGTTCCACCGCCATGCGCTGGAAGTCGGCCATCATCATCTCGATCTGGGTCACACGCCGGCGCTTCTCATCGACCTGGAAGCGGCGCAGGCGGATCAGCGTGTCACGCGATTTCATCAGGACGCTCACTCCACGCAACGCTCAAGGCCGTGCCGAGGATCGCGCCTGGCCCGTGCCCCTAGGCCCCGCCGACGATCTGACCGAGCCGTGCGTAACCATCGCCGATGGACGTTGCTTCTTCCTTACCCTGCCCAAGAAAAGCCTCAAGATGAGGCATGAGCGCCACGGCCTCGTCGACCTCCTGGGATGAGCCGGCGCGGTAGGCACCGAGCCGGATTAGCTCCTCCATATCGGCATAGGTCGAGAGCACCCGGCGCGCCCGCCGCACCACCGGCAGGTAGGCCGGATCGCAGGATCGCGGCATGGTCCGCGAGACCGAGCGCAGCACGTTGATCGCCGGGTAGCGGCCCCGCTCGGCGATGGCCCGCTCCATCACGATGTGACCGTCGAGGATGCCGCGCACCGCATCGGCCACCGGCTCGTTGTGGTCGTCACCCTCGACCAGCACCGTAAAGAGCGCCGAGATCGTCCCCTGCCCCACCCCGGGCCCGGCCCGCTCCAGCAGGCGCGGCAATTCGGAAAAGACGGTCGGTGTGTAGCCCTTGGCGGTGGGCGGCTCGCCGGCCGCGAGGCCGATGTCACGCTGAGCCATGGCGAAGCGCGTGATCGAATCGATCATGCACAGCACCTTGGCGCCCTGATCGCGAAAATGCTCCGCCACCGAGAGGGTCACGTAGGCCGCGTTGCGGCGCATGAGGGCCGGTTCGTCGGAGGTCGCCACCACGACGACCGAGCGCGCGAGGCCGGCGGCACCCAGATCGTCCTGGAGGAACTCCTGCACCTCCCGGCCGCGCTCGCCCACGAGCCCGATCACCGCCACGTCGGCCGCCGTGTAGCGGGCGAGCATCGAGAGCAGCACCGACTTGCCGACGCCGGACCCCGCGAAGATGCCCATCCGCTGGCCGGCGCACATGGTCAGGAAGGTGTTGATGCAGCGGACGCCGAGATCCAGCGGGCCGCCGACCCGGGTCCGGGCATGGGCGGGCGGCGGATCGGCCCGCAGACTATAGATGTCCGGTCCCTGCGGCAGGGGCCCGAGCCCGTCGACCGGTCGCCCCAGGGCGTCGACCACGCGCCCGAGCCAAGCGCCCGAGGGGCGGATCGCCCCCGCGGCCTCGTCGCGCACGAAGGCCGGGCAGCCGCGGCGGACGCCCTCCAGGGACCCGAACGGCATGGCCAGCGCCCGGTCGCCCTGGAAGCCGATGATCTCGCAGGGGACCAGCCCGTGGCCGTTCGCGCCCTCGACGTCGATCCGCCCGCCGAGCCGCATCGCCGCCACGGGGCCGGCGACTTCCACCAACAGGCCCCGGATCGCCACGACCCGGCCGAACGTCTCCAGCACCTCCACGCGCTCCAGCGCGGCCTGCGCCGCTGCGAGGGAGGAGACGGATCTTGCCGAATCCTGTGTCATGAGCCGCGCTCTCAACGCTTCGTTTACCGGGCTCCTTAACACTGCGACCCACGAGCACGCAGCGGTTCGGTCCGGCAGAGGTTCACGGCCAAGCTCGATGAAATCGGGCGCTGTGTCCGGTGAACCACAGCTCGGACCGTAGCGTTTCGTGAGAAGTACTTAGACCGCCGGGGCGGACGCCCCGGTCGCAAGTGAAGCGGAATTACGGTCCCAGACGGGGTCGGGGGAGCCTTCTTTCTCCGGTCACGCTCGCAGATTGGCGAACGTAGCGCTTGCGGTCGGGAATCAGGTTTTGTTAACGATTAATCCATAGCGTCCCACGTCAAGAGCGACGAGGCGCCCGTCCACAGGCCGGTGGCGGGCGAACGACGGGACGTGTCTACGCGCTGATGCGGCCGGCGGGGCTGGGGACCGACGATGCGGGTACTTCTGATCGAGGACGACAGCGCGACTGCGCAGAGCATCGAGTTGATGCTCAAGTCCGAGAACTTCAACACCTACACCACCGATCTCGGTGAGGAGGGTATCGATCTCGGCAAGCTGTACGATTACGACATCATCCTCCTCGATCTGAACCTGCCCGACATGTCGGGCTACGAGGTGCTGCGCAACCTTCGGGTGGCGAAGGTGAAGACGCCGATCCTGATCCTCTCCGGCATGGCCGGCATCGAGGACAAGGTGAAGGGTCTCGGCTTCGGGGCGGACGATTACCTCACCAAGCCGTTCCACAAGGACGAGCTTGTGGCGCGGATCCACGCCATCGTGCGCCGCTCGAAGGGCCATGCCCAGTCGGTCATCACCACCGGTGATCTGATCGTGAATCTCGATCAGAAGACCGTCGAGGTCGGCGGCGCCCGGGTGCACCTGACCGGCAAGGAGTACCAGATGTTGGAACTCCTCTCGCTGCGGAAGGGCACGACGCTCACCAAGGAGATGTTCCTGAACCATCTCTACGGCGGCATGGACGAGCCGGAGCTGAAGATCATCGACGTCTTCATCTGCAAGCTGTGCAAGAAGCTCGCCAACGCCAGCTCGGGCAAGAACTACATCGAGACCGTCTGGGGCCGCGGTTACGTGCTGCGCGAGCCGATGGACAGCGAAGAGCGCATGGCGGTCTGATCCGCCAAGAGATCCGCTTCCGAAAAACCCCGTGCGGTCCGGCCGCGCGGGGTTTTCGCGTTCTCGATGGGCGCGCGGCTCCGAAACTTCAGCGCGCTTTCGAAAAGACCTGCGCGGCCGGCGCGATCACCACGTAGCTGCCGCACGGCGCGGCCCGACTGATCACCGCGCTGGCGACGCCCCAGACGTAGAGGCCACGCCGGTCCTGGGCGACCACCGGCCCACCGGAATCGCCGAAGCAGACCCGGGCGCCCCGAGCCTGCGCGATGGTCAACCCGGTGCTGCTGGCGGCCAGCGGCGTCAGCGTTGCCGTGCGCAGGCGCCCGACGCTGTTCCCGGACAGGCCGGCACCGGCGATCCGTAGGGTCTTCGGAACCCGCCCGGCATCGGCCGCCAGCGCGATCGGACGGTGGCCGCGCACCGGCTCCGTGAGGCGCAGCACCGCCAGATCCAGGGAGAGGTCGGCGAGGCTCACGTTGGGGGCCGCGTTCGGCAGCATCTCCCCCGGATCGGGGCTGTAGCGGGCTGCGACCCGCGCGCCGTAGACGGGCTGCGCCGGCTCGGTGCCGCGGAAGAAGACGACCAGCGCGCCGAGCGGATCACCGTTCACGCAATGCGCCGCCGTGAGCACGAGGTCCGGCGCGATGAGGACGCCGGTGCAACGGGTGAGCTTCAGCGCCTCCTCGGGCTGCGTGATCGTGCCGATGGCGACGGTGGCCTGCGCCAGGGCGTCCCGCCCGGCCGGCGCGCCGCCCTGGATCGCTGCGGCCGGCCCGGCGAAGCTAAGCCCGAGCGCGAACGCCGATCCGGCGCGGGCGAGGCGCCACCCAAGGGTTCCGAAGATGGTCACGTGCGGATCCCTTTTTCCGGCGAACGGTCCTGCCTGACAGATGCCGCCCGCACGCTCCGGGGCAAGCGGGCGCGAGGACGCGGCCGAAACGTCAGCGCGCCACCGTCCACGTGGTCGTGCCGTCCTTGTTGTCCTTGACGGCCACGCCCATCGCGGTCAGCGCGTCGCGCGCCCGGTCGGAAGCCGCCCAATCCTTGGCAGCCCGGGCCGCGCGTCGTTCGGCGATCAGTGCGTCGATCGCCGCGACATCGACGCCGGAGGCGGCGACCGCATCCTGCTCCCGGTCGCTGCGGGTGCGTGCGAGGAGGCCGAACAGGTTCGCGCCAGCCCGCAGCGCGGCGGACTGCCCCTCCGAGCCGAGCCGGTGCAGCTCGTTGATCGCCGCCGGCGTGTTGAGGTCGTCACACAGGGCCTCGACGACCGCGTCGGGGATATCGCGCGCCACTGGCGCATCCCCGGCGACGTTGTACCAGCGGTCGAGCACCCGGCTCGATTCCTCGAGCCCGCGCAACGTCCAGTCGATCGGCTGACGGTAGTGCGTCTTCAGCATGGTGAGCCGCACCACCTCGCCGGGCCAGTCCTTCAGCACATCGCGGATGGTGACGAAGTTGCCGAGCGACTTCGACATCTTCTCCCCCTCTACCTGGAGGAAGCCGTTGTGCAGCCAGACGTTGGCCATGACGGGCGTGTCGAAGCAGCAGCGCGATTGCGCCACCTCGTTCTCGTGGTGCGGGAAGATCAGGTCGATCCCGCCCGCGTGGATGTCGAAGGTCTGACCCAGATGCTTGGCCGACATGGCGGAGCACTCGATATGCCAACCCGGACGCCCCGGCTCGGGGATCCCGGCCGGCGACGGCCAGGACGGCTCGCCTGGCTTCGAGGGCTTCCACAGCACGAAGTCGAGGGGCGAGCGTTTGTATGGCGCGACCTCGACCCGGGCACCGGCCTCCATCTCGTCGAGGGGGCGCTTCGACAGACCGCCGTACTCCGGCATCGACGGCACATCGAACAGGACATGGCCCGCAGCCACGTAGGCGTGGCCGGAGCGGACCAGCGCCTCGATCATCGCCACCATCTCGGCAATGTGATCGGTGGCGCGAGGCTCGATGAAGCGGGGGCGCTCGCCGGCCACGTTCACATCGTCCGGCATCAGTACGCCGAGGTCGCGCACGTCGCGGTGGAACTGCGCCAGCGTCCCATCGGTGAGTTCGCGGATGGTGATGCCGCGCTCGGCCGCCCGGGCGTTGATCTTGTCGTCCACGTCCGTGACGTTGCGCGCGTAGGTCACGTGCGCGGCGCCGTAAAGGTGGCGCAGCATCCGGAACAGCAGGTCGAACACGATGATCGGCCGGGCGTTGCCGATATGGGCGGCGTCGTAGACCGTCGGGCCGCACGCATAGATGCGGACATGCTCCGGATCGATCGGCGCGAAGCTCTCCTTGGCGCCGGTCAGCGTGTTGTAGAGCCGCAACATCAGCGCCATGAATCCCACCCTCCTCCCGGCGCGATCGCCGACGAAAACGAGCCTGCCTTCAGAGGCCTACGGGGCGCACGCGGCCAAGAAGGGCCGAAACGTGGCGCGGCGACCGGTGCCGCCACGGCATCCTGTTGCATCGCCGCGACGGCGCGGCTCGCGCGATGGGGCTAACGCAAAAGCGTGAGGAATTCGAGCAGGCGCTCGCATCGTGCGGGTAAGGCTTCCTTAACCGCGGCGTCGGACCGTCCGGGCAACGAACCTCACGCCGCAGTTCCTGTGCTCAAGGACCCTCGATGCGTCGCTCGGCAAACGGTATCCTCGCCCTCGTCACGGCCTTCGCCACCGCAGGTCTTGCGCATGCCGCGCTGGCCGGCAGCGACGGCGAGACGCCCGTGAAGGCGCCGAGCCACGTCGAGAAGACATTCCTCATCCCGTTGAGCGACGGCTACGGCGTCGGCGACTGCCTGACGACGCCCGGGAGCAGCTGCGGCCAAGTCGTCGCCAACGCGTGGTGCGAGGCTCAGGGATACGCGGCAGCCAATTCCTACGGGATCGCCGCCGCCGACGAGTATACGGGCGCCATCAGCCAGCCCATCTCGACCCCGCTGGAGCGGCCGATCCGGATCACCTGCCAGGACTGACAGTCGAAGACCGGCCGCGGGGCCTACCCTACTTCATGGCGTCCGCGCATTTCGGTGCCGGCTCCGTGCCCCAGGGGGCGAGCGGTACCGCCGAGCTCGAGTTCTTCGGCGAGCCCTGGATCACCTTGTCGGAATAGACCATATAGATCAGCGTGTTGCGCCGCGTGTCGCAGCCGCGCACGATCTGCATCGACTTGAAGATCAGCGAGCGGCGCTCGCTGAACACCACCTCGCCCTGGCTCAGCTTGCCCTTGAAGGCGACCGGGCCGGTCTGGCGACAGGCCAACGAGATGTCCGAGACATCCTCGGCCAGACCCAGCGTGCCCTTGATCCCGCCCTTCTCGGGCTGCGTGTACCAGCAGGCGACACCCGCCACCGCCGGGTCGTCAATGCCGTAGACGACCAATTTGTCGTTCGGCGTGAGCGGCCGCCAGACCGTCGATTTGTCGAAAATCCGGTCCGGCTCCTGAGCGGCCGCGGGGCCCGCTGCCGCCATCCCCAGCGCCAGAACGCCAACATAGGTGAGACTCCGAAACCACATCACCGGCCAATTCCCCCTCAAGCTTGCCGATGGGATGTAGGGGGGGTGTTGCCGTCCTGCGAGGGGGCGTAGGATCGCGTTGCTTCGGCCCCGAAGCGCGGATGCGCCCCGCCCGGCCTTTTCGGAGCGCAGCGTACCCGGCCAACGCGATGCAGCTTATGCCTCACCGTCCGATCGTCCGTTCGCTCGGCCGCATCCTTTCGATTGCGGTCTTGGCCCTCGGACTGTCCAGCCCCCTCGTCGCGCCGGCTGCCGCGCAGGAGACGCCGTCGGCCGCCGAGACGCGGCCGGTTCCGCAGATGCCCTCACCCCAGTGCCGGCGCTATCGGGCCGAGCTGGCGTCGATCCAGAACGGCGGCAGCACGACGCGGGCGCTGAACGACGAGATCGGGCGGCTGGAAGCCTATTACCGCGGCCTCAACTGCTCGGAGAAATTCCTGTTCTTCGATACGCGGCCACCGCAATGCGGTGCCGTGGAGCAGCGGATCCGCGCCCTCAAGGCCACCTACGGCGGCGCGGTGCTCGACGACGACGGAGCGCGCCGGCGCGAACTCCAGAGCCTCGTGGCTTCGACCTGCCCCACGCGGGAGACCTACGCGGCGAGCGGCGAATCCTATGCCCGGGGCGGCCCGCAGATGGTCTGCGTCCGGATCTGCGACGGCGGGTTCTTCCCGCTGCGCAATCTGCCCGAAGGGCGCGGCGGTGCGGACGAGATGTGCCAAGCGCTCTGCCCCGGCGCCGAGGCACAGGCCTATTCGATGCCCTACGGCGACGATGCGCTGAAGCATGCCGCCACGGTGAAGGGCAGCCGCGCCTATACGAGCCTCGCCAACGCCTTCAAGTTCCGCAAGGAATTCGTGCCGAACTGCTCCTGCAAGCCTGAGGGCAAGACCTGGGCGCAGTCGCTGGTCAAGGCCGAGAGCATGCTGGTCCGGCACAAGGGCGACATCTTCGTGACGCCGATGCAGGCCGAGGCGTTGTCCCGCCCGAAGGTTAGGCTGACGCTGGTCGGCCGCGCCGACCGAACCGCCGCGGAACTGGCTGCCGACGTCGCCGGACGCGCTGTGAAGAGCAACGCGGAGGCGTCTGCCACAGGGCCCGACGCCGGCAGGGGCTGGGTCGACCCCGAAGCGCAGCCGTCCAATCGCGCCAAGCCGGATCACGTCGCCGTGCGCATCATCGCGCCGAATGTGATCGCTGTTCCACAGCGTCTTACCCCTTAGCGCGTACTTGCGGGGAACCAATCGTAGCGTTCCGTGTTCGGCTCGGCCTGACCCGATACGAGGCCTCGATGCGGCTCCTGCGATTGCTTCTCCTGACCGGCACCGTGCTGCCGGCTCTGACCTCCCTCCAACCGGCCGATGCGTCGCCGGGCCCGATCCTGCTGGCGCAGGGCGGTCCGGAGGAGCGTGGGCCCCGCGGCGGTGAGCCCCCGCGCGGTGGCCCAGGTCCGGAGCGCCCGCCGCAGGAACGTCCCGGCCCACCGGCGGGACGCGAGCGGCCGGAGCCGCGTCCGGAGCGAGCAGCCCCGCCGCCGCGCGAGCGTCCCGAGCCTCAAGCCCCGCGTCAGGCCGAGCCCCCGCAACGGGAGCGTGCGCCTGAGCGCCGGCCGGAACCGCCGGCCCCGCGTCCGCCTGCCCAGGAGCGGCCGGATGCTCGCCCGGATCGTCAGGAGCAGCGGCAGGACCGCCAGGACCGTCAAGAGCAGCGGTCTCCCGACGCGCGGCCGAACCGTCCGGAGCCGCGTTCACCGGATGCCCGGCCGAACCGTCAGGAGCGCCAGCCCGACCGGGAGGACCGTCAACCGGATCGGCCCGCACCGGATCGGAACGGCGGTCCCGGTGCCCAGCCCCGGCCCGACAACGACCGGCCAGGGACGCCGCCGCGGCAACAGGGCCCCGATCGTGATCGCCGTGCGCCCGATGCCGATCGCCCGAACCCGCCGCCGGGTGCTCCCGGTCGGCCCGATCAGCGGCCCGACAACCAGCGCGACAACCGCCCGCAGCCGGGTGCAGGACCCGGCGCCGAGCCGCGCCGTCCCGTGCCGCCCAACACGGCTCCCGGAGCTCCCGGACGGCCGGACCAGCGCCAGGATCTTCAGCGCCAGAATCCACAGCGCCAGGATGTGCAGCCCGGTGACCGGCCGCAACCGAATGCCAATCCCGGTGCCGAGCCGAACCGTTCAGCTCCGCCCAACGTGGCGCCGGGCGTGCCCGGGCGGCCGTTCCAGCGTCAGGACGTCCAGCCCGATGGTCGCGCACAGCCGAATGCCGGCCCTGGCGCAGAACCGGGTCGCCCCGTTCCGCCCAACCAAGCCCCGGGCATCCCCGGGCGTCCATTTCAGCCGCCGGGTCAAGCCGGCGGCCCGGGCCAAGTCGGTGGCCCCGGCGGGCGCGCTGGAAACGGCGTGTTCAGCGCACCGGGTCAGCCGGGCTACGTGCCGGGCGGCTTCCGCCAAGACGATAACGTCCGAAGCTTCGACCAAGTGGTCCGCGAGCGGCGCGAGTACAACGAGGACGGGCGGACCTACTACCGCGAGCCCGGGCGCATCATCGTGCGCGACCGTGACACCTACCTGATCCGCCACGACGAGAACGAGCGCTTCCGTGCCCTCGATCCGCGCGGCTACCGCTACGTGCAGCAGGGCGCCGATTTCTACAGCTACCTCGATCGGCCGGGCGGGGAGCAGGTCGTGACCGTGACCGCCGATGACGGGCGGATGCTGCGCCGGTACCTGCGTTATCGTGACGGCCGCGAAGTCGTGTTGATCGACAACAGCTACGCGGGCCCGATCCGCCCGATCTATGAGGACGTGGTGGTGCTGCCGCCCCCGGATATCCGGATCCCGCGGGACCGCTACATCGTGGATTACGCGCAGGCCGACGAGGGCGAGGTCTACGAGGCGTTGACGGCACCGCCGGTGGTCCCCGTCGAGCGCCGCTACACCCTCGACCAGATCCGCTACAGTCCGGACCTCCGGGCCCGGATGCGCTCGGTCGATATCAACGCGATCACCTTCGACACCGGCTCGTTCACGGTCACGCCGGAGCAGGCGGCGAAGCTCTCGGTGATCGCGGCCGCGATGAACCGCGCCATCCAGGCCAACCCGCGCGAAGTCTTCCTGATCGAAGGCTTCACCGACGCGGTCGGCTCCGCGATCGACAACCTCTCCCTGTCGGACCGGCGTGCCCAGTCGGTGGCGACCGTGCTCACCGAGCAGTTCCGCGTGCCACCCGAGAACCTGACCACGCAGGGCTACGGCGAGCAGTACCTGAAGGTGAACACGCAGGGCCCGTCGCGGGAAAACCGCCGCGTCGTCGTCCAGCGGATCACGCCGCTGCTTCAGCAGGGCGAGGGGCAGGGACAGGCAGCGCCACCGCCGCCACGCTGAGTGGAGAGGACGTCTCGATCGGGCGGCCGCCGTCGGCCGCCCAGTCCTTCACATTCAACGTCAGTCGGGCGGCCCGAGGCTGAGAAGCCACAGGCGCGCGAGGGCCTGCACACGAGGCTGGACGGCAGCATCGACGTTGCCCCTTCGAACCAGTCGCGCGGCAACCTGTTGATCCTCGGCATGGTCAGCAGCCTTCCCGCCACCGACAGCCCGCGCCAACAGCTCCGCCACGGAGGCCGCACAACGCTCGTGCTGATCCGCGATTGCCTTAAACGCCAGAGAGCCCGGCGACCTGCCGCCCGGGGCGGATGCGCAGCGGTTGGCCGCGTTCTTCCACAGCATCATCAAGTAGGCGATCGCGTTCCAGGCGCGACGGCCCTACACGCGGGGCGTTGCGAACGCTGATCGCCCCGACAGCCCGATGCGCGGCAGTTGACGACGGCACCTGCGGACATCACCAACGCGCGAAGATCGGCAACGCGGGACGGGCATGGACAGCGAAGCGGACGGGCGGCTGATCCGGTCAGGCACGCCGGTCTTCCGCCGGACGGCGCTGGCATTGGCGGCCGCGGGGTTCTCGACCTTCGCGGTGCTCTACGCGGTGCAGCCCCTGCTGCCGATCTACGCCGAGGATTTCGGCGTGTCCCCGGCCGAGAGCAGCCTCGCCCTGTCACTGCCCTGCGGCCTGCTGGCCATGGCGCTCTTGGTAGTCAGTCCGCTGTCCGAGATGTGGGGCCGCAAGCCCGTGATGCTGGCCTCACTCCTGGCCTCCGCGCTGCTCACCATCGTGGCCGCCCTGGTCCCCGGCTGGCATGGGTTCCTGATCCTGCGCGCACTCACCGGCCTCACGGCGAGCGGCCTGCCGGCGGTCGCCATGGCCTATTTGGCAGAGGAGATGGACGCGCAGGCGATCGGCCTGTCGATGGGCCTTCTGGTCGGCGGCAATGCGCTGGGCGGCATGTCGGGACGGCTCATCAGCGGCGTGATGGCCGATCATGTCGGTTGGCGGATCGGGCTCGCCACGATCGGCGTGCTGGCACTGGCTGCGGCCGTTGCCTTCTGGCGCTGGCTGCCCCCCTCCCGCAGCTTCGTGGCGCGCCGGATGGCGTGGCGCGAGGTGCCGGGCAGCTTCGGCCACCATTTCCGCGATGCCGGCCTGCCGTGGCTGTTCGTCGAGGCGTTCCTGCTGATGGGCGGCTTCGTCTGCATCTACAATTACATCGGGTTCCGCCTGCTCGATCCGCCCTTCTCTCTGAGCCAGACGGTGATCGGGCTGATCTTCTCGGTCTACCTCGCCGGCATGGTGAGCAGCCCGGTCGCCGGGGAGCTCGCCAGCCAGTTCGGCCGGCGGCGGGTGTTGTGGCTCGCAACCAGCCTCGGGCTCGCCGGGATCCTGATAACCCTCTTCGACAACATCGTGCTGATCGTGTTCGGCGTCGTGGTCACGACGGTAGGCTTCTTCGCGGCACATTCGGTCGCGAGCAGCTGGGTCGGTCGGCGCGCGCGGCGCGACCGGGCGCAAGCCTCTTCGGTCTACCTGTGCATGTACTATCTGGGCTCCTCCGTGCTCGGCACGGCGGGCGGCTGGTTCTTCGCCCATTCCGGCTGGACCGGCGTGGTGCTGTTCGTGGGCGGGCTCTACGGGCTGGCGCTGGCCGTGGCCCTGCGGCTGTCTCGATTGGAGCCGCTGGCGTCATGAGCCGATTCGTGCGGTGGCCGCTGCGTGCGTGATGCTGCCGACCGATTCATTGGCAGACGAGGTCGATTCCTGGCATCGTACCGCGAGGAGATTCCGGCATGGCGACCATGACGATCTCGTTGCCCGACGCTTCGAAGGTTTGGGTCGAAGCTCAAGCCGGCGCAGGACGCTACGCCAATGCCAGCGACTACGTGCGAGATCTGATCCGGCGGGACCAAGAGCGCCTCGGGAAGATCGATGATTTGCAAAGACTCATCGATGAGAGCTTGGCGAGTGGCGTCAGTGACCGAACGGAAGAGGATATTCGTCGCCTCGGCCGGGAGAGGTTGGCGGTCCTTCGGGGCGAATGAGTTTCCGGACGACACAGCGGGCTGATGAGGATTTCGCCGAAGCCTACGCGGCGGGCGCGATCCGCTTTGGCGAGGCTGCGGCGGAACGGTATTAGAACGGACTGTTCGATGCGTTCCGGCTGCTGGCCGCCAACCCGCGGATGACGCGCGAGCGCCAAGTGTTCGACCCGCCGGTGCGGCTCCATCCCTACGGCGCCCACATGATCGTCTACCTCGAAAACGGAGCGGGCATCCTCGTCATCCGCACCCTGCACGGGCGGCAGGATTGGGAACGCGCGCTCGCGTGAGCATAGCCTCCGCAGCGCTTGCTCAGCTTGCATGATTGCGGATCACGACAGCGCGAGGCATCGTCCCCGCGAGGTCGTACGCACGATGCGTCCGCTCCAGGAGACAAGCCCATGTCCGGGCGCAGCCACGCCAGCCACGTCGTCGACCAGTTCGGCGCGCAGGCCACGGCCTATGTCACCAGCGCAGTCCATGCGGGCGGTGCCGATCTCGATCGGATCGGCGCCGTGATCGGCGCGCTGCCGGGGGCGCGGGCGCTCGATCTCGGCTGCGGCGGCGGTCACGTCGCCTTCGCGGCGGCGGCGGCCGGTGCTGCGGTCACTGCCTATGATCTCTCGGCCGAGATGCTGGCGGCCGTCTCCGCCGAAGCAGCCCGGCGTGGGCTCGACCGGATCGAGACCCACCAGGGGGCGGCCGAGACGCTGCCCTTCGCGGATGCGAGCTTCGACGCGGTGCTCACCCGGTTCAGCGCCCATCATTGGCGTGACGTTCCGGCCGCCCTTGCGGAGGCGAGGCGGGTGGTGAAACCCGATGGCCTGCTCGTCGCCTGCGATGTGGTGGCCCCGGAGGATCCGCTGCTCGACACGCATCTCCAGGCGGTCGAGCTGCTGCGCGATCCGTCCCACGTGCGCGACTACCGGGTCTCGGAATGGCGCGCCATGCTGGAAGCTGCCGGCTTCGCGCCGGGCGCCGTCATGGCGAGCCGCCCGCGCATGGAATTCGCGAGCTGGATCGCCCGTATGCGCACGCCGCCGACCCATGTCGCGGCGATCCGGGCCATCCAGGCTTCGGCTGCCGCCGAGGTCACGGCGCATTTCCGGATCGAGCCGGATGGCAGCTTTCTGCTCGACTCGGTGCTGATCGAAGCACGACCACGCTGAACCGCGGCTCACGGTTCAGCGCAGCGCGTCCGTGCCGATGGCGCTGGTCCACGACGAGGACGGCCATTTCGACAGGCTCGTGACGCCAGCCAACATCCTCGACGCCATCGCGGGCGCGTTCGACTCCGCGCAGGCCGAGCCGGACGCGGTGCGTCGACCAGGCGGATCGCGGGCGCGATGCCGGCCGACGAACTGGCCGACCGGCTCGGCGTTCGGCTCCCGACCTCGTCATCGCCACGCTTCAGCGTCTGCCGGAGACTGGCGAGATCTGCCACATCGCCGACTGACAGTTGGAGGTGGTGGATCTCGACGGACGGCGTGTCGACAAGCCGCTGGCGACCAAGCTGGAAGCGGCCGAGGCGGAGTAGCTCAGGCCGCCTCACCCGCCAGCCGCCGCGCCGCCCGGTCCCGCCCGATCAGCGGCAGCAGACCGGCGAGATCAGGCCCATGCTCCAGCCCGGTGAGCGCGAGCCGCAGCGGCATGAACAGGCCCTTGCCCTTTGCCCCGGTTCGCGTCCGGATCTCGGTCGTCCAGGCTTTCCAGGTCTCGGGGCCGAACGGCTCGGGCGGCAGACTGTCCTGCGCAGCCGCGATCACCGCCGGCTCGCTCAGCACCGGCTCGACCGAACCGGCGACGACCCGCCACCACTCGGCCGCCTCCGCGACCCGGTTGAGATTGGCCCGCACCGCCAGCCAGAACGCCTCCGCGCGATCCGCTGGAATTCCAAGGTCCTCCAGCCGATCGGAAACATCCGCGTACGGCATGGCGTGGACGAGGCGTGCGTTGAGACCGTCGAGCTCCGCGGTGTCGAACCGGGCCGGCGCCCGCGAGATCTCGGCGAGGTCGATCAGGCCGGCCAAAGTGTCGAGGTCGGGGACCGCCCGGACGGATTCGGCGGAGCCGGTCAGGACGGCGAGGGAGCGCACCGCGGCGGGCTCGTAGCCGGCCTCGCGCAGGCCGCGCAGCGACAGGTGGCCGAGCCGCTTCGATAGTCCCTCCCCGTCTGCGGTCGTGAGCAGGTTGTGGTGGCCGAAGATCGGAACGGCGGCGCCCAGTGCCTCGAAGATCTGCACCTGCACACCGGTGTTGGTGACGTGGTCCTCGCCGCGGATGACGTGGGTGATTCCCAGGTCGGCGTCGTCCACGACCGAGGGCAGCGTGTAGAGGTAGCTGCCGTCGCCGCGGATCAGCACCGGATCGGACAGCGACGCGCAATCGACATGGGCCGGGCCACGGACGAGGTCGTCCCACGTCACGGTCCGGGCCTCCAAAAGGAAGCGCCAGTGCGGTCGCCGCCCATCGGCTTCCAGGGTGGCACGCTCTTCAGCGGTGAGCTTGAGCGCCGCCCGGTCGTAGATCGGCGGCTGGTTACGGCCGAGCTGGCGCTTGCGGCGACGCTCCAGCTCCTCCTGGGTCTCGTAGCATGGGTAGAGCCGGCCCGCGGCGCGCAGGCGATTGGCGGCGGTATCGTGCTGCGCCTTCCGGTCGCTCTGCCGGGCGAACAGATCGGGCTTGATGCCGAGCCACGCGAGATCCTCATGAATCGCCTGGGCGAAGGCCTCGGTCGAGCGTTCCGCATCGGTGTCGTCGAGGCGCAGCAGGAAGCGTCCGCCGGTCCGGCGGGCGAACAGCGCGTTCAGCAGGGCCGGACGGGCATTGCCGATATGGAGGTAGCCGGTCGGCGAAGGAGCGAAGCGAACGAGAGTCATGGTCCGCTCCATAGCCGATCTTGGGGCCGATGGCGCAGGACTTCATGGTCTTTGCCCCTCGCCCGGCTCATGGCGGCCCACCGGGAAGGCGCTACCCAGGGGCGTGGAAACCGGTCAGAAGGCTGCGCTTGGCGCTGCGCGGGACAAGGCTCGATGGCGACGGACGAGACGGCCGACATCGTGGTGATCGGCGGCGGGATGGTCGGTCTCGCCAGCGCCATCGCGCTGAAGGATCGGGGCCTCGATGTGGTCCTGTGCGATCCCGGCGAGGCCCGCGCCCGAACCTCCTACGGCAATGCCGGCGTGGTCAGCCGTGGGTCGATCCTGCCGATGTCGAGCCCGGCCCTGTGGGGCAAGCTCCCGGCCTATCTGCGCAACGCCGACCGTGGTTTGCGCCTGAACTACGCGCACTTGCCGCGGATCCTTCCCTACACGGCGCATTTCCTGGCGAGCGCCCGCGCCACCCGCTGGCGCCGGGCCGCCGAAGCGCTGCTGCCGCTGACGAGTGCCGCCTACCCGGCCCATGAACGCCTCGCGGCCCGGGCCGGGACGAGCGACCGGCTGCAGCGAACCGGATGGCTGAAGGCTTACCGCACCGAAGCGGCTTTCGCGGGGGCCGCCCTGGAGCGCGAGATCCTGGCCGGGCACGGCGTGGTCTTCGACATCCTCGATACGGCGGCCCTGCGCGATCTGGAGCCGGCCGTGGTCCGACCCTACGCCAAGGCGATGCTGCTGACCGAGACCGGCTCGGTTCGCGAGCCCGGTCGCCTGATCGAAGCCTGCGAGGCGCTCTTTTCCGGCCTCGGCGGACGGCGCCTCCGGGGCAGCGTCGCGCGGCTGGCGCCCGATTCGGGCGGATGGCGGATCGATCTGGAGTCCGGTGCGGTCCGGGCCCGCCAGGTGGTTCTCGCGGCCGGCGCCGCCTCGGGAGCGATCGCGCGGCCGCTGGGCTACCGCTTCGCGGTGGCGGCCGAGCGCGGCTACCATCGCCACTACGCCCTGCATCCGGAGAGCCCGCCGCTGACGCGGCCGGTGCTCGATACCGGCGCCGGCTCGATCCTCTCGCCGATGAGCGATCACCGGGTGCGCGTGCTGTCGGGCGTGGAACTCAACGCGAGCCACGCCGCGCCGGATCATACCCAGATCGAGGCGGCCTCCCAGGAAGCGGCCGGGACCCTGCGGCTGGGCGGACCCCTCGACAATACGCCGTGGCTCGGCTCCCGTCCCTCGACGCCGGACGGAATGCCCGTGATCGGCCGGGCGCCCCGACACGACGGATTGTTGTTCGCCTTCGGCCACGGCCATATCGGCCTGTCCACCGGCCCGATTACCGGGGAGATCGTCGCCGATCTCGCCACCGGCCGGAGCCCGGCGGTGCCGGTGGCGGCCTTCGCGCCGGAGCGTCTGCTGCGCTGGCCTCGCCTCTTCTAAACTTTAGCGCCAGTCGTAGGGGTTGTACGGGTCGAGCGCCGCCTGGATCTTCCGCAGGATCGCGGGCTGGCGTTGGAGGTCGACATCGCGGGCCAACGCCCGCAGGAAGGCGCGGGGCCCGTGTTCGAGATCGCGGGTGAGGCCGTCGTAGCGGTCGGACGGCTCGACATGGGCGGGATTCACGGCAACCCGGTAATCGAGGCCGCAGGTCGGCGGATCGATCCCCAGCCGGTAGCAGATCCGCACCCGGGCGAAGGGCGCCTCCGGGCGGTAATCGACGCGGTAGCCGCCGAAGCTGAAGGCTCCGCCAGTGACGCGCTCGGCATAGGCCAGGGTCTGGGCGACGGTGGCGAACCCGGCGGTGCGGCGGTCGCGTACGAGGTCGATGGCCGCGCGCTCGCTGGGGACGACCGATTGGGCGCAGGCGGCAGTGGAGACCAGCGCTGCCAGGAAGGCGGAGACCAGGGCTCTCATCACGGCTTCTTCATGCAGACCGCGACAGGCTGGGCAGCCTTGGCGGCCTTCGCGGTCATGTCGAGGCAGCCGACCGTGGCGACGCCGTCCGTAACGGTGACGGACGGCAGCACCGCCATGCCCCGGCAATAGGCGCCGATCAACTCCTCGTCGCGTCGGCAGGCGACATCCAGCCGGATCTGGCTGTTTACGGCCGGACCTGCCGGCCCCGTGGGCCCGGGCGGGCCCCGTTCACCTGTAACTCCACGTTCGCCCGTCGCCCCGTTCAGGCCGGCAGGACCCTGCGGTCCCGGCGGCCCCTGATCGCCCTTCGGCCCGGGCGGGCCGGCCGGTCCCGGCTTCGGCTGATCGCAACCCGCCAGCGTAAGGGCCGCGACCGTGGCGGCCACGATCGCGGTCAGGGGGCGTTTCATGGAGATCTCCGGCCAAGCCTGCACCCGGAAGTGGTGCAGCTCACTCGACCGTCAATCGTGCGTGGGGACGCTCCGAGCCGGCGCGATCGGGCCGGAACCGGTGGGATAAGTTTCGTTCCGGGCCGACCCCAGCAATCGTATTAAGTCTTTGGTAAAAGCTCGATCCTACGAAGATACACGAGACTATTGCTGCGTAATTCACAGCGCATGACGGACATAAAACCAGGGTTTCCCGATCGAGGCAGAACGTTGGGTCGGCATCTGGCACGCCTCCGTGGCGCGGCCGATGGTGCCGCCGCGGTGGAATTCGCTCTGGTGAGCCTGCCCTTCCTCGCCCTCTGCGGCGCGATCTTTCAGGTCCTTCTCCAAATCTGGGCCACACAGAATTTCGACCGGTCCTTGCAGAACGCCGTCCGCTCGATCTTCACGGGTGAATTCCAGCAGGCGAATGCCGGGCAGACCGACGCGACCAAGCTTCTGGCGGCTCTGAAGACCACGATGTGCGGCCCGGCCAACGCCACCATCGTCAACATCTTCAATTGTCAGAACGTCAAGATCGACGTCACGACCTCGAGCACGTTTTCAAGCGCGAGCCCGACGATCCCGGTCAACAGCACGACCGGCACATGGAACACCAAATTCGGCACGAACTACGCTTGCGCCGCGCCGGGGACGATCGTGATCGTCACCGCGGCCGTGCAATTCCCGACCTTCTTCAACCTCATGGGGCTCAACACCCGGCAGTTCACGACCGGCAGCGGTGCCGGATCGAGCCTGCTGATCTCGACCGCGGTGTTCCGCACCGAACCGTACCAGACGAACGGGGCGAGCCCATGCTGAGGCGCCTGCCGCGCAAGGCCAGGCAGTTGCGGCGCGATCGCCGCGGCACGGCTGCCGTCGAGTTCGCCGTCATCCTGCCGGTCCTGCTGGCGATCTGGGCCGGCATGACCGAACTGGCCCATGCCCTCGACGAGTGGCGAAAGCTGACCGTGCTTGCCCGCACGGTCGCCGATCTGACCGCGCAGGGCGATACCAAGAATCCGATCAGTACGCCCCTGATGACCGACATCTTCGCCTCGGCGACAACGGTGATGCGCCCATTCAACACCGCGGATGCGAAGATTGTAGTCAGCGCGATGGGCGTCGGACTTTCGGGCTCGACCCTGATCCCGACCGTCTGCTCCAGCTATGCCACCGGCAACGCCACGCCGCGCAGCACCGGTCTGGCGACCGGCCTCACCGTACCGCCCGGCTATCAGACTCTCGGCATGCGCTACGTCCTTGCCGAGGTCAGCATCCCGTATGCACCGATGATCGGAAGCGCCCTGGTGAAGCTCGCCAAGGGTGTCAGCGGCACCATCACCTTCTCCAGCGTCGTTCCATGGCCAACGCGGGGCGGTAAAACCTATGGGAACAATATCTACACTGAGGTGGTGTTGCCCGGCGCGAACGCAGCGGCGTGCGATAAGTCGGCTCCGTAACGCACCCCACCGCTTCACCCGAGACCGCCGCGGCAACGTGGCGCTCCTGTTCGCTTTCATGAGCGTGCCGATGCTCATGCTCAGCGGTGCGGCCATCGACTACGGTTTCGCGACGCGGCTGGAAACGAAGCTCCAAGCCGCGACGGACGCCACCGCGCTGCTCCTCTGCCAGACGCCCGCGACCGCGACCCCGGCCGACCTGAACGCCCTGGCCCAGACGACGATGATCGGTGCCATGGGGGCGCCCAACCTCGTCGTCGACCCGCTGGCCATCACCAGCAACCCACGCCAGATCACCCTGACGGCGCACAAGCTGTCGACGACCTTCTTCGGCAAGCTGACCGGCACCACGCGCATCAACCCGGGCGCCACGTCTCAATGCGCCACGCCGATCCCGAAGACCTTCGAGATCGCGCTGGTGCTCGACAATACGGGGTCGATGGCCGCGTCGAGCGGCGGCCAGTCGAAGCTGCAGGCGGTGCAGCAGGCCGCGACGAACTTCGTCAACTACGTCTACACCAACTCGTCCTTCAGCAGCGCGACCCGGATCTCCATCGTGCCGTTCGCCGGGGCCGTGGCGGTCAATCCGACGATCTATCGGACCGCGAGCTGGATCGACCAGAACGGGCAGTCCAGCTATCACTGGACCAACGTTCTCAATGCCAGCGCGTCCGGCTTCGCGAACCGGTTCGACATCTTCACAAAGCTGCAGAGCAGCGGTGTCAGCGGGTGGGGCTGGGGCGGATGCTTGGAATCGCTGCCTTATCCGCTGAACACCCAGGACGCCGCCCCGACCTCTGCCAATAAGGATTCCTATTTCGTCCCGTTGTTCGCCCCCGACGAGCCGGGCGATGCGAGCAACACCTATCGCGACTACAATGACAGTTCAGGCTATTGGCGATCGTACAACAGCTACATCGACGACGACAACAGCAGCTTCCTCGGCACTTGCTCGATGAATTCGAGCTTGTCTTACGATGCCGCCCTGGCCCGAGCGTGCAAATACGTGAACCCACGCAACGCCACGTCCAGCACCTATCTCGGGATCCCCAGCGGACCGAATTTCGGTTGCACGACGCAGCCGCTCCTGCCGCTCACCAGCAACCAGACCGCGCTCAAGAGCCTCATCGGCAACATGGCGCCGCTGGGCTCGACCAATATCTTCGAGGGCCTCATGTGGGGCTGGCGGACGCTCTCGCCGGTCAGCGTCTTCTCGTCCAGCTATGCTTCCATCAATCCGGCCGCGGCCGCGCCGGCGGCCTACACGACGACCTCGAGTTCATCGAACGCTACGGCGATCAACAAGATCATGATCCTGATGACCGACGGCACGAACAGCTGGACGGCCAATCCCAGCGCGCCGACCGGATCGCTGTATTTCTCGGCCGGCTACTTCCAGAACGCCAACCAGACGAGCGCCAATCCGCGGATGCCGCCGGGGCAGTACCAGAACGTCTCGGACGCCAACAGCGCCCGGAACGCGCTCGACGCATTGACTGCCACGGCCTGCGCCAACGCGAAGGCGGTCAACATCTCGATCTATACGATCGGGTTCAGCGTCTCGACCGACCCGATCGATGCGGCGGGCCAGACGCTCCTGAAGAACTGCGCCTCCTCGGCAAGCCAGTTCTTCATCGCCAACACCGCGGACGACCTGATCGCGGCGTTTCAGAAGATCCAGTCGAGCATCGGCGCGCTGCGTCTGACGCAGTAAGCCGAGCCAGCGCCTGATCGACCCGTGGGCGAATCAGTGGTCGCCTCCGCAGGATCGGCGACGCCTCGCAATGCCGACGGACGAAGGCTCAATCGTCCCGGTAGACCCGCTCGCGCCGCTCGTGGCGCTCCTGGGCTTCCAGCGATAGGGTCGCGATCGGTCGGGCATCGAGGCGGCGCAGGGAGATCGGCTCGCCGGTCTCCTCGCAGAAGCCGTAGGAGCCGTCCTCCAGCCGGGCGAGCGCGGCGTCGATCTTGCCGGTGAGCTTGCGCTGGCGGTCCCGCGCCCGCAGCTCGATCGACCGGTCGGTCTCCGATGAGGCGCGGTCGGCGAGATCCGGATGATTCTCGTTCTCGCTCTGGAGCGCGACCAGGGTGTCCTGCGCTTCGCGCAGGATATCGGTCTTCCAGCTCAGCAGCTTGCGCCGGAAGTATTCGCGCTGCCGGTCGTTCATGAAGGGCTCGTCGTCGGACGGGACGTAGCCGTCCTCCAGCGTCACCTTCGCCATGCGTCACCCTCGCTGGAATCGAGCCGCCCACCAGGGGATGGCCGGTGCGCGGCGATAACGTGAGGTGCCGTATAGTCGAGGCGGTCTATCGCGACAACGCGCCCGGGACTCGCCATGTGAAGGCGCCCCCCACTGTACCGCCGCGTGCGGCAATCCGGTCACGGTACAGACCTTTTAGTCTGTCATCCGTGTTCGCAAGCGAACAATCGCGTCGGCGATGTCCGTGGTCAGGATGCGGGCGAGCGGCAGCCTGTAATGCGTCTGGTCGAAGAACAGGTCGGGATCCCCGGCCTCGGGGCGCCCATCGCGCCAATCCACCACCGTGCTCGACGGATGCTCCGACAGCGCGGCTCGGACTTCGGCGCGGCAGGCCGCCTCGGCCACCGCCCGAGGGCTGCCAGCCGGCGGTTCCGCGCGTGCGTAGACCGGGGGGAAGACGATCACCACCGGCGTTCGCGCGGGGATCCGCGCGAGTTCGGCCCGCAGCCGGGCGGCGATCGGGAACGGGCCCCCGTGATGCGGCTCCGGCGTGGGGCTGGCGGGCTTCTCAAGGGCCGCCTTCTTGGCCGGGTCGATACCGAAGCCCTGGCTGAGGTAATTGCGCTCGTAGTCCCACCAGCCATCGGCCGCGGCCGTCTTGTGCCGTGGATTCAGCAGCCAGCCGAGCCGGTTGATCGTCTCCTGAGCGGCCGGGAAGCGGATGAGGCCGTTCAGGTAGTCGGGCCAGCCTCCGAGCAGCCAGTAGGGAAACCCGTGCTCACTCGGGAAAGTGGGATCGTCGGCACACCAGAAGGCATCGGCCGAGAGGACGAGAGCTTCGGGCCGGGCGTGGTGCTGCAGATACCAATCGAGCACCGCGAATTGCTCGATCGGGCCAGTCGCCGGCACCGAGAGCTGGACAAACGGGATGCCGGTGAGCCGGGTCAGCGTCGCCGGCTCGATCAGTTGGATGTGAGAATTGCCGATCACCGCACCGGTATAGGCCGGATCGCGCCCGCGCACGGCCGAGGCGGTGCGCGGGCCCTGCGGCCGGACGGCGCCGCGGGACAGCAGGGTCGAGCGGCCGGTATCGTAGGGATCGACCAGCACCGCCAGCGCCAGATAGGCCACGAATACGCCGGCCACCGACAGCAGCAGGAACCGGGCGAAGCCCTGCCAGTCCCGGTCCGCGCTGGGTGGGGTCGCCGCCATGCTCAGAACTGGAAGTAGATGAACTCGTAGTTCGCATCGTCGCCGATCTTCAGCAGGACGAGGACGAACAGGAGCGCGAAGCCGAAGGCGAGGAGGCGCCGCGGCGGTAGCCGGTGGACGGCGGCCCAGGCGGTGGGCCCGATCGTGGCGACCAGGGCGGCGGCCGCGATGGTGCGCCATTTGAAGCCCGAACCCTTTGGGGCCAGCCCGAACAGACCCTTGAACACGATCAGCGCGGCATCGAAACTCGTCGCGCGGAACAGCACCCAGGTCAGCATCACGAACAGGCTGGTTAGCAGCCAGCCGACCGGGGCCGGGATCGCGATCCGGGCGCGGCGCGCCATCACGCCGGCGCCGAGACCGACTCCGTGCAGGGCGCCCCAGGCCAGGAAGGTCAGACCGGCCCCGTGCCAGAGGCCGCCCAGCGTCATGGTGGCGGCGAGCGCCCCGACCTGCCGCGGCAGCCCGTGCCGGTTCCCGCCCAGGGGGACATAGAGGTAGTCGCGCAGGAACCGCGACAGCGTCATGTGCCAGCGTCGCCAGAAGTCGCGCAGCGAGGTGGCGCGGTAGGGCGCGTCGAAATTCTGCGGCAGGACCAGCCCGAACAGCAGTGCGATGCCGAGCGCCATGTCGGTGTAGCCGGAAAAGTCGAAATAGATCTGGAAAGTGAAGCCCAGCGTCGCCTGCCACGCCTCCGCGACCGTGACGACCTTCCCGGCGGCCGCCGCCTGGAACACGGGATTCACGTAGGCCGCGAGCGGATCGCCGAGGAACACCTTCTTGGCCAACCCCACCGTGAGCAGCATCAGGCCTCGGCTGAAGCGCTCGGCGGCGTCCGGCCGCGCGTAGGGCTCGGCGTCGAACTGGTGCATGATCTCGCTCCAGCGCACGAGCGGGCCGGCGAGAACCTGCGGGAAGAAGGCGATGTAGAGGGCGTATTTCACCAGCTCGAAGGATGGCGCGCGGCCGGCCCGCAGGTCGGCGAGGTACATGATGTGGTGGAAGGTGAAGAACGAGATGCCGAGCGGGAGAGCGAGCCCAAGCCGCGGCGCCTCCAGGCCCGGGATCAGGTTGGCGAGATCGGCCGCGAAATCGAAATACTTGAACACGCCGAGCAGCGCGAGATTGGCCGCGATGGCCGCCGGGATCAACCAGCGCTCGGGCCAGCGGCGATAGGTGCGGGCGACGCACCAGTTCGCCAGGATCGAACCAGCGAGCAGCGGAACGAAGCGGATGTCCCACCAGCCGTAGAACACGAAGGACAGGCCGACGAGGAGCGGCAACCGCCACGCCGGCGCGGCGCGCGCCACCAGCGCGTGCAGGACCAGGGCGGCGGGCAGGAAGGCGAGGAGGAAGACGAAGGAGTTGAACAGCATCGGGCGAGGCGGCGCGGAGGAGCCCGGATGGGCCGCCGTTGTCCTGAGCGGAAGGGCCCGCCTTGTCGGGGATCGTGCGCGGCCCGTCAATCGCCGCTCTCATCCGCTCGTGCCCCCTTGCGGGATCACAAACGGGCTCTTGCGCCGAACCGGTAGCCACTTCGGCAGAGAGCGCTCGAAGCCGTTCAGGAGACCGACAGCAGGTCGGGCAAACCCACAAGGTCGTTCAATTCGGCGTCCGGCGGCCAGTTCGGGTTCAGCGGCTCGCCTGCCCGGTCGATCCATACGGACCGGATACCGAGTTCGTGACAGACCTTCAGGTCGGTGAACTGTCCCATGCCGACGTGCACGGTCTGCTCCTTCGTGACCCCCATGATCTCGTAGGCGTGAAGAAAAGCCGGTGATCGGGCTTGTAGGCGCGGGCCTGCTGGGCCGTGACGACGAAGTCGATCGGCACCCCGATCGCCTCGATGGAGCCGGCGATCAGGTCGTCGTCCGTGTTGCTGATGACCGCGAGCCGGTAGCGCGCGCGTAAGCGAGCCAGCGCAGCCGGGACGTCGGGATGCGGCTCGATCCGGCCGAGGATCGAGAACAGCGTTCCCTCGTCCTCGGGCGTCGCCGTATGACCGGCCTCGGCGAGCGCGATCGCGAGGGCGGACCGCAGGACAGACTTGTAGTCGCAGTAGGGCGGGCGTTGCTGGCGCTCGACGGCGGCGCTGCGCAGCCGGTCGGCCAGAGCGGTCGATTGGTCTTCCACTTCCGCCTGCGCGATGCGGCCGGCGAGGATCGCGCGGGCGGCGGACCGGACGGCGTCATGCCACTGAACGAGGGTGCCGTAGCAGTCGAAGGTAATGACGGTCGGCGCGGGTTGCAGCTGCAGCATGATCGGTCTCACCGGGCGGCCCTCAGCGGACTATCCCTGTCCGCAAAGTCCGGTTCCCACCCCCGAGCCAAAGTTGCGGCCGAACTCACGAGCGAACGCATTAGGAACGCACTGACGGCAGTTCGGGTCGCTGAGTTGGGTTGGGAGCAGCCCCTCGCATGGTCCTGCCGATACGATTCTGGCCCTGGCCCAGCTCACCAAACACAAGCGATGCGCTAAGCCGGGGCTGCATCGCCCCGGCCGCCAGGCCGGCAGCGCCATTGAGCGCTACGAGTCACCCTCGGCGCCGCGCCGCCTCAATGGTCAGCCCCAGCCCCACCGAACCGAAGATATCACCCTCCACCACCCGGGCCGACGGCAGGGCCGCCGTCAGCGCGGCGCGCAGATGCGGCAGGCCTGTGGAGCCCCCGGTGAGGAATAAGGCGTCGATCCGCTCCGGCGCCAGCTCGGCCTGGGCGAGGCAGCGGCCGATCCGTGCGGCCACCGAACGGGCGAGGTCGCCCGTCTGGATGGCGAGCGTCCCGCGATCGACCCGGGCCGCGAGCCCGCGCTCCACGAGACCGAGGTCGAGTTCCGCCGCGCCGCCCTCGGAGGCCGCGATCTTGGCGCCCTCCACCGCACCCGCCAGGGCGTGGCCGCGCTCGCCCTCCACCGCCGCGTGCAGACGCGTCACGAGATCGGGCCGGGCGCAGTCGCGGATCACCTCGTCGATCTCGCGCAGGGTCTTCGCATTGTAGAGCCGGTTGATCGCCGACCACGTGGCGAGGTCGTGATAATAGGCGTTCGGCACCGCGAGGTCGGCGCGGCGCATCGGGCTGCCGAGGCCGAGCAGCGGCATCACGGTCGCGAGGCTGAGCTGCCGGTCGAAATCGGTACCGCCGATCCGCACGCCGTCACTGGCCAGGATGTCGCCGGCCCGGTCCACCCGGCCCCTGCGCTCCGGCGAGAGGCGCACGATCGAGAAATCTGAGGTGCCGCCGCCGATATCGGCCACCAGGGCGATTTCCTCCGACTCGACCTGCCGCTCGTAGTCGAGGGCGGCGGCGATCGGCTCGTACTGGAACGACACCGTGCGGAACCCGACCTCGCGGGCGATCTCCCGGAGGGTGTCCTCGGCGCGGCGGTCGGCCTCCGCGTCGCCGTCCACGAAATGGACCGGGCGGCCGTGGACCACGCTGTCGAGGGTCGCGCCACAGGCCGCCTCGGCCCGCGCCTTCACCTCCGTAAGATACCGCGCGATGATGTCGCGCAGGCGCAGGCGTTGGCGGCCGACCGGGGTAGCCTCGTCCATCAGCGGCGTGCCGAGCACGGATTTGAGGCCTCGCATCAGCCGCCCGGACAGGCCCTCCACGTAGGCCGCCGTGGCGGCGCGGCCGATCACCGGCTCCTCGCCGAGCTCGAAGAAGATCGCGCTCGGTATCGTCCGGTGCGCGCCCTCCAGCGGCAGCAGGATGGGTCCGTCCGGGCCGACATGCCCGAGGGTGGTGTTCGACGTGCCGAAATCGAGGCCGCAGGCCGCCATCGTGTCTTGGATCCGGGTTCTGTCTGGGAGGGGCGTCGCCGTAACAGGGCCGGAGCGTTGCGGTCCAGGCCGGAAACGGCGGGGCTGGTATCGCGGGAAGCGTGGACAGATGCCAGCAGACCGCCCGCAGCCGCCGCCGGCATGCTATGAGGCACCATGCGTTCCGACATCGATCTCGGCCTGACCGGCGAGCGCCCCGCGCTCCTCGACCTCACCGAACTGCTCGCCACGCGGCTCCTGGTCCAGGGCAATTCGGGCTCCGGCAAATCGCATCTGCTGCGGCGCCTGCTGGAGCAGAGCGCAGGCCTCGTGCAGCAGGCGATCATCGATCCCGAGGGTGATTTCGCCAGCCTCGCCGACAGCTACGGCCACGTCGTGGTGGAGGCCGACGGCGACGATGTCGCGCTGCAGCGGATCGCCGCCCGGGTTCGCACCCATCGGGTCTCGGTGGTGCTGTCGCTGGAGAACCTCGACGCCGACGCGCAGATGCGCGCCGCAGCCGCGTTCCTCGGCGGCCTGTTCGATGCGGACCGCGACCATTGGTACCCGATGCTGGTGGCGGTGGATGAAGCGCAGCTCTTCGCGCCCGCGGCGGCCGGCGAGGTCTCCGACGAGGCGCGGCGCCTGTCGCTGGGCGCGATGACCAACCTGATGTGCCGCGGGCGCAAGCGGGGTCTGGCCGGGATCATCGCCACCCAGCGGCTGGCCAAGCTCGCCAAGAACGTCGCGGCGGAAGCCTCGAACTTCCTGATGGGCCGGACCTTCCTCGATATCGATATGGCCCGCGCCGCCGATCTCCTCGGCCTGGAACGCCGCCAAGCCGAGACGTTTCGCGATCTGCCGCGGGGGCATTTCGTGGCCTTGGGCCCGGCCCTTTCGCGGCGCCCGCTCACGATCGCGGTCGGCCCGACCGTCACGGTGAGCCGGAGTTCCTCGCCGGTCCTGGTGCCGCTGCCGGAGGCGACGGAGGATGCCCGAGCGCTCATCCTGACGGCGAGCCCGCAGGAAAGCATGGTGCAGCTCGCACCGCGCCCGAAGCCGCGCCCCGCGCCGACGCCGGACGTGCTCGTCCAGTTGGCGAACTATCGGCCGCCGGCCCCCGCCGAGGAGCCCGACGAGGAACCGATGGACCCGGAGGTGCGCGAAGCGGCGCTCGCCGAGGTGCTGGCCTCGGTCCTGGCGGATGCGGATGCCGCCGCCTGCACGCCCGCAACCCTCTATCAGGACTTCACGGTCCGCTGCCGGATCCGGCGCCTGCGCGGCGACGCGATGGGCCTGCCCGAGTTCAAACGGCGTCTCGCCGTCGCCCGGGCCGAGGCTGGGGGCGCGGTCGCCGACGATTCCGGGTGGACGCGGGCGCAGGAGATCGCAGCCGGCCTGCCGGACGATCTTGCCGGGCTGTTCCTGGTGGTGGCCCGGGCGGCGATCGAGGGCGCGCCCTGCCCCACCGACACGATGCTGGCGGAAGCCTACGGCACCAGCTCGGGCGGCCGAGCCCGGCGGATGCTGGCCTATCTGGAGGAGCGCGGCGCGATCGTCACCCGCAAGGACCTGCGCGGCGCGCCGATCATCGCGGTACCGGATCTTGGCGTGGAAACCGGACCTGGCGAACCGCAATTGCTGCCGACCGGGCCGAAGCGGCGGGCGGGTTAGTCAGACGCCCCGGCGTGTTTCCAGCTTGGCGAGTTCCACCGCCGCCCGCAGCTCGATCTCGGCCATCAGGCCGTCGAGCCGTGGATCGCCCGAGGGACCCGATCGCTCGGCCAAACGGCCCGCGATCGCGCGCAGGTCCTGCGGCGCAACGCGGCCCCCGAGCAGCGCGGCCTTCAACCGGTCGAGGCCGTCGAGCAGATCCTGGCCGCGCTTGGCCGAGCGGCGGCGCCGCTCCTGCGGGGTTTCGCTCTCGGTTTGAAGCAGCAGGACCGCGTCGAGCCCGGCCAGCGACGTGGCAGCCGCCGGAGCGTTAGCGCCCGAGGTCGGGGTCGAAGCCGCGTCGAGGCTGAAGCCGGGGCCGCCTTCGGGACGCCGGGGGGCCGCGATGCCGCCTGCGCTCTGGATCGGCTGGCGAGTCTCGACGCGCATGATCCGGTTCGCGGTGCTCCCGGCGCCCCTGCGCCGCATCGGAAACTCGGCCCACGGGGTTAAGCGTCGGTAAACGAGCCGGCAGAAGCTGCCGGGTAGGCAGGTCCGGTGCTGGTGCCGGACGCCCACCGGCATCGCGGCTGTTTTCAAAAAGATAATGGTTTGAGATGCTTGGCAGCCGGCCGCTGATGGCACGGCGCTGGCAGGAGGACGGCAGGTCCGTTCACCCGTGAAACCCTCGGCATGCGCCCGCGCCCCGCGATCCGTCTCCTGCAAGTCCTGCTCGGCCTCGTCGCCGGTGCGCTGCTGCTCGGCGCCCTGTCGGGCCAGGCGCTTGCCCTGTCGCGGGTCAAGGACCTCGCCTCCATTGAGGGCGTGCGCCAGAACCAGCTCGTTGGTTACGGCATCGTGGTCGGCCTCAACGGCACCGGCGACACGCTCAACAACATCCCGTTCACCAAGCAATCCCTCCAGGCAATGCTGGAGCGGCTCGGCGTCAACACCCGGGGCGCCACGATGCGGACTCAGAACCTCGCCGCCGTCATGGTGACGGCGAGCCTTCCACCGTTCTCCGCACAAGGCACCCGGATCGACGTGACCGTCTCCTCGCTTGGCGATGCCAAGTCGCTTCAGGGCGGTACGCTGCTGGTGACGCCGCTGCTCGGCGCCGACGGCGAGGTCTACGCCCTGGCTCAGGGCTCGGTGGCGATCGCGGGTTTCGCCGCCGAGGGTGCCGCCGCCAAGATCACCCGGGGCGTGCCGACCAATGGCCGCATCTCCAACGGCGCCAATATCGAGCGCGAGATCGCGTTCAAGCTGAACGACGCCAAGGCTCTGCGCCTGTCGCTGCGCAACCCCGACTTCACCACCTCGAAGCGGATCGCGGCGGCGATCAACGATTTCATGGGCGCCGACACGGCCGAGCCCACCGACCCGGCCACCGTGACGATCCAGATCCCGGCCCGATACAACGGCAACATGATCCGCCTGATCACCGAGGTGGAGCAGCTGAAGGTCGAGCCCGATCAGACGGCGCGAGTGATCGTCGACGAGCGGTCCGGCATCATCGTGATGGGCCGCGACGTCCACGTCTCCACGGTGGCGATCGCGCAGGGCAATCTGACCATCACGATCACCGAGCAGCCGCAGGTGAGCCAGCCGGCCCCTCTCTCCAACGGCCGCACCACCGTGGTGCCGCGGACCGGCGTGAAGGTCGATACCGGCGAGGGCAACAAGCTGGCCTTGGTCAAGGAAGGCGTGAGCCTGCGCGAACTGGTCGATGGTCTGAACGCGCTGGGCGTCGGCCCCCGCGACCTGATCTCGATCCTTCAGGCCATCAAGGCGGCCGGCGCCCTGCAGGCCGAAATCGAGCTGATGTGACGACACCGTAAGGGGAGGGTACGATCATGCTGCAAGGTGCCACCATCACGGCGAACGTCGCCGCCAGCCTCGGAACCGCAACGGATGGCCGCATCGGCCCCGCCAGCAAGGCCAAGGCCTGGAAGACCGCGACCGAGTTCGAGTCGATGTTCCTCGAATCGAGCCTCGACAGGCTGACGCAGTCTCAGGGGACCGACGGCCCGCTGGGCGAGAACGGCACGGGGGGCGGCGTTTACCGTTCGATGCTGACCAAGGAATACGCGGGACAGATCGTGAAGAGCGGCGGCGTCGGCATTGCCGATTCGATCTTCCGTGAAATCATGAAGATGCAGGGAGCAGCGAGCGATGGAGCGACCCATGCACAAGGCTGAGCCATTGCGTGTCGCGGATCGCGTGACCGCGGAGGCGCTGGTCGCGGGCGTGCTCGGCAACATGTCGGCGCTCGAGGCTGTGCTCGTCGAGGAAGCGGACCACGTCCGCGCCGGGCGGTTGCGGGAGGGGATCGCGGCGTCCGAGCCGAAAGCGGCGCTGGCGGCCGCCTACATGCAGGGGCTCGAGGTTGCCAAGGCGAACGCCGTGGCGCTGAAGCGTTTCCATCCCGAGGGCGTCGAGCGCCTGCGCGCAGCGCACCGGCAGTTCACCGCCGCCGTGGAAGCGAACCAGACCGTGCTCGACAGCGCCCGGACTGTGTCGGAAAGTCTGATCAAGTCCCTGGCCGAGGAGATCGGTCGCGCACAGTTGCCCGCGACCTACGGCCGCCAGGCTCAGGCGCCCTCCCCTTATGGACGCGGCGTGCGCAGCGGACCCCTGGTCCTGTCCCGGAACCTCTAGGATACCGGCGAACGGGGCGGTCAGCGGCGGCCGTTGCCGATCCGCACGTAGGTCCGAACCTCGCCGAGATCCGTGTCGGCGCGATTGTCGATCGCGAGGCGACCCGCGACGAGCGGCCTCGCCGCCGGAGCGTGCCCGGCGCGCAGATCCATCCCGGCGGTCACCCGGCCGGAGATGCGCACGCAGCTGTCGCTGCCCGGCAGGCGCACGAAACCCTGCCCCTTCGACGGACAAGGCACTGGCCCAGGCGCCACAGGCGCCTTTGGCAACTCGGCGGCGTAAGCGGGGGAGCTCAGGAAGATGGCTGCCAGGAGCAAAGCCGGCAGCAGTTTTTCCGGCATCTCAGGCGGCCTGTCGCGTCAACTGCCGGTGCAGCGAATCGATATAGTTTTCAACCTGCGCGATGAACGCATCGCGATCCGGCTCGACGGTGCGCAGCCGTGCAAGATCACGCAGGAGGATGTCGAGGGCGATACCGCGTTCGTCCAGACGGGCGTAGCCAGCGGCGTACAGATCAATCGCCTGCTCCATGAGGACGATGGCGCCGACATCCGGCGTGGGACCAAGCCGGCGGAGACGCTCGACAGGTTCGGACAACGACATGCGAACCTCTCCTCACATCGGTAGCGACACGAAGACGTATCCGCAACCCATGGTTCACTGCGGGAAAGCGGCAAGACTATGATCGCGGCGGCCGATCGAGATCGGCTTCACCAAAGAGGTGCGCGACGGCACATCGACCGCCGGACTTCCTCAGCTGATGTAATTGACGAGCGAGAGCTTCGAGAGCGTGGCGGTGATCTGGTAGCTCGCCTGAAGCCGGTTCTGGACGTCGAGGAGCTTGGCTACGACTTCCTCGGTCGGGGCCTGCTCGATCCCATCGATGGTATTCTGGACGGTGTTCTGGGTGGCTGCGTTGGTCGTGCCGGCATTGGTCAGGCGCGCGGACGCGAGAGAGAGCTGGGTAACGGTGTCCTGAACGCTGGGGCTCGTATACGCGGAGGTGAGGAGCTGTCCGGCCCGATCGACCACGGCCTGATAGGCCGTGTTGACGTCGCCGCTGGTCGTGGCCGGGAGGGCGTACGCCATCGTGGCGAGGCCGGTCAGCACCTTCTGGATTGAGGCATCGTTGGCCCGCGCGCCGGTGCCGACGCTGGCACTCGCGCTGATCTGGACCGATTGCGTGTCGATCGCCGGGGTGCCGGAATCCTCGCCCTGATACCAGAGGACGGTGCTGTCCTTGGTTCCAGCGACGTAGCTCGGCGTGCCGCTTGGGTCGGCGATGCGCGGGGGATAGACAGGCTTGTTGGCCGAGCCTGTGAAGAAGTTCTGCGCGGCGGTTGCCGTCGAGCTGGCCGCCAGGGTGGTTCCGGCAGCGCCCTTCAGGGCGTTCTGCAAGGCCCCGTTGAGGTTGTCGGCGGTAGCGGCTGGGCTTGCACCAATCGAGAAGGTCGCCCCCGTTCCCGTAGACGACGTTTCCGTGGTCCCGCCGACTGCGGTGAGCGTCAGCGTCGTCGAGGTACCGTCGTGCATCTGCAGCGTAACCGTGACGCTGTCGCCGACAGCCGGCTGACCGGTGACGTTGAAGCTCACCGAACCTGGCGTGCCGGTTGTTCCGGTGACGGGGGCCGCGCTGATCGCGGTCGTCGACGACGAGGCATTGCCCAGCGTGAAGCCGAAGGTCCCGCGGGTCGCGTCATTCGGCTCCGAGATCACCACCGGGTTGTTTCCGGCGGAAGAAACCGTTAGCCGACCCATCCCCGATCCGAGATCCGCCGCCACTTGGTCGGCAATGTATCCCTGCAGACCGAGCTTCTTGCTCCCGTCGTTGTTGATCGATCCGTTCAGGATCGTGGTGCCATCCACCACTGGCTGCGTGGTCGCATTGCCGCCGCCGAACAGGTAGTTGCCCGCCGCCGACTGGTTGAGCGTGTCGAGGGCGGTCTGCAGGCCCGACAGTGCAGTCGCGCGACCCGCGACACTGGTGGCCGCGGCGCTCTGGAGGCCGTTGTTGAGGGCGTTCCGGGCGCTCGTCCCGATCGTTGCGACCTGCGTCAGGCTGGTGACCGCGAGGTTCGTGCGCGTCTGGGCGATACCGATACCAGCAGCGTAGCCGGTGAGCGCGCTCAGCGTGGCCTGGGCGGAGAGCGCCGTCGACCGCCCGGAGCCGAGGCCACCATAGGTCGTCGCCACCTTTCCGCTGGAGACCTGATTCGACAGGTCGTTCAGCTGGTTCTTCAGCGCCGTGAGGTGCGAGGCGTTGCGGGCCGTGATGTAGGAGCCGGCCGCGAAGGGCGTGATCGTCGTCATGATCAGATCTGCAGCAGCTGGTTGAGCATGTCGCGGGCTGCGGAGAGCACGCGGGCGTTGGCACCGTAGGCGGTCTGCAGAGCGATCAGGTTCGACATCTCTTGGTCGATGTTGACCCCCGCCGCGGAGGAGAACCGGGCCTGCGCGGTGGAAAGCGCGGTCTGCTGTGTCGCGTCGATCGCATTCGCGTTCGCGGAGGCCGCGCCTTGCGTCGCGATGATGTCCTGCGCGAAGCCCGCCACGGTGGCGGTGTAGGGCGCCGAGACCCCGCCGATCCCGCTCGCCGACGAGAAGGTCATCGCCGTGGAGGTCAGGGCCGAGAACAGGAGCTGTGCGCGTTTACCGGTCGCGGTCGGGTCCGTGGCGCTCGTCGCCGTCAGGAACGCCGTGTTGGCGGAGATATTCTTGTTGATGGTGAGGCGTTGGGCCAGACCCGCGAGCTTCGATCCGCCGTCGAGCGAGCCCGTGTAGAGGCTGTTGCCCGCGCCGTCGACGAACAGCGCGATCTGCGGATAGCCCGATGCGGGATCCGCCGAGGTCGGGACGGTGATGCTCGCCGTCCCGGTGACCTGCGGGGAGGCGGCCGAACTCGTGATGGTGATCGCCGCGCCGATGCCGGACGCCGACAGGGTTGAATCGAGGGAATTCAGCGCCGCGCTGACCTGGTTCGGATCCACCGGGATCCGGATCTTCGCCACGAGGGCGTTGGCGTCTGCGGTCTGGCTCGCCGTGATCGGCGAGGCATCGTTGGACGCGACCAGGATGATGTTCCGGCCCGTGCTGTTCGCGTTGGCGGGGATGATCAGGGTGTTGCCGGCCTGGAGGCCGGTCAGATCGATCGCAGCGGAATTGCCAGCCCCCTGGGTCGCCGTCACCTGCTTGTTGGTGAGCGCGGTGGCGAGCCCGGCCGCAAGATCGTCGAGCTGGCGCTGAGCCTGCGGCAGCGTCTGGTCGCGCAATTCGAATTCGGCCGCGAGGCTGCCGGAGCGCAGCACATTCGGTGCGCCGAGATCGATGATGCCGCCGCCCGGCAGCGTGGCGGTGATGGTCCCGACCGAACGCTGGTTCGGATCGGTCGCATAGGTTGACGTGGCGTTCAGGGTGCCGCGCCCGTCGAAGCTCAGGGAAGCCGCGGATCCCCGGTCGACCAGCGTCACGCCGGACTGGGTGATGACCGAGATCGTCCCGTCGCGCTGCGGGGTGGTCTTGACGTCCATGTAGCTCGACAGGCTCGTGACCGCCTGATCGCGCTGGTCCTGCAGATCGGCGATCGAGGCGCCGTCGGAGGTGTTCTGGATCTTGGTGTTCAGGTTCGCGATGCTGGTCAACAGCGCGCCCGCCGCGTTCGTATCGGAGCCGAGTTGCGCCTCGATCCCGCTGCGCAGGGACTGCACCGTACCGGCGGCACTGTTGATCTGGCTGGCCAGCGCCGAGGCATTGCCGAGGACCGTCGTGCGCGCCGCCGCGGAGGTTGGGCTTGCGGCCAGCTCCTGCAACGACTCGGTGAAGGTGTTCAGCGTGCCGTCGAGCGACGCCGCGGTGCCCGGTGTGCCGTACAGGGCATCGAGCTGCGTGGTGATTCCGCCCTTGGTGCTGGTGTAGGCAGCCCCCGACGTCTCGAGCCGCAGCTGGTTGAGCGCCGCAGCGTCGAAGCTGCGCGTGATCTGCCCGGCCGCGACCCCGGAATTGTTGGGGCCGGTGGAGACCGTCGAGAGCGTCCGCTTGACGTAGCCCGCGGTCCCTGCGTTGGCGACGTTCTGCGAGACGACGTTGATCGCCGCCTGTGTGGCGGCCAGCCCCGCGGTGGCGGTCGAAAGCGCATTCAGCGACATCTCACACCCTCCGCGGCCCGGCGCTCATCACTCAGCGGATCACGTTGAGCAGATCAGACATCATCGTCTGAGCCGTCGACATGACCCGCGTGTTCGCAGAATAGGCCTGCTGGGTTACGATCATCTTAGAGAATTCGGTCGCAATGTCGGTGTTGGATTGCTCGATGCTCGCCCCTGAAATCGTGCTGCCGTTGAGCCCGGTAAGCGGCGGACCGGAATCGACCGTCTGGAGATAGTTGCCGCTCGTGTCGCCCTTCAGGCCGTCCGGATTGGCGAACTGAGCGATGCCCACCGTGGCAATCGCCGCCACCGACCCGTTGGAAAACGTGCCGTTGACCTTGCCGTCGCTGCCGACATCGACGCTCGTCAAGGTGCCGGCGGAATTGCCGTCCTGGGTCAGCTTGTTCGTCGTGACGGCGCCGCTCGTATCCGAGTACTGCGTCAGGCCGCCGGTTCCGATGTTCATGCTGACGCTTGGAAACGTGTAATCGCCGATGGTGATTGCGCCGAGGGGAACAGGATTGGCGGTCGGCCCCAGCATCTTGCCGGTGGAGTCGAACGTGAAATCCTGCCCGACATTCTGCCAAGCGCTCGCGGTTGCTGAGACTGTCGGGTCGGACGCGTAGAAGAGATTCCACGTCGCCGGGGTGTTGCTGGCTGGGTCGGCATCCTTCATCTTCGCCCAGCGCGTGCTCAAGGTCAGTGGCGCGCCGGTCGCCGTGTAGGCCGTGACCGAGGGGCCGGAGATGCTCTTGCTGACGAAATCCGGAGCATTCGCCGCAGTGACCGAGGCGCCCGCCGCGCCATTGAAGGTGTCGTCCTTCGTGGCGGCGTAATTGGCGGTCGCGGGCGTCGCCGGCAGGTTGGCGGCGTAAGTGATCGTGGTCGTCGCCTGAGCCGGAAGCGAAACGCTGCTGAGCTGGACGGGGCCGGTGCTGACCACCTGGCCGGTCTTCGGGTCGAGATTCGTGCCGGTGAGGTATCCGCCGGCGCCGTTGACCAGATAACCGTCCTTGTCCTGCGAGAAGTCGCCCCGGCGGGTGTACATGGTCGTGCCGCCCAGCGTCGAAGCTCCGTTCGCATCGCCGGTCTTCTGCACCACCGTGAAGAAACCCGTGCCGCTGATGGCCATGTTGGTCGGCACGGTGGTCGCGATGATGTTGCCGGCCAGCGTGTTGGTGAGTTGCGACTGCGCCAGGACGGAACCGGAGGTTTCACGCTTCGGCGTCGATTCGTTCATCAGGTCGACGAAGCTGGTGTCGACGCGCTTGAACCCGGTCGTCTGCGAGTTCGCAATGTTCCCGGAGATGTTGCTGATGGCGTAGGATTGCGCCTGCAATCCGGAGACCGAGGTCTGCAGGGCTGAGAAAAGATCCATGGCGAGCGATCCCGATGCGCGCCGGCACGGCCCGCAGCCCCAAATGGCCGCAACCGCTGTGCCAGGGCTAAGCCCTTGAAAACACTGAGTCTGCTTCGGAGCGACCCGGCAGCCTTGGCAGCTTGGATGGCTGGAGCCGGCAAAACCTGCCCAGCAGGCCCGTGATGGCCGGCAGCCCTCGTTTACGACGCGTTATCCGGACCCATGCGAGACTCGCCTTCGGCCAGAATCGGGTGCGGCGCGTCCTACCGGGAAGCGTCGAACCGCTGGGGATTTCAGGTCTCGGGATCATGCGGGCGAAACGGACGAGCCTCGTCCACATCATCTACTTCTCGCGCCTGAACCTGTCGTCGGACGCGGCGAAGCGGTCGGAGCAGATCGGCGATATCGGCCGCATCGCCCAGAAGAAGAACGAGTTCGCGGTCATCACGAGTTTCCTCGTGATCGAGGGCAACTTCGCCTGCCAGGTGATCGAGGGCGAGCGCTCGTCCGTCCACGAGACCTTCGACCGGGTCAGCGCCGACAGCCGCCATCGGGACGTGCAGATCAGCGAATGGCGCGAGATCGCCAAGCGCGAATTCGTCCACTCCTTCAAGAGCGCGCAGCGCACGCCCGGGAACGAGACGCTGTTCGCCAAGGCCAACCTGCTGCCGATGCTCCAGCGCGGCACACCGAAGGCCTCGGCGATCCACGGGCTGTGCCTGTCTCTGCAATCCGACACGATGTCCCGCCAGGGCATCGATCATCTCTTCGTCTGAGCCGCGCGATGTCCGAGAGCGATACGCCCCCGATCCTCATCGTCGATGATCAGGAGAAACTTCTCCGGCTGATCATCATGCTGATGACCCGGATCGGTTTCCCGGACGTCGAGGGCGTCACCAGTGCGCCCGAGGCCCTGGAGCGCCTGCGCCAGCGCCGCTACGCCCTGGTGATCTCAGACCTCGACATGGAGCCGATGGACGGGCTCAGCCTGCTGCGCGAGATCCGCGCCGACGATGCGCTGATGAACACGCCGTTCATGCTGACCGAATCGTCCTTCGACTTCGAGGATATCAACCTCGCTCACCAAGCGGGTGCCGACGCCTTCATCCTCAAGCCGTTCGACATGGCGGTGCTGAAGACGAAGCTGAAGCAGGTGCTCAACCGCAAGCCGCGCAAGCGAGAGGCGCCGATGGCGGCGGAATCGAGTTTGAGTGTGGAATTTCCGATGCTCGGGAAGTTTTAGGACCAGACCCCTTCCCTCCCCCGCAGAGGGGGAGGGAGGGCACGGTTCTGCCCACCCCTCCGCCTCACGCCGCCCGCTTCTGATAATCCTTCACATCAGTGAATCGCACCGCCGGGTAGCGCTCCTCCTCGTAGCGGAGCGAGAACGCCGTGGTCGCCATGAAGACCGGCGCCCCGTCGAGATCCTTCGCCATGGCCGAGCCGTGCGTGTCGATGAACTTGTCGAGTTCGACTTCCGAATCTGATTCGATCCACCGGCAGACCGAGAACCGCGAGGTCTCGTAATCCACCGGCAGGCCGTACTCGGCCTGGAGCCGCTCCTTCAGCACGTCGAGCTGGAGCGCGCCGACCACGCCGACGATCGCCTGGCTGCCGTCCTGCGGCACGAAGACCTGGACGACGCCCTCCTCGCCCATCTGCTGGAGCGCCTCGCGCAGCTTCTTGGCCTTCATGGCGTCGGTGAGCTTGATCCGGCGCAGGATTTCGGGGGCGAAACTCGGGACCCCGCGAAACACGATATCCTCGCCCTCGGTCAGCGTGTCGCCGATCCGGAGCGTGCCGTGGTTCGGGATCCCGACCACGTCGCCCGCATAGGCCTCGTCGGCGATGGCCCGGTCCTGGGCGAAGAAGAATTGCGGCGCCGAGAGCGAGATCGGCTTTCCGGTCCGCACCAGACGGGCCTTCATGCCCCGGTTGAGCTTACCCGAGCAGACCCGCATGAAAGCGATGCGGTCCCGATGGTTCGGGTCCATGTTCGCCTGGATCTTGAACACGAAGCCGGTCATGCGCGGCTCGGTCGGCTCCACGAGGCGCTTGTCGGCGTCCTGGCCCCGGGGCGGGGGCGCCACCTTGGCCAGCCCGTCGATCAGGTCGCGCACGCCGAAATTGCGCAGCGCCGAGCCGAAGAACACCGGCGTCAGGTGGCCCTCGCGGAACGCGTCGAGATCGAAGGGCTTGAGCCCGCCCTCGGCGAGTTCCACCTCCTCGCGCCACGTCGCCGCCGCGCCGTTCTCGGTGAGCAATTCGTCGAACAGCGGGTCGCCCGGCCCGGAGACCGTCACCATCCCGGCATCCTCGGCGGCGTCGAGCCGGCGCACGCGGTTGCCGCCGAGCTCGTAGGTCCCGGAGAAGTTGCGGCCGGTGCCGATCGGCCACGTCACCGGGGCGACGTCAAGCGCCAGCGTCTTCTCGATCTCGTCCAGCAGCTCGAACGGGTCGCGGGCCTCGCGGTCGAGCTTGTTGATGAAGGTGACGATCGGGATGTCGCGCAGGCGGCAGACCTCGAACAGTTTTCGCGTGCGCGCCTCGATGCCCTTTGCGGCGTCGATCACCATCACGGCCGAGTCGACGGCCGTCAGGGTCCGGTAGGTGTCCTCCGAGAAGTCTTCGTGGCCTGGCGTGTCGAGCAGGTTGAAGACGCAGTCGCCGTACTCGAAGGTCATCACCGAGGTGACCACCGAGATACCGCGCTCCTTCTCGATCCCCATCCAGTCGGAGCGGGTCGAGACCCGGTTGCGCTTGGCCTTCACCTCGCCGGCAAGCTGGATCGCCCCCCCGAACAGCAGCAGCTTCTCGGTCAGCGTCGTCTTGCCCGCGTCCGGGTGCGAGATGATCGCGAAGGTGCGCCGCCGCGCCACCGGATCGGCCGGCTTCGCCTCGGTCTTGGTCTGCATCAGCATGGAGCGAGCGCTCTGGATCGGCGGAACGTGAGGGTGCGCCTCGGGCGCGGTCTCGGGATCGTGTAGCGGCACGCCCCGATATTGGCAAAGACGCGGGGCTCATCGGGACGTCCCTTCAGGGACCGTACACGAGCCCGGCAACAGGCTCCGTAGGCTGGTTCACGACCCGCGAGGCTGCCTTGGTACGCGACGCACCACGCTGTCTCCTGATCGCCGCCCTGCTCGTGTCGTCCGCGGGGCCCGGGCCGCAGGCGGCCGGCTCGCCCGTTCCCTCGGCGGCGGCCGATGTCGCCTTCCTCGACGCGCTGACCTGGGGCGCCACGCCCTCCGCCTTCGCGCAGCTCGAGGCCGAGGGACGCGCGGGCTGGCTGCACGGACAGCTCCATCCGCCCGCAGAGACACGGTTGCCGCCGGAGGCGCAGGCCGCCGTGGACGCGCTGACGCCGCTGGGCAGCCTGTTCGAGCGGGCCCAGGCGCTCGACGCACAGGCGAAAGCCTTCAAGGACATCCAGGACCCCGAAGCCAAGAAGGCCGGGCAGCAGGCGTTCCAGGCCGCACTCAATACGGCGGCCCGGAACGCCGCCTCATCCTGGGTGCTGCGCGCCCTCTACAGCCCGGACCAGCTGCGCGAGCGGCTGACGTGGTTCTGGTTCAACCGGTTCAACGTGCACCAAGGCAAGGCGACGCTCCGCGCCGCCGTGGGCGACTATGTCGACACCGCGATCCGCCCACACGCGCTCGGGCACTTCCGCGACCTGCTGATGGCGAGCCTGCGCCACCCGGCGATGCTGCGCTACCTCGACAATGCCGACAACGCCGCCGGCCACATCAACGAGAACTACGCCCGGGAGATCATGGAGCTGCACACCATGGGTGTCGGCTCCGGCTACTCGCAGGGCGACGTCGAGGCGCTGGCGCGGATCCTGACGGGGGTCGGCATCGACCTGAAACCCGAGGATCCCAAAGTCCGGCCCGATCACGCCGCCGATTTCCGCCGCGACGGGCTGTTCGAGTTCAACCCGAACCGCCACGATTACGGCGACAAGATTTTCCTCGGCACGCGCATCCAGGGCCGCGGCTGGCCGGAGGTCGAGGAGGCGGTGACCCTCATCGTCCACCATCCCGCCACCGCCACGAACGTCTCCCGGTCGCTCGCCACCTACATCCTCGGGCAGGCACCGGACGACGGGCTGGTGGCCCGGCTCGCCGCGATCTTCACCCGGACGGACGGCGACATCGCGGCGGTCATGGAGGCGCTGGTGCGCGAGCCGGCCTTCACGGCCGAGCGCGCCGGCGCCTTCAAGGATCCGGTGCGCTACGTCTTCTCGGCCGTCCGCATGGCCTATGACCAGCGCGTGATCCTCAATCCCGGCCCGGTGCTCGGCTGGCTGAACCGGCTCGGCGAGGGCCTGTTCAACCGCTCGACGCCGGACGGCTACCCGCTCGATTCCGCTTCCTGGAGCGGGCCGGGACAGCTCGCGACCCGCTTCGAGATCGCCCGGCAGATCGGCTCCGGCTCGGCCGGGCTGTTCAAGCCGCCGACCCCTGATCAGCCGGAGCAGCCGGCCTTCCCGGTTCTCGCCAACGGGCTCTACTTCACGGCCCTGTCGGGCAGCCTCTCGGCCTCGACGCGGGCCGCGCTCGCGCAGGCGGTCTCACCCCAGGACTGGAACACCCTCTACCTCGCCTCGCCGGAGTTCATGCGATGAACCGTCGTGATCTGATCCGCGCCTCGGCGGCGCTCGGCCTGTCCACGGTGGCGGGGCGCGTCTGGGCGGCGCCGAAGGCCGATGCCCGCCTCCTCGTGGTGTTCCTGCGCGGCGCCTACGACGCCGCCAACGTGGTGATCCCCACCGGCAGCGATTTCTATTACCGGTCGCGGCCGAATCTCGCCATCGCCAAGCCCGACGCCGCCGATCCCAAGGCCGCCCTGGCGCTCGACGCCGACTGGAGCCTGCATCCGGCGCTCCGTGAAACAATCCTGCCCCTCTACGCCAAGGGACAGGCGGCCTTCGTGCCCTTCGCGGGCACCGACGACCTGACGCGCAGCCATTTCGAGACCCAGGACACGATCGAGATGGGCCAGACCATCGGGGCCGTGCGCGACTACAATTCCGGGTTCATGGCGCGGCTGGCTACGGAGCTGACCCGGGTCCGCCCGATCGCCTTCACCGATCAGATGCCCCTGATCTTCCGGGGCGGCGAGACGGTGCCGAACATCGCCATCAACGGCGTCGGCAAGCCTGGCATCGACGATCGGCAGGCGAAGCTCATCGCCGCCATGTACAGCGGGACCAAGCTCGCCGGAGCCGTCAGCGAGGGCTTTCGCGTGCGCGACGAGGTCTACCGCTCGATCTCCGACCATGCGGCGCAGGCCGACCGCGGCGCGGTCTCGCCGAAGGGGTTCGAGCTGTCGGCCCGGCGCATCGGCCGGCTGATGCGCGACTCGTTCAACCTCGGCTTCGTGGATGTCGGCGGCTGGGACACGCACGTGAATCAGGGCGCCGGGACCGGCTACCTCGCCGATCGGCTGGGCGAGCTGGGGCGGGGCTTGTCCGGCTTCGTCGAGGAGATCGGGCCTGGCTGGTCCGATACCGTGGTGGTGGTCCTATCGGAGTTCGGCCGCACCTTCCGGGAGAACGGCAACCGTGGCACCGACCATGGCCACGGCAGTGCCTACTGGATCCTCGGCGGCGGCGTCCGGGGTGGTCGGATCGCGGGGCCGCAGGCGCGCGCCGACGAGGCCAACCTGTTCCAGAACCGGGACTATCCGGTGCTGACCAACTATCGCGGCCTGCTCGGCGGCCTGTTCCGACGTCTCTACGGCCTCGATCAGGCGAGCCTGCGCCGGATCTTTCCGAGCGCGGACCCGGCGGATCTGGCGCTGCTTTAAGTAGACTTGTGCTGGCGTTCCAACGGCACATGTCAGTCTTCCACCGACAGAGTAGCCAAGCGCAACCGGCCCCCTCTCCCGAGCGGGAGAGGGAACCCGCGCCTCATTCGGCGCCGGTGGCGTCACCGTCGTGGAACGTGAACTCGCTCACACGTCGTCCGAGCAGATCTTTGTGTAGCCACAGGTTTTCGCCGCAGAACCGGGTGCCCTTTTTGCGAGACCTGCTGCAGCGGCCTGGCCTCAGGCCGCTGCAGCCGTCAGCGCACGCAGATCTGCAACCAGCGCGTCCACCCGCTCAGGCTGCGCGTCCCAGGCGAACATGAACCGCGCCCCGCCGCCGATGAACGTGTAGAACCGCCAGCCCCGGGTGCGCAGGCCCTCCATGGTGGCAGGCGGCAGCGTGAGGAACACCGCGTTGGCCTCCACGGGAAACAGCGCCCGCACCCCCGGCAGACCGGCGACCGCCTCGGAGAAGCGCTGGGCGCAGGCATTGCCGTGGGCCGCGTTCCGCAGCCACGCGCCGCTCTCCAGCATCCCGACCCAGGGGGCGGCGAGGAAGCGCATCTTGGAGGCGAGCTGGCCGGCCTGCTTGCAGCGGTAGCCGAAATCCTCGGCGAGCTTGGGATCGAAGAACACCACCGCCTCGCCGGCATGCATACCATTCTTGGTGCCGCCGAAGCACAGGACGTCGATGCCCGACCGCCACGTCATATCGGCGGGGCTGCAACCGAGGCGCGCGCAGGCATTGGCGAAGCGCGAACCGTCCATATGCAGGGCAAGCCCCAGCTCCCGGCAGGTGGCAGACAGCGCCCGCAACTCGGCCAGGGTGTAGACCTGCCCGGTCTCGGTGGGCTGGGTGATCGTCACCACCCGGGGCCGGGGGAAGTGGATGTCGCTGCGGTTGGTGGCGAGGCCGCGGATTGCCTCCGGGGTGAGCTTGCCACCCTCGGTCTGGACGGTGAGCAGCTTCGAGCCGTTGGAGAAGAATTCCGGCGCGCCGCACTCGTCGGTTTCGACATGGGCCGAATCGGCGCAGATGACGCTGTGGTAGGATTGGCAGAGCGCGGCAAGCGCGAGGGCGTTGGCGGCCGTGCCGTTGAACGCGAAGAACACCTCGCATTCGGTCTCGAACAGGTGGCGGAAGGCGTCGGCGGCCCTGGCGGTCCAGGCATCCTCGCCATAGGCCGGCGCGTGGCCGCGATTGGCCGCCTCCATGGCCGCCCAGGCCTCAGGGCAGATGCCGGAATAGTTGTCGCTGGCGAATTGCTGCGAGTCGTCCTGTCTCATCCCGGCAACCTAGCACGGCGGTCGCGCAGATCGATCGTGCGAACAGGTTGGAACTGGTGCGCGGTTGGTGTAATAGCCCCGTCAAGGCGTGGGCTCCACGCCGATTCGGAAACCGACGTTCCCGTCCCTCCCGGGTCCATCCCGGCCGAGGGACGTTGTCGGTTTCCAGATCGGCGGCGGGCTGCGCGAGCCCCAAATCCAGGTCCAGAGGATCAAGTCCGTTGCAGGTACTCGTTCGCGACAACAACGTCGATCAGGCGCTCCGCGTCCTCAAGAAGAAGATGCAGCGCGAGGGCATCTTCCGCGAGATGAAGCAGCGCAAGGCTTATGAGAAGCCCTCCGTGCGTAAGGCACGTGAGAAGGCCGAAGCCGTCCGCCGCGCCCGCAAGCAGGCCCGCAAGACCGCGATCCGCGAGGGCCTGATCGCCGCGCCGAAGCCGAAGCCCCGTTTCCCCGCCGGCAGCCGTCGCCCCGGCTTCCCGTCGCCGTCGGCCACCCAGGGCCAGGGCGGCAACGCCTCGGGTCAGGTTCCGGTGACCCCGGCTCCCGCCGCCTGAACGACGACACCGCGACCAGAGAAAACCCGGCCCGCGCGAGCGGCCGGGTTTTTTCGTTTGGGTCGGCGCGATAGCGTTAGGGATGGCGGTTCGGCTCAGCGACGCGCCCGGCCTCCTTTGCGGGCCGAGACCGGCACGGGTTTCAAGCCTCGGCTGGCTCGACCATCGCGAGAATGAGACGCTTGTCCCCTATCCCGCGCCGGAGAGGTCTGCTTTCGCAGAAAGCTGGGTGAGGGATGAGAACGTTCAGAACGCGGAACCGCCTGAACGCGCTGCGCCAGGGTGCTTTATTCTGATTGTTCTGGACCCTCACCCCAACCCTCTCCCGCACGGGAGAGGGGGCGCGTCGGCGCTATGTCATCATCCGCATGCCGAACCCGTGTAGCCTTCAGCTCTGCAGAAGCAGGAAAAAAGGCCGACTGCGCCTCGCCCGCTCAAGCCGCCTTTGCAGCCATCGTTGCGTGCTCGGCCTGGACCAGCACGTCGAGCGCCCGCCAGGGCTTCTGCATGTAGACCGCCTGATCGGGCAGGCGCGCATCGCGGCTCGCGCCGGAGGTCACGACCACCCGAACGTCCGGCCAGCGGCGGCCCACCGCCTGCGCCAGGGAGACACCGTCCATCGCGCCCGGGAGGCGCACGTCGGCGAAGAGCAGCGCCACCGTGACGTCCGTGCGCTCCAGCACCGAGAGCGCGGCCTCGGCGCTCTCGCAGGCGATCACCCCGAGATCAGTCTCTTCCAGAACCGCGGTGGCAAGGTCGCGGACCGCCGCGTCGTCTTCCACGACGAGGGCCACCGGGTTGGAACACTCGGGCTGTGCGCGATCCATTGATGTCTCCTGAGCTGGGTGCGATGCCCCACACCGGGGTTACGGCCTGCGAATGAGGCTTCTGATTCCCCGATTCGGCCATGCTGACCTGTCAACAGCCGGCTCACAAGAGTCGGCGCCATCCGGGGTGGCATGCCCGCCCTGCGATCAGTCCGCTGCACATTCGTGCGATGCGCCCGAATTTGGCGCATTGGCTGTGCGGTTAAGAAACTGTTCACCCGTGTGGACCGACTGTTAACATCCTGTGACGGAACGTCCCCACCCCGCGGCGAAGTTCCATCGGGTTCGCGTGGGCCAGAGCTGAAGGATCGTTGTCCGACATGTGCCGTTTCCTCGCCTACAGCGGTGAGCCGGTCTTCCTCTCCGACCTCGTCTGCGCGCCGACCCACTCGCTGGTGCACCAGTCGCTGCATGCCGATGAGGGGAAAACCGAGACCAACGGCGATGGGTTCGGTATCGGGTGGTATGCGGAGCGGCCGGAGCCCGGCGTCTATCGCGACATCTCGCCGGCGTGGTCGGACGAGAACTTGGTGAATCTCTGCGGGCAGGTGCGGGCGCGGACCTTCTTCGCCCATGTCCGGGCCTCGACCGGCACTGCGACCGTCCGGGCCAATTGCCATCCGTTCGTCCACGGCCGGCACCTGTTCATGCATAACGGTCAGATCGGCGGCTATCACCGGATCAAGCGCCGGCTCGAAGCCATGATCCCCGATGCGCTCTACGACAATCGCCGCGGCAGCACCGATTCCGAGGCGATTTTCCTGCTGGCGCTCGCCAACGGGCTCGAGCAGGATGCCGTGGGCGCCATGGCACGGACCCTGACGATCATCCGCGGATTGATGGACGAGGCCGCAATCTGTGAGCCTGTCCGATTCACGGCGCTGCTCACCGACGGCGAGACGCTGACCGCCTTTCGCTGGGCCTGCGACGGCCGTCCGCCGAGTCTGTACTACCGCGAGGGGCCGGGTGGGATCGTGGTGGTGTCCGAGCCGATCGACGGCTGCCGCGAGGGCTGGCGCGTGGTGCCGAAGGGCGCAACGCTCCGCGCCCGCCACGGCAGCGCTACCCTCGTGGAGACGCCCGGGCTGGCCCGCGCCGCGGCCTGAGTGACAACCGGACCAGCCATGCCGCTGCGGGCATTGCCCGGGCGCGCCGAATGGCCACAATCCGCTGGCCGCCGATGCTGCGGCCATGCGGGATTTGATCGATGTATCCGGATACCGAGCTTCACATCGCCGGACGCTGGCGTGCGGGTGTCGAAGGCGAGACCCTAGCGGTCCTGAACCCGGCCACGGGTGAAACGATCGGCCGATGCGCGGTCGCCGGCATGGCGGATCTCGACGAGGCCCTGGCGGCGGCGGCCCGCGCCTTCCCCGTCTGGCGGAAGGTGGCGCCGTTCGAGCGGGCCAAGGTGATGCGCAAGGCCGCTGACCTGCTGCGCGCCCGGGTCGATGACATCGCCCACACCATGACCTTGGAGCAGGGCAAGCCGCTGGCTGAATCGCGGATCGAGACGCTTGCGGCGGCCGACATCATCGACTGGTTCGCCGAAGAGGGAAAGCGCGCCTACGGCCGCGTGATTCCCGGCCGCGCCGATGGCGTGCTCCAGGCCGTGATCCGAGAGCCGGTCGGCCCGGTGGCCTGCTTCACGCCGTGGAATTTCCCGATCAATCAGGCGGTGCGCAAGATATCCGCGGCGCTCTGTACGGGCTGCACGGTGATCCTGAAGGGGCCCGAGGATACGCCGGCGAGCTGCGCCGCCCTGGTGCGCGCCTTCCTGGATGCCGGCATCCCCGGGGATGCGCTCGCGCTGGTCTACGGCGACCCGGCCGCGATCTCGTCCTACCTGATCGCGCATCCGGTGATCCGGAAGATCTCGTTCACCGGCTCCACGGTAGTGGGCAAGAAGCTCGCGGCGCTGGCGGGCGAGCACATGAAGCGGGCCACCATGGAGCTTGGCGGCCACGCGCCAGCGATCGTGTTCGGCGATGCCGACGTGGACAAGGCGGTCTCGATCCTCGCCCCGGCCAAGTTCCGGAATGCCGGACAGGTCTGCGTCTCGCCGACTCGCTTCCTCGTGCACGATTCCGTGTTCGACCGCTTCGTGGAGGGCTTCACGACCTTCGCCAAGACCCTGAAGGTCGGCGATGGGCTCGATCCCGAGACCAAGATGGGCCCCCTGATCCACGGGCGGCGCCTCGATGATGTCACGGCGCTGACGGCGGACGCCGAGTCGGGCGGCGCCACCCTGCGCGCCGGCGGCAAGCGGATCGGAAACCGAGGCAACTTCTTCGAGCCGACCGTTCTCACCGAGGTCCCGCTCACCACCCGGATCATGAACGAGGAGCCGTTCGGCCCGCTCGCCATCATCAACCGGTTCTCGGACGACGAGGAGGCCCTGACCGAGGCGAACCGGCTGCCCTTCGGTCTGGCGGCCTACGCGTATACCCGCTCGGCCGAGCGGGCGGCCCGGGTGTCGAATAGGGTCGAGAGCGGCATGATCTCGATCAACCATCACGGCCTCGCCCTGCCCGAGACGCCGTTCGGCGGTGTCAAGGATTCCGGCTACGGCAGCGAGGGCGGTCCGGAGGCGCTCGACGCCTACCTCGTGATCAAGTTCGTCACCCAAGCGAATTTCTGACCGGCCACTCAGTAATGTGGGGGCGGCGGCTCGGGACCGCGTGGGGATACCCGGGCCGCTGCCTCCTCGACCTGCTCGCGCAGGCCCGCGATCAGGCGGGACAGGCGGTCGATCATACGCCACTGCTCGGTGACGGTGCGGTTCAGATCCTCGATCGTCGCCTCCTGTTCGGTGAGGCGCATTTCGAGACGGTCCATCCGGCTCGGCTCGTCCATCCCTGATCTCCTTCGGCCCGGCATCGGGCCGGCCGCGCGCGGATCGTTTTTGCGCACCTTGCGCCCGGCCCGCCGGAGGAGCCGAACGATCACGCGGATGCCCACCACGATCCCGGATCGCAAATCAGACCGCGCGGCACGCCACCTGATAGGCAGAGGTCCCGCGCGCACCTCTTCGACCCAAACGCACCGATCCGCCTTCATTCGGAACCCGTCAACGCTTTGAGGGCGTCCGGGCGTCCATACAATCACGCATCGGAAAACGCGCGGCCGTACCGCTTGGCGTGATCCGCTCGATCAGCCTGATTCCCTCACTCATCCGCTGGACGGACGCCATCTTCTTTCACTCGTAAGAAGCTGTTGGAGGCAGGGGTAATTCAGGATGAGGCGTGGGCGCCTTTTACGTCACCGCTACGCCTGCCCCGCCCATAAGTTCAGGCGATCCAAGGCAGGCTGAGAATTGCCGCAGTCAGGAAAACGCGCTTCGCATCAAGGTCGTTGGCGTCGGACTCAGACAGGTCGATCCGCTCGCTCAAGCACCTTGACCATGTCCTCTCCGCACTCCCTGGATTTCGACGCGGTGGATGTGCGCGGAGCGGGAGCCGTGACTACGCCGATCACAGCATGGCCCTCGACATACACGCCGGTCGTTTGACGGCAGGGCTTGGACGCTCCGCTGGCCCAAAATGTGTCTTGTCCGAGCCCGATCGGCGACTGGTCTGTCTACCACCAGACAAAACCGGCCCTTCGGATCGATGTTCGGATAAATTAGAGCATTTTAAACCGTCTTACCGTAAATAATTAGACAGATGGACTACATGGGTCGGGGCTAACGATGGCAATGTTCGGGTCGCGTTCGGAAATGCCGCTGGCTGCGCTCGACCGGACCATGGGCCGGGTCGAGTTCGATCTGGCCGGCCACGTCACGGACGCCAACGCGATCTTCCTCGATGTCATCGGCTACAGCCTCGCGGAGGTGCGCGGGCGCCACCACAGCCTGTTCGTGCCTGAAGCCGAGCGCACGGGCCCGAGTTATGCCGCGTTCTGGGATCGCCTGCGGGCCGGCCAGCCCGAGGTCCGTGAGTTCGCCCGCCTGACCAAGGACGGCCGCATCGTCTGGATCAAGGGGGCCTATACCCCGGTCCTCGACCGCAACGGAAAAACCGTCAAGGTCGTGAAGATCGCCACGGACGTCACGGCGGAGCGAGCGCGCAACGCCATGGACGCGGGCCAGATCGCAGCCATCAATCGCTCGCAGGCGGTGATCCATTTCGCCATCAACGGGACCATCACGGACGCCAACGCGAACTTCCTCGCCACCATGGGCTACACCCTCGATGAGGTTCGTGGCCGTCATCACCGGATGTTCATGCCCACCGCCGACGCGGCGAGCGCGGACTATCAAGCGTTCTGGGCCGCGCTGGCGGCGGGACAATATCAGGCGGGCGAGTTCCGCCGGATCGGCAAGGAGGGTCGGACCGTCTGGATCTTCGGCGCCTACAACCCGATCCTCGACGCGGACGGCAAGCCCTGCGCGGTGGTCAAGTTCGCCACCGACGTGACCCAGCAGGTCGAGGACCGGCATCGCCGGGCCGAGGGCCAGCGCGCCATCGACGGGGACATCGCGGCGATCCGGGATTCGATGAGCCGCGTCGTTCGGCAGGCCGACGAGACCGCCGAGGCGTCGAACCAGACCGCCCGCAACGTTCAGGCGGTCGCAGCCGGCTCGGAAGAGTTCTCCGCCTCCATCGAGGAGCTGAGCCGCCATGCCCTCGGGGCGAAAACCTCGGTCGACCAAGTGGTGATCCGTGCCGAGGAGGCGGGGGCGATCGTGGTCGGGCTGACCGGCGCCGCCGACCGGATCGGCGCCGCCGTGAACCTGATCCGCTCGATCGCCGATCAGACGAACCTCCTGGCCCTCAACGCCACGATCGAGGCCGCCCGCGCGGGCGCCGCCGGCAAGGGCTTCGCGGTCGTGGCCGCCGAGGTGAAGGCGCTCGCCGAGCAGACCGCCCGGGCGACCGGCGAGATCGGCAGCCAGATCGCGGCCGTCCAGGCGGAGACCGCCAAGGCCGTGTCGGCCATCGACGGGATCGGCGTGACCATCGAACAGTTGAGCGCGATCACGCTCAGCGTCTCGTCCGCCGTGACCGAGCAGGCGGCGGTGACCCGCGACTTGACCGAGAACATGCAGTCGGCCGCGCACAGCGTCGATACGGCGCGCGCCGCCATGGCCGACATCGCGGCCTCGGCCGCCCAGGTGGACCGCTCGGTGCGTCAGGTCTCCGAGGCGGCCCGCGCGCTGGCCTGAGCGGACGGCCTCGCCGGGCTCACGCGGCCTGGGCAGCGGCGCCCTCGGCGGCCACGGCCACCCGGTCGCGGCCACCATTCTTGGCGGTATAGAGCGCGGCATCCGCCCGCCGCATCAGCGCGTCGAACCCGATTCCGTCCCGGGTCTGGGCAATGCCGATGCTGACACTGACGCGCAGGTCCGGAAGCTCGGGCACGCGGAGGCCGGCAAAGGCCCGGCGCAGTTCCTCGGCCCGGGCCAGGGCCTCCGCGGCCGAAGCCTCCGGCAGGAAGCAAACGAACTCCTCGCCGCCCAGTCGCCCCAGCAGCGCATGCCGCGGCAGCAAGGACCCGGCCATGGCGCAGAACGCCACCAGGACTGCATCCCCGACCGCGTGGCCGTGGACGTCGTTGACGGCCTTGAACCGGTCGAGATCGAACAGGAGGAGCGCCCCGTCCTCGTCTGCGCCGAGCGCAGCCTCGGCGCCCTCCACGAAGGCGCGGCGGTTGCGCACGCCGGTGAGCGCGTCGGTGGAGGCGGCGATGCGCTGCTCCCGCTCGGCCCGCTCCTTCACGAGCGCCATGACGGTGAAGGCCGAGGCGATCGAGAACAGCATGGTCACGAAGCACAGGATCGCCACCCAGGGCGAAGCCAGCGGGTTCGGCCCGATCAGCGGCGGCGCGAGCAGCGTCGCGGGGATCCGCACGAAGTAGAAGGCCCCGTGCAGGGCCAGGACGGCACCGGCTGCGTACCGGGAGGCGAGCCGCTCCGAGCGGCCGCGCCAGAGCTCCACAGCCGCGGCACCGCAATAGAGGGTGGCGACCGCGGAGGCGTAGACGATGCGCAGCGCGATCGAGGCATAGAAAGCCGGGACGAGACATAGCGCGCACCAGACGAGCGCGCCCGCCAGGGCGAACCCCAGGCTCGGACGACGCTTCTCGAACGCGCGAACGCCGCACCAGATCAGACCGTAGGCGGCCAGCACCACGGCATTGGCCAACCCGATCGAGAGCAGATCCGGGATCTGGCCCCTCAAAGCGAGCCCGGCGCTTCCGGCCGCCCCGACGAGATGCGCCGCGCCCCAGAAGGCGAGCGACCGCTCTTCGGGCGCCTGTCGCCATGAGGTCAGGAACAGCGCGCCCACCAGCAAGGCGATCGCAGCACTGACGATCAGCAGGGTGGCGGGATCAAGGTGCACGGCCGACCATCGATCTCCTGCCTGGACGCGGCACATGATGCCGACCGGGCGCGACTGCACACGCGCGCCGACGAATCAGTATATACAGCTATCGTTAGAGATTCATCTACTTCAAAGCGCTATATCGGCGCTGAAATCCGCCGGACCGCGGTAACAGAACGGTTCTCTATTGAACAAAGACGCGGCTGCCGAGCCTCGCTCCTGCCGAGGCGCGGCGAGGTCGGCGATTCGTGGCCCGAGTGCGCGGCTCGGGAGTGCAGGCAGGTTCGGCACGGGCGCGTGCAGCCACGCGGCAGCGTGCCGGACCCGACCGCATCAGGATCGGGTCCGTCTCCGCGTTCAGGCGGCGTGGATCACCGGGACCGCGGGGGCGCCTTCCCACTCGGTGTTGCCGGGGATCGACTCGCCCTTCATCACGATGGTGAGCGGGCGCAGCCGCGCGTAGTCGCCGACCTTGGTGTCGTACAACACCGTCGAGAAGGCGCCGACCGAGACGCCCTTGCCCACGACCACCCGGCCGATCTTCATGATCCGGTCCTCGTAGAGGTGCGTCTGGAGCGCCGAGACCCGGTTGATCGTGGCGTAGTCGCCGATCGTCACGCAGTCGAACTCGGTGATGTCGGTGGTCAGCATGCACACGCCCTGTCCGACCTTCACACCGAACAGGCGCAGCACCCAGGGCAGGAACGGTGTGCCCTGGAGATGCTCCAGCAGTACCTTTCCGGCGAGTCCCCAATAGGCCACCGCGATCGCCTCGGTGCGCATCGCCCACCACGACCACATCGGCTGCATGCCGGGCTTGTAGACGCCCATCAGCAGCCACTTCATCGCGATGACCGCCGAGGACTGGATCAGCGCGATGGCGACGCTCGCCGTGACGAAGCTGATGGCCAGCCCCCACCAATCCTTGTCGAGGATCGCCGGGTAGAAATACCAGTCGATCACCGTGATCGCGAGCGTGATGTAGAGCATCGGCGAGAACGAGGTCGCGAACGCCTCGAACACGCCGCGCCGGACCTTCGGCCACAGCCCCGGCTCGTAGGTCTGGGCGTTGGAGCCGAGATCGACCTTCTGGCGGGCCGGCAGCCGGATCGGCGGCGAGCCGAACCACGTTTCGCCCGGGCTCATGGCGTCGTTGGCCGGCGGCTTCGACTTGATGCCGATCAACACGTCGTCCGGGATCACCGCGCCCGGTGGCACCACGGCGTCGTTGCCGACGAACACCCGCGCCCCTGTCTTGGTCGGCTCCAGGTGCATCCAGCCGCGCCGGATCTCCTCCTCGCCGTACACCACTTCGTCGGCCACGAAGTTCTTCGCCCCGATATCGGCGAGGTCGTAGCGCCCGCCCAGATTCGTGGAGATCTCGGCGCCATAGCCCATCCGCGCGCCCATCAGCCGGTACCACGCGCGCATGTAGACGGTGGCGAACAGCGACGAGAGCGTCTCCAGCGTCACCTCGACGGCGAGCGCCAGCGACCATTTCCGCAGATAGAACAGCGAGTGAATGGAGTAGGTGCCGGAACTGGTCCGGGGCAGCAGGACCCAGCGGATACCAGCAATCAGCAGCACCGTGCCGGCGGTCATCAGCATGGCGGTCGGCCATGTAAGGATCGGCAGGTACCAGTGATAATCGACGTCCGTCATGTCGGACAGCGAGTCTGAGATCTGGTCGAAGATAAAGAAGGCCGGGAAGATCGGCAGCAGGCCGACCGCGGGGATCACGGCGAGCAGCAGCGTGTAGGCGGCCATGAAGCCGGCCCTGCGTCGCCAGGAGGCCTCTGCGGACGCGGGCAGTGCGGCCGGATCCGCCATCCCGACCTTGCGCCCGGGGGACCCGTCCCAGATTTCCGCGGCCCCGACCCGCGAGCCGGTCGGGATCGTGGTGAGGTCGGCGATCTCCGCCTGCGGGCCGATCACGGTGTCGTGGCTGATCACGCAGGAGGTACCCACTGCCGCGTCGGCGCCGATCGCCACCGGGCCGATGACCAGCTCGTTGCCGACGATCTCGGCATTGGCGATGACGAGACGCCCGCCCAGTGACGCGCCGTCGCCGATGCTCAGGAGGTCGGGGGCGCCGACTTCGATGTCCGAGATCAGGGTGTCGTGGCCGATCTTCGCGCCCATCAGGCGCAGGTAGATCGCGATGGCCGGCGAGCCCTGGAGCCACTTCACGTGAACGAGGGCCGCCAGCCGCTGCGTCAGCCACCAGCGGAAGTAATACACCCCCCAGAGCGGATAGCGGCCGGGCTTGGTCCGGCCCAGGATCAACCACTTGCCGGCCACGGCGATCACGGCGGTCACGCCGTTGATCGCCACGTAGACGAGGAGCAACACCCCGAGCTCGGCGAAGAAGCTCAAACCCCCGCCGGTAAGCAGCAGATAGGTCACGAACATGCCGAGCCACTGCGCGGTGAAAAGCGCGATCACCATGGGCAGCGCGACCAGTTGCGCGAGGCCGCACAGCGCCCGGCGCAGCAGCGGGGGCGGCTCGAAGCTGAGGTCGCGGATTGCAGCCGCTGCGCCCATGCCGCCGGTGCGGGTGATCAGTGCGTCGGCCATCGCCCGCATCGTGCGCAGGGAATAGACGTCCGGCAGGGTGATGCCCGCCAGCGGCGGGTTCTCGCGCACCGCCGAGACGAAGCGGGCGGCCAGTAACGAATGGCCGCCGAGATCGGCGAAGAAGTCGCCCTCCAGCGGGATGGGCTGGTTGCCGAAGATCTGCTTGGCGGCAGCGACGAGGGCAGCCTCGGTCTCGTTGGCGGGCGGCTCCTGCTCGCCATCGGCCGCCACCACGGTGAGCGGGGCGATCTTGAGGGCCTTGCGATCGACCTTGCCGGAGGTGAGTCGCGGCAGCGTCTCGGTCACCTCGAAATGGCCCGGGACCATGTAGGGCGGCATCTGGCCGGCCAGCGTCTTGCGCAGGGCAGCGGTATCGATGGTCTGTCCGCGCTCGGGGATCAGGAAGGCGACCAGACGATCGACGCCGTCATCCTGCCGGAGCACCACGGCGGCCTGGTTGATGTCGGGCACGCTGCGGATCCGCGCCTCGATCTCGCCAAGCTCGACGCGGAAGCCGCGGATCTTCACCTGATCGTCGATGCGGCCGTGGAACACGATCCGCCCGGCGGCATCGAGGGAGACCGCATCGCCCGAGCGGTAGAGCACCGGATCGGTCCCGTCCGACGCGAACGGGTTAGCGATGAACTTTTCAGCCGTCAGCTCGGGCCGCGCGAGGTAGCCGCGGGCGACGCCGGGACCGCCGATCAGCAACTCGCCCTGTTGGTCGTAGCCTAGAAGGCCCAGATCCTCGCCCGCCACGTAGACGGAGTAATTCGGGATCGGCCCGCCGATGGTGACCGGCTCGCCGGGCCGCATCTCGGCGGCGGTGGCCACAACCGTCGCCTCGGTCGGCCCATAGGTGTTGAACAGCTGGCGCGTGCCCGTGGCCCAGCGCGCCACCAGCGGCTCCGGCAGGGCTTCGCCGCCCAGCAGGACGAGGCGCACGGTCGGCAGGTCGCCGGAGATCATCGCCAGCAGGGTCGGCACGGTGTCGAGCACCGTGATGCGCTCGGCCTCCAGGATGCCGGGCAGCGATTCCAAGTCGCCCATCATCGCGGGGCTTGCCACGAACAGCGTCGCGCCGACGAGGTACGGGACCCAGATCTCCTCCATCGAAAGGTCGAAGGCGACCGAGGCCCCCTGGAACACCACATCGTCGGGGCGCATCCCGTAGAGCGCGTTCCCGGAGCGCAGGAAGTGGCAGATGTTGGCGTGGCTGATGACGATGCCCTTCGGCACGCCGGTCGAGCCGGAGGTGTAGATCAGGTAGGCGGGGTGCTCCGGTGTCAGGCCGAGCGCGCGGAGATCGGGCACTGGCGCATCGGCCGGGGTGGCGGCGTCGAGATCGGCCGGTGTCAGCACTGGCGCGACATCGGGCGCGGCCGGCTTGAGCGCCGGCGAGATGAGGAGCGCCTTGGCGGCGGCATCCGTCAGGCACACGCCGACCCGGTCGGCGGGCGCCTCGGCGTCGAAAGGCAGCCAAGCGGCGCCCGACATCGTGATGCCGATCTGCGTCACCAGCAGTTCAGGGCCCCGGGCCATCCAGAGGCCGACCACGTCCCCCGGCCCGATGCCGCGATGGCTTAGCCCGGCGGCGATCCGGCCGGCGCGGGCCGCGACCTCGGCGTAGGTCAGATGTGGATGGACGCCGCCCGCCGCCACGTTCGCCCCGTCCACGAGGCAGGGATGGTCGGGCCGGGACCGGGCCGAGTCCCAAAAAATCTCGGCCAGCACCTCGTCGCGGATCAGGTCGGGCCTTTGCGCGCCCCGCAGGACGGCCGCGCCGGCATCGTGACGTCCGCCGTCCCCGGCAGCCGGTCCGGGCCGGGTCTTCTCGGCGACGTCACTCATCCGCTGCTCCGCTGGCCGGCCGCTGAGGTCGGCGCCTCCCGTGGCAGCCGCCCTATAGCCCACCGATCATGCCGTTATCGAGGCGGCTTTGCACTGCGCCCGCGCACGTGATCAAGCCCAGCGCCAACCACTGCGCTCCAGAATCAACACTTCGCCCTGACGGATGCCGAGCCGGGGCGCGGTGTAGATATCGAGATGCCCGAGCGAAACCAGCGCCGCCCGCGCGACGCCGCCATGGGCGACGATGACCGTGTCCCGCTCCAACTCCGTGAGCAGCGGCCCGACACGCTCGACCAAAGCCGCGTAGCTCTCGCCGCCAATACCGGGCGGGCGGTGGTGCCAGCGATCCCGATCGCGGCCTGCGGCGCCGGCCGGATCCCGGCGCCGGATCTCCGCCCAGGTCGAGCCCTCCCAGCTCCCGAAGCTGATCTCGCGCAGCCGCGGATCCGTCCGGTAGGCGTCCGGCGGCAGGCCGAGTTGCGTCCGCAGGATTTCCATGGTCCGCCGGGTCCGCTTGAGCGGGCTGGCCACGAAGTCCGCGTCGGCCAGCCCCGGACCCGCCGCGGCGGCGATGCGCTCCGCGACGGCGGCGGCTTGGCTCTCCCCATGCGCGTTCAGATCGATGTCGCGGCCGCCCTGGAGGCGCCCCTCGGCGTTCCAGTCGGTCTGGCCGTGGCGGATGAAGTAGATGCTGACCAACCGTCTCAACCCCGTCCTGCGCCGGCACTCGGAACGGCTCGGAGCGCCAACCCGTTTTCGCCGACGGTCGGCAACACCCGGAAACAGGTCCTGCCTCATGTCGAAGAAGCACGGCAAGCATCATCGCGGCCAGAAGCACGAGGACGCTGTGACAGACAGCGCCGACCTGCACGGATCGGCCCGACCCTCGACGGCCCGCTGGGCCGGCGCCGTCGCGGACACTGCGCCGACCATGACGGGCGGACATGCCCCGGTTTCCGCCCGCGCGGCCCCGGGAATCGTCACGGTCGAGCCGGGTGCGCCCTTCGACCTCCAGGCCGTGGACCCGCGTGCCGATGGCGGCCTCGACAAGGACTGGGCGAAGGACGCGCTGGCAAACGAACGGGCGCGCATCGATGCCCTCCAGGAACGACTTTACGCCGAACACGCGCGCAGCCTGCTGCTGGTTTTCCAGGCGATCGACACCGGCGGCAAGGACGGGACAATCCGGTCTGTGCTCAAAGGCGTGAACCCGCAGGGCTGCGCCGTCACCTCGTTCAAGGTTCCGTCGAGCGACGAGCGCGCTCACGATTTCCTGTGGCGCTACCATGCCCGGACGCCGGCGCGCGGCATGATCGGCGTGTTCAACCGCAGCCATTACGAGGACGTGCTGGTGGTGCGCGTGAAGGGCCTCGTGCCGAATGCGGTCTGGGAGAGCCGCTACGGCCGGATCAACGATTTCGAGCGCCTGCTCGCCGAATCGGGCACGACGATCCTCAAGTTCTTCCTGCACATCTCCAAAGCGGAGCAGAAGAAGCGCCTCGAGGCCCGGATCGCCGATCCGGAGAAGCATTGGAAGTTCGATCCGGCCGATCTGGTTGAGCGCCAATCCTGGGATGCCTATCAGCAGGCCTTCGCGGATGCGCTCACCCGCTGCTCGACGCCCGCGGCCCCGTGGCTGGTGGTGCCGGCCGATCACAAGTGGTTCCGCAACTACGTGATCGCGCGGACCGTCGCGGATACGCTGGAGGCGATGGACCCGCGATTCCCGGAGGCCCCAAAGGGCATCGCGGATCTGACGGTCCCGGACTGATACGGGGAAGCCCGCATGCTGGTGGTTCGCGACGTCACGGTGTCGGGTTACCGGTCGCTCCGGCAGATCAGATTCCCGGTCGAGGACCTGTCGGTTTTCGTCGGCGGCAACGGCACGGGCAAGACCAACCTCTACAGGGCGCTCGAACTGCTCCAGGCGGCCGCCACAGGCACGCTGACCCGCGACCTCGCCGCCGAGGGCGGGATGGAGTCGGCTCTCTGGGCCGGTCGGCGACGCCGGGGAGAGGCCGCCCGGATCCGCCTATCCGCCACCCTGCGCCATGAAGGGATCGCCCAGGATTTCAGCTACACGGTGGAGATCGGCCTCGTGCAGCAGGCCGGCGGGGCAACCTACGGCGCGGCTTTCCAGCACGAGCCACAGGTGAAGGCCGAGCGCCTGACGCTCCGGACCCGCGGCCGCGCGGCGGTGATCCTCGACCGCGACGGGCGCACCGGTTTCGTTCGCGACGGGGACGGCCGCAAGCGCTCCCTCGGCGAGGACTTGCTCCCGACCGAGACGGCGCTCGGCAGCCTCCTCGGCGCGACGGACCATCCGGAGATCGCCCTGGTCCGCATCGCCCTGACGGCGTGGCGCTTCCACCATGATTTCCGGACGGACGCCGACTCACCTCTGCGCCGACCCTGCCTCGCGGTTACGACGCCGACGCTCGCCTCGGACGGCTCCGACCTCGCGGCCGTCTTCGCCACCCTGGCGCATATCCGGCAGGACACCACCGAGATCGACGCGGCGGTCGATGCCGCATTTCCGGACGCACGTCTGGTGGTGCCGGTGCCCGGCCGCCACGCAAGCTTCGGCCTGCGCGTCCCCGATTTTCCCGCCCGGATCTTCGACCCGCCCGAATTATCGGACGGGACCCTGCGCTATCTGGCAGTGGCCGGCGCGCTGCTCGGCTACCGCCTGCCGCCGTTCATCGCGCTGAACGAACCCGAGACGAGCCTGCATCCCGATCTGATGGATCCGCTGGCACGACTGATCGCCCAGGCGTCGCGGCGCACGCAAGTCTGGCTGGTGACGCATTCCGAGCGGCTGGCGGCGGGAATCGCGGCGCATGGCGGCGCCCAGCCCCATATCGTCGTCAAGCGCGACGGCGAGACCTGGATCGACGGGCTGACGCTGACGGGAGCGTTCGCCGAAGCGGAGGAGGATTGAGCGCGCCGCGCTCTCAATCCTTGTCGAGCGTCAGATCCGGCGCATCCGGGTTCTTCATGCCGACGACGTGGTAGCCGGCATCCACGTGCAGGATCTCGCCGGTCATGCCGGCCGACATGTCGGAGACCAGATAAGCCGCCGTCTCGCCGACCTCGCCGATGGTCACGGTCCGCCGCAGGGGCGAATTGTACTCGTTCCACTTGAGGATGTAGCGGAAGTCGCCGATCCCCGAGGCCGCGAGGGTCTTGATCGGGCCCGCCGAGATCGCGTTGACGCGGATGTTCTTCGGGCCGAGATCGGCCGCGAGGTAGCGCACCGAAGCTTCCAAAGCCGCCTTGGCGACGCCCATGACGTTGTAGTGCGGCATCCACTTCTCGGCGCCGTAATAGGTCAGCGTCACGAGCGAGCCGCCCGGCCGCATGATCTTTTCCGCGCGCTGGGCCACCGCGGTGAACGAGTAGCACGAGACGAGGAGCGACTTGGTGAAGTTGTCCTCCGAGGTCTCGATATAGCGGCCGGTCAGCTCGTCCTTGTCGGAAAAGGCGATGCAGTGGACCACGAAATCGATGCCCTCGGGAAAGACCCGTGCGGCTTCCTCGAACACGGCATCGATCGTGGACGAGTCGGTGACGTCGCAATGGCCGATGACGTGGGCGTCGAGTTCCTTGGCCAGGGGCTCGACACGCTTGCGCAGGGCGTCCCCCTGATAGGTGAAGGCCAGTTCCGCCCCGTGAGCGCGGGCGCTGCGGGCGATGCCCCAGGCGATCGAGCGGTTGTTGGCGACGCCCAGGACGATGCCCCGCTTGCCCGCCAGAAGGCCCTGCCCGTGTTCCGCCATGATCGATCCCGAAGCCGCGCGGCCCATCACGGAGCCGGGGGGCCTCCTTAGCGGAGGCCGCCGGGCGACGGAAGTCCGGCCCGCCTCACGCAGCCTTTGCGCCGCGCCGTGACCGGGCGAATTCCATCAAGGCCGCATCCTCGCCCTCGGGCAGCACGATGGCCGTGGTGGCGAACAGGTCGCCGGCGCTCCCGTCCTTGCGCGGCAGACCCTTGCCGCGCAGGCGGAAGGTGCGGCCCGAACTCGTCATCGACGGGATCCGCATCTCGACGGCGCCGGTCAGCGTCGGCACGCGAATCGTGCCGCCGAGCACGGCATCCTCAAGGGCCACGTCGACGGTGGTGCGGAGGTCCGACCCGTCCACGGTGAAGCGCGGATGCGGCCGGATCCGGATGGTAAGCAGCGCGTCACCCGGCTCGCCGCGCGGTCCCGCACTCTGGCCAAGGCCGCGCAGCCGGATGGTCTGGCCGTCGACCATGCCCCGCGGGATGACCACGTCCACCTCCCGCCCTGTGGGCAGGTAGAGGCGCAGCTTCTCCTCGCTGGCGACCTGCTCGAGCGTCACCGCCAGTTCGGCGGCGACGTCATCGCCCTTGGGCGTTCCGCGCTGGCCGCCGGGGCCGGCGCCGCCCGCGCGGAACGCCTCGCCGAAGATGTGCGAGAAGATGTCCTCGCCCATTCCGCCGGCCATGCCACCGCCCATGCCGCCCTGGCGGCTGCGGGCCATGCCCTCGAAATCGAATCCGCCGCCCCGTCCACCGCCGAACCCTTCGAATCCGGTCGCGCGCGGCTTGCCGTCGGCATCGATCTCGCCGCGGTCGAACTGCTTACGCTTCTCGGCGTCGCCCAGGATCTCGTAGGCCGAGTTCGCCTCGGCGAACCGGTCCTTGGCCTTCACGTCGTTCTTGTTGCGGTCGGGGTGGAAGTCCTTGGCGAGCTTGCGATAGGCCTTCTTGATGTCGGCCTCGCTCGCCCCCTTGGCCACGCCCAGCACGTCGTAGGGATTGCGCATGGAACTCTTGGCTGTGCGGTGTGGGATTTCCACCCGGATGTGGGAAGGTTGTTGCATACCTGCAACGTTGCTGGCGGCGAAAGTCTGCGGGTTCGCACGGGACGTCAAGCGGTGCCCCTCGCCGCGGAGGCAGAAGGTGCATAACGTCGCCACCCTGCCGGGTCGAAGGCTGCACGACAGCCGGTCCCGAGGCCGAATCGCGAGGAATTGAGGCCCCGATGCACTACGCCTGCGACCACATCCATCTGCGCAGCCGCGACGCGGTGCGGGCCGCGATGTTCTATGTCGAGACGTTCGGGGCCCGGGAGGTGAAGCGCGTCGGCGGCGATCCGGTGCAGCGGGTCGTCCTCGATCTCGGCGGGCTAACCGTGTTCATCGAGCAGGCCCCGGCCGAGACCGCACCGGCCGGGCCGATGCCCTGCCTCGGCCTCGAGCATGTCGGGTTGCGCGTCGACGATCTCGAAGTTGCGATGGCCGATCTCGAAGCGCGTGGCGTTCCGATCCGCACCGGGATCACGGAGCGCGGACCGGGCCTGCGCATCGCCTTCGTGGAGGGTCCGGACGGGGCGCTGATCGAGATTTTGGAGCGCAAGGCGGCCTGAAGCGGGCGCATAAGAGCCCGTACGGAACGGGGAGTTCCTCGCGCCTTCCGAGCCGGCCGGAACGGAATTGTCGCCGACCGTGCTGTGGCGCGATCGGCAGCCTCTCTAGCCGTCCGCCGATGCGATGGCTGTGCGGCTCGCCGGGCCGTACACCGTCCCCAGCACCGTCTCGCAGCGGATCCGCAGGCGGGCGTGGCACTCGCAGGCACTGGCCGAGACGGCGTCACGGTCGAGGACGGTGATCCGCCCGCGCCCGACCCGGATCAGGCCCTGGTCCTGAAGCACCCGCAGGATGCGGGTCAGATAGGTGCGCTGGACCCCGAGCATCGCGGCCAGAAGCTCGTGGGTGACCGGGAGCGTATCGCCCTCGATCCGGTCCTGAATCGTCAGTAGCCAGCGGAGGCAGCGCTGCTCGATCGGATGGAGCGCGTTGCAGGCCGCGGTCTGCAGCAACTGCGCCACGAAGCAATCGGCATAGCGCATGAACAGATCATGCAACGAAGCGGATCGGCCGGCCGCTTCCTCCAGACGGTCGGCTTCGAGGCGCAGCACCGAACCGCCGATCTGCACCATCCCCTTGGCGAAGGCCGGTACGCGCCCCCCGCCGACGACCGCGCCCGCGGCCCCATCATGGCCGATGGTTGCGGTCTCGGCGGTCCGCCCGTCCCGGGTGGTCACGACCAGCGCGAGAATCGTATCGCGGCAGGGGAAGATGACGTGCGTGACCGCCGCACCGGCCTCGAAAGCCGTCTCACCGCGGGCGTAGGTGGTGCGCTCCAGATGCGGCGCGATCAGCGCCCGATCCGGGTCCGAGAGCGCATCCAGGAGCAGATTGCCCGTGGGGCCGGAACTTTCGATTGGCATCGGGCTGGGGACAATCTAAGATCCGTAGCTCCCGAAAGAATCCTCTCAGGTGCGCCCAGTCTTGACCGGGCTCCCACGCATAGCCCTCGCTGTCCGACGCTGAACTAACTTATATTGGCAATCACTCAGCGACGTTATTTGTCGGTGCAAAGTCCCTGTTCAGACAGGCGCTTATGCTCCCGAGGATCGCAATCCGTCGTCAGGAACGAAGCCCAATCCGACGGCGTACCGTAGAAAGCGTTACGGTCGACGTCGCCCCGCACGCCCGGGACACGGCCGGTAGACGTGAACTGCCAGAGCATCCATTTGCGATTGACGAACCGCTGCTCCGGCTCCGCTGCGGTGGAGCGCAGCCAGTGCGGGTAGTCGGGCAGTTCGCCCTCCAGCACATCCTTGTGGAAGGTGATGTCGGTGTAGATGATCGGGCGCTTGCCGGTATAGCGCTCCATCTCTTCCAGCATCTCGGTGACCATCGCGAGGGCCTGCGCCCGCGGCAGCTTCTTTGGGCAGGTCTGGGAATGGCCGTTCCACTCGACGTCCAGTACCGGCGGGAGGGCGGTGGGATCGTTCGGGACGTTCCGCTTGAACCAGTCCATCTGCTCCCGGGCCGAGCGGCACCAGAACACGAAGTGGTAGGCGCCCCGCGGCACGCCGGCCCGAGCCGCGCCGTCCCAGTTGGTGCGGAATCGCTCGTCGACGTGGTCGCCGCCCTCGGTCGCCTTGATGAAGGCGAACTGCGTGCCGGAGGCCCGGACCGAAGCCCAGTCGACGTTGCCCTGCCACTTGGAGATATCGATGCCTTGAATCGGGTGGAGCTTGGCCTTGGCCACACCGGGATGGGGCTTGGCATCGCCCTTGGTCGGATAGAAGTCGTTGTTCGACGCGCAGGCCGCCAACCCGGCGAGAATCGCCACCGCGGCGAACCGGCCGGCGAGCCGGCGGACCGCCCTGAGGCGCCCCGTCACGCCGTGCGCGTCGCCGAGGAAGGAAGTGCGCGAGAGCTGAGCAATTCGCGACATCAGTGTTGAGCCCGCCACCGAAGAAGCGCCAAAGACAGGCGTAATCGATGGCCCCAGCGCAGTTAACGGACCTTTGCGATCATTGCGGCGGAATTCCGAGACGCGTTGCATTGCCGTGACATACGCAGGGGATCCAGCGGTGTTGCACAGGATGACGCCCGGCTAAGTGCCGGGTCCACAAAGCGAGTTCGGTCACACCGCCGTGAGCAAGCAAATCTTCACCATAGGGTACGAAGGCCTGGATTCGGAGCAGCTCGGCGGCATCCTGCGCGATGCCGGGGTTGGCGTGCTGGCAGATGTCCGGGCAGTGGCGAATTCGCGCAAGCGCGGGTTCTCGAAGGGCGTGCTCGCGGCATCGCTGCAGGAGGCTGGCCTGGGCTATGTCCACCTGCGCAGCCTCGGCACTCCGAAATCCGGCCGGCAGGCGGCCCGGGCGGGGGATGCGGCGCTGCTGCGCCGGATCTACTGCGAGGAGGTGCTCGACACCGCCGCCGGGCAGACGGCCCTCGACGACCTGTCGGCGATGGCCGAGGCGGCACCGCTCTGCCTGCTGTGCTTCGAACGCGACCCGTCCGTCTGCCACCGGCGCATCCTGTCGGAGCGGCTCACCGCGCGGGGATTTGCGGTGCGGGATCTCTGAAAGGTTGTTTCAGACAGCAGAAGACAGCAATCCGGATCAGACGCGTTGGCGGCCTCGCCTGCACTCTCGAAGGATATGGGTCCACTTTCCTGCACAGTGCTGCAGGGTCACAAAGCGGATGTGAAATCGACGTTGGTCATGAGGTCCGGCTGTCCAAACCTCCCATGCGACCGCCCTTTCACCTCTGCGCTTGCGGATTCAGGCATCGGGTCTGGCTATATCGGTTCAGGGTCAAGCGCGGGTCCCCTCTCCCGTGCGGGAGAGGGGGCCTGTCGCGCTCCGCCGCCGGCGTCGGTGACCGCTGGAGATCTGTGAACGTCGTAGCCTCTTTGCGGTCGAGGGAGCGCGCGTGTCGCGGCCGGACTGCGATCTGTGACTATAATAGCTGCGGTAAAGGGAGATCCAAAGCGGTGCGTGCCCGCTCTCACGCCGAGAAGCGCGAATCCACCGAAGACCCGTGCGATGGCTGCAGGCGTGCGCCGATCGCGCCAGCGAGCCTTCGGAGCGGGCGCAGGGCCGCGCCGAGGCGCGACGGCGGGGCGATGCGCCGCGTCCGCCGATCCGAATCGGCCACCGGCTCGACCGGCATGTACAGCGCGTCGAAGAACGGGATCTCCAGGAGCGTCGAACCGGCCGCGTCGGTGATCACCATGGTGGCTGCGAGCAGCCGCGGATCGCCGCCGTGCTGGCGCATCAGGCCCTGCACGACGGTGCGGGCAGCGGCCCGGGCGGCCTCCGTGTCGGCGACCCATTGCACGGCTGAGGCCGGCAGCGAGGATTGCCCGAAACGAATCGTGAAATGAGCGTGGATCATGGGGGTTCCCGGAGAGGGACGAATCTGCGCGTCAGGCCGCCTGCGCGCCTTCGGCGGGCTCGGCGACCTCGGCGGCCGGTTTCGGATCGAAGGCCTCAGCCAGGAGTTCGAGGCGGCGGGCCATGTCGCGCACCTCGTTCAGCGCGATCGACTTCTGGCCTTCCTTGACCGCCCGGGTGATGTCGCTGACCTGCGTGGTGGCGATCCGCTTCAGTTCCTCGGCGAGTTGCTGGCAGGTCATCATCGCATCCGGCTCGGCTGGTCGATCTGAGCGGGGACCCTGCCGCGCCCGCGCTTACCAAGGCGTTTCGCCGGGGCGCGACGCCTGTGGACAAGATGGGGATCACGGCACCGCTCAATCCTGAAGATGGCGGGCCGCGATGATCGAGGCCGCAGTCCGGTTCTCCACGCCGAGCTTGGCGTAAATGCCTTCGAGATGCTTGGTGACGGTCCGGTGGCTCAACCCCAGGATCTCACCGATATCGCGGCTCGATTTGCCGCGCGCGAGCCAGAGGAGCACCTCCGCCTCCCGGCCGGTGATCGGCAGGCGCGCCCGAAGCCGCTCGACCCCCAGGGCGGGCTCCTCCCGCGACAGCCGGAGCAGGACCTCGTCCGGCGTGCGGCCGATGAAGCTCAGGGCGATGGCCGCCCCGTCGCGATCGGTCAGCGTCAAGGGCGCGGCCACCCCGTCGAGGCAGCCCCGCAGCCAGTCGCGGGCCCGCAGGGGCAGGACGAAGACGCCCGAGGGATCGGCGACGAGACCGGCGAGCAGCCGCCCGGCCTGCGGCGTCGACCACAGCACGGTCCCGTTCTCCGCAACGGCGAACAGCGTCCGACCCGCGGTGTCGAGGGCCGCCCGGGCGCTCTGCGCGGCGCGGGCGCTCGCCAGATGCACCCGGATCCGGGCCAGGATCTCGTCCGGGGCGATCGGCTTGGTGACGTAGTCGATCCCGCCCGCGCTCAAGCCCTGCACGATGTGCTCGGTCTCGCTCAAACCCGTCATGAAGATCACCGGCACGCCCGCGAGTTGCGGCTTGGCCTTGAGCCGGCGGCAGGTCTCGAACCCGTCGAGACCCGGCATCACGGCATCGAGCAGGATCACGTCGGGGGTGATCTCGTCCACCAGCGCCAGGGCGAGGTCGCCGCCCACCGCGACAAGCACAGTAGCGCCCGACCGTTCGATCGCCTCGGTGAGGAAGCTCAACGTGTCCGGGGAATCGTCGACCACGAGGACAACGTCCCGGTTTGCCCGGCTCGGCGCCTCAGCCATTGCGGGCGAGCCCCTGCAGCACCGACAGGTAGCGGCGCAGGTCGTAGCCCTCCACCAGCCCGCGCATCTGCGCCACGAAGGCCGGGGGTGCCGACGCCTCCGCCTCCATTCGGCTCAAGGTCGCCTCGATGGCCCGGATATGGCCGATCCGCCCGAGGCGCAGCAATTCGCCGATCTGCTCCGGCCCGGGTGACTCCAGGGTCATGATGGGCTCGCGCGGAAGGGCGGCCGCGCCGGTCCATTCCAGCCGCAGCAATTTACCGACGCGCTCCATCACGTCGCGCAGATCGAAGGGCTTGGCGAAGATCGCGTCGTGGGGCGCGTCGTCGCCGCGCACTGGGCTGATCTCGTGGACATTGGCCGACATCATGGCGATCGGGCCGGCATGGCCTGCGGCCCGCAGGGCCGCGGCGACCGCCCAGCCGCTCATCCCCGGCATGGCGATGTCGAGGAGGATCAGGTCGATCCCCCCGGCCGCGACCGCCGCCAGGCATTCTGGCCCGGAGCCGGCCTCCAGGACTGCGATCCCGTGCGGCTCCAGGATCGCGCGCATCAGGGCGCGGTGCGCACTGTCGTCGTCGGCCACGAGGACAGTTCGGCGGGCGCCCGCATAGGCCCGCTCCGGCGGCTCGGCGGGGGCGGGCAAGCTGATCGGCATGGGCTCGGCCACCGAGGCGAGCATCAGCCGCAGCCGCGCCTGCGTGCCGCCGCCGGGCGCCGCCGCGATAGTGATCTCGCCGCCCAGCAGCTGCGCCAGCAGGTTGGCGATGGTCAGCCCCAAACCCGTCCCCGGCGTGCTGCGGGCGGCTGGCGTCGAGCCGCGCTCGAACGGCTCGAAGATCCGCGCCAGATCCGTCTCCGGGATGCCGGGGCCGGTATCGCGGATCGTGAACACGGCGATCTGGCTGCGATAGCTCAGGTCCAGCGAGACCCTGCCGGCCTCGGTGAACTTGATGGCGTTCGACAGGAGGTTGAGCAGCACCTGACGCAGGCGCTTCTCGTCCGTGGCGACGACGGCCGGCAGGATCTCGGGCCGCGCGAAACGGAACTCAAGCCCGGCCTCCCGGGCCTGGAGGCGGACCATGTCGACGAGCTGATCGAGGAAGTCGGCGAGCCGGACCTCGTCGCGGTGGATCTGGAGGCGGCCGGCTTCCATGCGGGAGATGTCGAGGAGGCCGTCGATCAGGCCGGACAGGTGCTGGCCGCTGCGCCGGATCACCCGGATCGCATTGAGCCGATGGGCCGGAATCGCGGGATCGGATTCGAGGAGCTGGGCATAGCCCAGCACGGTGGAGAGCGGCGTGCGCAGCTCATGGCTGATCCCGATGACGTAGCGGCTCTTGGCCTGGTTGGCGGCTTCCGCCCGCTCCTTGGCCTCCTGCAGCTTGGCGTCGGTGACCTTGTGGGCGGCGATCTCGGCTTCGTAGAGGGCGGTCTGGCGCATGGTCTCGGCCTGCGCGACGCCACGGCTTTCCTGCGCGAGCACGAACAGCCACGCCACCACGCCGAGGATCACCACCAGGGTGAAGAACACGCTGGTCAGCGCGGCGCGCAGGAACGCCCGGTGCTCCGGATGCGCGATCGTCGCGCTCGCATGGACGATACCGAGGATCAGGCCGATCACCGCGCAGAGCGTCAGCATCACCGCGAGGTAGCGGCCGAGCGGCGCGCCGATCCAGGCAGCGGTACGGCCGGGCAGGATCCGGGCAACGGCCGCCTGCGCTTGCACCTCCAGCCGGCCATGCGGCTTGCACAGGTCGCCGCAGCGGGCATCGAGCGAGCAGCACAGGGAGCAGATCGGCGCGTCATAGGCCGGGCAATGGGCCATGTCCTCGCCCTCGAAGGGCAGTTCGCAGACCCGGCAGACCACTTCCGACGAAGGCCAGTCGGTCTGCGGCGTGCGGGCGAGATACCAGCGACCCGCCGTGGCCCACGCGATGGCCGGGGCGGCGGCGAAGGCCGTCGCGAGCGTGAGCAGCGGTGCGAAGGGCTGGAGCGTTTGGCCGAGGAGACCGGTATAGGCGAGTCCGCCGCATGACAGCGCCAGCACCATCGCACCGGTGCCCACGGGGTTCACCGCGTAGAGATGCGCCCGCTTGAATTCGATGCCGGGCGGCGAGAGCCCGAGCGGCTTGTTCACCGCAAGGTCGGCGGCGAGAGCCCCGACCCAGGCCGAAACCACCGCGGCATAGAGCGGCAGCGTGCTCTCGATCGTCTTGTCGATCCCGAGTTCCATCAGCAGCAGGGCGATGGCGACGTTGAAGACCAGCCACACCACCCGCCCAGGATGGCTATGGGTCAGCCGCGAGAAGAAGTTCGACCACGCGATCGAGCCGGCATAGGCGTTGGTCAGGTTGATCTTGAGCTGCGAGACCAGCACGAACAGTCCGGTCAGCAGCAGCGCCGCCCGGCTCCCCTCCCCGGTCAGGTAGCCGAAGGCGATTGCGTACATGCGGGTCGGCTCGGCGGCGTGCTCGGGCGGTACGCCGTGGCCGAGCGCGAGCACCGCCAGCGCGGCGCCCAGCAGGATCTTGAGCATCCCCGGCAGGATCCAGCCGGCACCGCCGGAGAGCACCGCGAGCCACCAGCGACGATCGCGCCGATCCTTCGGTTCGGGGACAAATCGCAAAAAGTCGACCTGCTCGCCGACCTGCGCGAGGAGCGCCAGCAGGACGCCGGTGGCGAGCCCGAACCGGGCGAGATCGAAGCCGACAGCGCCGTCGAGGCCCGGGAAGCGCACGAGTGCGCGCAGCGGCTCCGCCCCCTGCGCGGCCACAAACACGAGCGGCAGCAGGCTGAGGGCGATCCAGAGCGGCTGCGACCAGATCTGGAACCGGCTGATCAGGCGGATCCCGTAGACCACCAGGGGAATCACGGCGCCCGCGCAGAGCAGGTAGCCGATACCGAGGGGCAGCCCGAAGCAGAGCTGCATCGCCAGCGCCATGATCGCCGCCTCGATGGCGAAGAACAGGAACGTGAAGCTCGCGTAGATCAGCGACGTGACCGTCGAGCCGAGATAGCCGAACCCGGCGCCGCGGGTCAGCAGATCCATGTCGACGCCGTAGCGTGCAGCGTAGACCGTGATGGGAACAGCCGTGGCGAAGATGATCAGGCCGACGAGCAGCACCGCCGCAAGCGTGTTGGGGAAGCCCGCAGTCAGCGCGAGCGTGCCGCCGATCGCCTCCAGCGCCAGGAAGGAGACCGAGCCCAGCGCCGTCTGCGCCACCTCGAACCCGGTCCAGCGCCGCGCCTTCTTGGCGGTGAAGCGCAGCGCATAATCTTCCAGGGTCTCGTCGGCGACGAAGCGGTTGTAATCCCGACGGATCGGGATGATGCGCTGCACACCGGTCATGGCGCCGCGAACCCGCGCGCGCGCGAACACCCCCGTATTCGGGCGGCACTCATGTCGCTCGCGCCCAAGACCGGCATGACCTCACACTGTTCCGCCGCGATGGTGCAGCGCATGCAAGAGTATCGCCATACGCAAAATCGCGTATAGGCCGCGGCGCAACAGCAGACCTAGCCTGCGCCTGTCGATCCGGGCCGCCTCTGAAGGCCCGGACGCCCACAGGGTCAGGCAGATGGCAGACGACACCGATCACGGCTTGCGCTCCCCGCTGCGGCGCAGGCTGCTCATGGGGCTGGCCGGCGCACCGGCGCTGGCGCTGATGCCGCGCACGGCCTGGGCCGCGGCGCCGACCGCGACGGTCAACACCACCGGTCTCGCCGTGACCGACACCGAGGTGACGGTCGGCATCCTGCACTCGATCACCGGCACGATGGCGATCTCCGAGACGGGTGCGCAGGAAGCGGAGAAACTCGCGATCGCCCAGATCAACGAGGCCGGCGGCGTGCTCGGCCGCAAGATCAAGATCATCCAGGAGGACGGTGCCTCCGACTGGCCGACCTTCGCCGAGAAGGCCAAGAAGCTCCTCGTCAACGACCATTGCGCCGCCGTTATGGGCTGCTGGACCTCGGCCTCGCGCAAGGCGGTGCTGCCGGTCTTCGAGCAATATAACGGCCTACTCTACTACCCGACCTTCTACGAAGGCCTGGAGCAATCCAAGAACGTCTTCTACACCGGCCAGGAGGCGACGCAGCAGATCCTCGCCGGGCTCGACTGGGTGCACAAGGAGAAGGGCGGCGACAGCTTCTACTTCATCGGCTCGGATTACATCTGGCCGCGCACCTCCAACAAGATCGCGCGCAAGCACGTGGAGAACGTGCTGAAGGGCAAAGTGGTCGGCGAGGAATACTTCCCGCTCGGCCACACCCAGTTCAACTCGGTGATCAACAAGATCAAGCTGACCAAGCCGAAGGTGATCTTCGCCGACGTGGTCGGCGGCTCGAACGTGGCGTTCTACAAGCAGCTCAAGGCGGCCGGCATCGACCTGTCGAAGCAGGTGCTGATGACGATCTCGGTCACCGAGGACGAAATCGACGGCATCGGTGGCGAGAACATCGCCGGGGCCTATGCGTGCATGAAGTATTTCCAGTCGATCGAGAACGAGAACAACAAGGCCTTCGTGGCTGCGTTCAAGAAGATGTGGGGCGAGAAGACCGTCATCGGCGACGTGACGCAGGCGGCCTATCTCGGCCCGTTCCTGTGGAAGATGGCCTGCGAGAAGGCCGGCTCGTTCGACGTCGACAAGGTGGTCGCAGCCTCGCCGGGCATCGAGTTCAAGGGCGCGCCGGAAGGCTACGTCCGGATCGACGAGAACCATCACCTCTGGTCGAAGACCCGGGTCGGCAAGGCCAAGCCGGATGGCCAGTTCGAGATCGTCTACACCAGCCTTGAGCTGATCAAGCCGGACCCGTTTCCGAAAGGGTACCAGTAGTCGCGCGCTCGAGATTGGTCCGCTTTGCTTAGCGGATCAGGCGCGGGTCCCCTTTCCCGTACGGGAGGGGGGTCTGTCGCGACCTTCAAAACTAGCACCGAACAATCCGCTCGGAGGACGCTCGCCCTCCGCCCGAACTTTAGCGGAAGACCGAAACAATGCTCGGCGATTATTCCTTCAGCGATCTCGGCGCCATCTTCGCCATGCAGGGCTTCGCCGGCCTGATCCTGTTTTCCGTCTACCTGCTGATGGCGCTCGGACTCGCGATCATCTTCGGCCAGATGGGCGTGATCAACATGGCCCACGGGGAGTTCATGATCCTCGGCGCCTACGTCACCTATCTGTGCTCGGCCTTCTGCCAGACCTACGTGCCGGTGCTGTTCCCGGTCTACTTCTTCGTCGCGATGGGGCTGGCGTTCCTGGCCTCCGGGGCGCTCGGCATGCTGGTGGAGTGGAGCCTGATCCGGTTCCTCTACAAGCGCCCGCTCGACACGCTGCTCGCAACCTGGGGCCTGTCGTTGATCCTCCAGCAGGCCTACCGGTCGATCTTCGGAGCCCGCGAGGTCGGCGTCGAATTGCCGTCCTGGCTGATCGGCTCGGTGCAGGTCACCGACACGATCGAGATCCCGGTCAACGGCCTGTTCGTGATGGCGATCACCATCCTGATCACCGTCAGCGTCGCCCTGTTGATCTACCGCTCGCGCTTCGGCCAGCAGGTCCGGGCCGTGATGGCCAACCGCGCCATGGCAGGGGCGGTCGGCATCGATACCGAGAAGGTCGACCGCTACACCTTCGGCCTCGGCTGCGGCATCGCGGGTATCGCCGGCTCGGCCTTCACGATGATCGGGTCCACGGGGCCGACCTCGGGCCAGCTCTACATCGTCGATACCTTCCTGATCGTCGTGTTCGGCGGCGCCGCCAGTCTGCTTGGTACCATCGCGTCGGCCTTCTCGATCTCCCAGACCCAGTCGACCCTGGAGTTCTTCCTCTCCGGATCGATGGCCAAGGTGATCACCCTGCTCGCGGTGGTCGGCATCCTGATGTTGAGGCCCCAGGGTCTCTTCACCCTCAAGGTCCGACGCTGAGGATCTTTTTCAAGATGACCAACCCCGTCCAGACCCTGACCAAATCTGTCACCGTGAACGACAACCCGTTCATGAAGCCGGTGGAGTGGCTCAGCCTGCTCCTGCTCGCCGGGGTGATCCTGGTTGTCCTGCCGATCGTCCTCGACAGCTTCCGCCTCAACCTCGTCGGCAAGTACCTGACCTACGCGTTCGTAGCCCTCGGGCTGGTGATCTGCTGGGGCTACGCCGGCATCCTGTCGCTCGGCCAGGGCTGCTTCTTCGGGCTCGGCGGCTACTGCATGGCGATGTATCTGAAGCTCGAAGCTTCGAGCGTCGCGAATACGAAGATCCAGTCGACGCCGGGGATCCCCGATTTCATGGACTGGAACCAGATCACCGCGATCCCGTGGTTCTGGCAACCGTTCAAGAGCCTGCCGCTGACTCTGATCTTGGTCGTCGCGATCCCGGTCCTGTTCGCGATGCTGATCTCCTTCGCGATGTTCAAGCGCCGTGTGGGCGGCACGTACTTCGCGATCATCACGCAAGCCATCGCGGCGATCCTGACGATCCTGATCGTCGGCCAGCAGGGCTATACTGGCGGCATAAACGGCATCACCGACCTGCGCACCCTCCACGGCTGGGACATCCGCACCGATAGCGCGAAGACCATCCTGTACTTCGTCAATGGCGGCCTGCTGATCGGCTGCATCCTGGCGGCCCAATACGTGAAGAAGTCCAAGCTGGGCCGCATCCTCGTCGCCATGCGCGACAAGGAGGATCGGGTCCGCTTCTCCGGTTACTCGGTGGCGGGGTTCAAGGTCTTCGCCTTCTGCTTCGCCGCCGGCTTGGCGGCGATCGGCGGAGCGATGTTCACCCTGCAGGTCGGGTTCATGTCGCCCTCCTTCGTGGGCATCGTGCCTTCGATCGAGATGGTGATTTACGCCGCCGTCGGCGGGCGCCTGTCGCTGTTCGGCGCGGTCTGGGGCACGTTGCTGGTCAACTGGGCCAAGACCAGCTTCTCGGAGAGCTTCCCGGATCTCTGGCTGTTCGGCCTCGGCGCCCTGTTCATCGCGGTGGTTCTGGCCTTCCCGAACGGTCTCGCCGGCATCTGGCGCGAGCACATCGAGCCGCGTCTCACCCGCCGGGTGAAGAGCCTGCGCGCGCCGCCGCCCGCCATCGTCCCGCCCCCAAGTGCGCCCGTTGGCGCCCCGGCCGAGTGAGGATCCCATGAACGCCGCGATCCTCTCCTCCCCCGTGGTCGGCGCCGAGGCTGCCCCGCCCGATCACCTCCTCGCCGTCGAGGCGCTGACGGTCTCGTTCGATGGGTTCAAGGCAGTGAACGACGTGTCGTTCTACGTCGAGCCCGACGAGATCCGGGTGATCATCGGCCCGAACGGCGCCGGCAAGACCACGGTCCTGGACCTGATCTGCGGGCGCACCCGGGCCAGCGCCGGCTCGATCAAGTACAAGGGCCAGGAGCTGACCAAGCTCTCCGAGAGCGCAATCGTTCAGGCGGGGGTCGGCCGCAAGTTCCAGACGCCGTCGATCTACGATGACCTGACGGTTTTCGAGAATCTGGAGATCTCGTTCCCTCGCGGGCGCTCGGTCTTCGGCGCCCTGACGTTCAAGCGCGATGCGGAAGTCCGCGACCGCATCCACGCCATCGCCGAGACGATCTTCCTGAAGGATCAGCTCAAGGAACGGGCCGAGTTCCTGAGCCACGGCCAGAAGCAATGGCTGGAGATCGGCATGCTGCTGATCCAAGACCCGGAACTGCTGATGCTCGACGAGCCGGTGGCCGGGATGAGCGTCGGCGAGCGGATCAAGACCGCCGAACTGCTCAACCAGATCATCAAGGGCCGCTCGGTGCTGGTGATCGAGCACGACATGAAGTTCGTCGAGGACATCGCCCACCGGGTGACCGTCCTGCACCAGGGCAAGGTGCTGTCTGAGGGTTCGATGGAGCGGGTCAAGAACGACCCGAAGGTCATCGAAGTGTATTTGGGACATTGACGATGGCGTCGCTTCAGACCGCGCGCGCGCCCGGCATCCAGGCGCCTCCGCTCGCCACGATCCCATCCGCCACGCCGGCGCTCGCCGTCGAAGACCTGCACGCCGCCTACGGCCAGAGCGAAGTGCTCCACGGGCTCACCTTCTCGGTGGCGCCGGGCGAGATCGTCGCCGTGATGGGCCGCAACGGCATGGGCAAGACCACGCTGATGAAGACCCTGATGGGTCTCGTGCCCGTGAAGTCCGGGTCGATCCAGGTGGAGGGCGCGGACGTGGCCGGGCTCAAGAGCCACGTCCGGGTCGTTAAAGGCCTCGCCTACGTCCCGCAGGGCCGGATGATCTTCTCGACCATGACGGTCCAGGAGAACATCGAGACCGGCCTGACGGTCACCGGCGCCCGCAAGGTGCCGCAGGACCTCTACGACATGTTCCCGGTCCTGTGGGAGATGAAGGACCGGCGCGGTGGCAACCTCTCGGGCGGGCAGCAGCAGCAGCTCGCCATCGCCCGGGCGCTCGCGAGCCGCCCGAAGGTGCTGCTGCTGGACGAGCCGACCGAGGGCATCCAGCCCTCGATCATCCGCGAGATGGGCCGGACGCTCAAGAATATCCGCGACGCGCGCGGCCTTTCGATCGTCGTGTCCGAGCAGGTCTTGAGCTTCGCCCTCGACGTCGCCGACCGGGTGATCGTCATGGAGAACGGATCCATCGTCCACGAGGCCCCGCGCGACGGGATCGACGAGGCGGCGGTCGCCCGGTTCCTGTCGGTCTAGGGGCACAGCATGGCCGATTATGAGATCTTCGAACTGGGCGACTTCGTGCTTCAGTGCGGCAAGACGCTGCGCGCGGCCAAGCTCGCCTTCAAGACCATCGGGACACTGAGCCCGGCCAAGGACAACGCCATCGTCTACCCGACGTGGTACTCGGGCCAGCACACCGAGAACGAATGGCTGATCGGCCCCGGCAAGGCGCTCGACCCGGACAAGTATTTCATCATCATCCCGAACATGTTCGGCAACGGGCTTTCGTCCTCACCGAGCAACACGCCGGCTCCGTGGAACGGACCGCGCTTCCCCAATGTCACCGCCTACGACAATGTCCGTGCCCAGCACCGCCTCGTCACCGAGCATTTCGGCATCGAGAAACTGGTCCTCGTCACCGGCTGGTCGATGGGCGCGCTCCAGACCTACCACTGGGCGTCGATGTATCCCGACATGGTGCCGAAGATCCTGCCGTTTCAGGGTTCGGCCAAGTGCTCCCGGCACAACTACGTGTTCCTGGAAGGCGCCAAGGCCGCGCTCCAGGCCGACGCCGCCTGGGCCGAGGGCTGGTACACCAGCCCGCCGACCCGGGGCCTGCGTGCCTTCGGCCGGGTCTACGCGGGCTGGGGCCTGTCGCAGACCTTCTACCGGCTCGAAGCCGACATCACCCACATGGGCTACGCCTCGCTGGAGGATTTCCTGATCGGGTTCTGGGAAGGGCTGTTCTACCAGCGCGACGCCAACAACCTGCTCGCCATGCTGTGGACGTGGCAGCACGGCGACATCAGCGCCAACGACACCTTCAGGGGCGACGTCAAGGCCGCGCTCGGCGCGATCCGCGCCAGGGCGATCCTGATGCCGGCCTCGACCGACCTGTATTTCCCGCCCGAGGACAACGCCATCGAGGCGGCCGCCATGCCGAACGCGGAACTGCGCGTGATCGACACGTGGTGGGGCCACTTCGCGGGCGGGCCCGGCACCAGCCCGGACGACATCAGGGTCCTCGACGACGCGCTGAAAGAGCTGCTCGCGAGCGGGTGAGAGACGCGCATCGGCGCGCGGACGGGGCTTGCCCCGGAGAGTCAGGGAGCTGGAGACACGAGATGCCCGAGACGCTGATCAAGGTCGATCTCACGCAATCGGCCTACGACAACGACAAAGTGCACAACCGCTGGCACCCCGACATCCCGATGGTGGCGTATGTGAAGCCGGGCGCGGACTTCATCGTCGAGACCTACGACTGGACCGGCGGCTTCATCAAGAACAACGATTCCGCCGACGACGTGCGCGACATCGACCTGTCGATCGTCCACTTCCTCTCAGGTCCAATCGGCGTCGAGGGTGCCGAGCCCGGCGATCTGCTGGTGGTCGATCTGCTCGACATCGGCGCCAAGCCCGAGAGCCAGTGGGGCTTCAACGGCTTCTTCTCGAAGAAGAACGGCGGCGGCTTCCTCGACGAGCACTTCCCGCAGGCCCAGAAGTCGATCTGGGACTTCGAGGGCATGTTCACCAAGTCCCGCCACATCCCGGGCGTGCGCTTCCCGGGCCTGATCCATCCCGGCCTGATCGGCTGCCTGCCCGATCCGAAGATGCTGGAGACCTGGAACACCCGCGAGAAGGCGCTCTACGACACGAACCCGGAGCGCGTGCCTGCGCTGGCCACCCTCCCGTTCGGCCCAACCGCCCATATGGGCCGGCTCAAGGGCGAGGCTAAGGACGCAGCCGCAGCAACCGGCGCCCGCACGGTCCCGCCCCGCGAGCACGGCGGCAATTGCGACATCAAGGATCTATCGCGCGGCTCAAAAATCTACTTCCCGGTCTACGTGCCCGGCGCCGGACTCTCGATGGGCGACCTGCATTTCAGCCAGGGCGACGGCGAGATCACCTTCTGCGGCGCCATCGAGATGGCCGGCTGGGTCCATCTCAAGGTCGAGCTGATCAAGGACGGCATGGCGAAGTACGGGATCAAGAACCCGATCTTCAAGCCGTCGCCGATCACACCGAAATTCGACGACCACCTGATCTTCGAGGGGATCTCGGTCGACGAGCACGGCGGCCAGCATTACTTGGACGTGCACATCGCCTACCGGCAGGCCTGCCTCAACGCGATCGAATACCTGAAGAAGTTCGGCTATTCGGGCGCCCAGGCCTACTCGATCCTCGGTACGGCACCGGTGCAGGGCCACATCTCGGGTGTCGTCGACATCCCGAACGCCTGCGCCACGCTCTGGATCCCGACCAAGATTTTCGAGTTCGACATCAATCCCGGCGCCGACGGACCGACGAAGTTCCTCGACGGCTCGATCCAGATGCCGCTCTCGCCGGATCTGTGACTTGCTCCCTCTCCCGTGCGGGTGAGGGTTGGGGTGAGGGACGAGAACGCGCCGGAGACGTCACACCCCTCACCCTGTCCCTCTCCCTCCAGGAGAGGGGACTTGAGGCTCCTGAAAACCCGCGCGCAATTCCGTCACCGGAGGCTCCGATGCCTGTCTACGACTACGCCTGCGAGGCCTGCGGCCCCTTCACGGTAATGCGGCCGATGGCGGAGTTCCGCGATCCGCATGCCTGCCCGGATTGCGGGGGCGCGAGCCAGCGGGCCTTCCTGACCGCGCCGCGCATCGCCGGCATGGACGCGGGGCTGCGGGCCGCCCACGCCACCAACGAGCGCAGCCGCCACGCGCCGAAGCGCTCGGGCAGCCACGGGGCCGGCTGCGGCTGTTGCTCGCCGAAGAAGGCAGCCGCTGCGCCCGCGGCTGCGAAGAGCTTTCCGAGCGCGCGGCCCTGGATGATCAGCCATTGAGCCGCGCTCGACCAGGGGACGATCAAGGTCAGAAGGACCCAACGCCATGATGCACGGAGACATCTCGTCCAGCCAGGACAGCGTCGGCGTCGCCGTCGTGAACTACAAGATGCCGCGCCTGCACACCCGCGCGGAGGTGCTGGAGAACGCCAAGGCGATCGGTAAGATGATCATCGGGATGAACACCGGCCTGCCCGGCCTCGACCTCGTGATCTTCCCCGAATACTCGACCCACGGCATCATGTACGACGCCGCCGAGATGTACGAGACCGCCTCGACGGTCCCGGGCGCGGAGACCGAGGTGTTCGCCGCCGCCTGCCGGGAGGCCAAGGTCTGGGGCGTGTTCTCGCTGACCGGTGAGCGCCACGAGGAGCACCCCAACAAGGCGCCCTACAACACCCTGATCCTGATGAACGATCAGGGCGAGATCGTCCAGAAGTACCGCAAGATCATGCCCTGGACCCCGATCGAGGGCTGGTATCCGGGCGACCGCACCTACGTGTCGGACGGGCCGAAGGGGCTGAAGATCAGCCTGATCATCTGCGACGACGGCAATTACCCCGAGATCTGGCGCGACTGCGCCATGCGGGGCGCCGAGCTGATCATCCGCTGCCAGGGCTACATGTACCCGGCCAAGGAACAGCAGATCGTCATCTCGAAGGCGATGGCGTTTGCCAACAACGTCTACGTGGCGGTCTCGAATGCTGCCGGCTTCGACGGCGTCTACACGTATTTCGGCCACTCGGCGATCATCGGCTTCGACGGCCGCACGCTCGGCGAATGCGGCGAGGAGGAGATGGGCATCCAGTACGCCGCCCTATCGAAATTCCTGATCCGGGATTTCCGCGCCCACGGCCAGTCGGAGAACCACCTCTTCAAGCTCCTGCACCGCGGCTACACCGGCATGATCAACTCGAAGGAGAACCGGCATGGGATGTCGGAATGCCCCTACGAATTTTACCGGCGCTGGATCGAGGATCCCGACGGAACCCGCGACGCCGTAAGGGCCATTACTCGTCAGAGCGTCGGCACCGAGGAATGCCCGATCGAGGGTATCCCGTTCGTCGGCAAGGGTGAAGGTGCGCCCGATCCAGTGCGCTGAAGCTGCCTCCAGCTCCACTGGCGCGCGCAGGCCGTTCGACCAGGAGAACCATGGACACGACTCCCCTCGACCCCACTGCCTTCCGCGCCCCCGCGGTGCTGCTTTCGGGCGCGGTCGATTACGACATGTACAAGGACTTCCGCCGCCAGCTCGGCGCGGCGGGGGACCGCGAGATCGTCGTCATCGAATTGACGACGCTTGGTGGCGATCCGGAGGTCGCCCGGATGATGGGCGAGGACATCCGCTTCAACAGCGCCATGGACCCGAACCGGCGGTTCGTGTTCCTCGGCAAGGCGGCGATCTATTCGGCCGGCACCACGTTCATGAGCTTCTTCGCCCGGCCGAACCGCTACCTGACCTGCGGCACGCGGCTGATGATCCATGAGCGCAAGATGGACAAGCAGCTCCACGTCCAGGGGCCGCTCACGACCTGCATCGCCTCCGTGAAGGCGACGCTCAACGAGATCCTGTGCTCGATCGAGATCCAGAACGAGGGGTTTTCGAACCTTATCCAGGGCTCGGATGTGACCCTGGAGGAGGTGCTCGAGAAGGCGCCGTCGAACTGGTACTTGGAGGCCGAGGAGGCCAAACGGCGAGGCTTGATCGAGGGCGTGATCTAAGCCCCGTTATCGCTGCGCGGTGACGTGAGGGCCGCGGAGAGCGGAACTCACGCCACCGGGTAATCGGCGCCGAGGCTCGTCTCCCGCCACGCCTCGATCTCGGCGAGACGCTGCTTCAGCCGGGTCGTCACCGCGTCGTACCCCCAGGCACCGAGCACGAGGTGGCGTGGCGGATCCTCCATCTCGGTCACCTGGATCATCGCCTCGCCGGCGCGCACCGGGTCGCCGGCCTGGGTGCCGCTCTTCTCCGCCGTGGCCGTGAGGCGGGCACCGGCCGTCGTGGCGTAGTCGGGAATCGCATTCGGCGTCTGGATCAGCGAGCGTCCGGCCCAATCCGTGCGGAACGGCCCCGGCTCGATGCAGGTTACGCGGATCCCGAGCGGCCCGGCCTCGGCCGCCAGGGAATCCGAGAACCCTTCGACGGCGTGCTTGCTGGCGGCGTAGTAGCCAGAGGCGGGGAAACCCACGAAGCCCGCCACCGACGTGATGTTGAGGATATGGCCGGATGCCTGCCCCCGCATCACCGGCAGCACCGCCCGGGTCAGCGCAAACAGGCCGAACACGTTGGCGTCGAACTGGGCGCGGATCTTGTCGTCCTCACCCTCCTCGATCGAAGATTGATAGCCGTAGCCCGCATTGTTCACGAGCACGTCGATCCGCCCGAACCTGTCTTGCGCGGCGCGCACGGACTTGGCGATCTGGTCCGCCCCGGTCACGTCGAGCGACAGGGGCAGGACGCGATCCTCGGCCCCCTGGGCGAGATCGGCGACCTTGGCGCGGTCGCGCGCCGTGACCACCGCGCGCCAGCCCCGAGCGATGACCAATTTGGCGAGCTCTCGGCCGAAGCCGGTCGAGCAACCGGTGATGAACCAGACCGGATCGGTGTTGTGCGTCATGGCGTATCCCGTCAGGGCGTTGCGGCCGGCTCCGTCAGGCGATCGACCGAGAGCAGGTAGGCGATCAACGCCGTCTGCTCATCGGGCGAGACACCCGCGCCGGCATCCGCCCAGAAGGCGTGCCCCTTTCCGGTAACCCGGGCAATGCGTGCCGTATCCGAGGCCGCGTTCGCGGCCACGACCTTGGCGCGGAGATCCCGGTCGACGAGCGCCCGCAGGCTGTTGGCGGGATCCGGCGCCACGCCCTTGTAGAGTGTGCCCGGGACGCCGAGCTGGCGCTCCGTGTCGGTCCCGACCGCGACACCGGAATCGTGCAGGTACGGCGCCGTCCAGGCGAGGCCGACGAGGTTCGGGACCTTGTAGCCACCCTCCGTTCCGCCCTGCCCCCAAGCGAGTTGAACCTGCGCCATGGCATCGCCCGCGAGCGGCACCGGCACGATCGCCGGCGTATCGGTCAGCGGGAACGGCGTGCCGACGGCGAACATCGTCGGCGGCGACAGGCGCGCCTCCATCTTCGCGCCGGCGCGGGCCCGGGTCGGTTCCGTGCCGATCTCGGCCTCCGGGATGACCCGGTGGTTGGTCAGCGCCGGGCCGGAATGGCAGGCGCCGCAGCCCGCCTTCTCGAACACGGCCCGGCCGGCCCGGACCTTGTCGGCATCCTGACCGCCGGCCGGCGGATGCAGCAGGTTCTGAAAGGCCGACATCGCGTTGTTGGCGTGGTTCACCGGCTCACCGGCCACCGAGGTGAACAGGCCGTTGTCGGTGACGTAGTTGGTCGCCGGATAGGTCGGCAGCACCGCGTAGCTGTTCAGGCCCGGCGAGGCCGGCGTCGGGTCGACGTTCTGCAGCACCGCGGACGGGCTCCGACTGCCGTCCGGCTTGTAGCGGAACGCCTCGGTGGCCGACCCGCGCAGAACGATGCCGAGATAGGTCTCGGGATCCATACCGAACAGCCAGGGCGCGGCCGCCGCGAGTTGGGTCGTGTCGGAATTGGCCGCATGCACGTTGTTGTTGAGCGACGATAGGCCCGAGAAGGGGCCGATCGCCTCGCGCCCGCTCCAGCTGTAGGGCTCGCCGTAGGCCGAAAAGCTCGACGGGATCGAGGTCGGGTTGGTGACCCGATCCGCCGACGAGTCGAAGCTGCCGGGCGGCCAACTCGCGACCTGCACCTTGGTCGCCGCCTCCACGGCCGCCGCGTCCGGCAGCGCCGGACCTGTCGTGGTCGAGCCCGTGTGCTGCGGGTCGGCCGTCGGCCGGGCATCGGCCTCCGGCACGCTGGCGTGCATGAAGTAGGCTGACGAGTTCTTGGCCAGTGCCATCAGCAGCCCGGCGTTAAGATCGATGTTCGGGGCGCCCTCCACCACCTTGCCGGTCCCGGGATCGACCGCGGCGTGGCAGAGCGCGCAGGTGATGCCCATGCGCAGGTGGCCGCGATCGTAGAACGTCTTGATCCCGATGATGAAAGCGCCGCCCTTCGGCACGTCGAGCCCGGTCGGGACCAGTTCGCCCGCCTTATAGACGCGGTCGCCGACGCGCATGTCACTGGCCATGGCGACCTGGAGATTGGTGGTGCCCTGCCCGCCAAGCTTTGCCACAGCGAGGGCGACCTGCGTCGGCGTCAGACCGCCGTCCAGCATGCCCATGACGTCGGTCAGGAAGACCTCGTTCCCGAACGTCTCCTGATAGAAGGCCTGCCGCCCGCGCTCGACCATGGCGGGATCGATCGCAACCGCAGTCCCACCCCGCGCCAATTCCGTACGGCCACTCGCCGTGGCGTTGAGGCGATCCGCCTCCGCCCGCGAAACCCGGCGTCCGAGGATGTCGAAGGCGGTCTGGATCGGGTAGCGGTCGGCGTTGAGCAGGTCCGCCCGGTCTGGCAGCGGCGCGTAGCTGAATCGCCCGAGGCTCGCGGTGGCGCCGACCGCAACGGCCACGACGCCGGTACCGATCAGAAAGCGGCGTGGCCAACCCATGATGTGTCAGAATCCTTCCGGATCCGCCGGCGCAAGCGCGGCGGTCGGGCATAAACACGCCGATACGGCCAGGGTTCACGGCCGCCGGCAGGACCGGGTGTCGCGTCAGTAGCCCCGGCTCTTATCGATGCCCTGCGGCGGCTGCCCGGTCCGCCGGAAATCGCGCAGGTTCGCCGCCACCGTCGCCCCCGCGGAGGGCAGATCGGTCGGGCCGGAGACATGTGGCAGCACGGTCACGCCTGGATGGGACCAGAGGGTGTCTTCGGCGGGCAAGGGTTCGGTTTCGAAGACGTCGAGCACCGCGTGCGCGAGGTGGCCGCTGTCCAGCGCAGCGATCAGGTCTGCCGTCACGACGATCGGGCCGCGGGCGAAGTTGATCAGTGCCGCGCCGGGCTTCAGCGCCGCCAGACGCTCGGCGTTGACGAGGCCGCGCGTCTCCGTCGTCAGCGGCACGAGGCAGACGAGGATGTCGCATCGGGCCAGCATCGCCGGGAGCGCCTCAAGCCCGTGCTCCGCCTCGAGGCCGGGGACGGATTTCGGGCTGCGGCTCCATCCGACCACGCGAAAGCCTGCGCCGAGGAGCCTGTCCGCGGCCGCGACCCCGAGAGCGCCGAGTCCCAGCACGCCGACCGTCGTGTCGGCGGGTTTCCGATAGGGGTGGGGCCGCCAGATACCCGCACGCTGCTGGCGTGCGTAGATGGGCATGTCCCTCTGAAGGTAGTAGGTCCAGGCCAGCACTGCCTCCGCCATGGTGCGGGCCATCTCGCGATCGACCAGCCGCACGATCGGCAACGGCCGGTCGAAGGCCCCGACCAGCCGCTCGACGCCGGCCCAGAGGCTTTGCACCCAGACGAGGTTCGGCAGCGCCGCGACCTCCGCGGGATCGGGATTGGCCACGATGGCGACCTGGGCTGCCGCGCGCTCCGCATCGTCCATCAGGCGGAACGGGACGATCCGCTCCTCGGGCATCGCGGTCGAAAGCACCGCGAGATGATCCGCCTCCTGCGTCCGGCCCTTGCACCCGATGAGGGCGATCGCCTCTGCCATTCCCGACTCCGCTCGAATCCAGCCGCAAGGGCTGCGACGCACCAAGCAGGCGCTGTGCCCGAGCCGACGCGGTTCGCCAAACCCGCGGCGGGTTCAGCGCGCCTCGATCAGCGCTGGATAGACGAGGCGGACGCGGCGGCGGCTTAACGGAATCGGCGTCTCGATGCGGCCGCGGATGCTGCCGGTCGTGCTCGGCACCGCCGATTCGGTCGGACGCAGCCGCCACCGGTCGGCAACCGGCATCGGGACGCGAGGCTTCGGCCGTTCGAGATGCGCGTCGGCGCCCTTCGACGGGACGGTCGCGAGGCCCGCCAGGGTCATCAGGCTGAGCAGCGCGAGGCGACCGAGGCGGCGACGGGGGGAGGCAGAACGGAATGACATGAGGGGGCACCGCGTGGATGCCTCCTCTCTGCGCGGATCAAATGAAAACGGGTTCGAACCGAATCGATTCCCAACCCGTTCCCAACACCTGTCTGGTGTTTCGGTAAATGCGGGCTGGTCAGGCACGGCAAACGGCCCGTTCGGAGGACATGCGCACATGACGACCAAGGTCGAGGGGACCTCCGGAACGCCCGAACGGGCGCAGATCGGCCAAGTGATCGATACCGATATTTCGGCGCGCCTCGATCGGCTGCCCTGGGGCCGATTCCACGTCCTCGTCATCGTGGCGCTTGGGATCACCTGGGTGCTCGACGGGCTCGAGGTGACGCTGGCCGGCTCCTTGGTGGGCGCCCTGCGTCAACCGCCGATGTCGTTCTCCGAATTCGACGTGGGGCTCGCCGCCTCCTGCTACCTCGTGGGCGCGGTCACGGGCGCGATCGGCTTCGGCTGGCTCACCGATCGGATCGGGCGCAAGAAGCTGTTCTTCATCACGCTCGCCCTCTACCTCATCGCCACAGCGGCGACCGGCCTGTCGTGGAATGTCTGGAGCTTCTGCATCTTCCGGTTCTTCACCGGCGCGGGGATCGGCGGCGAGTACACCGCGATCAACTCGACCATCCAGGAACTGGTCCCGGCCCGGGTCCGGGGCTGGACCAACCTCGTGATCAACGGCTCGTTCTGGATCGGCGCGGCGATCGGCTCGTTCATGTCGATCGTGCTGCTGAAGCCCGAGGTGATCGACCCGGCCTGGGGCTGGCGGGTGGCCTTCTTCACGGGGGGCGCCATTGGCCTCGTGATCCTGCTGCTGCGGACCTGGATCCCCGAGAGCCCGCGCTGGCTCGCCACGCACGGCTACGCCACGGAGGCCGACCGGGTCGTCACCGGCATCGAGAAGCGCTTCACCGACGAGGGCGTGACCCTGCCGCCGGTGGACGAGAGCAAGCGCATGAAGGTCCGCACCCGCGACCGCACCCCGCTCTCGGAAGTCTTCAAGGCGCTGTTCGTCACCAACCGGAAGGCGACCATGGTCGGCCTCGCGCTGATGATCGCGCAGGCTTTCTTCTACAACGCGCTGTTCTTCACCTATGCGCTGGTGCTGGAGCGGTTCTATCAGGTGCCGGGCAACAGCGTCGGCTGGTACCTGCTGCCCTTCGCGCTCGGCTCGTTCCTCGGCCCGCTGCTCCTCGGGCGGCTGTTCGACACGATCGGCCGGCGCCAGATGATCGCCTTCACGTACGGTATCTCGGCGGTGCTGCTCGCCGGTGTCGGCGTGCTGTTCCGCCTCGACGTGCTCGGGCCGGTCGGTCAGACCGGTGCCTGGATGGTGGTATTCTTCTTCGCCTCCGCGGCGGCGAGTTCGGCCTATCTCACCGTCTCGGAAACCTTCCCGCTGGAGATCCGGGCGCTCGCCATCGCGGCCTTCTACGCGGTTGGCACCGGCATCGGCGGCGTCTCGGGGCCGTTGCTGTTTGGCACGCTGGTCGAGACCGGCTCGCGGGACTGGGTCCTGTTCGGCTACGGGCTGGGCGCCGTGCTGATGCTGATCGCCGCCGTGGTCGGCGGGATCTGGGGCACGGCGGCAGAAGGCAAGTCGCTGGAGGAGGTATCGAGGCCGTTGGCGGCTGCGTAAGGCCGGGGGCGAAGTCCCTGGTCTCTAGTGCGGCTGGAGGCAGAGGGGGGCTGTTACGCCCCCTTCCGCCACACCTGCCCGTGGTAGACGAATGTTCCGCTCTCGTTGGCCAGAGCGGCGAGGCCCTGGAAGGCTGGGTCCTGTACGGTGATGACGCTGGTGGGGATCTTACGCATCATCCCGGTGAAGGGGGCCTTCCGCTCGAAGGCTTCGCGAAACCCGCTCTCCTGCAGCACCCGGACGATCCGGGGCGCGATGCCGCCGCCGATATAGACGCCGCTGGTGGCCAGGAAGGTCAGTGCGAGGTCGCCGCAGACGCGGCCGAGCAGCCGGCCGAACAGCTCCAGCGTCTCGGCGGCGTGGGGGTCGGATGCGTCGAGCCCCGTCTCGGTTACGGCTGCGGGCTCGATCTTCTCGTGCGGCCGACCGGTGCGGACATGCGCCACCGCCGCGTGCAGCCGGGCGAGGCCGGGGCCGGACAGGATGGCTTCCACGGTGATCCGATCCTCGACCCGCTCCAGCGCGTGCCAGACCTTCTCCTCGAACGCGTCGCCCGGACCGAAATCGGTGTGGCCGGCCTCGGTGGAGACGATCGCGAGTTGCGTCGAGTACGGCACCAGGGCCGCGGCGCCGAACCCCGTGCCCGGTCCTAGCACGACCCGCGCACCGCCGGAGATCGGTGGGCAGGGCCCGACCGGCGTGAGATCGTGCGGCGCGATGCCGGCGGCACCGGCCGCCACCGGCACGTAATCGTTGACCACCACGGCGGTGGACAAACCGAAATCCTCGGCGATGCGCTGACCGGCGATCTTCCAATGCGCGTTCGTCAGCTGAATCTCAGGCCCGTCGACCCGCCCGGCAATCGCCAGGATCGTCGAGCGCGGCGGCTTGCGATCGCCGGCCTTGGCGAGGGACGCCCGGATGGCGCTCGACGGATCGGGATGGTCCGCGGTCGCCTCGTGCGACAGGAGCCGGGGCTGTTGCCCCTGCGCCTCGATCAGGCCGAACCGGGCATTCGTGCCGCCGATGTCGCCGACCAGGACCGGAAACTCGAACATTGCAAGGGGCCTCTGCTCGCTGAACCTTCGCGTTAGAACCGTGCCCGATCGCGGTGCAATCGAGCGCGGCTCAAAGCCTTTGTCGTGACGCGCGCTCTGGCGCCGAACCGGTGTCCACTTCGGCGGAGAGCGCTCTCGTTCATTCGCCGCACATCCCCGATTGAGCAAGCCCCACCGACGACGGAATCGCCCTATCGGGTTGCCTTCGCCGTCATCCGATCCCGGCCGATCGGGCCGAGATGCGTATCGCCGAACCCGCGAGCGTATTTGAGGCCGTATCCGAGCGTCCGATCAAGCCCGATATGGGCAAGCCAGATCAGGGCCAGCCCGGCGAGGTAAGGCTGAGCGAGCACCACAGCCACGCACAGGCCGATCAGGGGCGGCGTCACCGTATGCACCGCGTTGTACGCGATGGCGCCCGGGCCGGGGCCGGCGGCGTAGCCCAGCATGCTGAGATCGGGGACGAACAGAAAGGCGGCGAACATCCACCAGGACTGCCCGAGCCAGGCATAGGCGCCGACCGAACAGGCGAGCAGGCACGCCGCCTCGATCCGCAGGATGATCCGGGGGCCGCCGCCCACGAAGCCGTCGGACATGCCGATTTTCCCCAGACGCCGCTTGGCTCAGGCAATAGTCTCAGGCCAGCGGCAGCGCCGCCGGATCGATGGTACCGCCCGCGGCCCAGTCTTGCAGCAGCGCCCGGATCGCGGCCGGATCGGGCAGGCGATGGCGCGCGACGGTCTCGCCGTCACCGACCCGGACGGCGATACCGCCATCCGCGTTGACCGACGCGAAGGCGATCTCGTCCGTCCGGTCGTCGCCAAAAAAGACCGGTACCCGACCGCGATAAGGGGATTGTTCCATGATGGCGCGGATCGCATGGGCCTTGGTGGCCTGCGCCGGGACGATCTCACCGACCGCCTTGCCGAGCTGCAGCCGATACTCCGCGCCGAGCGCTTCGGCGGCCGCCTTGACCAGCGCCTCGGCGCGCGCCGCATCACCGGCGCCCGCGAGCCGCCAATGCACCGCCACGGATGCGCCCTTGTCCTCGATCAGGACGTTCGGCAACGCGGCGCTCTCGGCTTCGAGTCGCGCGACCTGCCGGCGCAGATCCGGATGATCCTCCGCCCGGCTGCCGCTGAGGGCACCACCGAGCCTGCGCTCGACGCCGTGCAGCCCGGCGGCATCGAGGCGCGCGGGCGCCAGGAAGCCATCGATCACCGCGACCGGCCGGCCGGTCACGATCGCCAGTGCGCCCCCGAGGCGTTCGCGCAGCCGCTGCAGCGTCTCCACGAGGCCGGGCTCCACCACGACCGCATCCGGGCGCGGCGCGATCTCGGCCAGCGTGCCGTCGAAGTCGAGGAAGAGGGCGATGTCCATCGCGGGTGATCCCGGGCTTGAATGTCGGCTCTGGGCTAGCATGGGCCGGCCTCCCGACAAACGGCCACGTGAGCGCCCTATATCGCCCGCGCATGCTCTGCACGGGGATCCACATGATCAGGCTGCCGACTCATCCGACACCGGATCCGATCAAGCCGGGCGAGGAGAGCGTCTGGGATTACCCGCGCCCGCCACGGCTGGAGCCGGTGCGGCAGCGGCTGCGCGTGGTGTTGGGCGGTGCCGTGATCGCCGAGACCGAGGCTGGCTTCCGGGTGCTGGAGACGTCTCATCCGCCGACCTACTACCTGCCGCCGGGCGATATCGCCGGTGGTACGCTCGTAAGCCCACGGCGCGCCGGCATCTGCGAGTGGAAGGGCCAAGCGCGGCTGTTCGACGTACAGGGCGGCGGCAGGATGGTCCCCGGAGCCGCCTGGACCTATCCGGATCCGACCCCGGATTTCCGCGCGATCGCCGGCTACGTCGCGTTCTACGCAGAGCCGATGGATGCCTGCTTCGTCGGCGGCGATCCGGTCACGCCGCAGCCCGGCAGCTTCTACGGCGGCTGGATCACCCCTGGCATCGTCGGCCCGTTCAAGGGGCCGCCGGGGACGATGGGCTGGTGATTTTCGTCGTCCGTCCCCTTACGCTTTCCGCCTGAATCGTCGTGGAGACGCCATGAGCGCGCTGACCGAAACCGACCCGAAGGCTGCCGGCTTCGATCCCGCGGGTCTCGCCCGGATCGAGCCCTGGATGGACCGCCTCGTGGCGGAGGGACGGCTCGCCGGCCTGTCGGTCACCGTGACGCGCCGGGGGCGGCCCGCCTTCGCGCGGGCCTGCGGCCAGGCCGACCTCGTTCGCGGGACGCCGTTCACCCTCGACACGGTGGCGCGGATCTACTCGATGACCAAGCCGCTGACCTCGGTGGCGGTCATGCAGCTCTACGAGCAGGGCCTGTTCCAGCTCGACGATCCGATCGCGCGCGTCCTGCCGGAATTCTCGGAGATGCGCGTTGCGGTCGGCGGCAACCGCGCGAAGATCGAGACCGAACCGGCGCGTCGGCCGATCACCGTGCGGGATCTCCTCACCCATACGGCCGGCCTGACCTACGGCTTCATGGAGGCGACCCTGGTCGACGCGCAGTATCGCGAGCACGGGATCGACTTCCTGGCGCGGGAGGGCACGCTCGCCGAGATGACTGCCCGGGTGGCGAAGCTGCCGCTCCTCGCCCAGCCCGGCAGCGCCTGGAACTACAGCGTCGCCGCCGACGTGCTCGGCCAATACGTGGCGGTGGTCAGCGGTCGGCCCTTCGCCGACTATCTCCGCGAGTTCGTGATCAAGCCGCTCGGCATGGTCGATACCGATTTCCACGTTTCGCCCGCGCTGATGCCGCGCTTCTGCGCCACCTACGCGTACGATCGGGAACGCCGGCTGCGTCTGTTCGACGATTCCGTGGAAACGGCGTTCGCGCACCCGCCGGCCATCGCCTCGGGCGGGGGCGGTCTGGTTTCGACGAGCGCCGATTACCAGCGCTTCTGCCGGATGATCCTCAACCGCGGCACCCTCGACGGTCAGCGGCTGCTCGGCCGCAAGAGTGTCGCGCTGATGCTGGCGAACCATCTGCCGGGCGATCTCGCCGCGATGGGCACCCCGCGCTTCGCCGAGACCTCCTATACCGGGATCGGCTTCGGCCTCGGCTTCTCGGTGATGCTCGATCCGGCTCGCGCCCAGATCCTCGGCAGCGCCGGCGAGGTCGCCTGGGGCGGACTGGCCTCGACGGCGTTCTGGATCGACCCCGCCGAGGATCTGTCGGTCGTGCTCATGACGCAGCTGGTGCCGTCCTCGGCGCTGCCGATCCGGCGCGAACTGCGCGTCCTGACCTACGCGGCCCTGGCCGCGTGAGGCCGGCTCACTCCTGAGCCGGCGCCCCAGCCGCGGGCTTCGGGGCTGCAGGTTTTGCGCCCGCCTTCGCGGTCGGTTTCGCGCCGGCGGCGGAGGTCGCGTATTCCGGGTCGCTGTGCGGGCCGTTCGGACCGTTGGTCGGCCCGGGGAGCTGACCCGGCAAGAGATCGGTCACCTTGGTCCAGGTCTGCGACTTGCACAGGAAGGCGATCAGGCAGCCGCGGACCGTCAGCTCACCCGGCGCATCCGTCCAGATGGTGACGTCGTACGATTTGCCGTCCTCCGAATTATAGATCTTGCCCTCGTAATGGGCGTCGGCGTTCGGCTTCAAGCCCAGGATCAGCTGGTGGCCGAGCGAGGGCCGCGCCTGCTTCTTCGGATCTGGGTTCTTGAAGTCGATCCGCGGCTCGCCCTTGTCGTTGAGCGGAACCTTCAGCCAGACCACGTAGCCGCACAGGCGGTCCGCCGCCGTCCCGCACTTCTCCAGGCGAACGCGGGCGCGCCCGTCCTCGGTGAGATACGTGCCGCTCGGATCGGCCGGGGTCGCGGCCTGCGCAGCGCCTGCGAGCGCGGACAGCGCCAGGATCGCGAGCGGCGCAACCCGGCGACCGATCGATGAAAACCGCATTCCCGAACTCCTCTATACCGCGGGCCGCCGTCAGATCCGGACCGCTTGCGTGAGGGAAGGCTCTCCCCTCACGTCATCGCGCGCGCACCGGGCCGAACGCCGGATGGCATGCGCCTCTGACCCGCCCTGTCCCGCGCGAAGTTGTCCGCATCATGACAGGACAGCCCAAGGCTGAAGGCGCCGAGCGAGATGTCGCTTCTACGCGCGCGTCGGCGGTGTGTCGCGAGCCGGGCCGAGCGGCCGCTGCATGAGCGTGACATCGAGCCAGCGCCCGTGCTTGTACCCGACCGCCTCCAACGTGCCGACCGGCCTGAACCCGAGGCGCGCATGCAGGGCCGTTGAGGCAGTCGAGCCGCTTTCGGCGATGATCGCGACGATGGCCCGGCAATCGATGCGCTCGCATTCGGCAATGAGGGCTTCGAGCAGGGAGCGGCCAATTCCGCCGCCCCGGGCCGTCCGCGCCACGTAGATCGAATCCTCGACGGTGGACCGGTAGGCCGCGCGCTGGTGATAGGGGCCGGCATAGGCATAGCCGGCGACCGCCCCGTCCCGGACGGCGACCAGATAGGGATAACCGCCGTCGCGCAGGACGGTGAAGCGCCGGGTCATCTCGTCGAGCGTGGGCGGATCCGTCTCGAAACTGGCCGTGCTGGTGGTGACGGCGTCGCCGTAGATTGCCGTGATGCTCGGCAGATCGGCTTCAGTGGCGGGGCGTATCGCAACGGTCATACGGAATCAGCCTGGTCCGAAAGCGTACCGGCAAGGCGAAGGGTTGCACATGACATTTGCAAGACCTGCGCCGTTGGCGACGCACAGATCAATCGCACTACGCTTACACACCGCGTCGTTCGCCCCAGGGCCTTGCTGTCAAGCACCGTAGCGCGTGCCGATACCGGTCGGATGCGGCAAAGGCGGATCGCGTCCGGTTCGCAGCTCGAATGCGCTGCGAACCGGAGGACTTCGGGCTCAGCCCTGCTTGGCCTTCTTGTTGGCGTTGTGGTGGCCGATGGCGCAGCCCGCAGCGGCGCCCATCTTGCCGTGTCCGGCCACATGCCCGGCGACGCCGCCGACCACCGCGCCCTTGAGGCAGCCCTTCGCCTCGGCCGGCGCGCCAGCCAGCACGGCGCCGATGGTCAGGGCAGAAATCAGTGCGATCCGATGGGTCATCGAGGTTTCTCCTAAACGTCGATGTTGCAACGGCGCAGCGGGCAGGCCCGTTCCGTCCTCGACCGCGCGGCACGCCCCGCCCGACGGGCGTAGCGATCAGCGCGCGAGCCCTGCCACCAGCCGGACGAGATCCGCCTGCCGGGTCGCACCGGTCTTGGCGAAGATCGCCTTCAGCTGTGAGCGGGCGGTCGCCGCCGCGATGGCGAACCGGGACGCCGCCTCCGCGAGGGACTCCCCCCCGGACAGGGCCTGCGCCAGGCGCGCCTCCGCGGGTGTCAGCCGATAGGCGCCTTGAAGAATTGCCGAGGCCGGGACCGGCATCGTCCCGGCCTCGCGGCACAGGAGCAGCGTCCGGCCCCCCGCGAACAGGCCCCGGCTCGGCCCGACCAGCGGCACGACGTGGATCACAACCGGCTCCGCATCCCGGCGCGCCACCACGACGGCCGAGATCGGCGCCCGCCCGCACGGACGTGTCAGAGCCTCCAGCTGCCGCGCCGCCTCCGGATCCTCGGCGACGAGGCGTCCACAGGCGAGTTTCAGATCGCGGCCGAGCAGCGCCGTGAACGCCGCATTCCAGCACAACGCCTTCCCCTCGGAATCGAGGACCAAAGCGGCGCGCTCGATCACGTCGAAGGCCTGGTTCAGGCCGGCGAGCCGCGCCTTCTCGACCATCAGGGTCAACAGGCCCGCCCGTCGCAGAAGCGGCGACAGGGTCGCCAGCCGCTGCTGCTCATGCGCCTCATAGGGCCCCTGCGCCACCGTCCGCTGCAGCGACAGGCACCAGAGCCGACCTTTCACCTCGAACCCGACGCCCGCGAACCAGCGCAGGCCGCAGGAGCCGAGCAGATCCTGATAGTAGGGTAGCCGCGCGATCTCGTCGGGGGAGGTGAAATCCAGATCGACCGTGACGCCGCGCGTTCGCAGCGTCGGCAGGCCGCGCAGGCGATGATCCTCCCGATGCCAACCCTCATCGAAATAGCGGCGCGCGGGCTCGGCCAGCGATTGGGTGCACAGCGCGTCGAGTCCCGTCCGGTCCGTACGCAGGAGCAGCGCTCCGGCGCTGCCGGAGCTGCGCGCGGCCCGCTCGATCAGGTCGGGCCAGCGGCTCGCATCGAGGACCGCTTCCTCGAGATCCTCCTGGAATCTCGACTCCAGATCGTCCCGCAATCGGGGGACGTAATCGCGTTCCAGGCCAGACATTTGACCGGCCTCCAGGGACACTTATTCTACGAGCCCGACGCTCCAGATACAAATGTACACACTCAAAATCTGATATCCATCAAAATTTATATACTATCCCCTCGATCGCGACGTTATTACAGTATCGGATTGAACGGATACCGATATTGGGCAACGCGAAGGAAAGAAGATGCGCGGCTTTCCCCCTTGATTGCTGCCCGATCCCCGTTGGGGATTTCGATACCGGATTGGACCGGCGAATTGGCGCATCACGGGGCGGACGTCGGACGTGGCGGCGACGCAACGGCACCGTATGGCCAAGCCATCCGAAAATCCCATCACCTTCATCCGAGAGTGCGGGCGAGATCCTCACGGAATGCGTGCAAAGACGGTCACATCAATGCGCCGCCGCGCTTTCCTCCCCCTTGTGGGGAGGAGTTGGAGTTGGGGGTGGCGCAGGAGGCACCGGACGGCTCGATCCTGCACCACCCCCACCCCTGCCCCTCCCCACAAGGGGGAGGGAAAAGGGCTTGAATTTGAGCCTATTACCCGTCGGCGCGCGCCGAGCTGTTGGCGATTTCGCCAGAGGGCGCGCGGCGCGGCCCGTTCGCCGACGCTGGCCTACTCGGCGGGGTGCAGGCCGCCGACGAAGCCGTTCGTCGGAGCCTCTTCGGTGATCGGCTCCTGAATCAGCGTCCAGTACCCGAGCGCCGCCACCAGGGCGATCACTGCGCCGGTGATGAAGGCCATGGAAAAGTGGCCCGTCCCGCCCACGATGAACCCGGTCACCATCGGCGCCAGGGCGCCGCCGATGTAGCCGCCGAAATTCTGCATCGCGCCCAGCGAGGCGGTGCAGCTCGCCGGGGCGGCCACCGAGGCCATCGCCCAAGCGGCCGACGAGCTCATGTAGACGAGGAACAGCGAGGCCGAGATGCTGGCGATGGCCAGCGTGTCGCTCGGGGTCAGGGCTGCCACCACGGTGAAGAACGCCGTCGCCACCAGGGACGCGGCCATCGGGATCTTGCGGCTGCGGATCGGATCGACGCCGCGGCGCACCAGCATGTCCACGACGCGGCCGCCCAGGATGCCGCCCATGACGCCGAACGCGAACGGAATCGAGCCGATGAGCCCGGTCTTCTGCAGGGTGAAGTGGCGCTCGATCTCCAGGTAGCTCGGCAGCCACGCGGTGTAGAGCCACGTCATGTAGATGCAGCCGAAATAGCCGACGATCATGCCCCAGCTGGTGCGGAAGCCGAACAGCCGCCGCCACGCGCTCCAGGTGACGGAGCGGCTCGCGTTCGGCGCGTCGCCCTCCTCCAGGAAGGCGCGCTCGGCCGGGGTCAGGTTCGACTCGCGCGGGTTGCGGAAAACCGCATAGACGAGAGCGGCGAGCATGAGCCCCGCCCCGCCCATGATCACGAACATCGCGCGCCAGCCGAAGCTGACCATCAGGAAGGTCAACAGCGGCAGGGCCAGGAACGTGCCGAGCGAGGAGGCACAGTTCCAGATCCCCGTGGCGGTGCCGCGCTGGCGAATGTTGAACCAGTCGCGGGAGACCCGGGCGCAGGTCGGGAAATGCGGCGCCTCGCCGATGCCGAGCACGATGCGCGCGCTCACGAACTGCCAGAACGAGGTCACGGCGCCGCCCAGCATCTGGCCCAGCGACCAGCAGGTCAGGCCGAGGGTGAGCGTCAGGCGCGGGCCGAGCCGGTCCGCCAGGGCACCGGCCGGGAGTTGCGCGAAGGCGTAGGCCCACAGGAAGGACGAGAGAAGCAGGCCCATGTCGGGGATCGACAGGCCGAGATCCGCCCGGATCAGCGGATTGGCGACCGCCAGCGTCGCACGGTCGACGTAGTTGACGACCCCGGCCGTCACCAGCAGCGCGAGCGAGACGGTCTGGATGCGCTTGACGCGCGGTGAAGCGGCCAGGGCCATGGCGTTTCTCCCGAATGACGGGCCCGTTCGGGGCTCCGGGGCCGTCCGGTCATTTGCGACTCAATGACGGCCCACACGCATTCTGCATCGAACGCCGCCGGACGGAAGAGCCGTCACCCCTCGCCTCGGGGAGCCTGTCGTCGTAGACCGTCCTCCTCCGTCACCGTCCGAGACAGCTCCGCGTGCGCCTGACCCAGATCACCCATCACGACCTCGACGGCTACGGCGCCTCGACGGTGGCGGCCGCCTGCGCCACAGTTGAGCGCGTCATCCATGTGCCGCGCTACAGCGATGTCGGCCCGGTCCTGGAGGACGAGGTCAAGCGCCTCGGCCGGGCGGCCGAGGGCGAGACCCTGCTGATGACCGACCTCGGCCTGGAGGAGCAGACCATCGCGGGCCTCAAGAAGTTCGCCGCGCTGAACCGGCGCCGCGAGGAGGGTCGCAAGCACCGCCTCGTCGTCCTCGACCATCACGCCTCGTCCCTCGACCAGTTGCGCCGTCTCGGGCTGGACCCGTCCGCCGACGCGGGACGGCCGGGCCTCAACCGGGTCGACATGGAGGATCCGGAGATCGCGATTCTGATCGAGGAGGACATCTGCGCCACGCGGATGACCTTCGAGCATCGGGCCCTGTTCGCGACCCATGAGCCCCAGACCGACCTGACCAGCCTGCTCGCTGCGATCGACGCCGTCGATATCTGGCGCAAGGACAGTCCCGCCTTCCGGGGCGGTTTGGCGCTCGACGAGATGTTCTGGGAGGCGGTGTCGAGCTTCGTGCCGGTGGGGCATCCCTGGCACGACCGGTTCGTGTCCGACATCCTGCTCGCTGCGGCCGAGACCCTGCGGACGGGGGCGAGCCCGGCCGAGCTCGAACAGCGCGCCACCGCGATCCGCACCGGCGTGGTCGAGGCCCTGTTGCGCGACGCGCCGGACGACGATCCCGCACTCACCACGCGCATGCGCCTCGCCCGGGCACTCGCCCGTTCGGACGCGCTGTTCCGCCCGCTGAAGGACGGCACGCTCCTGTCCTTCGCCCTCGATTCCGGGACCTTCCAGCGGGTCTCCGACCTGATCATGGATGCCGGCCGGGCGACGCGCGTGGTCAACGTCCAGCGGATGGGCACGCTGTCGTTCCGCTCCAACAACGGCACGGCGCTCGATGGCGCCCGCCTGTTCCGCGGCGGCGGCCACCGGGACGCCGCGGGCGGCCGGCTTCAGAACGGCTCGGCTTTCTCGATGGCGGATGCCATCGCGCAGGTGGAGCCGGTGCTGAATCCGGAGAAGCCCGCGGGCGCGGATAGCCCGTTCGCGGCGCTGAAGAATTGGAAAGGCTGATGTCGGCGGCGTTGGCCGCCCATTCAGAGGAGCGCTTGCTGCTCCCGTCATGAGGGTGGGCGGAACGCCGTAGAGAAGGGACGCTTCGCAATCGGCTCACGCCGCGTGAGGCTGTTCCAACACAGCCCCGGGCGCCACCTGCTTGCTGGCGTCGAGGATCTCGACGCCGACGATGCGGCCGTCCGCATCCAGATCTACAATGAAACCGGGGCGGATTTCCTCACTCTCGACCACGCACGTCTCGGCGAGGCGAATATACAGCGCGTCAACGACGGGGTCGTACTCGGATTTCATCGCGTCTTCCTCCAGTCGCGCGTACGACCTCGATCAAGCAAAGCCGTAACGATCAAGGCTTCCGCGCCGTCCTGAAGCGGCTCATATACCACGCGCAGCACACGATCGTCGCGTTCGGGCACGCGACCGAAGGCGCGGAGACGCCCGGGGTAATCGGGATCCACTTCGACGAGTTCCGGATCCGCCAAAACCCGCTCGACCCAAAGCGGTTCGATCGCACGCAGCCGCATGCGTCCGAGCGCATGATCGCTCCAGTGTACACGAACCGTTTCCACGGCCGTCCCCCTCGCACCGCGAACGCGGTTTCTTGGCCCTCCAACATTCTCCTGTCGCGCGCCAATCCGAACGTATCCACAGCCCTCGCCGAGCGTGGCCACTGTCCGGCACAAGAGACACCATCGCCCATGCACCCCAACCGTGCGAGCCTCCGCGTCCTGATCATCCTCGCGGTTGCGCAAATCATTGGCTGGGGCAGCGTCGGCCTCACGGCGGTCGTCGCCCCCCAGGTCGTGGCCGATCTCGGAATGGATGTGCCCTCGGTCTTCGCCGGAAACGCAATTCTCTACGCCACCATGGGCGTGTCCGCGCCGATCCTCGGGCGTGCCTTCGTCCGGTACGGGGCCAGGACTGTCATGATGGCCGGACGCGCGCTGGCAGGTCCGGGCTTCGTCGGGCTGGCCCTGGCAAACGGTCCGGTCTCGTATTGTGCGGCCTGGATCGTCCTCGTCGTGGCCGGCAGCGCGACGCTGACCAACGCGGCCAACATCCTACTGAATGAGATCGCCGGGCCCGGCGCCCGGCGGGCCATCGCGGCTTTGATGCTGGCGACCGGCCTGTCGAGCAGCCTGTTCTGGCCAACCACAGCCTTCCTGACCGGTCTCGGCGGCTGGCGCGGCACCTGTTTCGTCTACGCGGCGGCGATGTGGTTTGTCTGCCTGCCCCTGTATCGGTGGGGCCTGCCACCGCGCGCGGAGCCCGCCGCCGGGATCGAGCCGCTACCGGCTGCACCCGAGCCGCAACCGCGGACAAGCACGTTCTGGCTGATCGCCTGCGGGATCACCCTGAACGCGTTCGTTACCTTCGGTCTTAGCGCCACGCTGATCGAGTTGCTCGTCGCCCCGGGGGCTTGAGCCGGCCTGATGCCGTCGGCTACGGCTCGATGCTGGGTATCGTCCAGGTCGGTGCGCGGGGCATCGACTTCCTGGGCGGCCGCCGAAGGGACGGGCTGATCAGCGGCGTGTTCGCCGGCGTTCTCGTGGTGACGGCGCTGCTTCTGCTCGCTGCAGACAGCGGGACCGCAGGCGCGGTCATGGTTTTCATCCTGATCTACGGTCTCGGCAGCGGCATTCTGGCGGTCGTACATGCGACCCTGCCGCGCGCCTTCTACGACAAGTCCGCCTATGCGCGCGCCGCCAAGCGCATCGCGCTTCCCCTGAACCTCGTGACGGCGGTCGCCCCGCCGATCCTGGCGACGGTCCTGACGACGTTCGGCTGCGAGGCCGTCCTCCTGCTGGCGGCTGGATGCGTGCTGACCGCAACGGCGACGTTCCTAGCGCTGACGCGCCGCCGCCCCGGCGGGGGCCAAGCTGGCCCTCAGAGCTTGAAGTCCTCGCCGAGATACAGCCGCCGCGCCTCGGGGTTCGCCACGATCTCCTCGGGCGTGCCCTCGGTGAGGATGCGGCCGGAATGGGCGATGTAGGCGCGGTCGATCAGGCCCAGCGTCTCGCGGACGTTGTGGTCGGTGATCAGCACGCCGATTCCGCGCTGCTTCAGGTGCTTCACCAGATCCTGGATATCGCCCACAGCGATCGGGTCGATGCCGGCGAAGGGCTCATCCAGCAGCATGAAGGTCGGCGAGGAGGCGAGCGCCCGGGCGATCTCGCAGCGCCGCCGTTCGCCACCCGAGAGCGCGATCGAGGGCGACTTGCGCAGGCGGGCGATGTCGAACTCCTCCAGCAGGGAATCGAGCTTGCGCGCCCGCTCCTTGCGGTCGGGCTCGGCCACCTCCAGCACGGCGCGGATGTTGTCCTCGACGCTCAGGCCCCGGAAGATCGAGGCCTCCTGCGGCAGGTAGCCGATGCCGAGCCGCGCCCGCTGGTACATCGGCAGATGGGTGATCGGCAGGCCGTCCAGGGTGATGTCGCCGCGATCGGCCGCCACCAGCCCGGTGATCATGTAGAAGATCGTGGTCTTGCCGGCGCCGTTCGGTCCGAGCAGCCCGACCGCCTCGCCGGTGCGGACGGTGAGCCCTGCCTCGTGCACCACGGTTCGGGCACCGTAGCTCTTGCGCAGGCCGCGCACGCAGAGGATGCCGGGGCCGCCGTCATCCACTGCGGACCGGTCCGCGGGCCCGGCGTCCTCCGGCTGGCGCGCCCGTCGACCGAACAGGCGCCCGAGCCAGCCGGCACGGGTCGCCGGCTCCTGCGGACCGGCCTGGAACGCCACGGCGCCGCTCAATCGACCTGCGCCTTCGGCTTGGGCGGCGGCTGCGCGCAGCCCTTCGCCTTGCCGTCCTTGCCGTCGGCCTTCTCGCCCGGCACGAACAGAGCCGAGACCCGACCGCCCGCGACCGGGTCCATGTTGGCCCGGCCGCTATTCATGTCGTAGACCAGCCGCTGGCCGCGGGTGACGTTCTGGCACTGGCTCAGCACGACGTTGCCGGTCAGCACGATGCGCTTGGCATCCTGATCGAACACCGCGTGGTCGCCGGTGGCGACCTGATCCTTCTGCACCACCGTCACCGGGCCGGCGCAGTCGACCTTCTGGATCCCGTTCTCCGCCGGGTTCCGCGGGGCTGCCGCCTCGGCGCCCTCGTCCTTGGGCGCACCCTTGGCGTCCTTGCCGGGCGTATCCTTCCCAGGCGTATCCTTGCCACGCTTGTACGTGACCGTCATGGTCGAGCACCGGATCGTGCTGTCGCCCTGAACGGCCACGACGTTGCCGGCGAAGACCGCCTTGTTCTCCCGGTCGAACACGTCGAGCCGATCGGCGTCGATCTTGATCGGATCCTTGCCGCTGCCGCCGATATTGCCGAACGGCGAATCCTTGCGCGCCGCCGGCTTCTCGGCCAGCGCCGGACCGCCCAGGACCAGCCCGGACGCCAGGACGGCGAAGAGAATGCGGAGCACGCTCACCGGGCATCCTCCGCCGGCCGCGCATCCGACGTCTGGATGCGCAGTGGGGCCTTGTCGGCCTGATCCTCGTTCACGATGACCACGTGGACGTTGCCGACGAACGAGATCCGCTTACCGCTCTCGACCACGTCGAGGGAATCGGCGTTGACGGTGGCGCGCGAACTCGACACGGTCACCGGCTCCTGCGACGTGATCGCGCCGGTCTTGAACGTCACGGCGGCCGAGCGCAGCCGCGCCTCCTCGCCCTTGTCTGTCCAGATCCGGATGTCGTCCTTGAGATCGAGGGCCTCGCGGGCGCTGTCGAACAGGCCGGAGGCAGCCGACAGGCGGGCGATGCCGCCCTGGTCGTCAGTGGCGATGTGGCCGCGCATATGCTGCAGTTCGATCAGGCTCGGCTTGCGCACATCCTGCAGGGCGGCGTCCGCCGTCACCTCGTAGCCGCGGGTGCCCTGGCGGAACCCCGCGAGCCGCGGATTCTCCATGCGCACCTTTGAGCCGGCGAGCGTCACGGCGCCAACCGAGACGCCGGGCAGGTGGGCCGCGAAAGGATTGAACAGGTAGGCCAGCAGCAGCGCCACCGCGCCGCCGGCGGCCACCGGGATCAGGCGGCGCATCGTGCGCACGCGGCCGCTGTGGCGGTACGCCCGGGCGTGAGCCCGGGTTCGCGCCGCCGCGACCGCCTGTCTGGTGCCGGCTTCAGCCTCGACCGGGTTCATGCAGCGTCCGTGAGGCGCGGCGGGCCGCGCGCGAAAGGGATCGGATCAGACGCCTGCGGCCCCCACCGCGCCCGCGCCAGCGACCGGGCAATGCTCCCGGCCAGTGGCGAAGTTATGGCTTGACCATTTCCGTTTGATCAACCGAACTTATCAATGTCCTCGCGGCATGTGCGTAGACACACGCCGCTAGGCCCGCGCTTTGTCCTGCCCCACCTACGCGGTGTGCGCTGCCGCGAGCGCCGCCGCCACCGTGCGCGCGAAGCCCGCCGGATCGCGCGGGCTGTCGCCATCCTGGATGCGGGCGAGGTCGAGCAGCGTGCCGGCCGCCTGCGGCACCTCCGATTCGGGCGCGGCAGCGAGCGCACGAATCAGCGGGTGACGCGGATTGATCTCCAGCACCGGTTGACCTGCGCCGGCGCGTCCCGCCCGGCGCATCAGGCGCTGCATCTGCAGATCGGGCCCACCGCTGCCGGCCGAGAGCACCACCGCCGAATCGACCAGCCGGTCGGTGGTGCGGACGTCCGAGACCTCGGTGCCGAGCGCCGTCTTCACGGCCGCCACGAAGGTATCGATGCCCTCGGGCGCCTCTGGCTGCTCACCTTCGAGCGCGAACTTCGACAGGTCGAGCCCACCCTTGGTGATCGAGCGGAGCGGCTTCTCGTCGAACGTACCGAGCTGGTCCGGCCAGAAGGCATCGACGTGATCCGAGAGGAGCAGCACCTCGAGGCCGCGGGCCTTGAAGCCCTCAAGCTGGGGCGACGATTTCAGCGCCTCGGCATCGTCGGCGACGAGGTAGTAGATCGCCTCCTGCCCGTCCTTCATCCGGGACACGTAGTCGGCCAGCGAGGTCCAGCCCTCCACCGCCGAGGAGCGGAAGCGCAGCAGCGGGGCGATCTCGCCTCGGCGCTCGAAGTCCTCGTAGATGCCCTCCTTCAGGACGGGGCCGAAATTCTCCCAGAACGGCTGGTAGCCCTCGGCATCCTTGGCCCGGTTGGTGAGTTCCGACACGACGCGGCCGGTCACCGCCCGCCGGATCCGGGCCAGCGCCGGGGTCGATTGGAGCATCTCGCGCGAGACGTTGAGCGGCAGGTCCTCGGTATCGACCACGCCCTGGACGAAGCGCAGCCACGGCGGCAGCAATTCGGCCTCGTCGGTGATGAACATCCGCCGCACATGCAGGCGGACCTTGCTCTGCCGCTCGTTCTCGAGCGCCTGGAACGGTTTGGAACCCGGGATGAACAGCAGCGCGGAGAAGTCGAGCTGCCCCTCGGCGCGCCAGTGCAGCGTCGCCCAGGGCTTGTCGAAGTTCATGCCCAGCGAGCGGTAGAACTCCTCGTACTGCTCCTCGGTCACCTCGGACTTGGCCTTGCGCCAGAGGGCGGTGCCCTGGTTGGCCGATTCTTCCTTGCCGTCGCGCACGATCGCGATCGGCACGGTGATGAAGTCGGCCCATTTCCGCACGAGGTGGTCGAGCCGGTAGGGCTCCAGATACTCGTCGGCATCCGCCTTGAGGTGCAGGACGATATCGCTGCCGGGTTCAGAGCGCGTGGCCGGCTCCAGCGTGTAATTGCCCTGCCCTTCCGAGGCCCAGGTCCAGGCCTCGTCGCTGCCGGCGCGGCGCGACGTGACCGTGACCCGGTCGGCCACCATGAAGGCCGAGTAGAAGCCGACGCCGAACTGGCCGATCAGGCTCGGCCGGTCCTCGGCCTTGGCTGCTTCGAGCGTCTGCGAGAAGGCTCGCGTGCCGGAGCGCGCGATGGTGCCGAGGTTGGCGGCGAGATCCTCCTTGGTCATGCCGATGCCGGCATCCGAGACCGTCAAGGTCCGCGCCTCCTTGTCGGGCGCGATCCGGACCTTTGCGTCCGGCGGCAGGGCGCTTGCCGCCGAGGTCAGGGCCTCGAACCGCCGCCGGTCCATGGCGTCGGCGGCGTTGGCCACGAGTTCGCGCAGGAAGATCTCGCGGTCGGAGTAGAGCGCGTGCACGACGAGGTCGAGGAGGCGTCCCACCTCCGCCCCGAATTCATGCCGCTCGATCGTCTCGCTCACGGGTGATGCCTCCGCTGTAGGGAAAATGCGCGGTGGCGATATGCTTGCGAACGCGGCCGTTTTCAATGTGAAAGACGGTCGGCTTCGGCCTTCGACGCGCCGCGTCCGATCAGATCTCGATCTCGGTCCCCACCTCCACGATCTGCCGAGTCGGCAATCCGAAATGGGCACCGGTGCGCTCGGCGTTGCGCTTCATGAACGCGAACAGGCCCTCCCGCCACGGCGCCATGCCGGGATGAGTCGGCGACGGGATCACCACCTCGTGGCCGACGAAGTAGGTCATGTCCTCCAGATATTCCGGCGGCAGCAAGCCACTCGCCACGGCGCAGTGCAGCCCCTCCGGGATCGAGGCGGTCTGCATGAAGCCGTAGCGCAGGACCACGCGCTCCATGCCGGGCGTGTATTTCGAGATCGCCTTGCGGATCCCCTGCGCCACCAGGGTCACCTGCGCCCGCTCGCTCGCGGGAATGACCGGCTCCTCCTCGTAGATCACGGTGATCAGCAGGATCCGCTCGTGCAGGCACCGGCTGCGCTCGATCAGCCGGCCGAGCGCCATCGGGATGCCCTCGGTGGCGGCGGTGAGGAAGGCGGCGGTCCCGGGCAGCGTCACCGGCGGGTGCGAGCCGAGGCGGGACAGGAACGTCGCCTCCGACATGCGCATGGTCTGCCGGACATTTTCGAGGACGTGGTTGCCCTTCATCCACGTCAGCATCAGGAAAGCGACCGCCCCGGCGAGCAGCAACGGAAACCAGCCACCCTCGAACAGCTTCACGCTGTTGGCCGCGAAGAAGACGAGGTCGATGGCGAGGAAGAAGCCGTTCACCGCGAAGACCAGAATGGGATTGTAGCCCCAGCGCAGCGCGATCAAGGCCGCGAGCAGCGTGGTGATGCCCATCAGCGCCGAGACCGCGATGCCGTAGGCCCCGGCCAGCGCGTCCGATGAGCCGAACACCACGACCGCGGTGAGCGTCGCGATGGCGAGCAGCCAGTTCACCGCCGGCACGTAGATCTGGCCACGCTCGTCCTGATCGGTGTGGACCACCCGCATCATCGGCATGAAGCCGAGCTGGATCGATTGCTGGGTCAGCGAATAGACGCCCGAGATCACGGCCTGCGAGGCGATGACCGTCGCCATGGTGGCAAGCGCGACCAACGGATAATGCGCCCAATCCGGCGCCAACAAGTAGAATGGGTTCTCGATCGCACCCGGGTCCGCGATGAGCAGGGCGCCCTGCCCGCAATAGTGGATCAGCAGGGCGGGCAGGACGAGCGCGAACCACGCGATGCGGATCGCCGGGGCGCCGAAATGGCCGAGATCGGCATACATCGCCTCGCCGCCCGTCACCGCCAGGAACGCCGCGCCGAGCATCAGGAAGCTGACGTGCCAGCCCGCGTGGATCAGGAAGTCGACGGCCCGCCAGGGATTGGCCGCCGCGAGGATCTGAGGTGCGTGCAGGATGCTCGGAATCGCGAGCAGCACCAGCACCACGAACCAGACCAGCATGACCGGCCCGAACACCCGGCCGATGGCGGCCACGCCCTTGTGCTGGACCATGAACAGCCCAACCAGAATCACGAGCGTGATCGGCACCACGTAGGGCCCGAGCGACGGCGCATCGACCTTCAAGCCCTCGACGGCCGAGAGCACCGAGATCGCCGGCGTGATCGCCCCGTCACCGTAGAGCAGCGCCGCCCCGACCAGCCCGACCACGAGGAGCAACGCCTTCCACGAGCCCGGCCGCGCTTGGCGTGCGCCGAGCAGCGCCAGCATGGCGACGATGCCACCCTCGCCCCGGTTGTCGGCCCGCAGGATCAGCACCGCGTATTTCAGCGAGACGATCAGGATCAGCGACCACAGGATCAGCGACACCGCGCCGGTGGCCGCCGCCGGCACCGAGGCGCCGCCGCTTGTGGCGGCCTTCACGGCCTCCTTGAACGCGTAGAGCGGGCTCGTGCCGATATCGCCGTAGACGACGCCGAGGGCGCCGAGCATCAGTGCCGTGCCGGGGCCGTGCCGGACCGCGCCGGGCTTGCGCGGCACGCGCGCGGCCGGCAGATCGACCGCTGGGGCTGCCGCAGGGTTCAAGGCTTGGCTCACGGGCGGGTCCCGGCGATGGCGTCGCTATTGGCGAAACCATAGCGCGTCGGCTCTGCGGCGATAGACTCCGATCAACTGAGAGGCGATCGGAGCCAAAACTTGTCACCCGAACGTGATGACAGTGGCGTGTCCGCCCGACGAGGCCCAGGAGAACAGCGGCTCAGGCCGCGTCCAGGCCCAGATCGATGATCGCCGCCGAGTGGGTGATCCAGCCGCACGAGATCAAGTCGACACCGGAGGCCGCCACCGCTCCAACGGTGTCGCGCGTGATCCGGCCCGAGGCCTCGGAGAGCGCCCGCCCGTCGATCATCGCCACCGCGCGGGCGAGCTGATCGGGGCTCATGTTGTCGAGGAGCACCGCGTCGATACCGACCGAGAGCGCTTCCGCCAGCTGCTCCAGGCTGTCGACCTCGCACTCGATCTTCACGAGGTGGCCGGCCCGGGAGCGGGCGCGCTGGATCGCCGGGACGATACCGCCCGCCACCGCCACGTGGTTGTCCTTAATGAGCACCGCGTCGTCGAGGCCGAATCGGTGGTTGGAGCCGCCGCCGGCGCGCACCGCGTGCTTCTCCAGGGCGCGCAGGCCCGGCGTGGTCTTGCGCGTGCAGACGATAGAGGCCTTGCCGTGTGGGCGCGCCGCCTCAACGAGACCGTGGGTGGCCGTGGCCACACCCGACATCCGACAGAGCAGGTTGAGGGCGACGCGTTCGGCCGTCAGGATCGCCCGGGCCGGACCTTCGAGGCGCAGCACCACGTCGCCGGGCACCACGCGAGCGCCATCGCCGCGCTCGACCGTGACGATCACGGCCGGATCCACCAGCGCGAACGCGATGGCGGCGGCGTCGGTGCCCGAAATGACGCCGTCCTGCCGCGACGCGATCACCCCGCGCATCCGCTCGCCCGGGGGCACGATGGCATCGGTGGTGATGTCGCCCGCGCGGCCCAGATCCTCGAGGAGGGCGGCGCGAACCACCGGCTCCACGAGGAGGCGCGGCAGGGGCAAGATCTCATCGGAGAGGACCGACTGAATCATGACGTCAGTGCCTCCTCGGCGGACGGGATCGTGCGGGGCGCGGCGGTCAACTCGGCCAGCGTGGTCTCGGTGTGGGCAGCCGGGGCGAGGTGGGGGAAATCGCCGCGCCAATGGGCGCCGCGGCTCTCCTGGCGCGCCAGCGCGCCGCGGGCGATGAGCAGCGCCACCAGGGCGGCGTCGCAGCCTTCCGCCGTCGGCTCGAGGATGGCGACGGCCTCGGCGAGCCCGGCGGCATCGCGCACGACCCCGACCTTGCTCTCCATCAGCCCCCGCAGTGCCGGCAGGTCGCTGACAGTCCGCAGGGTCACGGCCTCGGGCACGATGGCAGCGGGGGGTGGCGCGTCGAGTCCATCGGCGATGAAGCGTGCGTAGGCCAAGCCCTCCAGCAGGGAATTGCTGGCGAGCCGGTTGGCGCCGTGCAGCCCCGTCGAGGACACCTCGCCACAGGCATAGAGGCCCGGAACCGAGGTGGCACCATAGGCATCCACCTTCACGCCGCCCATGTGGTAGTGCGCGGCCGGGCGGACCGGAATGGGCTGGACGGCCGGGTCGATGCCGGCGGCGGCGCAGAGGCCTGCCACGGTCGGGAAGCGTGTCGGCATCGAAGCGCCGAGCGCCCCACGGGCATCGAGATAGACCGTGCGGCCCCGTTGCAGCGCCTGGAAGATGCCGCGCGCGACCACGTCACGAGGCGCGAGATCGCCACCCGCGATACCGGCCATCACGGGAGCGCCCGCCTCGTCGATCAACCGGGCACCCTCCCCGCGCAGGGCCTCGGTGGCGAGCGGCATCGGATCGGCGCCGGCCGCGATGGCGGTGGGGTGGAACTGCACGAACTCCATGTCGCGCATCACCGCGCCGGCGCGGGCGGCGAGCGCCAGACCGCGGCCGACGGCACCCGTCGGATTCGTCGTCGCCGCGTAGAGCGCGCCGACTCCACCGGTGGCAAGCACCACCGCGCGGGCCGGGATGCGGAACAGGGCGCCGTCGCGCTCGGCGACGATACCGGCCACGGACCCGTTCGTATCCCGCAACAGGTCGCAGGCACGCGCCTCGATGACCTCCACGGACGGCGCGGACAACACGGCCCGCACCAACCCTTCGAGCACGCGGGCGCCGGTGGCGTCGCCGCCGGAGCGGACGATGCGACGACGGCCATGCGCCGCCTCCAGCCCGAGGGCGAGCGCGGCATCCCCGGTCCGGTCGAACGGAACGCCGAGGCGTACCAGCCACTCGATCAGCGCCGGCCCTTCCTGCGCGACCCGGAGCGCGACCTCGGGCTCGGTGAGCCCGGCGCCTGCAGCTTCCGTGTCGGCGGCGTGGAGCGCCGCCGCGTCGTCGGCGCCGACTGCGGCGGCGATGCCGCCCTGGGCCCAGCCGGTGGCCGTGCCGAAGCCGAGCGCCAAGGCGGTGATCAGCGTCACCGGGCGGGGCGCGAGGCGTAGCGCGACGCTGAGGCCCGCGACGCCGCCGCCGACCACGATCACGCGGTCGCCATTGTTGGGGGAGATGGCGTTCATCGCGTGCGCACCTCGAGCATGCGCTCGACTGCGGCCCGGGCACGGTCGGCCAAAGCCGGATCGACCGTGACCTCGTGGGTCATCGTCTCGAGCGCGCGGCGGATGTTCGACAGGCTCATCCGCTTCATGTGCGGGCACATGTTGCAGGGCTTGATGAACTCGATATCGGGGTTCGCCGCCGCGATGTTGTCGGCCATCGAGCACTCGGTCACAAGAACCACCTGGCTCGGGCGCTTCTGCAACACGAAGTCCATCATCATCGCGGTCGAGCCGGAGAAATCGGACTCGGCCACCACATCAGGCGGGCATTCGGGGTGGGCGATGACGGTGACGCCGGGATAGCTGTCGCGAACGTCGCGGATATCGGCCGGGGTGAAGCGCTCGTGCACCTCGCAGTGACCGGCCCAGGTCAGGATCTCGACCTCCGGCACCTCGGCCTGGACGTTCTGCGCCAGGAACTCGTCCGGGATCATCAGAACCCGGGGAGCGTTCAGCGACCGCACAACTGCGACAGCGTTGCCGGAGGTGCAGCACAGGTCCGATTCGGCCTTCACGGCCGCCGACGTGTTCACGTAGGTCACGATCGGAACGCCCGGGTACTTGGCGCGCAGGCCACGCACGTCGGCGGCGGTGATCGAATCGGCCAGCGAGCAGCCCGCGCCCATGTCGGGGATCAGAACGGTCTTGCTCGGGTTCAGGAGCTTGGCGGTCTCGGCCATGAAGTGGACGCCCGCCAGGACGATCACGTCGGCATCGACGGTCACGGCCTCACGGGCGAGCGCGAGGCTGTCGCCCACGATGTCGGCCACCGTGTGGAAGATCTCCGGCGCTTGGTAGTTGTGCGCCAGAATCACGGCGTTGCGCTCCCGCTTCAGGCGCAGGATCGCCTCGATGTCCGGGGCGAGCGCCGGCCACTCGATCGCCGGGACGTGCCGGCTGACGCGCGCGTAGAGGTCGGGCAGCGGCAGGCCCTGGATGGGCGTGCGCGAGACGGGTGCAACGGTCGCCGCCATGGCGTCCTCCATTATGCTCAGTTTGAGCATTGTGCCGCCTAACTTATGGGGGCGGAGGACGCCTGTCTAGATATGCTAGCTCTGAGCATAAATCTTTTGCGGCGCGGTGTCATGGTGCGCCGCGGAAGGCGATCGACTCAGCAGAAGGTCGCGGGATCGGGCCCGATGCGGCCGTCGGGCCGGTCGAGGGCAGTGATCTGATCCATCTCCTGGGTGGAGAGTTCGAAATCGAACAGCGCGATGTTCTCGATGATGCGCTCGGGCCGCGCCGTCTTCGGGATCGCGACGCAGCCGATCTGCACCTGCCAGCGCAGGACCACCTGGGCGGCGGTCTTTCCATGCGCCTTCGCGATCGCGAGAATGGCCGGGTCGTTCAGCTCCTTGCCCTGGCCGAGCGGACTCCAGGATTCAGTCACGATCCCGTGACGGGCATCCTCAGTTCGCGGCGCCTTGCGCTGAAAATGCGGGTGCAGCTCGATTTGATTCACCGCCGGGGTGACGCCAGTCTCAGCGACGAGCGTGGCGAGGTGCTCGGGCGTGAAGTTCGAGACGCCGATCGACTTCGCGCGGCCCTCCTTCTGAAGCTCGATCAGGGTCTTCCAGGTCTCGACGAACAGGCGCCGCTGCGGGCACGGCCAGTGGATCAGGTAAAGATCGACATAGGGCAGACCGAGGCGTTTCAGGCTCTCGTCGAAAGCCCGCCGCGCTTCGTCGCGGCCCTGGCGATCGTTCCAGAGCTTGGTGGTGAGGACGATCTCGTCGCGCGAAACCTGTGTGTCGCGGACAGCGCGGCCGACGCCGGCCTCGTTGCCGTAGGCCGCCGCGGTGTCGATCAGGCGGTAGCCGGCCTTGAGCGCCTTGCCGACAAGGTCGGGCGCCTGCGCATCGGAGAGCTGCCAGCAGCCGTAGCCGATCTGCGGGATGCGGCGCCCGTCATTGAGGACAAGGGTCGGGACGGTCTCGGCCATGCTGGGATCTCGCGGATGAGTCTCGATCTGGCCAAATGATGGTGGCGTGAGACGTTCCGAAGCAACCTCGTCCCGGCGCGCAGTGAAGCGATGGGGGACGGCCGATCCGTGTCATCCGATCGGGTTCTGAGAAGCCGCCTGCCCGCGTTGAACGGGCGCAGTCTGGACCGGATCTAATCCGTCGAGCGCGGCGTTGGCACGCTGGATACCAGGCTGCGCCGCGCTGTGACGCGCTGCGCCCGGGCGGGATAGCAGCATGACCGACGAGACCCCGAAGGCGCCGTTCACACTGACGCGGCGCGCCCTTGTGGAGGGCTGCGCCGCGGCCGGGGCGCTCGGCGCCCTGGGCTTCCGTCCGGCAACCGCCCTCGCCGCGCCGGGCGACCCTGTGCCCCAGACCATGCCGATGCGGCTTACCGTCAACGGCCAGCCGCACGACCTCGTCCTCGATACGCGCACCACCCTGCTCGACGCGCTGCGCGAGCATCTGGCGCTCACCGGCACGAAGAAAGGCTGCGACCACGGCCAGTGCGGCGCCTGCACGGTGCTGGTCGACGGACGACGCATCAATTCCTGCCTGACGCTCGCGGCGATGCACGAGGGCGATCAGGTCACCACGATCGAGGGGTTGGCGACAGGCGATCAGCTGCACCCGATGCAGGCCGCCTTCCTGGAGCATGACGGGTTCCAGTGCGGCTACTGCACGCCGGGCCAGATCTGCTCCTCGGTCGGCATGCTCAGCGAGGCCAAGGCCGGCTGGCCGAGCCACGTCACCGAGGATGTCGCCGCGACCCCGACGCTCAGCGACGCCGAGATCCGCGAGCGGATGAGCGGCAATCTCTGCCGCTGCAGCGCCTACCCGAACATCGTCGCGGCGATCCGCGACACCGCCGCCAGCAACCTCTGAGGGGCCGGACATGAAGGCCTTCACGTACGAGCGTCCCACGACTGTGCAGGATGCCGCCAAGCTCGCGGCCGAGCGGCCGAACGCCAAGTTCATCGCGGGCGGTACCAACCTCCTCGACCTGATGAAGCTCCAGATCGAGACCCCGGCGACCCTGATCGACGTCAACCGGCTGCCTCTCGGCACGGTCGAGGCCACACAGGATGGCGGGTTGCGCATCGGCGCCCTGGTGCGCAACTCCGACCTCGCGGCCGACCCGCGGGTCCGGAAGGACTACGCGGTTCTCGCCAAGGCGCTGCTGGCCGGCGCCTCGGGGCAGCTGCGCAACAAGGCGACCACCGCCGGCAACCTGCTCCAGCGGACCCGCTGCTACTACTTCTACGACACGGCGATGCCCTGCAATAAGCGCGAGCCCGGCTCCGGCTGCTCGGCGATCGGCGGTTTCAACCGGATCATGGCGATCGTCGGCGCAAGTGAAGCCTGCATCGCCACCAACCCGTCCGACATGGCGGTCGCCATGCGGGCGCTGGACGCCACCGTCGAGACGATGAACCCTGACGGTGCGGCGCGCAGCATCCCGATCGCCGACTTCCACAAGCTCCCGGGCGACACCCCGCAGATCGAGACCGAGCTGCGCAAGGGCGAGATCATCACCGCCGTGACGCTGCCGAAGCCGGTGGCCGGCCTGCACATCTACCGGAAGGTCCGCGATCGGGCGTCCTACGCCTTCGCCACCGTCTCGGTGGCCGCCGTGATCGCAGGGGCCGAAGGCGGCAAGCCGCAGGCCGCGCGCCTCGCCTTCGGCGGGCTGGCGCACAAGCCCTGGCGGGTGGCCAAGGCCGAGACGGCTCTGGTGCAGACCGGTTCGGCGGACGCCGCCGCCGACGCGGTGCTCAAAGGCGCCCGCGGCTACGGCAGCAACGACTTCAAGATCCCGCTGACCCGTCGGACCCTGCGCGCCGTCGTGGCGCAGGCGACCCGCGCTTAAATCCCGGCAAGGACCGTTCCCATGGAGATGAATCAGCCGATCGGCCTGACGCCGCTCGACGACCGTCCCGACGGCCTCGTCGGCAAGCCGCTCAGCCGGGTCGAAGGCAAGCTCAAGGTCATGGGCCACGTGCCCTACGCGTACGAGACCCGGGCGCTCAAGAACCCCGCCTACGGCTACATCGTGCCGGCGACGATCGCGTCCGGCACGATCCGGTCGATCGACGCCGACGCCGCGCGCAAGGCGCCGGGCACGATCCTGGTCCTGACCCATGAGAACGTGCCCGAGCAGGGCGGGAAGAAGGAGCAGGTCTGGCCGCAGCTCCAGGGCACGGCGGTGAAGTTCTACGGGCAGCCGGTCGCCTTCGTGGTGGCGGAGACCTTCGAGCAGGCCCGCGCCGCGGCGATGATGGTCAAGGTGCGGTACGAGGTGGCCAAACCCAAGGGGCTGCTGAAGGACAGCTTGGCCTCGGCCTACGAGCCGAAGCCGGGCAACTCGCCGCCCGATTCCAAGCTCGGCGATTTCGACACGGCCTTCGCGGCGGCGCCCGTGAAGCTCGATGTGGAATACGTCACGCCGAACCAGATCCACGCGCAGATGGAGCCCCATGCCACCGTCGCGTCGTGGGAGGGCGATGGCGTGGTGCTCTACACCGCCAACCAGATGCCGAATCGCGGCCAGAAGGCACTGGGCTCGGTGCTGAAGCTGCCACCCGAGAAGGTGCGGATCGTCAGCCCCTATATCGGCGGCGGATTCGGCGCGAAGCTGCAGGTCCAGCCGGAGGCGACGCTGGCGATCCTGGCCTCGAAGGTCGTGAAGCGCCCTGTGAAGGTTGCACTGACCCGCCAGCAGGAATTTCACGTCGCCACCCACCGAACCGACACGATCCAACGCATCCGGCTGGGTGCCGATAAGGATGGGCGCCTCTCGGCGATCGGCCATGAATCGTGGTCCGACACCGCTGAAGGCGACGGCTTCTTCGAGACCTCGGCCAACGTCACTCGGTCGCTCTACGCGGCGCAGAACCGGGTCACGCGCCACCGGCTTGTGAACCTCAACATGCCGATCGCCTCCTCGATGCGCGCGCCTGGCGAGGCCGTCGGCCAGCTTGCCTTCGAATGCGCCATGGATGAGCTGGCCGAGCAGCTGAAGATCGATCCGGTCGAGCTGCGGGTGCGCAACGAGCCGGCCGAGGATCCCGAGAAGAAGGTGCCGTTCTCGACCCGGCAGCTCGTGCCCTGCATGCGCGAGGGTGCCCGCCTGTTCGGTTGGGACAAGCGGCAAGCGACAGGCAGCCGGCGCGAGGGCAACTGGCTCGTCGGCATGGGCATGTCGGCCGCCGCCCGTCTCAACCCGCTGATGCCGTCCGCCGCCAAGGTCCGGCTCGGGTCGGACGGCGTGCTGGTCGTGCAGATGGCGATGACCGATCCCGGCACCGGCACCTACACGATCCTCACCCAGATCGCCGGCGAAATGCTGGGCCTGCCGCCCGAGCGCGTGCGGGTCGAGATCGGCGACACGAATTTCCCGATGGCTTCTGGGTCAGGCGGTTCGTTCGGCGCAGCCTCGGCGGGCTCCGCGCTCTACGTCGCCTGCGACAACCTCCGGCAGGCTCTGCTCAAGGCCGGCGACCTCAATGCCGACGGGGCGACGTTCCGGGACGGGGCCGTCACGTCGGGCAACCGCACCGAGGCGCTGACCGACCTCGCCGGATCGGGGCTCGAAGCGTCCGGCGAGATCAAGCCGGGCGAGATGAAGGAGAAATTCTCGCAGTATTCCTACGGCGCGCATTTCGCCGAGGTGGGTGTCGACGTCGATACCGGTGAGATCCGGCTGCGGCGGATGCTCGGCGTGTTCACCGGCGGACGCATCCTCAACGCCAAGACGGCCCGCAGCCAGGCGATCGGCGGCATGACCTTCGGGGTCGGCGCGGCCTTGATGGAAGATGCGGTGGTCGATCCACGCTACAGCTACTTCGTCAACCACGACCTCGCCGAGTACCATGTGCCGGTCCACGCCGACATTCCGGAGATCGACGCGGTGTTCCTGCCGGAGCTCGACGACAAGACCAACCCGCTGAAGAGCAAGGGTCTCGGCGAGCTCGGCATCTGCGGTGCCGGGGCCTCGCTCGCGAATGCGATCTACAATGCGACCGGGATCCGCGTGCGCGAGTACCCGCTGACGCTCGACAAGATGCTCAAGGGCTTCGAGGAGCAGGAGGGCCAGGCCCAGCGGCGGACGTGAGGCGCTTTACTGCGGGACCACAGGGTAGTGGTCCCGTGGGCTGTATAGCGGTGGACAATGGGGATGATCGTCTCCGAGACTTGACATGTTCCAGTTTTGTTCCAGCATGGACGCCCGCCACTCATGCGAGTCGGCGGGCGTCCGCTTTTCCGTGCCTCGGCCCGGGAGAAGCGGCCGTCGGCTAAGCTTCGGTAACCATACCGTGGCCAAGGTCGTGCGGTGTGATCCTGGTGCGCCCGCCGCGGCGCTTGATACGGAGTCGTCCGCCGATGGCCCTGCCCAATGCGCTCACGGCCAAGCTCGAAACGGTCCAGGCCGAGTACCGCGTCGCCCCGCACAACATCGATGCGGAGCAGGCGCTGCTGGGCGCGATCCTGGTGAACAACGACGCCTATTATCGGGTGTCGGACTTCCTGCTGCCTGAGCATTTCATGGAGGATGCCCACCAGCAGATCTACACGGTGGCGGCCTCGCTGATTCGGGCCGGCAAGCTCGCCACGCCCATCACCATGAAGACCTATCTGGGCGACGCCGATTTCGGCGGCCAGACGGTGATGCAATACCTCGCCCGGCTCGCCGCCGACGCCACCACGGTGATCAACGCGGGCGATTACGGCCGCGCGATCTACGATCTCGCGATCCGCCGGCGCCTGATCACGATCGGCGAGGATCTGGTCAACGGCGCCTACGAGGCCCCGGTCGAGCAGGCGCCGCGGGAGCAGATCGAGGAGACCGAGCGGCGGCTCTACGAACTCGCTGAGGCCGGACGCTACGACGGCGGCTTCCAGAAATTCTCGGACGCGCTGACCGCCGCGGTCGACATGGCCGCCAAAGCCTATCAGCGCGACGGCAAGCTCTCGGGCATCGCCACGGGCCTGTCCGACCTCGACGCCAAGATGGGCGGCCTGCAGCCGTCCGATCTGATCATCCTGGCGGGCCGTCCGGCGATGGGCAAGACCTCGCTGGTGACCAACATCGCCTTCAACATCGCCAAGGCCTATCGTGGCGAGAAGCAGCCGGACGGCACGACCAAGACCGTGAACGGCGGCATCGTGGGCTTCTTCTCGCTCGAAATGTCGGCTGAGCAGCTGGCGACCCGTATCATCGCCGAGCAATCGGGCGTGCCTTCCTACAAGATCCGCCGCGGCGACATCCGGCCCGAGGACTTCTACAAGATCACCGATGCCGCCCGGGACATGCAGACGATCCCGTTCTACATCGACCAGAGCGGCGGCATCTCGATCGCCCAGCTTTCCGCGCGCGCCCGGCGCCTGAAGCGGCAGAAGGGCCTCGACCTGCTGATCGTGGATTATCTGCAGCTGCTCTCGGGCTCCGGCAAGCGCAGCGACAACCGCGTGCAGGAGATGACCGAGATCACCACCGGCATGAAGGCGCTGGCCAAGGAGCTGGCGGTGCCGGTGATCGGCCTGTCGCAGCTCTCCCGTCAGGTCGAGAACCGCGACGACAAGCGTCCCCAGCTCTCGGACCTGCGTGAATCGGGCTCGATCGAGCAGGACGCCGACGTGGTGATGTTCGTGTTCCGCGAGGAATATTACGTCGGCAACAAGAAGCCCCGCGAAGGCACGGAGGAGTTCTTCGCCTGGGAAGCAGAGATGCAGCGCGTCCACGGCAAGGCCGAGGTGATCCTCGGCAAGCAGCGTCACGGCCCGACCGGTACGGTGGAATTGCAGTTCGACGCCAACATTACCCGGTTCTCGAACCTCGCGCAGACGGATCGGATCCCCGAACAGATGTAAGCGCCCCCGAGGCGGCACCGAACGCCCTAACGCGAACCATCGCCGAATCCGCTCGTTGAGCGAGGACGATTGTCCCGCCGCCGCAGGAGCGACGATGAGCGAGCCGACCCCTCCGAAGATGCCCTATTGGCACGTCTACACCGACGCGGAAGGGGTGAGCCGCCAGGAGCTGTTCCACCTCGAACGGTTCAAGTTCGAGGGCATCAACCCCGAAACCGCGCCGCAGTGGAACGACAAGATGGATCCCGCCCCCTCCGTCGTTACCTTCACGGTCCTGCCGGTGGGCTGGGTCGGTGAATGGCATGAGAACCCGCGCCCGCAATGGATCGCGATCCTCTCCGGCCGCTGGTTCGTGGAGACCATGGATGGCCACCGGGTCGAGATGGGCCCGGGCGAGCTGATGATGGGCGAGGATCAGAACACGAAGGCGCGCGATGGCCGGAAGGGTCACCTGTCCGGCACGGTCGGCGACGAACCCTGCACGATGATCGTAACCGGCCTTCAGGTCGAGCCGACGGTGAATCAACCGGGTCGCTTCAAGTAGGGCCGCGCCATGGACGGGTTCGAGTTCACGCAGCCACGCTTCAAGGCCTACGTTCTGCCCAATGCGCCCCTGGAGAAACTCGCCGACGGTTTACGCTGGACCGAGGGGCCGGTCTTCTTCGGCGACCGGGACGAATTGCTCTTCTCCGATCTGCCCAACAACCGGGTGATGCGTTGGGCCGCCTCGGCGGGCCTCAGCGTCTACCGCGAGGCCGGCGACTTCGAGAACGGCCATGCCCGCGACCGGCAGGGCCGACTGTTGTCCTGCTCGCATCGCGGCCGGCGCATCCATCGGACCGAGCTCGACGGCAGCATCACCGGCCTTGTCGAGCGCTACCAGGGGCGGCGCCTGAACTCGCCCAACGACATCGTCTGCAAGTCGGACGGGACGATCTGGTTCTCCGATCCGCCCTACGGCATCCAGACCGACTACGAGGGCGGCAAGCAGGAATCCGAGCTGCCTGCCGCACTCTATCGGTTCGACCCGCGGGACGGCTCGCTGCGGGTGGCGGCGGATGATTTCCAGGGGCCGAACGGTCTGTGTTTCTCCCCCGACGAGCGCCAGCTCTACATCGTGGAGACGGGGCTGCAATTCGCGCCCGACCCGGTGCAGCACGTGCGCGCCTTCGACGTGGATGACGATGGCGGCTTGTGCGGGGGCGACGTGCTCTTCAAGATCGCGCCAGGCAATGCTGACGGGATCCGCTGCGACGAGCACGGCAATATCTGGTCGAGCGCCGGTGACGGGGTCCATTGCATCGATCCCGGCGGCGCGCTGGTCGGCAAGATCCTGGTTCCCTCGACGGTGGCCAATCTCGCCTTCGGCGGCCGCAACAACAGCCGGCTGTTCCTATGCGCCTCGCAAGCGCTCTACGCGATCTACGTCAATGTCCGCGGAGCATCGCTTCTGTGACCGGCGTGCGCGCGATCGTCGGATTCGGCCGTACCGTCGCGGACCTTGCGGCCACGGAGGCGTTCTATCGGGACGCGCTCGGATTCGCGCGGGTCGCCCCGCCGGAGCCTGTGCCGGTCGCCCAGGCGGAAGCGATGGGTCTCTCAGATCGCCGGCCGACGCAGCTGCGCATGCGGCTCGGGGCGCAGAGCGTGACCTTCCTCACGGTCGATCCGCCCGGCGCGCCCTACCCGGCCGATGCCGCGGCGACCGACCCGTTCTTCCAGCACTTCGCGATCCCCGTCCGCAACATGGATGCCGCGATGGCACAGCTCGCCCAGGTCGGCCCAACGCCGATCAGCCGCGACGGCGCTCAGCGCCTGCCAGCCTCCTCGGGGGGCGTGGCCGCCTACAAGTTCCGAGACCCAGACGGGCATCCGCTGGAGCTGATTGAGTTCCCGGACGGGCCGCCGGCCGCGCGCTGGCGGGACGCGCCTGGCCTGTTCCTCGGCATCGACCATTCGGCGATCACCATCACCGACCTCGACGCCGCCCTCGCCTTTCTGACCGGACCGCTGGGCCTCACGGTAGCGCAGCGCGGGCTGAACCAGGGCCCGGAGCAGGCGCGCCTCGACGGCGTGGACGATCCGAAGGTCGACGTGATTGCGCTGGAGCCGCCGGAACCGGCGCCGCACGTGGAGCTGCTGCATTACCGCGCGCCAGCCACGCAGCGGCAGAACTTGTACGGCCCCGCCGACCGCGCCGCGACCCACACCGTTTTCTCGACGGCCGACCCGAAAGGCCTCGTGCGACGCCTGGGCGAGGCCGGACTGTCGCCACGGGCTTCCGCGGACGGCGCAGCAATCTATTGCGCCGGACCGGACGGACACGGCTTCCTGTTCTTGCCGGCCTGATGCCTCGCCTCCGGCAAAGCTTCATGTGGGCTTGACGCGCCGCCCCTCCGGCGTCCAATCCGGCCGCCCCGGAGGTGAGACCGATGCCGTTCCTCGCCCTGCCCTTTCCGGCCATCGATCCGGTGGCGCTCGCGATCGGGCCGATCACAATCAAATGGTACGCGCTCGCCTACATCGCCGGCTTGATCGGCGGCTGGTATTACGCACGCCGCCTCGTCATGGTGGACAGTCTCTGGGGCGTGGTGAAACGCCCGCAGGTGGTAGATATCGACGATCTCGTCGTCTGGGTGGCGCTCGGCGTCGTGCTGGGCGGGCGGATCGGCTACGTCCTGTTCTACAACCTGCCGATGTACATCGCCGATCCGTGGGAGATCCTGGCGATCCGCAATGGCGGCATGTCGTTTCACGGCGGGTTCATCGGGGCAATCCTTGCCTTCCTGCTGTTCGCCCGATCCAAGGGTCTGAACGGCTACACGCTGCTCGATATCGGCGCCGTGGTCGTCCCGATCGGCCTGTTCTTCGGCCGCATTGCCAATTTCGTGAACGGCGAGCTCTGGGGCCGCGTCGCGCCCGACTTCCCCTACGCAATCGTGTTTCCAAGCGGCGGGCCGCTCCCGCGCCATCCGAGCCAGCTCTACGAGGCGGCCACCGAGGGCCTGCTGCTGTTCATCGTGATGGCGATCAGCGTCCGCCGGTTCGGCTTTCGCAAGCCCGGGCTGCTCGGCGGCATCTTCGTCCTGGGCTACGCCCTGGCCCGGACGGTCTGCGAATTCTTCCGCGAGCCGGACCGGCAGCTCGGCTTCCTGTTCGGTGACCATCTCGGGCCCATGGGGGGCGGCGTGACCATGGGCATGCTGCTCTGCGTGCCGATGATGATCGTCGGCCTCACCTACATCGTGCTGGCGGCAACCGGCCGGACGCGCCCGCGTCACCCGGTCGAGGCGCCGGTCGCCGAGGAGGCGCGCAAGGCGCCCGTCGGGGCGTGACGCCGCTGGCGGCGGAGATCGCAGCGCTGATCCGCCAGAACGGTCCGATCGGCATCGACCGCTACATGGCGCTCTGCCTGGGCCACCCGGTCCATGGCTATTACCGCACCCGCGATCCCCTGGGTGCGCAGGGCGACTTCACGACGGCGCCCGAGATCAGCCAGATGTTCGGCGAGTTGATCGGGGCCTGGACCGCCTACGTGCACGGATTGATGGGTCGGCCGGATCCCCTGGCTCTGATCGAACTCGGCCCCGGCCGCGGCACGCTGATGGCGGATGCCCTACGCACGCTCCGGGCCGCCGCGCCGGGCTTGCGCGTCGCGCCCCACCTCGTCGAGACCAGCCCGGTGCTGCGGGCGGTGCAGGAACGAACCCTCGCCGGCACGGGCGCGCATTGGCACGACGGCCTCGAGTCCCTCCCTGTAGGACCCGCGATCATCCTGGCCAACGAGTTCTTCGACTGCCTGCCGGTCCTCCAGTTCGTGCGGGGGCCAGCGGGATGGCACGCGCGTCAGGTCGGCCTCGACGTGCAGGGCGGCTTCACCTTCGGGCTCGCGCCGGAGCCAACTCCGGGCCTCGACGCCGATGGGCCGGAGGGCGCGCTGCTCAGCGTGCCGAGCGCGGGCCTCGCCGTCATCCGCGCGCTGGCGCAGCGGTTTCGCACGGCGGGCGGCGCGTTGCTGATGCTCGATTACGGCCATGTCCGCCCCGGCTTCGGCGACACGCTCCAGGCGATGACCCGACACGGCTTTACCGATCCGTTGGCGGCGCCCGGCGAGGCCGATCTGACGCACCATGTCGATTTCGCCGCCCTGTCCAAAGCGGCCGTAAGTGCCGGCGCCCGGGCCCATGGACCGGTCGATCAGGGCGAGTTCCTGCTGAGCCTCGGCCTGCGTCAACGCGCGGAGCGGCTCAAGGCCCGCGCCACGGCAAGCCAGGCCGCGCAGATCGACGCGGCGGTCGCGCGGCTGACGGATCCCGGACGGACCGGGATGGGCAGCCTGTTCAAGGTTCTGGCGGTGAGCGGCCCGGATCTGGGGCCGCTCCCGGGTTTTCCGGATCCGTGACGTCGGAGGCGTTCAGCCGAACGAACCGAAACCGGAATCGGTCTGGTTTGCCGGCCGCGGGCTCGGCGGAGCCGGCGGGTTCGGATCGTTCGGGTCGAAAGCGGCAGGCTCGCGCGTGACGGAATGCGCGGGCGGGTTCGGGCTGCGGGGCGCTTCGGCCACCGGCTTGGACGTGTCCTTCAGGGCTTCGGACTCGATCCCGTGCGTCATTGCGATCCTTCTCAGCATGAGGCCGGTGCCGGCCTCATATTGCATTGCAGCAAGAATCTGACGTCTGAGCGACATCGTCAAGGGGCCGCCCGTGCGCTATCGGAGCGCCACCCCGGAGCCGGTCCGGACGCTCGTCCGGACTCATGGAGGATCGACCGTGACCGCAGGCCTGTTGATCGAAGCGCCGGAACTCTCCGCGTGCGCAGGCATCCGCCATGCCTTCTTCACCCGCCGCGGCGGCGTATCGGAGGGCAACTATACCTCCTTGAACGGAGGTCTCGGCTCTCAGGACGCGCCGGAGCACGTGATCGAGAACCGGGCGCGGATGTGCGCGCAGCTCGGGCTGCCGGCCGACCGGCTCGTGAGTCTGTACCAAGTTCACTCGGCCGAGGCCGTCACCGTCGAGGCGCCCTTCGCGCCGACCGAACGGCCCCGGGCGGACGCCATGGTGACGCGTATGGAGGGGCTGGCGCTCGGCATCGCCACCGCCGATTGTGGCCCGATCCTGTTCGCCGATCCCGCAGAGGGGGTGGTCGGGGCTGCCCATGCCGGCTGGAAGGGCGCGCTGACCGGGGTGATCGAAGCGACGGTGACCGCCATGGAGGCCCTGGGCGCCCGGCGGCATCGGATCGTCGCGGTGCTCGGACCGACGATCAGCCAGCGCTCCTATGAGGTTGGCCCGGATTTCATCGCACGCTTCCGGAACGAGGCCCCGGGAATGGACCGCTTCCTCGGCACCGGCGCCCGCGCGGATCATGCCCAGTTCGACCTGCCGGGCTTCATCCTGGCCCGGCTCGCCGAGGCCGAGGTGGCCGAGGCCGCAGCCCTGAACCTCTGCACCTACGCGGACGCCGAACGCTTCTACAGCTATCGCCGGGCGACGCACCGGGGCGAGCCGGATTACGGACGCCTGATCTCCGCCATCACGCTCGCACCCTGAAATACGCCGGTTCGGGAGCTTGGCCGGAACTGGAAAGGGGGTGCGACAATTTGTCGATCGGCCGGCTCGAGAAAAAGCGTAGCCGTAACTGAACCTTGGCAATTCAAGTGCGTTGTGGGGTCAAGGTGCCGGGGAAAAACGGCGGGTTGCCATAAGGGGCCGCGTGAGCGGTCGGCGACACCGCAGAGCGCAAAGCAACCCTGGAACCGCTGGAACGCAACCCGATCCATGTCCTGCGTCCGTCCGCTCTCGGCCGGTGCGGGACGACCAGTGAGGACCAGATGATCAAGAAGCTTCTTCTCGCGAGCGCCGCCACGGCTCTCCTGACCGGCGCCGCTTCGGCCGCCGACCTGCCACGCCGCGCCGCCCCGCCGCCCGTGTTCACCCCCGTGCCGGTGTTCACCTGGACCGGCGCCTACTTCGGTATCAACGCCGGCTACGCCTTCGACGCTTCCAGCCGCTCCACCGGCAACAGCTTCGGCGTGCCCTTCCCCTACGCCACCCCCGGCACCGTCGCCACCTTCCGCAACAACAGCCAGGACGGCTTCTCCGGCGGCGCCCAGATCGGCTACAACTTCCAGCTGACCCCGGG